>CAXFAI010000019.1:0-313833 GCA_964001305.1 uncultured Flavobacteriales bacterium
TATCCTATATTTATTCGATACCGCTTAATTCCACTAAAAAGTGAACGTAAAGTAATAATGGGTTGCGCTTGCATGGTTGAACCTTCAATCGGTTTTTGCACCAATGTAATTTCATATTCATGCAAAGGCTTGTATTGGTGCCACACTTTTTCAAAACTGTTTCTAATTACTGAATCTTCAACATTTTTAAAGTGTACACTCATTTCAAAAGGGCTTTGGTTTGGGTTCTCTACATTCGATTTATAGATGAGCTCACCCTCCATTAAGTTATGATCAGCGAAATAAATTCCTGAGCAAACAAGCAATAAGAGTATTGCTAAAAGGTATTTGGTTTTGGAATGTTGTAAAAAACTTGAACTCATACATATATACCTACGCATGAACCCCACCAATTGTTTTTTAAACTAGCCTCTTTCTCGAACCATATCTTCCAAACACTCAATCCATATGGGGTGATCGTTTAGGCTTTCAACAAGCTGTACTTTTTCGCCACCATTCTCTTCAAAAATCTCTTGGTATTCAATTCCAATTTCAACGGTTGTTTCCAAGCAATCGGCAATAAATGCCGGGCTAAACGCTAATATTCGCTTATCTCCTTTTTTCGCTCGTTCTTCCACAATCTCATCAGAAAATGGCTCTAACCACTTTTTATCTAAACGAGATTGGAAAGCAACGGTATACTTTTCTTTTGGAATGTTAAGTTTTTCGGCTAATAAACGAGTGGTGGCATAACAAGTTGCTTTATAGCAATACTTATTATCATCTGTTAACTCTGTTTCACAATCGTGGTCTTTACAAGGTGTCCCATCTTCATAAACTTTGTCTACATGCCTTTCGGGAAGCCCATGATAACTAAACAAAATGTGATCATAACTTTCAATGTCGTATTGTTTGGCTCTTGCCACAAAAGCGTCGATAAATTTTGGATGATCCCAAAACTGACTAATGATTGACAACTCTGGAATAACCCACCATTTGCTAATAATTTTCATGGCTCTTTCCATAGCAGAACCGGAGCTAGCAGAAGCATAATGCGGAAATAGTGGCACGATGATAATTTTTTCATAATTCAACATGCGCATTTCTCCAAGCACTTTTTCCATAGAAGGATTTTGATAACGCATGGCTAGATGAACTGAATAATCCTCGCCCAACTTTGCTTGTAATTTCTGCTGCACACTTTCTCCGTAAATAATTAATGGAGAACCTTGATCGGTCCACAGCTGCTTGTAAATTTTAGTAGAGCCTGCTGCACGAAAAGGAACAATAATCAGGTTGACCAAAAACTTTCGCAATAACCAAGGTAAATCAATAACCCTTGGGTCGTTTAAAAATTGAAATAAATAGCGTCTTACCGCTCCTATTTTTGCGTCATCAGGTGTACCTAAATTGACTAATAAAACTCCTGTTTTGGCCATAATAATGGATATAAAAAAACAGCAAATAGACAAGCCATTTACTGTTATTGTTCATTCTAAAAGCACATCTCTTAAATGTGAATTGCTCTATTATTAGTTGCAGCTAAAGTTGCTTCTCTAAATGCTTCTGTAAACGTTGGATGAGCATGACTCATACGCGAAATATCTTCCGCTGTAGCTCGATACTCCATAGCAACCACAGCTTCTGCAATCATATCAGCTGCTCTTGGTCCACACATGTGAACGCCTAATATTTCATCGGTTTCTTTATCGGCAAGCACTTTAATTACACCGTCTGTGTCCATACTAGCTCTTGCTCTTCCACTTGCTTTAAATGGGAAAGAACCTGTTTTATAGGCAATCTTTTCTTCTTTTAACTGCTCTTCCGTTTTTCCAACGCTTGCTACTTCGGGCCAAGTGTACACTACATTCGGAATTAAGTTATAATTAATGTGTGGTTGTTCACCGTTCATTAATTCTGCCACCATAGTTCCTTCTTCTTCCGCTTTATGTGCTAGCATAGCTCCTCTAACCACATCACCAATGGCATAAATGTGAGACTTTGAAGTCTGTAAATGCTCATTCACTTCTATTCTCCCACGGTCGTCTGCTTTTAATCCAGCATTTTCTAACCCTAATCCATCTGTATAAGGTCTTCTTCCTACTGAAACCAAGCAGTAATCAGCTTCAAAACTTACTTCTTCTCCTTTCTTATTGTCCGCTTTTACAGTCACCAAATTTTTATTCTTCTTCACCTCTTTCACCTTGTGGCTCATGTGAAGCTTTATTCCTAGCTTTTTTAGTGACTTGCTCAATTCTTTACTCATGGTAGAATCCATGGTTGGAATAATGCGATCCATGTATTCAATCACCTCAACTTCAGTTCCTAAACGTGCATAAACCGAACCCAGTTCAAGACCAATTACACCGCCTCCAATAACAATCATTTTCTTCGGCACTTCATCCAATTCCAAGGCTTCAGTAGAAGTAATTACACGCTCCTTATCTAGCTCAATAAATGGCAAAGTAGCAGGTTTAGAACCTGTAGCAATTACAATTTTTTGAGCTTCAATTTTTTGTTCTTTCTCTCCATCTATTTTAATGGTGTGCTCATCTACAAATGAACCCATCCCTTGAAAAACATCGATCTTATTTTTCTTCATTAAAAAATCAATGCCTCCAACTGTTTGCTCAACCACTCCTCTTTTTCTTTCTACCATTTGCTTGAAATTTACTTTCAAGTCTTTTAACTCAATTCCGTGCTTGGTAAAATCGTGAGCAGCTTGATGGTAGTGCTCTGAAGAATCTAACAATGCTTTAGAAGGAATACAACCTACGTTTAGGCAAGTACCTCCAAGAGTACTGTATTTTTCAATTAAAGCGGTTTTCATTCCTAATTGTGCACAACGAATGGCACAAACATAGCCTCCAGGGCCTGAACCAATGATGGCAACGTCGTATTTATCCATGATTTTTTATTATTCTGAGAATTGGCCCACAAATTTAGGCAAACTAGGCCTTTTTAGCACTTAATCTTTGTTCTGTTTTATTCAGTTTCCTCACTAAGGTTAATAGCAAAAGTAAAGGAGCAATAAAGGCAGCAATTCGCCCGATGTAATTTCCGTATTTCACATAAAAGGTCAATTCGTCATTTAATTGAACAGTTCCTTTCAGTGCAGCTTCTTCCCACCATTTTGTTTGATCTACAATTTCTCCTTTATGATTAATTATAGCAGAAATTCCTGTATTGGCTGAACGCACAATACCTCTTCTTCCTTCTATGGCTCTCAACTTTGCGTAAGCTAAATGCTGTTTGTAACCGGGTGAATCGTCCCACCAACCATCATTGGTAATAATGGCATAAAGTTTTGCTCCGCTTCTTGCATATTGGGTGACATACTCTCCATAAACCGATTCATAACAAATGATAGGTGCAACACCATTTTCAGCATTTTGATTATAAAACACAGATGGATAGTCTTGCCAACCATAACCTCCAGCCGAGCCTCCAAGATTAATGGAAAGCCTCTTCATGATAGGTAAATACTCAAGAAAAGGAACTTTCTCTACTCCCAAGACTAATTTCGATTTTCGATGAAAAGGAATGTTTTCTGTTTGATCAAGCTGCATGGCAGCATTGTAATTATCATAGTAACCTTCACCCCTTAATTTGCGGGCAGTAGGCGTCATTTCCTCTTCTTTTAAAATTAATTTGGAAGTAGAAAGACCAACAATAGTTCTAAGATTTGGAAAAGAGTCAATGATATTTCTCAACTCTTCAGTTCCGTATAAATATTCAACTTCATGCTCCCAATAAGCACTTGGAAAAGCGGTTTCAGGTAAGATTAGTAGGTCTGTTTTTTCATCCACTTTGCTTCTAGCCAAACGCACCATCCGGTCTATTTGGTCTGACTCTGACATACCTCCGAATTTATCTTTGTAAGGATCAATATTTGGCTGAACAATGACCACTTGCTTTTCTTCACCTTTTGATACGTAATTTTTAAAAATAGCATGTGAATACAACATGGGAGCAAATACCCAAAGCAGCCAAACAATCATTACCAAATAGCTTCTCTTATTCTGCGCTTTCAGCTGCTTTGGAAAAAAGAAAAACAGCAAATTAGCAACCAAAACCCAAACACTTCCACCTATTACTCCTGTAAACTCATACCATTGAATATCATTAATATCGTTGGCAAACACATTTCCTAGGATAAGCCAAGGCCATGACAAATCCCAATTTAAATGAAGGTATTCAAAGGCAATCCAATAAATAACCAAACCAATATAGCCTTGTTTTTCACCTACTTTTTGCTTGGTTAAATGAAACAGCCAAAACACAGTGGCCATAAACAAAGAGTTAAAAACAATAGCAGCAACTGCTCCCCAATCGGAAGCATAATAAATCCACCAAGTAGTGATTAGGTTAAAAATAAAAAAGGCTAAATAAGCGAAGCCAAAAACCGCCAAAGCTGGATTTGATTTTCTTTGAGTCAACTCTTTTTCCACCCTTAATAGTGGTGTAAATGCGATAAATATTAATGAAGTTATATCCGCAATTTCAGGCCAGGCAAGTGCCAATAACACTCCACTTAATAAAGAAAGTAACCAAAACTTAATATGTTTCATACTTTTTGGAAAGAAGGGCAAACTTAATTATTAATAAGTTTGCCCTTCAAAATTGAAAGCATGAAGAAATCTTTACTTTTTCTACTCTTAGCACCTTGTTTATCCTTTGGACAAATTATAAGCACTCAAGTGAATTCGTTAGCATTTGGAAATGTTAATGTAGGAACAAAAGATAGTTTACAATTGAGCATTACAAATAATTCAAATCAAGCTGTAAACATTACCAACATTAAGTTTTATGTAATTTACGGCGACTACCCCTTTTCTGCTTCACAAAGTACATTTAGTTTGGCTGCAGGGGCTAGCCAAAATGTTTGGATTTACTTTGAACCTGAGCATAATATCATGCATAATTCAGAATTAATCATTCAACATAATGGCAGTAGTGGTTTTACTGCAGTTGATTTACAAGGTCAAGGAGTATTTCCTATGGCCTATTACAGCGGTACACAAAACCTAGAAGAACAAGCCTTAAAGAATGCTCTAAAAACCATTACCGGTCAGGGGTACAATCAACGGAGCTATAACCAAGCACGAGATTTTATGTACGGAAGTATTGATAATAATAATGGACAAGTAGAATGTGTATATACTGGTCGAACCGCAACTTTTAATAGTCGCTCTGGAGCAAATAACAATAGCTTTAACTGTGAGCATACTTTTCCTCAAGGATTCTTTAACCAAAACTTACCGATGAGAAGTGACATTCACCATTTATTTGCAACAGATGTAAATTCGAACAGCCAAAGAGGAAATTTACCTTTTGGTGTAGTAACTGGTAGCACCACATGGTCTCAAGGAGGCTCTAAAAAGGGCGGTGGTTTGTTCGAGCCACGAAATGCGCAAAAAGGAGCTACTGCAAGGGCTATGATGTATTTTGTAATTCGCTACCAAGACTACTCGAGTCATTTTTCTACTCAAGAAACAGTATTAAGAAACTGGCACAACACCTATTTACCAACAGCTTCTGAAATACAGAGAAACACAGACATACAAGCGGTACAAAACAACAGAAACCCATTTGTTGATTATCCACAACTGGAAGAGCGAATTACCAATTTTGTGACAAATAGCACTAAAACCCCTCAGTTTAGTTTAGATATTCTTCAAACTTCAGTGAATTTTGGAAATATTAATGCACTAGCTGCGGACACTTTCAATTACATTTTGGTAAATAAAGGAAATCAACCCATTTCATTCAGTAATTTTTCTATCAGTAGCACACAGTATTTGTCTTTTGCTGCAGGTTCAGGAGTTAACCAAAGCCTGAATCCAGGTGAAGCAATTCAAATTTCAATTGTTGCTAATACTCAAGGAGCTGCTGCTCAAATAAATGAAACTCTGGATTTTAATACCAGTTTAACTGGTCTTCAATCAAGTTTTACTATTCCAATTACCGCAAATGCTATCATTACATCATTAGCTGATTTAAGCTTGAACAATCAAATTGAAGTGTATCCGAATCCATTTGAAAATTCAATTACAATTGCAAACTCAAGTCATTTCACCAATTATCAAATTCAATTAGTTGATGCTGTTGGAAAGATTGTATTTAAAAACAACTTGACAGTTGCACAAAACGACTATGAAACGCTTGATTTATCTAGTCTAAACAAAGGAGTTTACTTCTTGAGTTTATCAAATGGGAAGGAAGTAATTGTAAGGCGTTTGGTTAAATAATTTACCTCAGCAAATACATTTTTCCGAATTCCTCTTTAAAGAATTGATCTACTTCAGTTTTTCGATGCTCCACATTGGCGCCATCAATTCTCATTTTCACTCGATAGAGGTAAACTCCATTGGCTAACTGATCTCCAAATTCATCTTTTCCATCCCAAGCGAATTCTGAAATGTTATTTCCGATTCGAATCGGTCCAATTTCAAATTGATCAATTTCTCTTACAACCTTTCCGGTTATAGTCATTATTTGAATTTGAATTTGGTCTGGTATTCTAGAACCAGTTAACGTAAACACAAAACGCGTAGATGTAGAAAAAGGATTAGGATAATTCATTAAGTGAGTTACACTCGATTTAGTGACCACCTCAAACTCAATCTGATAATCTTGAGCGCCAGATTCATTACCTGAAGCATCTTTAGCATTTACTCGAAGGCTATAAATTCCATCTTCTGTAAAGCTAGGTTGATACAATACTTTCGCCTTATTCTCAGGTAAACTTGCTGGTGTAAACTCAAGTTCAGTAGTTGAATTATAATTCAACAATTCCTCTTGTCCACTTGGTTTCCTTAAGTAAATGGCTATGCTTGAGGTATCGTCTAAAGCCAAAAAACTATTTTCATCATCCAGACTAATTCTAATCTCTGGTTTAGCTGATACAATTTCTCTATTCAAAATTCGCTTGCCATCAAAAGTGACATCCAATAATGGGTTTAAGAAGTCATTTCTTACAACAAATGAAAACTGTCCTGTATTATTAAAATATTCACTCTCAAATGGATTTCGCTGTGGATTAACATTTATAATTAAATTGTATATCCCACTTAGATTTTGAGTACTAAGTTCTCCATTGTAAATAAAGGTACTATCTCCGCTTAAAGGAGCTATTGTTTCTTCAGCTACAATTGATACCTGATTCTGCTGATTTAATAGTTGAATCTGTACCTGAAAACTATCCATTTCGGTAGAAGAAACATTACTGATAGCCACTTCATATTCTAGAGGCTCACCCTCTTGAATAGTATCCTTACTTAGGCTAAAAAACAAATTGGGATTCACTGCTACATCAGGAGGCGTTTGATGACTCACCTCCCACCTTTTTAACTGTGGAGGTGTTCTTTCTAAGTCATCAAAACTTCGAGCTTTAAGCCTCAGTTTAGGGTATCGATTGGCTGCCACAATACGGTTTAGAGAAGTATCTAAACTAAATTGATTTGAAGAAAAAAGAAGACTCTCACTGCCTATGGTATTAATGCCGTAGATTTCAAAAATTAAACTATCTGCCAGACTTGACCCTTCCTTTTTAAAGGCATACTGTAAGCGATTCCATTGATCGGTTGGACCAATTATGGTAGAGTAAATATCTCCAAAAGTAGCATTTACTTGAAGATCTCTTTCAAGGCTAATTCGATCTCTGGTAGAAGCTCCAGCAATTTCTTGAACCGTATTTAACTTACCTTTTTGCACCGTAAAAATGAATGGAAAACTATCTTGAAGATTAACAATTTCATTGCTTCCCAAAGTTTGTATGGACCTTAAAATAGAAGAATCTTGATCCCATATATCCGAATAGTTAAATGCTAGCCAACTGTAGAGAACCACATAGTTTCCATCGGGTATTTCATTCAACAAAAAATCACGCATATCTCTCATTTCATCGAGACTATCCGCCCTAAAAAGAAAATATGACTCTGACCTATCTCTAGAAGGGAAACACCAGCTATCTTGGTTGGCCTGACCAAAATAATTTTGTTGGTTAAGCCCATTGTAAGGGGTTTGCCAAGATTCAAGCGTTAATGAATCCAAAACAGCGATTAAAAATCCAGGAACGATTCTACATGCTCCTCTCTCCCTAGTATCTGCATCAATTGAATATAAAATTTCATTATGCTCCACATTATTAACTGGAGATCCTACATTAAAAACATTGAGCTCACGTACACCCTGTGTAAACTCAAACTTTTGTTGCGCATCATTTTGCTTTATATACAAAAAGTCATTTTGCTTATACTGATCAAAATGGTCTTGTGACCAACCTTCTTGATTGGCAATGTATTGAAAAGAGCTTTGTCTCCATTTAAAGTCTATACCATTTGATGGAATTGGGCTGACCCTCCAAAAATAAACAGCACTATCAGGCATATTCTGCAAAACAGAAGGACTCCAACTGACAACCCCACCAGCTGAACTTACATCAAAAGATTGTTTAAATGAGCTATTAAAATTAGCATTGGTATCCAACTCAAATCGGTAGTTCTTTTCTATCTCAAAAGCAAAAGCAGTAGATGCTTTTAATGTAGGTCCTTGTGTTCCAACTATTCCATATCTAAGTGGTGAAACAGGCAATATTTCACCTGATCGAACCAAAACCTCAAAATCAATTCGATTATTTAATTCATTAATCTCCGTATGCTCATCAAGCGGATCAAGAATAATTGTAAATTGATTTATTCCTACATTTTCAACTAAATCTATCGGAAAATTTAATGCTAAGCTATTTCTAAAAAAAAGTGGTTTTACTTTGAAGAAAATAGTTGTATCAGCAATGCCAGAAGCAGGAAAGTCTTGCCTAACTTCCACTTGTAAAGAATCTTGAATTGCCTTTCCGTAGTTTGTAAGGGTAATCATCAGTTGAAATGAATCAAGATCTGTAGTCACTTCGTTTGGAAGGATTTTAACATCATTTTGTTGTATTGAAAAATCAGGCAAATCAGGTGCATACAAGCCCAAAGAAGGATCTCCTTGCAAACTCATTTCCAGACAAATGCTTTTTAGACTTGGATACATATTTCCATTTTCCAACTCCATAACAGTAAGTCTCATATTCTCTGCCATGCTTTTACCATAGCCCTTCTTACTAAAATATTCATAGAGCTTACCTGAGTAATCATTCAAAGTATTTGCTAAACCAAGATTTCCATTTGCAATAAAACCTATTGCTCCTTTATTCCTTTCCAACACATACTTTTCTGCCGTACTTAATAAACCAGCTTGGTGATAATTTCCTGCATAACAAGAGTTAGCAAGAATAAAGGGATATTTTCCTTGGTTTTCCAATTTGTCCGGAGTATCAATGCTTATATCAAAATTTCCAGTTGCAGAAGCATGCCCAAAAAAGGTCATTAAACCAACCCCTTCGTTTATTAAAGTTCGAATTGAGTCTGACAAGGACGTTTGAAACGGAGAGGATGAACTTTTTCTAAAAGTTCTTACGTTACCTCCCTTAGGGGCTGCAGTATAATCAATTGCAAATCCGTTTAAATAAGATTCCAGTTGATTGGCTTCTAGCGCCTTGTTTCCTCCTGCAAAATGAAGTGCTTGCTTCTGCCAAAGTTGTCCAAGAGAATTTTCATATGCAATTACCTTATCTAAATACGCCCCTACTTCTGAAACCGTTTTTGCACTTAATCTACCTTGCGGAACAAGCGGTTCTAAACCACTTTGATTAAGACCAGCGGTCAATAAATTATCCGCCGCAGGATTTCCAAAAGTAGGTACTTGACATTCTTGATAAGCAGCAGCATTGCTCCGGTGTTGCTTCGCTGCAACTGATTTACCAATTAAGAATAAATGGCTAGGAGGAAATGGCCATTGATCGGCTGCAAACTCCATAAAACTTCTTATAGCTAGTGGGTTTTTTTCTATACCGTAACCATATTGATCGTATAAATCTTCAACAGAAACAACTACTGATGCCAACCCTTTAGAACGTTTGTAGGCAGCATAACGTGTAGCTTCTACAAACAATTTCTGGCTTGTGATAATAACAAAAGAAGTATCTACTACCTGAGCAGTATAGTCTACAAACTTAGCTGCATTCCCAACAGCAGTTAATTGATTAATAGGCTTAACTTCAGATTCAGCGGCTATCACCAATCGTTTTCTTCCACCCCCGTTTGGTACTAACACTTTGTAATCATCTAAACCTTGTATGACTTGAATTCGCTTTTTATTATCTAAATCCAACAATACAGGATTACTTCCACCTCTAAAAAATAATAGCTCTAAATATTGCTTTGATTGGCTCGAATGATCATCTACTAAAAACTCATAATAGGCTTGATTTCGTAAACTCATGGTATGAGGGTAAGTAACCTTAAAATAAGGAAAGGCAGTCCGATCAACTCCACTATTTCTATCATCTATACTTCTAATTTGAAGAGCATTGTTTCCTCCAATAATTTCAGAAGGAGAAAAAGTGAAGTTTACATCAACCAATTCATATCCCTCAAAAATGTGTGAGACTATCTTACTGCCTATTTGAATTTCCAAATGATGGTCCCCATTATTCTGACCTGCCCAGTTTGATTGTCCACTCAGCTTCATTTCAAATTCAGCAAAAGGACCTGAAACATATCGATTTGGTGTTGAAAAAGTGTAATTTCTAGAGTTCCCTAAATTCAAAACTCCACTCATATAGCCCTCTGAAGGCACATATTCAGGATCTGTGGCTTGACTAGTTAAGATTTCACCATCGTAATAAATCTGACTAAAGTTTACTAATTCTTCTTTCCAGATATAAGCAGCAGGAAAATAGTTCCCGAAATCTGTAGAATTTTCTAAGCCGTATCGCTTTGAATTCTGGCTACCACCATGCCATGTTAAAAAATAGTGTATACTATCATTAATTAAGCTATAATAAGGGTTCGGTTGGTTGTTTCTTCCTTTGTAAAACACAGAATCTAACCATCCGTCATTAGCTTCAGCATAAAACTCAATAAAATCAGTGGGATGAAAAACTCCATCATTCTCCCCTTCAATGTAAATAGGAACTTCTTTCCCTCGTGCAAAAAGCTGTAAATTTCTAGGGTTTATTGAAGAAATTGGAATCCCCGAATTAATCAGTGTTTGATAATCAATTCGATAAATTCCATTCTGAGAAATTGGAAACTTATAATAAGATTGATTGTAATCTATCCAATCGTTTCCATAAGGTTGAGCAAGTAGTTGTTGAGTTAAAAGTAAGAGACAAATTCGTAGTAGTGTTTTCACTGCTTTCGGTTTATATCAATTCTAACAGAAAATACGTTGGAATATAGGGCAACAGATTGATCTCCAATATCAGTTAACGCATAATCAATACTAATGTAGGGTAATTTCACCCCTATCCCAAAGTTAGGTTGAAAAGTAGTTAAGCGATTTCCATCAATATCTGTAGTTACCTGAACATTTCCAATCCCTCCTCTTAAGAAAATCAAATCGTCATAATTTGTTTCAAAACCAAAACTAGGGTCTACTGAAATTGGATCAGATTTAAACAACACATTTCTTTTACCATCGAAGGTATTTTTAAAATTTAATTCAGCAGTTAAACCAATTTTATCACTAAAAACAAAACTTCTGTTCACCCCTAATATCAATTCAGGAAGCGTTAACTCTACGGAGTTTTCAGGAATTTCATTTCCAGTTTGCAAGAATACTTGTTGGGTTTCTTGATCTAAATTGCTACTCCAGGCATTAAATGTGGTTGTAACATCTCTACCAACTGCAGCAAACATCCATTTTCCTTTCTCATATTGCATTCCCAAATCAAAGCCAAAACCCCAGGCCTCTGCAAAATCACCTACAGCTCTGTGAATTATTTTGGCATTTCCACCATAACTCAGTCCGTCTACATTGCTTTTTCTTGCATAACTAATTAAGCCTGCATAATCGGCAGCGGAAAATGTGGTCACTCGATCAAAATTGATGTTTCCTTCTGCATCAATCAATTGAGTTGTATTTGGAATATCATCGACACCAAAACGCAAAAAAGAAAAACCAATAGTACTTTGCTCATCAATTTTTGTTGCAAAAGCAGCATAATCGTAAGCGGCAATTCCTGCAAAGTATTCAGAATGCATAAGGGAAAACTGAAAATCACTTTCTAACCGACTGAGGCCTGCGGGATTCCAATAACCTGCAGTTACATCATTAGCTGAAGCAACAAAGGCATTTGACATCCCCAATGCTCGCGCACCTACTCCAATTTTCAAAAACTCATTACTATACTTTGGAGCTTGCGCTTGCAAACATTGCACTAACAAAATTGATAGGCCTATTAGAAGTAATCTTACCATAGTGTAAAAGATTGTTAAAGATACTGAACTTACTAACCAGTAATTGTCTCTTTTATTTTCTTTTTCGATTTAAAAATCAAAAATAATTGAATAGACGACAACCAAGCGAATAAAGATGTTTAAGCTTGCTCTTAAATTCATATTTTTAGAAATACATTTCATGCGCAAGCATATTCCAAATATGATTACTTCTGCAAATTTACTTTGCGGTTGTTTAGCAATTCTAGCAGTTACTAATCAGCAAGTAGTATCAGCTAGTCTACTCGTTTTATTGGGTGCATTTTTTGATTTTTTTGATGGCTTATCAGCCAGATTATTAAAAGTTTCTAGTCCCATTGGTGCACAACTAGACTCTTTAGCCGATGTAGTAACATTTGGTTTAGTTCCATCTTTTATAGCCCTAAACCAGTTGGAAAAATACAGTTCAAATGAATGGGTGCCTTACTTCGCTTTACTGATTGCTGTTTTTTCAGCAATTCGATTAGCAAAATTTAATGTTGATGACCGACAAACTGACCAATTTATTGGTTTACCAACACCCGCCAATGCACTTTTTTGGGTTTCAATTCCTTTGATTCAATGGCAAAACGTATCATTTAGCAGTATTGTAGAAAGTCAATGGATTTTGTTGCTTTTTGAATCACCAATCGTGCTTGTTGGTTTGGTAGTTATTTTTTCCTATTTACTTGTGGCTGAAATTCCGTTGTTAGCCTTAAAGTTTAAAAGCTGGTCGTGGAAGGGAAATGAAAGTCGATTTTTACTACTCCTATTTTCTGTCGTATTAAGTAGTCTATTTTATTTCGCAGCAATTCCTTTTATCCTAATTTTGTACCTTATTCTTTCTATAATAGCAAACAGACCTAAAAGCCATGAAATTTAAAGCTGAAATAGACATTATGCCACTTAAAGCACTACTTGACCCACAAGGAAAAGCGGTAACTTCTAGCTTAAAAAATTTGAATTTAAGCGAGATTGAAAATGTTAGAATTGGCAAACATATAAGTCTTGAAATTGATGCTGAAAATGAATCTGTGGCTTCTGAAAAGGTAGAAGAAGCATGTAAGAAATTATTAGCCAACCACTTGATGGAAAGCTATGAATACAATCTAGAAGAAATATAACGTTAATTAAACGTTTTACGCTTCAATTCGAAGTGTTTTCCCAAATATACTTTTCGAACTTGCTCATCACTTGCAAGCTCCTCAGCCGTGCCTGCTTTTAGGATATTACCTTCAAAAAGCAAGTAAGCTCTATCGGTAATAGATAATGTTTCATTGACATTGTGATCGGTTATTAGAATGCCAATATTCTTTTTCTTCAGATCAGCTACAATGCTCTGAATGTCTTCAACCGCAATAGGATCAACTCCTGCAAAGGGTTCATCTAAAAGAATAAATTTTGGATCAGTAGCTAAAGCTCTTGCAATTTCGGTTCTTCTTCTTTCACCACCTGAAAGCAAATCTCCTCGGTTGGTTCTAACATGCTGAAGTCCGAATTCATCGAGCAAATCTTCTAACTTCTGCGCTTGTTCTTCTTTCGTCAACTTGGTCATTTCTAGAATAGCACGAATATTATCCTCTACTGATAGCTTTCTAAACACAGAAGCTTCTTGGGCCAAGTAACCAATTCCTCTTTGAGCCCTTTTATACATGGGAAGTGAAGTTATATCCGAATCATCTAAAAAAACTTTTCCTTCATTGGGACTAACAAGCCCAACAATCATATAGAATGAGGTTGTTTTTCCGGCCCCATTTGGTCCTAATAAACCAACAATTTCACCTTGATTAACTTCAACTGAAACGCCTTTAACAACCGTTCTTTTTCTATATTTCTTGACAATATTCTCTGCTCTTAGCTTCATAGTTAAAAAGTAAATTCAAACGCTCCACGAATTCCAAACTTAGCAATGTTTGGATGATCTAAATAATTTAAACGCCAAAGCGCATCAATTCTTATGAGTTTAAAAATATTCTCAACCCCAGCAGCCACTTCCATATAGGGTTCTCTTAATTCATAAATATTGTTTGGTAAAATTAATTCAGCTCGATGCTTATCAGACAAGTCTCCAGCAACCGTGCGATAAGAGATCACTTCTCTCCATTTTAACTTTCTAAACAATGGAACTTTATTAAAAAAGTAACCATCGAAGTGATGGGTAAACATTAAAGTTGCATACTCATCACTTATAAATTCAAAGAAATTCATCAAGTTAAATGCCTGCTGATCATAAAAATAGGTTTCATTTCCATTGTGAATTTCTAAAAGCGGATAAGGCAAAGTACCAAAGTATTTTCCGGCTGTTAATCGTAAATCGCTGTGACCTAAAACTCCGGTATTAATTTTATCAGACAAAGCCAATTCTACTTTCTGATAATTATAGTCTCCTTGTAATAAGTCTTTCAATCCAAAAGAAACTTGTGCTTCTAGAATGGGATATTTACTACCTAAGCTAATGCGCTCAAATTCCCCCTCAACAAACGATTCTTTATAAGCAAAACGAGTATATAAACTCAGCTCCGAGGTATTTATATATTCATCATTATAAATACCCAACTCTTCATCAAACCTTCTATATTCTAAACTTCCAAGTGGGCTCATAGACCTTTGTCGTAAAAACAATTTATTTGAAAAGCCGGTGATCCATTCTCTGGAATAGGAAGCTTCAAAAGACTCAACATCAGTTAGTTTATTATTTGGATTTCGCCGTAAAAAGGAAGACAAGATATTATCCTCTGCAAATGCATTCTGACTTAAACCCAATTGCTCTAAATCCCTTGTATATTGGACTTCAACGAATTGCCTAGGATTTTCATTTAGTTTATATAAAAAGCCCCCATTGTATTTAAAACGTTGATCAGTTAACCCATAAGCTACATAAGCATTCAACATTAATCGAGTACTAAAGCTGTTTGAAGTTCTACCACCAATTCTAAATCGATGACCTTCTACTGGATTGTAACTGTAGAGTTTAAAATAGGGTCCAATTTCCACTAAACCCTGCTCTTTATAGCCTGTAAAAATTAATTGTATAACATCCAAAAAGGTTTTAAAAGCAGGTACATTTTTAACCGAATCTACCATTTCATAAATTCCCTTTTGATTTGCAGACAAAGTATCATGTCTAGCAGAATCCCAATAAGTAGCTGTTTTTAAGTTAGCATCTTTAAGGACAGTTACATTGTCAATTCCTTCATAAAATTTTTCATCTTGAGGCACATTGATTTCAAAATCTTTATAAGATGTTGATTTTCGGCCATACAAGCCCATTACTTTTTCACCTATCTGAAAATCTACGGTAAGTTCATCTTTCTTTAACATCCAATATTGGTTGTCAACCATCTCATAGTCTTGAACAACCTTAAAGCCGTTTATGAAATTAATGTTAGCATTTTCGTTGATATTGGCTTCGACCTTTTTAACAGCGTAGGTTGTATCATTTATCCACATAGTTCCTTCAAATACAGGATCTTGCTTGTGTTTTGGGATGAATTTAATTTCAAAGCAATATTTATCATCTACGATTACAGTATCCATGATATAGTAACGATAATACCCTAAACCAGAATTTGAAATGGGACTAACGAATGACTTACCAAAAACTTGAATATTATTTTCATAGATATTCACCTTTTGATACATATCACCTAAAAACTGGGTAATACTTTCGTTAGAAGTTCCTGAAACTTGGGAGGCTTTGATGTATTCCTTTTCCGACTTTGGGCTTCTTCGGTAATAAAAATCAGAAACTGACTCTGTCATAAACATTGGAAGAAATTGTTTTTCGTCGGATGTAGAATCTACATAATCAAAAACAAACTGGAACTTTCTAAACATTTTTCTATTCTTAAAATCCTCAGTTATGTTATTAAGGTCAAACTCTACTTTATTATATACTTCGTAATGGTAATAGTCATACTTCTCACGATTGTTCGCTTCTTTATTTCTCCAAACTTTCCGTAGAATATCATGAGCTGGATTACCTGTATATTCAATTACAACTTCTTCCAATTGAACGTCTCCAGTTGTTAGCTCAAAATTGATCGTTTGGTCAATATCCTTTTTCACTTTTTTACTGAGCGTTTTGTAGCCTAAAAAACTAGCAGATAAAGAATCGGTTGGATAGTAGGTTTCTATAATATAATTTCCATTGATATCGGTAGATGTTCCAATTTTTGAGTCTTGAAAAATCACATTTACAAAAGGAAGTGCCTCCTTGGTTTTTGCATCCAACACTTTTCCACGAACAACAGTCTGTTGTGCATTCGAATTGGAGGCAAAAAACAGCACCATGACCAAAAGTGAAATGGCAGCTATGAAAGATTGAGTAATTCCAGATTTCATGAAGCAGCTAAAAGTAACTAAAGATGGACTCTGAAGCCTTAAGTATAGGTTAAATTTCACGCTTTTTATTAACCATTTTTGAAATTAATATACTTATCTCATATAGTATAACCAATGGAACTGCCACCAAAACTTGACTAGAAATATCAGGTGGAGTAATCACTGCGGCTAGAATTAGCACTACAATGATCGCATGTCTTCTATAAGTCCTCATTAACTGGGGTGTTACTAAACCTACTTTTGATAAAAAGTAAACGATGATGGGCAATTGAAACAATAATCCACAAGCAAGCGTAATGGTTGTAACTGTAGAAATATAAGAACTCAAGCTAATTTGGTTCAATACAAATTCACTAACACGATAGCCACCTAAAAATTGGACAGATAGCGGCGTAATAAGGTAGTACCCAAAGCCTACCCCAAGCATAAAGAGCAAAGAACCCCAAAACACCAAACCTTTGGCTTGGCGGCTTTCTGTTGATTTTAATGCTGGCTTTACAAATCGCCATATTTCATACAAAACGTAAGGAAATGCAGCAATTAATCCAGCCACAAAAGAGACTAAAATGTGCATGGTAAATTGCCCTGCCATGGTGAGGTTGATGATGGCAAATGGCAATTCTTGAAAACACAATTTATCTCCCAAGCCTAAAAAATAGGAAAATTTGCAAAACATTTGATAGGTAAAAAAGTCATTCTTAGACGGGCCCAATACAATTAAATCAAACACAATTGACTTAAAGAAGAACGCCAATATTGCAAACAACATAATCGCAATGACTATCCGAATTAAATGCCACCTCATTACCTCAAGATGGTCAAGAAAGGACATTGTCCCTTCGTCCTCATCAAAACTCTGATCTAAACTCACTAGATAAGTCCTTCTTTTAATAAATCATGAAAATGAATTACTCCAACATATTCTGAACGATCAGTAACCAATAATTGTGAAATATTTTTTGACTTCATAAGTTGTGCAGCCTCCATTGCCATCGCATCTTTACTTATGGTTTTTGGTCCCTTAGTCATGATGTCTTTTGCTTTTAGCGACGAAAAGTCTTCACTTTTACTAAGCATTCTTCTTAAATCTCCATCGGTAATAATTCCTAAAATTGTATTATTCTTAGTAACTGCAGTTACTCCTAGTCGCTTTGCTGAAATTTCAAGAATAACTTCTTTAATTGTACTTTCTTCGCTCACAGATGGCATTTCATTTTGAGGGTACATGTCTGAAACTCTCAAATATAATTTCTTTCCAAGTGCACCACCGGGATGATATTTTGCAAAGTCTTCACTTCCAAAACCTCTACATTCTATAAGGCAAACAGCTAAAGCATCTCCCATCACTAATTGAGCAGTTGTACTATTGGTTGGCGCCAAATTATTCGGACAAGCTTCTTGCTCTACATAACAACTTAAGCGGTAATCGGCATGTTCTCCCAAATATGATTTCTTATTCCCTGTCAACGCGATTAGCCTATTCCCCAAATTCTTTACCAAAGGAACTAGCACTTTAACTTCTGGTGTATCACCACTTTTTGATATACAAATCACTATATCATTCGTTTGTACCATTCCTAAATCACCGTGAATGGCATCAGCAGCATGCAAAAATAAAGCTGGCGTTCCTGTAGAATTAAAGGTGGCTACCATTTTTTGAGCAATGATTGCACTTTTTCCAATTCCACTTACTACCACTCTGCCTTTACATTGGTATATTTCCTCAACAACTTGCACAAATTCTTCATCTATTGAACTAATTAGGTGGTCAATAGAGTCTCGCTCAATTTTCAGGGTTTGTTGCGCAATATTTTTTATTTCACTTTTCGTCTTCAAAAACTCTGCTTTTGTTTTTTTACCTATATAATTTTACTAACTTGTATCTTGAAATCGCTTTCAAATTTTGATAGCAAAAGTAACTGAAATCTAGTAAACCCAATTAATGGAGACAGCATCTATACCGTTAAGTAATTATTTAAAAAAGTACTTTGGTTTTAATAGTTTTAAAGGAGAACAAGAAGCAGTAATTCAAAGTGTTTTAGACCGTGAAGACACATTTGTAATTATGCCCACTGGTGGTGGTAAGTCGATGTGTTATCAACTACCTGCTCTAATTATGGAAGGAACGGCTATCGTAGTTTCTCCACTTATCGCTTTAATGAAAAACCAAGTAGATGCCATTCGTGGTTTCTCTTCTGGTAACCATATTGCTCATTTTATGAACTCTTCTTTAAATAAGACAGAGTTGACTCAGGTTAAAAGTGACCTTGTAGCAGGAAAGACAAAATTGCTTTATGTAGCTCCTGAAACATTAACAAAACAAGCAAATATTGATTTCTTTAAATCTATCAAAATTTCATTTTTTGCCATTGACGAAGCGCATTGTATCTCAGAATGGGGACATGACTTTAGACCTGAATACAGACGTTTAAGAGAGATTATAGAAGCTATAGATAGAGTTCCAATAATAGCATTAACTGCTACTGCAACTCCAAAAGTTCAACAAGATATTCAGAAGAACTTAGGAATGGCTAATGCAAATGTTTTTAAAGCTTCTTTTAATCGTGCGAACCTTTATTATGAAGTAAACCCTAAGAAAGAAGCTAATCGCCAAATCGTAAAATACATCAATCAACTTAGAGGTAAATCTGGAATTGTTTATTGTTTGAGTAGGAAGAAAGTTGAAGAATTGGCAGAAACACTGCAAGTGAATGGAATAAAAGCACTTCCATACCATGCGGGTCTTGACGCAGCTTCAAGAGCCAAACATCAGGATATGTTCTTAATGGAAGAAGTTGATGTTATTGTTGCAACCATAGCCTTTGGAATGGGAATTGACAAACCCGATGTTCGCTTTGTAATTCATCATGATATACCGAAAAGTTTAGAAGGCTATTATCAAGAAACGGGAAGAGCCGGTAGAGATGGCGGAGAAGGAAAATGTATAGCATTTTACAGCTATAAAGACATTGAAAAATTAGAGAAGTTTTTGCAGGGAAAACCTGTAGCCGAGCAAGAAATTGGTAGGCAACTGATATTTGAAACGGTTTCTTATGCTGAAACTGCAGTTTGTAGAAGAAAACAACTGCTGCATTACTTTGGCGAAGATTATCATAAAGAAAATTGTGGTAACTGCGACAATTGCTTAAATCCAAGAGAGGAATTTGATGCACAGGAAGAAGTAGTCTTATTGCTTAAGACAGTCTTGGAACTAAAAGAAAACTTTAAAGCTAAATATATTTCTAACTTCTTAGCCGGTGAAATCACTTCTGATATTAAGTCTCTAGGAAATGATGAACACGCTTTGTTTGGTGCAGGTAAAGATCATGATGAACTAAAGTGGAATTCAATTATTAGACAATGTATTATCACTAACTTGTTGGTTAAAGAAATTGAGAATTACGGCATTTTGAAGGTGAGTGAAAAGGGTCAATCTTTTATAGAAAAACCTGAAAAAATCATGATGGTTGAGCCTAAAAAGTATGATAGCACAGCATCTTCTGAAATCATTGCAAGTAATGGAACTGGAGGAGCAGCAGACGAAGAATTGTTCAACATTCTCAAAGAACTTTGCAAAGATGTAGCTAAAGAAGAAGATTTACCTCCATATGTTATATTCTCCGAGCCTTCTTTAGAAGATATGGCTACTCAGTATCCAATTACCATGCAAGAGTTGACGAACATTACTGGTGTTGGGCAAGGAAAAGCGGAAAAATTTGGAGCACCTTTTATAGAAGCTATAAAGGAGTATGTTGAAGAAAACGAAATAGAAAGACCAGATGATTTAGTAGTTAAATCGGTTGTAAATAAATCAGGTCTAAAAGTTTTCATCATTCAAAGCATTGATCGTAAGATGTCATTAGAGGACATTGCTAGAGCAAAAGGTAAAGAAGTTGATGATATTCTTGAAGAAATAGAACACATTGTAAATAGTGGGACTAAAGTAGATTTAGACTATATCATCAATGAATTATTAGATGATGATTATCAAGAGGAGATTTTCGATTATTTCAGAGAAACCGAAGAAGATTCAATAGAAGATGCGTTAGAAGAATTTGACGATGCATACTCTGAAGAAGAGATGAGACTAATGCGCATAAAATTTCTTTCTAATATGGGAAATTAGAGATTTTGTTTCGCCTGATTTTCTAATTCTTCAAGCGTTAACATTTCATCCTCCCAACTCTTCATTGTCAATTGCATTTGCTGATTAGAGCTTTCCCACTCTTTGATAATAGCTTGATTTGCATCATTTTGATAAGCATCAGGCTCTTTTAAAATTTCATTGATTTCAGCTAACCTACTTTCAAAATCAGAAACTTGTTTTTCTAATTTAGAAACTAAATTCTTTTGCTTCTTAAGGTCCTTTTTGAGCCGTTTTCTTTCCTCAAAACTCAATTTGTTTTCAGAAACAGTTTTGATTTCTTGCTTTGATTCCTTTTGCTTGTTAGAAGTACCTTCCCAAGTTTTAATATCTGTAGCTTGTTTACGCTTCAAAAAGTAATCGATGTCCCCTAAATGTTCTTTTACTTTACCATTGGTAAATTCATAAACCTTTTCGGTTAATCCTCGCAAAAAGTCACGGTCATGTGAAATGACGATTAAAGTTCCATCAAATCGATTTAAAGCATCTTTTAAGATATCCTTAGAACGAATATCAAGGTGGTTTGTTGGCTCATCAAGTATTAATAAGTTTACAGGCTCTAAAAGAAGCTTACAAAGCGCCAGTCTCGCTCTTTCACCACCAGAAAGCACACTCACTTTCTTATCAACTTCATCTCCACTAAATAAAAATGATCCAAGAAGAGTTCTCACTTTTTTTCTAATTTCTCCAACAGCGACTTCATCGATAGTTTCAAAAATCGTTTTTGAAGGATCTAGTGTCTCCGCTTGATTTTGAGCATAATAACCAATCTTAACTTGATGACCATTCTCTATTGTACCTCCTTGTAGCTCTTCCCCCATTATAAGCCTTGAAAAAGTAGACTTACCTTCTCCATTCTTGCCCACTAAAGCGACCTTTTCACTTCTTTCAATCAAAAGATTCACATCAGAGAAAATGGTTTTCTCTCCGTACTTTTTAATAACCGAATTCGCTTCGAGAGTTACTTTACCGCTATGCGGTGCAGGAGGAAAAGAAAAACGCATCCCAGATAAATCTTCTTCTTCTACTTCAATACGCTCAATTTTATCTAGTTGCTTTATTCTAGACTGTACTTGTACTGCCTTTGTAGCTTTGGCACGGAAACGTTCAATAAACTGCTCCGTCTGTTTGATTTGCTTTTGCTGATTCTCATAAGCAGCAAGTTGCTGCTCTCTTCGCTCTTTTCGAAGCTCCAGGTATTTCGTATATGGTGCTTGATAATCGTAAATCTTCCCTAGTGAAATCTCAATCGTTCTATTAGTTAGGTTATCTAGAAAAGCCCGATCATGTGAGATTAAAACCACAGCCCCAGAATAGACTTTCAAGAAATCTTCCAGCCATTGAATTGATTCAATATCTAAGTGATTTGTTGGCTCATCTAATAATAGTAAATCTGAATTCTTTAGCAGAATTTTTGCCAATTCGATTCGCATTCTCCATCCACCACTAAATTCCTCTGTCTGTCTTTCAAAATCAGATCTTTTAAAGCCCAGACCTAGTAAAACTTTCTCAATCTCAGCCTCCATTGCATCTGCGCCAAGCAAAACTAGTTCTTCATTTAATTCAGAAACTGAATCCAATAACTTGAGATACTCTTCAGATTCATAATCTTCTCTTTCAGCAAGTTGCTGATTTACATCTTCAAGCTTTTGTTGAATGTGTATAGCTGTATTAAAGCTCTGCTCTGTTTCCTCCCAGACTGTTCTACCTCCTTCAAAGTCCATATCTTGTGGCAAATAACCAAATGTAACTCCTGATGGGTAAGAAATATTCCCCGTGTCTAATGACTGAATACCTGCCAAACTCTTTAATAAAGTAGACTTTCCGGCACCGTTTCTACCAACTAAACCAATTCTATCCTGTTTGTTTATGATAAAAGAAACCTGATCAAACAGGGCTCTATCTGCAAAATGTAAACTAATATTGTTAACACCAACCATGCTGCAAAAGTAGCCAATCTTAATACCTAGTTAACAATCTCCTTCAATGAATATTAATAAACTAATTACCCCCAGAACTGCACATTACTATAGCCTAAATCCGACTAAAGGAATTAAAGCTGTTTTGATAGTAATTCATGGTTATGCGCAAGCTGCAGAAGAATTTATTCAACAATTTAGTCATTTAGCTGAAGAAGGTATTTTGGTTGTTGCTCCAGAAGGTTTGTCTAAGTTTTATGGCAAAAGTAGATTAGCAGTCGCTTCTTGGATGACAAGCATGCATCGAGAAGATGAAATAAAAGATTATAATCTGTTTATTGAATCAGTTTACTCTGACACAAAATCAATTAAAGTTGATAAAATTGCCGTTCTTGGCTTTTCTCAAGGCGTTTCAACCATGCTTAGATGGTGTAGTTATACAGAATTGAAAGAACTAAAAGTTTTTGCTTGTTGTGGTACGGTTCCGCCTGAGCTTAATGCTAAAAGCTTTGCTTCAAAAAAGATCCATCTTGATTTTTACTATGGTGACAAAGACCCGTTATTTTCACAAGAAAAGGCAGAAGAGAATATGAATAAACTCAAAGAGTTAAAAATCAATTTCAAATCTACTAGTTATTTAGGCACTCATGAAGTTCCTAGTGAGTGTCTTAGAGATGTTATCCTGTGGGCAAACGGCTAGCGATAGTCTTGTTATAATATATTGTTTGTAATATCCCTCTGCTCAGCATAAAAACACTTAAAGCAAGCCATAGACCATGATTCTCAAACAATGGTCTAGCGAAATAAAAAGTAGGTAAAAAGAAAATTAAACTTGATATAATCATCAAGTTTCTCATCGCTTTTGATGCAGTTGCTCCAATATAAATACCATCCCATATAAATGCAAAAGAGTTTATTAGAGGAGCAATGATTAACCAAGGCAAATATTCCATAGCTACTTGTATGATTTCACTTTTATCAGTCAATAAATAAAGAACCTCTTCTCCTAAGTAGTAAAATACTACACTAAATAAAAATGCTACTCCTATTCCCCACTTAAAAGAAGTCATAACAGCATTTTTAAACAAGCCACTTTGCCCTTTACCAAAATATTTACCGCAAATTGATTCAGCTGCAAATGCAAAACCATCAATTCCATAAGCTGAAATAGTAATAAATTCAAGAAGTAAAATATTTGCCGCACCAATCAAAGGGTCAATATTGGCCGCTTTTGTTTTAAAGAAAGATAATACAAGAATTAGTAGCATTGTCCGCACAAATAAATCGGAGTTTATCGATAAGAACCCAAACCAAGTTGAATCAGTCTCTTTCTTGTTTAGAATCTCAAGAAAATCTTTTTGGTATTTCTTTTTTAGAATTAAAAAGCCTAAACCCAGACCTACATATTGCGCGCACAATGTACCAATTGCAACCCCTGCTATTTCCAAATTATAAAGCTGAACAAACAAAAGACTTATTAGAATATTGGAAACATTTATAATAAGTGCTAACCAAAATGCACTTTTCGAGTCTTGCATTCCCAAAAACCATCCTGTTAAAACATAGACTCCAATAGTAGCCGGGGCAGCATAAATTCTGATTCTAAAATAATCATCTATAAGTCCTAAAACAGAAGGATCTTGCTCGAAAATGAATGCAGCTATTTTAATTATCCAAGATTGAGATAAGATTAAGAAAATACCGGCCAATACCGCAATTACTAATCCCTTTCTCAAATATTCATAACAAGCTGCCGTATTATCTCTACCATAGGCTTGTGATACTAATCCTGTAGTACCCATTCTCAGAAAACCGAATGCCCAATAAATAACATTAAAGACTACTACTGCCAATCCAATTGCAACTATATAATTCGAGTTGGGCATTCTACCCATTAAACCTAAATCAACTAAACTTAACAATGGTACTGTCAGATTAGTTAATACATTAGGGATTGCAAGTTTTAATAACTCTCGATTCATCGCACAAAAAAACCCTACCGAATGGGTAGGGTTTAAAAAAGTTTTAATATTCTAATATTGCCACATATCGTGTTCAATATTAATTATTTCATGCTCAATTCTTCTAGATTCAAGTAACATATCAATATTCTTTGAGTATTGATCTATCATACGGTTGTCAAATACATTTGTTTCTCGGAATATGTAAGAAGAGAAGACACGCTTTCTAAACAAATCTTCAAATGTCAAGCGTGAACCATCATTGGTAGTATTATAAACCTCATGATTTGCAAATACGTATCTTGCCTCAGGAAAATAAATCCAAAACAAACCTTTTATTGTTTTCTGACCTGTTTCTGCACTTTCCTTTTCAATTACAGGCAATATTCCAATAATTCTCACTTCCATAACTGATCTTTCTCTATCGAATACCCAGTCTTCCTTAACACGATAAGAAACAACATCTTGTGCACCAATATCAACAGTATAGGTATTTTCAATTTCTAATCCAGTTTCTGGATCTATATCTATATTAGTTCTCTCTTCTGAAAGCATATCAAAAGCCTCACTCTTCGTCAATGGTACTTGAAACTGACCTCCTACTTCATCTTCCTCATAAGCAGTGATAGTTCCTTCTTCAACACCTCGCTTAATAACATCGAAAAGACTTAATCTCTCATATCCAATTTCTTTAATTGGTTGCTCTGGGTAATAAAGTGGGAAATTAATCTTTTCTCTTAAGTCAATAATTCTCCAAACACGTTTGTAATACATTACATCTGCTTCACGAATGTGCGTGTAAGGAATTACTCTCCTTGTAGGTGCAGTCTCTTTGATAAAGATACCATCTAAGACTTTATTTTCTTGAGCATATGAGCTCAATGAAACTATAACAGTTAAGAGAATTAAGACTATTCTTTTCATAACGATAATATTAAATTGCTTTCAATACAACGGGAGGAAGCTTTCTTAACTCTCCATCTGGCATTTTAGCTTTTATATTTTCAAATGTTACTCTTGAGCCAGGTTTAATTCTTCTAAGAATGTTTTTTACTTCATCTGTAAATCTTGGACCTTTAACATTCACTTCTCTACTCAAACCATTTGCGGCTACATAAGTAAACATGTATGAGTCTACAACAACTCTTACATCAAACTCAAAGTTTTCCATTTTTGCAATAATTCCTGCAGTATTGGCTAATTGATTCTTATTTACAGAACCAGAACTTTTACCAGCAATTTCAGGAGTTGGGGTAGGAATTTTCTTAACTCGAAACTCCATGCTTCCCATATTTTTTCGTTCACCGTCCAATGTTGCAGCAACATTTACTACTGCCTTACCTGGTTTTGTAACTCTCACAACCCAACCTTCTTTAGATTTTGAAATTGACCCATTAGAAATACTTGCTTGAATTTGGTCTTTTGGCATTCCAGAAGCAGCAATATCAACAGGATTATCCACACCTATGTAAAATACATTCATTGCAGTAGCTGAAATAGTTGTACTAGGAGAAGCTACTTTGTAATCAAAATCAAAGTAATATGGATTATATTCTTTAGTTGAAGGATTTTTAATTTTTATTACACCAGAGTAATTGTAGTCTCCAATGGTTCTTGCTGGAATTTTAAGATAACCCTTTCCATCTTTAATTTCCAATGGAAGAGTATCCCCAACAACAGCCATTGTAGTTGAATCAAACTCCTCTCCAATACTTATAACAGGATTTTGAGTACTATCAAAAGCAGCTAAAAAGACCTCAGCTCTAAATGTATCACCAGTAATCACATAATTTGAAGGTGAAATCACAGCTGCTTCCAGTTTATTAAACTTAAAAGAGGCTGCATCTACATCTGAATACAAATACTTCACAACATCTGACTCTGCATTCCTTACATCGGTTTGCATCTTAGTTAGTAATGTTAAAGTAGCAGCTGTAGGCACACCATAGAAATTATACGACGGCCAATTTTCTACAACTCCCGAAGCATTCTTCTTTTCTTCAAATTTAAAGGTCTCTTGTAATGACTTTGCAATTGCAGACTCCGAAGGCAAAATTCCAACTAACTGATCTCTAAAAGATTCTAACTTTGATTTTAACTCTAAGGCAGAATATTCACCTTCTTTAGGGTTAGAGTTGTCACCTCCAACCAAAATGTTAGTTGGAACCAAATAATTGTCCTTTACTTTTACATTCATCAAGTTAAGGATTGTATCTCTTCCATACTCATCCTTACCCATTATTTGCTCTTTCGGGATATCCGGTTGTACCCCTGCAATAATTTCTACCTTAATTTGATCAATATAATTTACAACTTGGTTTGCCTCTTCCCTAACTTTCTTAGCATTATTCCAATACTTTCCGACTTTATCTTGATTCTCATTATACGATGCTTCAAAACGAGCATATTGATCGTCATTCTTGTCTTTAAAGTTATTCTTGGTTTTTTCCAAACCGTCATTTACAGTAACAAAAGCATTTAAAATGTCCTTTGATACATTCATTGCCAGAAGGGCGGTAAGTACTAAGTACATCATACCAATCATCTTCTGCCGTGGGGATAATTTACCTCCTGCCATGCTCTATCTTTTTTCTAATTATTGATAATTAAATAAATTAAGCTTCAGAACGGGTCATTCCCGCGTTCATAGCATTTAGCATATTACCGTAGATGGTATTTAATGATTGTAAGTTTTTAGCTAACTCTGCAATATTAGTTTTGTATTGTTCAGTGCTTTCTACAGAAGTCTTCAAATTGCTCATTAGTGATTCAATACCTTCAAATGCAGTATTGCTCGCTTGCATATGCTCACTAGCTGATTTTAATTGAAGCTCGTAAACATTATTCAATTCACTTAATTTAGAAGAAATACTCTTTAAACTATTAGCATAATCGTTGCTATCCTCACTAGAAACTGTTAAACCAGTTAAAGTTTCAGAAGCTTCTTCATAAGACTTAGATAAGGTATTCATTTTTTCTGAAGCAGACTTGACATTTCCAACAAACTCATTAGTCGCAACAGATGCGTCAGAAATATTATTTAAATGAGCAGTATGCTCTGAAAGATTTCTAAAACCTTGACCTAGACTTTCAATTAATTCCGGTCCAATTTTAGCATCTTCTAACATTTTATCCATTTCTTGAGAAACAGAATCACCTGATCCGCCTCTTTTTCTGCTAGCTTCAGTTAACTGATCATCTTCAATTCCAGCCAACTCAGGATAAGCTAATGTCCAGTCAACTTCAGTATGTGGTGGCTCAAAAGCTGACACAAAGAATATTAATGCTTCTGTTCCTAAACCAATGATTAACATCGCACTTGCACCAGGCCAGTGCTCAATTTTAAACAAAGCTCCTACAATTACAATTGCTGCTCCAACTCCGTAGAGCAATCCCATTATTTTTTTCCCTTTTTTAGTTTCAAATAAAAACTGTACAATTCCCATTAGTTTAATTTTTAATAGTTAGCAATGAAGTTAATGTGATAGTATAATTAATTTTTATAATTCTTCGTTGTTTTCAGGTCTACCTAAGTATGACATAACATTTCTAAATCCGATGTAACACTTTGCAGTATCTTGGTATTCAAATGTTCTTGACCCATTATGCAAATAATAAGCAACATCTTTCCACGATCCGCCTCGAATCACTTTTCTTTTAAGTGATGGTGGATCAGATTCTTTTGCCTCATAAGTATAGTCGGCATTTAAATCATGTTCAAAATCATAAGCAGCTTCATCAAAGGCATTACTCGTCCATTCTGCTACATTTCCTGCCATACAGAATAATCCATAATCATTTGGATTATAAGCATACACCTTTACAGATTGTAAACCACCGTCGTCAACATAATTACCTCGCATCGGCTTAAAGTTGCCTAAAAAACATCCAAGTGTATTTCTAATATAAGGACCACCCCATGGATATTGATTATTATCTAAACCACCTCTAGCAGCCCACTCCCATTCTGACTCGGTTGGCAATCTAAAGTATTGAACATCATTCATACCCCTTTGCTTCAGGAAAGTATTTAATAAGTTAGTTCTCCATATTGAAAAAGCTCTTGCTTGCTTCCAATTAACACCAACAACAGGATAATCATCATAAGCTGGATGCCAAAAATACATATTCGTCATAGGCTCATTGTAGGCATATGTAAAATCATGAACCCAAGCTAGAGTGTCAGGGTAAACATTAATTATATCCGTTTTAATAAACACAGAACGATCAATTTGACCTTGCTCCCTATTAAATCTTGATGCTGCGGCCTTATAATCTATCCATGAATATTCGAACATTAACTTTCTAGTATCCAATTGTTTTTGATTATAAAAACGCTCATAATCTGGCAAAAACATCATTTCTAAAGCTTCACGCTCTTCTTCTCCATTCCAATCAAATTTGGCATACCAATTAATGGTAGGTGGATCGATATCTTCACCGTAAATATTCACCGTATTTAAAAACTCTTCTTCACTAACCTCTTCACCAAGAATTTTTCTAGCAATAGAGTCTCTAACCCAATACACAAATTGTCGGTACTCATTATTGGTAATCTCAGTTTGATCCATATAGAATGCAGCAACAGAAACCACTTTAGTTTTTGAAACTCTAGCACCTGGAACATCTTGATCAGTATTTCCCATGGTGTAACTACCTTGAGGAATAAGCAACATCCCGTATGGAACAGGTTGATACCACTCTACTCTACCTTGCACTCCAATCAATTCACCATTACCCTGGTCACACGACGAAAGCGCAGTTACTAAAACAAATAATATGAAGGTCAATTTTTTCATGGCCTTTAATTTAACAAATGCGTGTTTATAAGTTCGCATTTTAGTTGGAACTTGCAAGTATACTTTATTTTTTGCAAATGGTTTCACTTTTATTTTTGATATAACAAACGTTTATTCTTGGAAATAATTATATAGACTATAAAAATCGAACACTTTTGTAACGCTCAAACTTAAGCGGACGCTTGATTTTATAGCAATAATTTAACATAAACTCTAAACTTCCATCATTATAATCACTTAGTTCTGACAGATTATAATCATAAGCGAAACCAATATTCAAGGGTTTTAAATAATCAGGCACTACGCCCACATTACCTAATTTAACACCTGATAGAAACGCAACCGCATCATCTAATCGGTAAGAGACTCCTGCCCAAACCAAATCATTAAATAACACATTGGTGTTAATATCAAGTTGAGAAGTAACCCCATCGGTTTTAGCAAAAACTGACGGCTGTAATTCAAAAAGTGAATTTATTTCATAATAATAACCTGCCATCAAATAATAGTGTCGAACTTGCTGGAAAGTATAAGATGAAGTTTGATCAGGCTTATCTGAAATTTCCGGTTGATTTAAATGAGTAGCTGAAATTCCCACATACATTTCCTCCCTATAATAATATAGTCCAGCGCCTAAATCAAAAGTTGTGCTACCTGCTTCTGAGTTTGGAATACTTGGATCATCTGTACCATCAAAATTAAACCCTGAAGCACCTCCAGAAGTTCTCCAATCAGCGCTAATCGACTGATTAAAAACCCCTAGATCTAAACCAAACGAGATAACTCCCTGCTCTAATCTTTTGTGGTAGGAGAATGCTGCCTTTGCATTAATAGACTGAATGGGTCCAATTTCATCTTGAATAATTGTTAAACCAGCTCCTAATTGGTGTTTCTGCCTCAATTTAAACCCCCCTTCAGCACTAAATAAATTTGTTTTAGGGTTTCCTTCAAAGCCCATCCATTGTTCTCTTGAGATAATTGTACCACAAATATCTCCCGTTGATCCGGCATAGGCTGGGTTTACAGAAAGTCTATTAAACATGTTTTGAGTAAACTGTGGATCTTGTTGTGCTTGCACAGACAAAATGGACAATAAACTTCCAAAGACAATAAGAATTCTTTTCATACTAAGGGATTCAGTAGCTTTTTGGATTGGCAATTTTGGTTTTAGTGGCCTAAAATACTTAAAATTTAAGTATTGGATATTCTTTTCACGATTGAATATGACATTTTTTGATGTATTATTTCAATTTTTGAAAAGTTTGAAACCAACGTTCGGGAATTTCATTTTGCATAGCTATTTGATAGTCATCATAGTTACAGGCCAACATCAAATGTCGTTCATATTTTTTTCGAAAATTTGAATGATATGGGACTTCCATCCACCACCGATCACTTTTGGGACTTTTATAAAAAATCAATTCTTGTTCTGCCTCATCAATGGCTACAGTGTACTTTAAATATTCTTTTTTATTACATGCAGGAAAGTCTTGTTTTCTTTGATAATAGCCATCTATAAAATACCACACCATTTGAGCCAGAAGTTTCGCAGACATTTCATTCTGATCTTTGAGAGGATTATAATCGAAAAATCCAATGGACGTTAATTTATCATTTATACCTGCATATCTTGATAATTGACATGCTTCCTCCCCTGTAAATCCATTTGGCGATGCACTTTGATTTGCCGGCGAAAAAGGTTGAGCAATCGAATTCATGCTAAATGCAATAAAATCTGAATTACGAATTACCGGCTCTGCTAATTTTAAGCTTGATTTAATCTTTCCAAGTCGATGAATATCATAAAACAGCTCATCTAATAATTTATACGAATCGGGGTCAACCAAATAGGTTTGATAACCTAGATTACTATAATTGAACAATACATTAGGTTGCTGCAAAAGAATCTTACTCAATATATTTTGATCTCGAATAACATCATCTGCATTACCTAAATGAAAAGAAGAGTCAATTGACACCAAGTTTACAAGCTGTTCTTGCTTTGCATATGCTCTATACATAGGCAATAATAAATCTTGATTACCTCCAACAACAACAGGTATAATTCCTTTTTTTAGAAAAAAATCTACACAAGTTTCTAATGCAAAATAGGTATCACTCACCTCAGCGCCAGGCAAAATAGTCCCTAAATCTGCAATTTTAATTTTTGAATTATTGTAAAATAAGGGGTATAACTCTTTTCGCAAATGAAATCCTGCTTCTGAACAACCTGAAATACCTGATGCTCTATCTTCCTTTACATCAAAAAGGACAAGATCGTATTCATCTACTTCTTCTTCATTGTAAGTTGTTAAAATTGTTCCAAGTTGCTTGGCTTTAAACTCCGTCTTTGGAAACAACTTTTCAAGCTCAACAGCTTTTAAATAATCCCTCCAAGACATTAGCTCTTCTTCGTTTTCTTTGTTGTCTTTCTCGCTCTCTTAGCCTTTGGCGGAGCAGAAGCAATCGCTTTACATTCTTCTAAGGTTAATTCTTCCGGTTTCTTGTCTTTAGGAATTTTGAAATTCTTACGCCCTATTTTTATATAAGGCCCATACCTTCCATTAAGTACTTGAACGGTTTTATCCTCATCAAACGTTTTGATGTATTTATTCTTTTCTTGTTCCTTTTTAATTTCAATTAATTCAATAGATCTTTCTAAATCTACAGATAGTGGATCATCTCCTTCAGCCTTTTTTAAAGAAACAAATAAATTATTCCATCTAATGTATGGACCAAAACGTCCGATAGCAGCAGTTACCTTCTTTCCTTCATATTCTCCAACCTCTCTAGGTAGTTTAAACAATTCTAATGCCTCTTCAAGATTGATACTTTCTATACTTTGGTCCTTAAGTAAAGATGCAAACTGTGGCTTTTCTTCATCATCTGCTGTTCCTATTTGAACCATTGGACCATAACGACCAATACGAGCTAAAACGGGCTTTCCTGTTTTAGGATCTACACCTAATTCACGCTCCCCTTTTGCGCGATCCGCATTTTCTAAGGTTTCTTCTACATTGGCATGAAATGGATTGTAGAATTTCTCTATCATCTTATTCCACTTTAACATACCTTGAGCGATATCATCAAATTGCTTCTCAACATCTGCTGTAAAGCTGTAATCCATAATCGTTTCAAAGTGCTCAGACAAGAAATCAGTTACCACCATACCTATGTCTGTTGGAAAGAGCTTATTCTTTTCTGCACCTGTTCTTTCTTGCTTAACCTCTTCATTAATCTTAGAGTCGGACAAAGTAATAACCTTATAATCTCTTTGTTCTCCATCACGGCTTTCTTTTACAACATATCCTCTCTTTTGGATTGTTGAAATTGTCGGAGCATATGTAGATGGTCTTCCTATTCCTAATTCCTCTAGTTTACGAACTAAGCTTGCCTCTTGATACCTTGGTGGGTGCTTCGTAAACCTTTGGGTTGAAACAATTTCTAGCATTTGAAGATGATCCCCTTTTTTCATAGCGGGCAACATTCCACTTTGTTCTTCAACATCCTCATCATCTGTAGATTCTAAGTAAACTTTTAAAAACCCTTCAAAGGTGATTACTTCACCTTTTGCAGTAAAATCGGTATCTGATTCAGAAACATCAATAACAGCTGTTGTTCTTTCTATTTGTGCATTGCTCATTTGAGACGCAACAGTTCGCTTCCATATCAACTCATAAAGTCTACTTTCTTGTGAGCTTCCAGATAAACTAGCGTTCGACAAATTAGTTGGTCTAATTGCCTCGTGGGCTTCTTGTGCTCCTTTGGCTTTTGTTGAGTATTGTCTAGATTTCGAATACTTTTCTCCATACTCACTGCAAATAAATGCCTTTGCCCCTTTTATAGCGTCATCAGAAAGATTCACTGAATCAGTTCTCATGTAAGTAATCTTTCCCGCTTCATACAATCGCTGAGCAATTACCATAGTTTGCGAAACCGAATAACCTAATTTACGACTTGCCTCTTGTTGCAAAGTTGAGGTTGTAAATGGTGCCGCAGGCGACTTTGTTGCCGGCTTTTTCTGTAAATCTCTAACAGAATAAGATGAAGTTTTACATTCTTCAACAAACTTTTTGGCCTCCTCGTAGCTTTTAAATCTAGAAGATACTTCTGCTTTAAATGATGGCCCTTTCTCCATAGAGAAAACACCTACTACCTTGTAAAAATCTTGACTATTAAATGCTTTGATCTCGCGCTCACGTTCTACAATTAATCGAACTGTTACCGACTGAACCCTACCAGCTGATAATGATGGTTTTACCTTTTTCCACAGAACGGGAGATAATTCATATCCAACGAGCCGATCTAGCACTCTTCTTGCTTGCTGGGCATCTACTAAATCCTTATTAACTCTCCTAGGACTTTCAATTGCTTTTGTAATTGCATTTTTGGTAATCTCATGAAAAACAATTCGCTTTGTATCTTCTTCTTTTAACTTTAAGGCTTCCAGAAGGTGCCATGAAATCGCCTCCCCTTCTCGATCCTCATCCGTTGCCAACCAAACAGTTTCTGCACTTTTGGCCAGTTTCTTTAATTCAGCAACTACCTTTTTCTTATCATCGCTGATAACATATTCTGGTTCGAAGTTATTTTCAATATCTATAGAGATATTTTTACCTGGGAGGTCTCTAATGTGGCCAAAGCTAGATTTTACAGTAAAATCTTTCCCCAAGAACCCTTCAATGGTCTTGGCTTTAGCGGGAGACTCTACAATGACTAAATTCTTAGACATACGTTTGAGTTTATAGTGTTTTATGTGCGTTGCAATTGCAAAATTGCGCCGCAAATAAAATCAATAATTATAAGGCTACAAACAACTGCATTTAAATAATCGTCTCGTGTTAATGCTATATTATATTATATATAATATATTTTTTTTGAAACTTAAGACTGTAATAAAAGTTAAAGCATTATGCCATTTTGTCACAAGCTTTGAATTTTGACTAATTTTGTTTCGCAATAAAAATGACGGTATGCTAGGAACAGAAGAAAAGGTAATAGATGAAGCTAAACAAGGAGAAGCCTTGGAAAGATATTCTAAAAGTGCAGGCTCTAATGGAAGAAAAGTTTACATTGAAAGCTACGGCTGCCAAATGAACTTCTCCGATAGTGAAATTGTTGCTTCAATTTTGGAAAAGGAAGGATATGAGACTACCAGATTAATGCAAGAGGCTGATATAGTTTTTGTAAATACATGCTCTATTCGAGAAAAAGCAGAACAAACTGTTCGGAAAAGACTTCAAAGCTTTCACAATGCAAAAAAAGCAAAGCCTGATATGATTATTGGTGTATTAGGCTGCATGGCGGAACGCATGAAATCTAAGCTTTTAGAAGAAGAAAAATTAGTTGATTTAGTTGTTGGACCAGATGCTTACAGAGACCTACCAAGTCTAGTAAATGAGGTTGACGGAGGAAGAAAAGCGGTAAACGTTATTCTTTCAAAAGAAGAAACTTACGGAGATATTAGTCCAGTTAGGCTAGGTGGAAATGGAGTGACTGCATTCGTTTCTATTACAAGAGGTTGTGATAACATGTGCACTTTTTGTGTAGTACCTTTTACCAGAGGTAGAGAAAGAAGCAGAGACCCAGAAACTATTATTGAGGAAGTTAAAGCTTTAGCGGATCAAGGATATAAAGAAGTTACTTTGTTAGGTCAAAATGTAGACTCTTATTTATGGTATGGAGGTGGTCCCAAAAAGAACTTTGAAAACTTATCGGAAGAAGAAAAAGCGAAGAGTGTGAATTTTGCTCAACTCATGGACAAAGTTGCTCAAGTTAGCTCAGAAGTAAGAATTCGGTTTTCAACTTCTCATCCGAAAGACATGACCGATGAAGTACTTCATGTAATGGCTAAACATGAAAATATTTGCAAATACATTCATTTGCCTTTTCAATCGGGAAATAGCCGGGTACTTGAGCTTATGAATCGTGGTTATACTAGAGAATGGTATTTAAACCGAGTTGATGCCATTCGAAGAATTATTCCTGATTGTGCCATTTCAGCTGATATTATAGCAGGCTTTTGCACAGAAACAGAAGAAGAACACGAAGAAACACTGAGCCTCATGGAAGAAGTTAAGTATCATTTTTCTTACATGTTTAAGTACTCTGAAAGACCTAATACACTTGCACAACGAAAATTTGAAGATGACATACCTGATGAGGTGAAACAAAGAAGACTTGCAGAAATAATTAAAATGCAACAAAAACATTCTTTTGAACAACTCAAAAAAGACATCGGCAAAACCTATCAAGTGTTGGTAGAGGGAGTTTCAAAAAAATCAGATAAAGAACTCTATGGCAGAAATACACATAATTCAGTTGTCGTTTTTCCAAGAGGGAGTTATCAAGCAGGAGATTACGTGAATGTAAAGATTAATGATTGTACATCTGCTACATTAATAGGTGAAGCCATCGCATGAAACACGAACAAATAAAGCAGCGATTTGGAATAATAGGTCATTCTGATGGCCTTAATAGAGCAATAGATATTGCAGTTCAAGTAGCTCCAACCGACCTTAGTGTGCTAATTACAGGTGAAAGTGGTTCAGGAAAAGAATCAATGCCCCAAATTATTCATCACCAAAGTGTTCGAAAGCACAACAAATACATAGCTGTAAACTGCGGAGCAATACCGGAAGGTACAATTGACTCTGAATTATTTGGGCATGAAAAAGGATCTTTTACAGGAGCTCATGAAAGCCGAAAAGGCTACTTTGAAGTAGCAGATGGTGGCACCATTTTTTTAGATGAAGTCGCAGAACTACCCATGCCAACTCAGGTTAGATTGCTTCGTGTATTAGAAACTGGAGAATTTATGAAAGTAGGTTCTTCAAAAGTTCAAAAAACAGATGTTCGAATCGTTGCGGCAACCAATGTGAATATCCCTGAGGCTATAAAAAAAGAAAAATTTCGAGAAGACTTATACTACCGATTAAATACAGTGCCCATAGAGGTACCCCCGTTAAGAGATCGGAAAGATGATATTTATTTACTCTTCCGGAAATTTGCTTCTGATTTTGCCAATAAATATCATATGCCTGCAGTAAGGCTTAGTGAAGGAGCTAAAGAAGCACTATTAAAATACAGATGGCCTGGTAACGTGAGGCAACTCAAAAATGTAACGGAACAAATTTCAGTAATTGAAGAAGAAAAATTTATAACTGAAGAAATACTTTTAAAATACCTTCCTACAAATAGTACTTCTTCCCTACCTATTATTTACAATGGAAAAGAAGAAAACTTAAGTGAAAGAGAAATTCTTTACAAAGTACTTTTTGACATGAAAAAAGATGTAAACGACTTAAAACAAGTGGTCCATCAAGTAATGAATAATGCAGAAGGAATAGAAAAAGAACAAGTTAGTCAACAGGCTTATGACAGGCTATATGGTGAAAAAGCAAATGTAAGTTCGGAATATAAACTACAACTGCCAGAAGCTAGCCAAAGCTCCCAAGCCAAACTTGAACAATTAGACCATTCAAATGATATTTCGGATACCAGCGAAGAAGAATATTACCATACCGTAGAGGAAGAAGATATTGAAGAAAATCTGTCTATTTCTGATGCTGAAAAAAAGCTTATCATTAAGGCCTTAGAAAAGCATCATGGCAAACGTAAATATGCGGCTGAAGATTTGGGAATTTCTGAACGAACACTTTACCGAAAGATTAAAGAATACGAAATAGAACAATAAATGAAGAAAATTATATCGCTTGTTTTCATTTTAAGCCTTGTAAATTGGGGATGTACAACATCTTATTCGTTTACAGGTGCTTCTATTTCGCCTGAAATAAAAACTGTTTCCATTTCTTTTTTTCCTTCATACGCCCCTCTTGCTCCACCAACAGCTAGTCAGGCATTTACGGAAGCACTTAAAGATATTTTCTTATCCCAAACCAATTTGGTTTTGGTTAAATCAAATGGTGATTTAGAATTTGAAGGTTCTATTACAAATTATACAACTGCCCCAGTTGCGATTCAAGGCAATGAAACTGCTGCATTAACAAGAGTTTCTATGACTGTTAAAGTCAAATTCACCAATAATTTTGATGAAGAGCAAAGTTTTGAAAGTAGCTTCTCAAGGTTTGAAGACATTGAGACTTCAATAGATTTATCTTCAGCAGAAGAAGACTTATTAAGAAGTATAAATGACCAACTCACTCAAGACATCTTCAATAAATCTGTAACGAATTGGTAATGAAGAAAAGTGATTTTATTCATTTAATAAAATCTCCTTCCGCAATTGAAGGTCAGCATGCCATTGACTTGCAGTCTATCTTGGCTGAGTTTCCTTATTTTACTTCAGCGCAATTACTTTTAACAAAAGCTTTTCAAAAGGCTGAGAACATCAATTTTGAAAATCAAGTCAAGGTTTCGGCAGCTTATGCCATTGATCGAAGAAAACTCCACGACTATTTGTTTGAAGAAGATCATAACAGTTCAATTTCATTGCCTGAAGAAGAAACAAAAAAAGAATTTGAGTCTGAAACTGAATTGACTCAAGAAAAGCCAATAGAAAATGAATTCGAGCCAATTAAAGAGTCAATAATTGATGAAAAAGAAACTGCAAAAAAGGAAATCGATCCTTTAAATCAACAAATCATTTCTTCTGCTATAAGCAGCTCAATTATTCTTGAAGTTGATGATCAAATTCCGGAATTTCATTCAAAAGAAAATATAGAAGAGAAAGAAGAGTCACAAATCAAAGTAGCTGAAAACACCAATTTCAACGAAAGTGAAAAACATAGCTTTTCTTCTTGGATTCATCATTTTGATGACCCAATTGAAAAGCAAACTAGCCATCAATTTGAAAATATAAAAAGTTATTTGCCTGCAACTAGAACAAAGTCAGAATTCTACTCTCCTTCTAAAATGGCTAAGTTAAGCGTTCAGGAAGATGATGACTTAGTTACTGAAACATTAGCTAATTTGTATGAGCAACAAGGCCATACCGAAAAGGCAATTAAAGCTTTTGAGAAACTTCAATTGAAAGTTCCAGAAAAAAAGATTTATTTTGCAGGCCGAATTGAAAAATTGAAAGACCAATTTAATTCCTTATAAAAGATGTTTGTATTTATTTCAGTACTTGTTTTTATTGTCGCCATATTATTGATTTTGGTGATTTTAGTTCAAAATCCAAAAGGAGGCTTAGCTTCCAACTTCTCTTCTTCCAATCAAGTAATGGGAGTTCGTAAAACCACTGACTTTTTAGAAAAAGCAACTTGGTCCTTAGGAATTGCATTGTTGGTTTTAAGTGTTGTTTCTTCATCATTAATTGGAGGACAAGAAATTGTTACAACTAACGAATCTGAAATTGCAGGAGAAGCACAGCAAGTAATTCCACAAAGTCAAGCACCTGTATTACAAGAAGGTGTACCACAAGGTCAGCCACAAGAAAATTCAGCTTTACCACAAGGAGATGGCGAATTGCCTAAAGGAGACGACCAATAAGTATTAAAAAAGAATTTTAAAAAAATGTCAGTATGTCAGCCATACTGACATTTTTTTTTGCACCAAACCTAGTAAACGGTAATTTTTTCAGATTTCATAAGTCTATTTCGACTGGCACAACTTTCGCTATTGGCGATGCAGAAATATTAAAATAAAAACCAAATAATATGTCAGTAAACATTAAACCATTAGCAGATCGTGTTCTAGTAGAACCAGCTGCTGCAGAAGAAAAAACTGCAGGTGGAATTATTATTCCAGACACCGCAAAAGAAAAACCACAAAGAGGTAAAGTAGTTGCTGTTGGTAACGGAAAACCTGATGAACCAATGACGGTAAAAGAAGGTGACAGTGTTCTTTATGGGAAATATGCCGGAACTGAAATTACAGTAGAAGGTAATGAATACTTAATCATGCGAGAGTCAGACATTTTTGCAATTGTTTAATTAAATCGAACTCAAAAAATAAATCAAAATGGCTAAAGAAATAACATTTGATACAGAAGCAAGAAATGCACTAAAAGCAGGCATGGATAAACTTGCTAATGCAGTTAAAGTAACCTTAGGACCAAAAGGTAGAAATGTAGTAATTGACAAAAAGTTTGGAGCACCAAACGTTACCAAAGATGGTGTATCAGTAGCTAAAGAAATTGAGCTTAAGGATACCGTTGAAAACTTGGGTGCGCAAATGCTTAAAGAAGTTGCTTCAAAAACAGCTGATGATGCTGGTGATGGAACAACAACTGCAACTATTTTAGCACAAGCTATTGTTACACAAGGTTTAAAAAATGTAGCTGCAGGTGCAAATCCAATGGATTTAAAAAGAGGAATTGACAAGGCTGTAGAGCAAATCGTAGCAGAATTGAAAAACATTTCTCAAACTGTTGGTGAAGATTCAAACCAAATTGAACAAGTAGCAACCATTTCTGCTAATAACGACAGCTCAATTGGAAAATTGATCGCTGAAGCGATGGCAAAAGTTAAGAAAGAGGGTGTTATTACTGTTGAAGAAGCAAAAGGTACTGAAACTACCGTTGAGGTGGTTGAAGGTATGCAATTCGACAGAGGATATTTATCTCCTTATTTTGTTACTGATACTGACAAAATGGAGGCTGAACTTGATAACCCTTATATCTTAATATACGACAAGAAAATTTCTACCATGAAAGACTTGTTACCTGTTTTGGAAAAAACAGCACAAGGCGGTAGACCTTTATTGATTATTGCTGAGGATATTGAAGGAGAAGCATTAGCAACTCTAGTTGTAAACAAAATAAGAGGTTCTCTAAAAGTTGCTGCGGTAAAAGCGCCAGGATTTGGTGACCGAAGAAAAGCGATGTTAGAAGACATTGCAATTTTAACTGGAGGAACTGTAATATCTGAAGAAAGAGGCTACAAACTAGAGAATGCTGACTTAGCAGACTTAGGAGAGTGTGAAAAAATCACCATCGACAAAGACAATACAACAATTGTTAATGGAAGTGGTAATTCAGATGACATCAAAGCGAGAGTTAATCAAATTAAAGCTCAAATCGAGAATACAACTTCTGATTACGATAAAGAAAAGCTACAAGAGCGATTAGCAAAATTAGCTGGTGGTGTAGCGGTATTGTACGTTGGTGCAGCTTCTGAAGTAGAAATGAAAGAGAAGAAAGACCGTGTAGATGATGCTTTACATGCAACTAGAGCTGCTGTAGAAGAAGGAATAGTTCCTGGTGGAGGAGTTGCTTTAATCAGAGCATTAAAAGCATTAGACGGCAAAGAAGGAGACAACCAAGATCAAACCACTGGAATGGACATTGTAAGAAGAGCATTACCAGAGCCGTTGAAGCAAATTGTTTTCAATAGTGGTGGTGAAGGTTCTGTTATTGTTCAAAAAGTTCAAGAAGGAGAAGGAAACTTTGGATACAATGCAAGAACTGAAGTATTTGAAGATTTACTAGAGGCAGGTGTAATTGACCCAACTAAAGTGGCTAGAGTTGCACTAGAAAATGCTGCTTCAATTGCAGGAATGTTTTTAACTACTGAATGTGTAATTGCAGATGCAGAAGATGAAGATGCAGGAATGCCATCAGGTGGTGGAATGCCAGGCGGAATGGGCGGCATGGGTGGAATGATGTAATTCCCAAATTGCATAAAATAAAAAAGCCGATTCAAATGAATCGGCTTTTTTTATATGTTTAATTTTTCATTATACTGCACCAAGCAGACGAAGGATCAATAAGATTAACAAAATAGCTATCAAAGCTCCTACAAGACCACCAGCTAATTCTGCAATTAATCCAATTACGATTAATATTAAAAGAACTACCAAAATCACATATAAAATGTCACCAAGGCCTGCTGTAGTTGAAGAGGCAACAGGTTTTAAAACTACATTATTACTTGCTTGAAGTGAATTTGTTTTGGGTATTGCTTTTATCTCCTGACTTGTCTCCTCATTCTGTGCAACTTGATAGGTACTAATTTCAACATCTTTCTTCTTTAGCACTTTCTGCTTTGGCAACTCATTTTCAAGATTTAATTCTTTACTGGCAATATAGGCCATCTCTTTTGAATCTATCTCAGTATTAACTTCAGCTATTTGCTCAGACTTTACTTTTTCTAACTTATCTGATTTTTCAGTTTTAGCTAATTTTAAATGAGTGTTATATTTTACTCTTTGAAAGCTAGCTGTTTGAGGACTTTTTACTAGCGTACATGATGCAAAGAAAATTGCAATTAATGAGAATGTTAAGACATTTAATTTTTTCATGGTTTATTTGATTTGGTTTAAAAATCAAACATCGATTTGAGCTGAATGTTCAGAAAAAACTAACTGCCTAAATAATCAATCATGAAATAAATAAGGACTAACAACAAGATTACTCCAGCAATTCCTCCAACAACACCACCAACTAAATCAACTATTAAATAAGTGATGAGTGCAACTAAAAAGAATAAAATAGCAAAAATGATTATCTTTTTCCAAGGCCAGTCTTCAGGGTCATCTTCCCACCATTTATTCGTAAATAATTGCTCAGGTTTAAAACTTAAATCATGTTCTTTAGCCTGACTTATCAACTGTTTACTTGAATAATTTGATTGCGATCCAAGCGATTTCATGCTTGCCTTTTTCGGATTAAGAATTGGCAATTCATCTAGTTTTAATTTCAAGTAAGGCCTTGGTGAAAGTTTTACCTGTCTAGTAGGAATTTCATTTACAAATGACTCTGATTGAACAGCTTGACTCGTAGTTGATAATTCTTCTACCTTTTCGCTCTGACCTTTAGCTAATCGTAAGTTAGAATTATACTTAACGCGCTTAAAGTTGGCTGTTGAAGAAGGAGACTTGACAACTGTACATGCCCCCAATGAAAAAATCAATACAGCAAATAGCAGTCGGCTATAAACACATTCCTTCATAAATACTAAGCTAAAGCCTTTTTAACTAATTGAGCAATCAAACTACTGTCTGCTTTACCCGCCATTTTTTTGTTAGCCATACCCATTACTTTGCCCATGTCTTTCATAGAACTAGCTCCTGTTTGTTCAACAATAGCATTCACTTCTGCAGTGATTTCTTCCTCTGACATTTGCTCAGGTAAATACTTTTCAATTATGGCTAATTGAACCAATTCAGCTTCTGCTAAATCTTTTCTACCCTCTTTCGAATAAATATCCGCTGAGTCTTTTCTTTGTTTCACTAATTTTTGAAGCATTTTTAATTCAGCAGCTTCATCACTTTCCCCTGCTCCCTTTTCAGTTGCGGCTAGCAGCATAGCTGATTTAATTGCTCTTAAAGCCTCTAATTTTGGCTTATCCTTGGCTTTCATAGCCAACTTGATATCTTCGTTGATTTGAACTTTTAACATACGTATATTTTTAAAACGAAGTTAAGTCTTTGTAATTATTGAAAACAAGCTACAAAATAAAAAAGGCCCCAAATGGGGCCTTTTTATTAACCAATTTTATCTAATCTACATTATCATGTAAAAAAGAATTATTCTGCTTTAAAGAAGTTTTGTTGTCCTCATCCTCACCAAGCGTATAACGAGACACATTGCTTTCCGAAGAATGAGGTGTATCGTCTAATTTGATATTTCTGCGCTTGTAAGCAGGCTCTTTTTCCAAGTCATTTATTCCACCCGGGCTTTTTATTTTCAAGCTTAAAGCTTTAAGCTTCATGATACGATCTTGACTTTTTCTAAGTTGCTCTTCCTCATCTATTTCCCTTTTTGGCAAATCCCTTTCCATACTATCTACAGCAGAGGCTGTATCAATAGCAGAATCTGAGCTTACATTTTCAGGTTCAGAATTACTTGGCATAACATCGTCTAAACTATACCTTTTTATCTCACTTGAATCATTTTTAGGCTCTGGCTTCACCTCCTTTCGAATATTAAATTCAAAACTCTTTTGTGAATCTGTCTTCAAAGTAGGTTCATCGTTTGCTTCATTTGAAACCGGCTTCACCTCTTCTTCAGAGTTATTCAGTGGTTGAGTAATATGTGTTTTCACATCATCATCCAACTTCATAACCTTTTTCTCTGGTTTTCTATCAATAAGTAAATCATCAGGATGAGCCGAACCAAATCCAGTTGCTATAATAGTAACACTGATTTTATTTGCTAAGCTTTCGTCAACTCCATTACCCCAAATAATATCTGCTGTATTACCAGCTTCACTTTGTATGTATTCAGTAATCTCATCAATTTCATCCATACTTACTTCGTCGTCTCCAGAAGTAATGTTTAACAAAATGTAATTAGCACCCGTTATGTCATTATCATTCAACAATGGAGAAGCAAGTGCTTGACTTACCGCTTTTGTTGCTCTTTGGTCACCTTCAGCAGCTGCAGATCCCATAATGGCAGTTCCACCGTCTTTCATAACTGTCTTAACATCTTCAAAATCAACGTTGATATACCCTGCAACAGTAATTATTTCAGCAATTCCTTTTGCTGCAACAGTTAATATATCATCTGCTTTAGAGAAGGCTTCAGAAATTTTCAGATTTCCGTGCATCTCTCTTAGTTTGTCATTACAAATAATTAGCAAAGTGTCAACACTATCACGCAATTCCGCCAAACCTTCATCAGCTTGAAGCTTTCTTCTTCTTCCCTCAAATGAAAATGGAATAGTTACAATACCAACGGTTAGAATGCCCATTTCTCTAGCCGTTTGTGCAATTACTGGAGCTGCTCCAGTTCCAGTACCACCACCCATTCCGGCAGTAATAAATACCATCTGAGTATTTTTCTCCAACAAATCTTTCAATTCATCGACATTCTCAATAGCGGCATTTTTACCAACTTCAGGGTTCGAGCCTGCTCCTCTACCTTCGGTTAAGGTTGCACCTAACTGAATTTTATTTGGAATAGGGCTTTGATCTAAAGCTTGTTGATCGGTATTGCAAATCACAAAGTCAACCCCAGTAATTCCTTGACGGTACATGTGGTTAACTGCATTACTTCCTCCGCCACCTACTCCGATGACTTTGATAATTGATGATTGATCTTTGGGCAAATCAAATTTCATAATGTTGAATTTTATATTTTATCGCGCTTTTTATTTACTTATTGTTCGTCGTCTTCAAAAAATTCTTTCCCTTTCTTAAGCATGGTTTGCAAGAAACCACCCTTTGTTTTCTCCCCTTGTCTTAATTGAATCGAATCTTTTTCTTGTTCTTTTATCTGTCCCTTTTGTCTATTCAGTTTTTCAAATCCTTTTAAAATCAAACCAACTCCTGTAGCATACATAGGCGAAGTAATTTCTTCAGGATTCCCTTTAGCCAAATACTCATTTGGATAACCAATGCGTGTATCCATGCCAGTTACATATTCAAACAATTGTCCAATGTGTTTCATTTGAGATCCACCACCAGTTATTACCATGCCAGCTATCAGTTTGCTCTCATAGCCAGAATTCTTAATTTCATAGTAGATATGCTCAATAATCTCTTCTAATCGTGCTTGAATAATGTGTGATAAATTCTTGATAGAAATCTCTTTCGGCTCTCTTCCTCTTAAACCTGGAATAGAAACAATTTCATTTTCTTGACTTTCATTTGCCAATGCTGAACCAAACTTCACTTTCAATAATTCAGCTTGATTTTTAATGATACTGCAACCCTCTTTGATATCCTCAGTAATTACATTTCCTCCAAAAGGAATAACGGCGGTATGACGAATGATACCATCTTGGAAAATGGCTACATCTGTAGTACCACCACCAATATCCACGAGAACTACACCCGCTTCTTTCTCCTCTTCACTCAATACAGAAGCAGATGAAGCTATTGGCTCTAAAATCAAGTCTTGAACTTCTAAATCGGCTTTATGCACACATTTATGGATATTCTTAGCCGCTGCAACTTGACCTGTTATGATATGGAAATTTGCTTCTAGGCGAATTCCGCTCATTCCCACAGGGTCTTTAATTCCCTGCTCATTATCAACGATAAATTCTTGAGGAAGAACATCAATAATTTCTTCACCTGGCAAAGTAACTAGCTTAAACATGTCATTGATTAGCAAATCAATATCTTCTTGTGATATCTCATCATCTAAGCTATTTCTTACACGAACCCCTCTATGTTGCAAGCTTTTAATGTGCTGACCAGCAATACCCACATTAACAATACGGATATCTACCCCTGATTTATTTTCAGCTTCAGCAACCGCATCTTTAATTGATTGTACGGTTTTTTCAATATTGGCAACCACTCCACGAGTAACACCAAGCGACTCTGAACGACCCATTCCTAGTACTTCAAGCTTTCCATGCTCGTTTTTACGACCAACCATGGCCACAATTTTTGTGGTACCAATATCGAGTCCTACTACTATGTCATCTAATGATTCGTCCATGTTAATAACGTTTGGTGCAAACCACTTGGTTCGCATATTTTAAGTTGATAATGCTGTATTCATTCCATCCAGTTTTGCTTAAGCCTTTATGATAGAAGATTTTAAGCTTATTGAACTTTTTATGAATATCTACATCATCTCCAAATACAATTCTATGATTTCCAACCCTTGGAATCAATTCAATCTCAGAATCTTTATTAACATAGAGCTGTTCAATCTGAGCCTTCCAGAATTCATCTTTTCGAATGTATTCTGCCAAGTTGAAAATTTCATCAATCATCGAATGACTTTTAAGGCTATCAGGAATTTGATGGGCATTTAAGTTGGACATTCGTACAAACTCATCTGTAATAAACCCATTAGCAATCATAACACGAGCTGTATATTTTTTTGAAGTTGGCATAAAACGACCAGTACTATCAATGTAATAGCTGTTTCCACGCTGGGTAAATACTCTAACTATTGGAGTTCTTTGTTCTACTTCAATAACTAGTTTACCATCTATGGTTTTAAAAACTTCCGTATTCGAAACCGAAGGATGATTATTTAATTTATGCTCTAATGCTTCCGTAGTAATACCTTCTAGTGAACTTCCTAAGACAGAGTCCGCTTCATGATAGACCATTGCATAAATATCTTCTTTCTCTAAAAAGAAGTTTCCATTACTTCGATCTATTCGAATCTCAATATCATTACAAAGCATTTGACTTTGCTTACTACCAACAAAACCAAGTAAGAAAAAACAGGCTACTACGATAAGCACCCACAAACCAATATTTAGGTATTTATTCATAGCTCATAATGATTTATGATGGGTTCAATCAGGGTATCTATATCTCCGGCACCAATGGTCAACAAAAGCTCAACATCTATTCCCTCTAAATGCTTCATTAATTGTGCTTTCTGCAGCACATACACATTCTTTTTATCTATTTGCTTGGCAAGCCATCGAGAATCTATTCCCTCAATGGGCTCTTCCCTAGCGGGATATAACTCTAATAAAATCACTTCATCTGCCAATGCCAATTCTTTGGCAAAATCAGCTCCAAAGTCTCTAGTGCGAGAATATAAATGAGGCTGAAAAACTGCAGTAATCTTTTTATCTGGATACAATTGCTTTACAGAACTCAGCAAGGCTTTAATCTCCTGAGGGTGATGTGCATAATCATCGATATACACAAAGTCGGAACGTTTCAAGTGAACATCGAAACGTCTTTTCACTCCTCGAAATTTAGCAATAGCATTTTTTGCCAATTCAGGTTCAACGCCTAAATCAATAGCCAGTCCAATGGCTACAGATGCATTTTCCACATTATGCAAACCCGGTAAACCACATTGCACTTTATCTAAAAGTGTATCTCCACATTTCAAGTCAAATAGAAAGTTTCCGTTGGCAACTTCTAAGTTTTTCACTTCAATATCACGACCATTTTCTCCATACAATTTCACATTTAAACTAGGTGGTAAGTTTAAGGCCTCAAGGTGTTGCACTTTAGTGTACAAAACACCTTCACTTGAAATTTGCTGACAAAAGGTACGGTATGTTTTTGTTAATTCTTCCGCCTCTTCATAAATATCCAAATGATCAGCATCTATTGAAGTAACTACAGCAATTTCAGGAAACAATTGTAAAAAAGACCGATCATATTCATCAGCTTCTGTAACCATAAATTCTGCTTCCTCATAGAGCAGTAAATTGGTTCTAAAGTCATGAGAAATTCCACCTAAAAAAGCATTGATTTTTATTCCTGCATCATGTAAAATAAATGCTATCATAGAAGAGACTGTTGTCTTCCCATGAGTTCCAGCAACAGCAATTGTTTTTAAATCTTTGCTGAGCAAACCTAATACCTGTGCTCTTTTATGACAGACGAATCCTTCTTCTTGAAAATAGTTTAATATCGGATTTGAAGAAGCAATTGCTGGTGTATAAATCACCATGGTATTTTCTTTTTCACGACAGGTGAATGGAATTGCATCTGCTTCTAATATATAATTCACTGAAATTCCTTCAGCTTGCAATCTCCTGCTTAAATCCGTGATAGAACGATCGTAGCCAAACACATTTTTTCCAATTTGATTGAAATAACGAGCCAAGGCACTCATTCCAATTCCACCTATCCCAATAAAGTATATGTTTTCTTCTTTGATACTCACTTCGTTCTAATTCATTCGATTAATTTCAGTGCTTCTGAAGCAATTAAATCAGCAGCATCATGATAGCCTAAAGGGGCCATTTGAGCACTCATTTTCTGCAATTCCGCCTCATTGTTGATTAAGGCTAAGACTTCATCTGCTAGCTTCTCTCTCACCAATTCATCTTTCACCAATTTTGCTGCTTGCCGATTTACCAAAACCATTGCATTTTTGGTTTGGTGATCTTCCGCTGCAGACGGTAATGGAACAAATAGGCTAGGTTTTTTAACCAAACACAATTCCGAAACAGCAATTGCTCCTGCTCTGGAAACAACCATATCTGCCGCAGCATAGGCTAAATCCATGCGTTTAATAAAATCCTGTACCTTCACCCAATCTTCCTTTCCTTTAGCTTGTTCAATTGCCTTTTGGTGATACAATTTACCAGTTTGCCATATCAGCTGAAAGCCTTCTTTCTCCCATTTATCTAATGCATTACCAACACCTTCGTTTATTGACCAAGCGCCTAGGCTACCGCCAACTATCAAAAGAGTTTTCTTTGTAGAATCTAATTGAAAAAATTCCCTTGCACGATCTTCTTTGCCGTCCAACTTCACCATTTCAGACCTTACTGGATTTCCGGTCAGTATAATTCGCTCTTTTGGAAAAAACTTTTCCATCCCTTCATAGGCTACGCAAATCCGCTTAGCCTTTTTTCCTAGAATTTTATTAGTTAAACCAGCAAATGAATTCTGCTCTTGGAGCAAAGTTGGCACCCCAGCTTTACTAGCAGCCTTTAACAATGGTCCACTCGCATAACCACCTACACCAATTGCAATATCAGGCTTAAACTCCTTTACCAGGCGCTTAGCCATTCGCATGCTTTTCAATAGCTTTAAAGGAACCTTCAAATTTTTAAGTGTGAGACTTCTTTGAATTCCCATAATTGGCAAGCCAACAATTTTGTAGCCTGCTTCGGGAACCTTTTCCATTTCCATCTTACCTTCTGCACCTACAAACAAAAATTCAGAATCTGGGCGTTGTTTTTTAATTGCGTTGGCAATGGCTATAGCAGGAAATATATGACCTCCTGTTCCACCACCACTTATCATAACCTTGAGCTTAGCCATTGACTACCTCCTTTTCTATGTGTTCGGTTTGCCTACTTACACTAAGAATAATACCCAAAGCCAGACATGTAAACCAAATTGAAGTTCCCCCCATACTAACCATAGGCAATGGTTGACCTGTAACGGGAAATAGGTTTACAGCAACAGCCATATTAATCATGGCCTGAAAGACCAGACTAAAAGCCAAACCGATGGCCAAAAGCGACCCAAATGTTCGAGGCGCCTTTTTAGCAATGATAATTCCTCGATAAAGTAAAATAAGATAGAGTAATAGAATAACCAAGCCTCCTAATACACCATATTCTTCTATAACAGTGGCAAAAATAAAATCGGAATATGGCTGTGGAAGAAAGTTTCTTTGCGTGCTTCTTCCAGGTCCTTTACCAACAATTCCTCCAGTGGCTATGGCAATTTTAGACTGCTCAACTTGGTAATTTCCTTGAGCATCTCCTTCTATAAAATTTTCAACCCTGGCCTTCCAAGTTCCAACACGACCGGTGTAATCCGAATTGATTACTATAGCTATAAAAATTCCAAAGCAAACCACCCCAATACTTATCAAAGAAATGATGTAAGCTAAATTTATTCGTCCAATAAACATGAGTACCAAAGAAGTAGTAAAAAGCATTGCCGCTGTAGAAAAGTTAGCAGGCAGAATCAAACCACATATAATCAGTACAGGTATCATTATTGGCACAAAAGCTTGGTTAAAGTCTTTTATATTTTCCTGCCTTCTAGAAAGCATTCTTGCCAGAAACATGATTAGCGCAAGCTTGGCTAAATCTGACGTTTGAAAGGATTGATTAATCACAGGAATAACTAACCAACGACTTGCATTATTGATACTGGTACCGGTTAAGAGCGTAAATAACAGCAGTGGAATTGCTAGAAATAGAAAAATTTGGGCAATTCGTGAATAGTACTTATAGTTTAACTTATGCGCAAAATACATGATTGCAAAGCCAATACCCAATATTACTGCGTGTTTGATAAGGTAGTATTCGGTATTTCCGCCTTGATATTTATAGGCAAGCGTAACAATAGAACTGTAAACAACCAATACAGAAAATATTGCCAGCAAAAGAGAAACCGCCCATATAACACGGTCGCCTTTAATGTATTTATAAACTATCTGCATAGAATTAAAGCGCTCTTACTGCACTTTTAAATTGATGTCCTCGATCTTCATAGTTCTCAAATAAATCGAAGCTCGCACAAGCGGGTGATAGCAAAACGGCATCACCTTTTGCACCAATTTCATAAGCTTTTGTTACTGCTTCTTTTGCAGAATGTGCCTCTTCTATAATTTGAATATCATCTTTAAAAGCATCAATTATTTTGGCATTATCTGTTCCTAAACAAATGATGGCTTTCACTTTATCTTTTACAAGCTCTGCTAATTCACCGTAGTCATTTCCTTTATCTACACCACCAACAATCCAAATGGTTGGTTTTGCCATGCTCTCCAAAGCATACCAAGTACTGTTTACATTGGTAGCCTTCGAGTCGTTAATAAACTCAATACCATGTATACTTGCTACCTTTTCCAAACGATGCTCTACGTTCTGAAAATCAGAAAGTGATTCACGGATTAATTCTTTTCGTAGGTCTAAAACTCTACCTGCAATTCCAGATGCCATGGAATTGTACAAATTGTGTTTGCCTTGTAGGGCTAAATCATGTATTGACATAATAAAATGGTTGTTATTTATATGGATATTTAAATTTTCATTTTCTTCAAATGCTCCTTCTGAGAGCACTTTTTTTATGCTAAATGGAATGGGGTTCGCTTGGTTCGGATTTCTTCGTATAGCTTCTTCTAGCACTTTATCATCTGCGCAATAGATAAATACATCACCAGCTTTAGCATTTGCAGCAACTTGAAGCTTAGCATCTGCGTACTTTTCTAAGCTATATTCATATCGGTCTAAATGATCTGGGGTGATATTTAAAACCATGCTGATTTTAGCTCTAAAATCTTTGATGTTATCCAGTTGAAAGCTGCTCACTTCAAGCACATACCAATCAGCAGAACTAGTAGCAACTGAAAGCGCAAAACTGTCTCCAACATTTCCTACAAGCTGAACATTAAGCTCTGCTTTTTTCAGCATGTGATAAACCCAACTTGCAGTTGTCGTTTTCCCGTTGCTTCCTGTAATTGCAATAATTTCACCTTGACAATAGCGATACGCAAATTCAATCTCTGAAATCACATTTATTCCAGTTTTCTCAGCTTGCTGAATCAATTCGATATGATTCGGAATACCAGGGCTTTTTACAATTTCTTCACAAGCTAAAATTCGACTCCGATTGTGACCATTCTCTTCCCATTCAATGGCATAATTTGTAAGAACCTCCTTGTATTTTGCTTTGATACTTCCTGCATCAGAAACGAAGGGCACAAGACCCTCTTTTTTAGCTAAAACAGCCGCTCCTACTCCACTTTCTCCTCCTCCAAGTATGGCTATTTCAGTACTTGCCATTTTCTATCTAAGCTTTAAGGTTACTATGGTAAGAATGGCAAGCATGACACCTACAATCCAAAAACGAGAAACGATTTTAGATTCATGATATCCTTTCTTTTGATAATGATGATGCAGTGGGGCCATCAAAAACACACGCCTTCCTTCACCAAACTTCTTTTTGGTGTATTTGAAATAAGCCACTTGAATCATCACTGATAAATTCTCTACTAAAAAAACCCCACAGAATACTGGAATGAGCAACTCCTTTCGAATTGCGAATGAGAAAACCGCTATGATACCACCCAGAGCAAGACTACCGGTATCGCCCATAAATACTTGCGCGGGGTATGAGTTATACCATAGAAAACCTACACATGCACCCACAAAGGCACCGATATATACCACCAATTCTCCAGAATTTGGAATGTACATTATATTTAAGTAATCGGAAAAGATGGTATTACCAGAGACGTAGGCAAAAACAGCGAGAGTTACTCCAATAATGGCCGAAGTTCCAGTTGCAAGTCCATCTAAACCATCTGTCATGTTTGCTCCATTAGAAACAGCGGTAGTAATAAATATTACAACAGGAATAAAAATCAACCAAGCCCAATCCAAGGCATTTTCACAACACCAATCAATCAGCTTTCCATAGTTAAATTCATTGTTTTTTACAAAGGGAATAGTAGTCACCATAGACTTGCTTTCTTCCCACTTAAAGTTTCCAGCTTTTTCTTGCTCACTTAATTCATCACTCAGTTCTATAACTTGAGATTCTGTTAATGGGATTTTGTTTTTAACGGTTACTCCATCATTGAAATACAAAACGGCACCTACAAATAAGCCAACAATGATTTGTCCAATTACCTTGAACTTACCGGCTAATCCTTTTTTATTTTTCTTAAAAACTTTGATATAATCATCAATAAAACCAATCAAGCCTAACAACACAGTAGAAACTAGCATCAAAATGATGTATATGTTATCGAGCTTAGCAAATAACAAAGTGGGAATTAAAATAGAAGCTAAAATGATAAGGCCACCCATAGTTGGAGTACCTTGCTTGGCCTTTTGTCCTTCTAAACCTAAATCACGAACAGTTTCACCAACTTGCTGCTTTTGCAATAAATTGATGATTCGTTTTCCGAACACCATTGAGATTAAAAGAGAGACAATAACTGAAGCTGCAGTACGAAATGTGATGTACTGAAACACTCCTGCTCCTGGAAAATCTAATTGGTTTAAATAATCGAATAAATGATAAAGCATACTGTGACTATGATTGGTGGATTTCGTTTAAAGCATTGGTTAATTCTTCCCGATCATCAAAATGATTTCGCACTCTGTTTATTTCTTGGTAAGTCTCATGCCCCTTACCTGCAACTAGAATAATATCATTAGGACTGGCCAATGATGCAGCCGTTCTAATTGCCTCACCTCTTTGAGTGATAGCTAAAACTTTAGGTCGATCTGATACCTCAACACCCACTTTCATTTCATTTATAATCTCATCGGGGTTTTCAGTTCTTGGATTATCAGAAGTTAGAATTACTCGATTACTGAATTTGCAAGCAATTTGAGCCATAAGTGGTCTTTTTGCTCGATCTCGATCACCACCGCAACCCACAACCGTAATGACTTGCTCATTTCCGGTTCGGATATCTTTTATTGTCTTCAGTACATTTTCTAATGCATCAGGACTATGCGCGTAATCTACAATACCTATGATTTGATTGACATTCAAGTACTGGAAACGCCCTGCAACAGCATTGAGAGAACTTAATACCGTCAGCACCTTCATTTTTTCTTCTCCCAACAGAACTGCTGTGGCATATACAACTGCAAGGTTGTATGCATTAAATTGTCCAATTAAGGGACTCCAAAACTCTTGACCATCCAGTTGCAATTGCAAGCCTGAAAAATTGCTTTCCAATAGCTTTACTTTGAAATCTGCTTGCGTTTTTAAGGCGTAATAATGTTTTTTAGCTATGGCATTCTGCAACATGACTTCACCATTCTTATCGTCTTTATTGGATAAGGCAAATGCCTCTTGAGGCAACATATCAAACAATTGCTGTTTTGCAGCTATGTATGATTTGAATGTTTTGTGAAAATCTAAATGCTCATGTGTTATATTAGTAAAAACTCCGCCACTAAAAGTTAAGCCGGTAACACGATGCTGCACCAAGCCATGAGAACTGACCTCCATGAATACATGCGTACAACCATTCGCTACCATTTTGGAGAGCAATTGATTTACAGAAATCACATCAGGGGTTGTATGTGTAGAAGCAATTTCTTCCTCCCCAATTTTATTAACCACGGTAGAGATTAAGCCAGCTTTGTAACCCAATCTGCTAAATAACTTGTACAGCAGTGTAGCACAAGTTGTTTTTCCATTAGTTCCCGTAACACCCACCAACTTTAATTGAGCAGATGGATATTCGTAAAAATTTGCCGCTGCGTGTGCTAAAGAAACCGAACTATCCTTTACTCGAACATAACAAACCCCATCAACTAATTGACTTGGTAATTCTTCACAAACAACCGCTTTAACTCCCTTCGCAACAACTTGATCAATAAAAGCATGTCCGTCAAGCTGTGTACCTCTTTGTGCAAAAAAACAATCACCAGTAGTAGCTTTTCGAGAATCAAACACGATGTTGGTAATTTCAACATCCGTATTCCCAACTACTTCCAAAATGGAAGATCCAAACAATATGTCTTTTAATACCTTCATCTACGACAATTCAATTTCAATTTGCTGACCATCTACCACTCTAACCCCTGCTTGGACCGACTGGTATTTCACCATACCACTACCTTTAACCTTCACTACAAGACCTTCATTTTCTAAAAGATAAATAGCATCCCTAAGCCCCATCCCAATCACATTCGGCACAAGGTTTTCTGTTATTTTTCTCGGCTGAAAAACCACTGATGTATCTTTCGTTCTTGTAATAATCCATTCAGAATCTTCTGCTTTTATTTGAGTTGGAATTCCTAATTTTTCAAACACCTTAGCCGCATCATCTTTTGCACCGTGCTTAGAGTAAGGTACCCGAGAATATGCATATTGATGATTCTGCCATTCAAGCGCCTCATGCATATCCAAACTATTTGCATACACCTTATCAGCCACTTCTTTAAAAATGGGCCCAGCAACCAAATTTCCATAGTAGACATTTCTACTAGGAGCATTTACCACTACAATACATGAATACTCGGGATTATCCGCAGGGAAGTAACCTACAAAAGAGGCCTGGTGACTCACTTTTGATTGATAGCTGTAGCCGTAATTATTATTGGCAATCTGCGCAGTTCCAGTTTTACCAGCAATTTTATAATTCGCATTTTTTAAATTTGAAGCAGTCCCATTGCTCACTACTCCTTCTAAAGCCTTTTTTACTTTATTAATTGTTTCAATTGAAGAAATTCGAGGATTAATCACTTCCGTTTCCACTTCTTCTACAACCTTTCTTCCTCTTGCAATTTTTTCAACAAATTTTGGCTTCACCATCTTTCCATTATTGGCTACCGCATTGTAAAAAGTTAGAATTTGAAGTGGAGTTTGTTGCAATTCATAACCGTGTGCCATCCACGCCAATGATATTCCCGACCAAGTTTCGTTATCTGGATTTTTAATAAATGGCTTACCCTCTCCGGCAATCTCTATTCCTAGTGGCTTTCTTAAGTTCATCTTTGCCAAACCATTGATAAACTTTTGAGGATTCTCTGTATAATTCCTAGAAATTATTTCAGCCATTCCAATATTTGAAGAAACCTCTAAAACTCTTTGAACAGTAATTTTACCCCAGCCACCCTTATCATGATTAGAATCATACATGGTTCTATCGTAATACCTGCGAGAACCATCGCCACAGTCAATAATATCACCCATATCTACATACCCATCCTCTAAAGCAACCATTAAAGCAGGCAACTTGAATGTAGAACCAGGCTCCGTGCTCTCCCCAATGGCATAGTTATAACCCTCATAGTAAGCACCACTTTCGGTTCTTTTTAAATTTGCAATTGCCTTAATAGCTCCGGTTTTCACCTCCATTAGCACAACACAACCATGATCAGCACCATGCTTTTGCAATTGTTTCAACAAGGCACTTTCTGCAACATCTTGAAGATTCACATCTATAGTCGTATAGATATCTCTTCCATCTTCAGGCTCAATTTCATTCTCATCACCAACAGGCATCCATACACCACCGGCAATTTTTTGCATTAAACGCTGACCATCAATTCCACTCAAAGCCTTACTGTAAGCACCTTCCAAACCAACAGGAGCAACACCCTCTCTCTCATAACCAATGGTTCTTGCTGCTAATATTTTAAAAGGCCTTTCTCTTTTGTTTTTTTGATGCACAATCAAACCCCCTTTATACTTGCCTCGTTTAAAAATGGGAAACTCTTTCAAGCGCTTTAATTCTGTGAACTTTACATTTCGCTTTATCAAATGATATCTTGCTCCAGAACTTCGAGCTTCAATTAACTGCTTTCGATAAGCAGCCATAGATTGATCTTGAAAAAGATTACTTAAAGCTAGAGCTAAAGAGTCCACCTTTTCATCAAACAACTCTTGAGTAATTGCATCAGCATTCGGATCAAAACGCACTTCATAAATTGGAATTGAAGTAGCTAACAAGCTACCATCTGCCGCATAAATATTTCCACGCACAGCTTCAATTTCTTTATCTACACGAGTCAAGGTCTTCACCTTAGCCTTCAACCCTTCTCCCTCAACAATCTGAATAGCTAGCGCCTTGCCTATTATTACAAGACCAAACAAACAGACCACAGCATAAACCAGGTAAATTCTCCACGATATGTCCTTCCGAATATCAGTCATTGAGAAGCCTTTCTTTTTCCTCTTCCGTTAATACAATTTTCTTTGGTGGACTAGTAAGTTCTCGCAAACCAATTGACTCAGTTGCTTTAGCCACTTCAGACTGCTTACTCACATACATCAATTCAGACTTTGTTGTTATGTATTCAGACCTCAATTCTTTCAACTCATTATTTGTCTTATACAATCCACGAATCAATCGTTCAGCCTGATACCCATTGGCGATGTAACAAATTCCTAAAAAGGTCAAGAAAAACAGAAATGGCAATGAATTAACCACCTGATCTTTAGACAAAAAACTACCAGACAAAAGACTTTTAACCCCTCTAACCGAAGAATCTCCCTTAACAACTTCCTTCTCTTGATCCGTATGTTCTCTAAATTTATTCATGCTACCTTTTTAGCAATTCTCAATTTTGCACTTCTTGACCTATTGTTCAACTGAATTTCACTACTAGTCGGCACTATCGGCTTCCTATTAATCGCCACAAATGGACGAATCACATTTCCATAAAAATCCTTCTCTAACTCACCACGGAAGTTTCCAGATTTGAAAAAATTCTTCACCAATCTATCTTCCAATGAATGATAAGTTATCACCACCAATCGACCACCTTCCTTTAAAACTTCAAGCGATTGCTCTAGAAAAACTTCAATTACCTTTAACTCTTCATTTACTTCAATTCTAAGCGCTTGAAAAACTTGAGCTAAGAATTTATGCTCTTGCTTCTCAGGAACCAATCGAGACAATGCCTTCTTAAACTGACCAATGGTTTTTAAATCCACTTGCGCTCGCTCTTGCTCAATCTTCCTTGCAACCCTTTTCGCATCCCGCAACTCGCCATAATTTTTCAACACTCGCTCCAATTCCTCAACACTGTATTCATTAACCACCTTTGCAGCAGTCAACTCCCGCTTTTGATCCATCCGCATATCCAACGGGCCATCGAATCGAAAAGAAAAACCTCGATCCGCCTCATCAAATTGATGAAAAGAAACTCCAAAATCAGCTAGAATTCCATCAACTGGAATAGCTTGATTTATGCGAAGAAAATTTTTCAGATAAATAAAATTTTGAGGAATAAAAACCAATCGATCATCTTCCCACAAATTCCTTTTCGCGTCAGGATCTTGATCAAAAGCAAACAATTTCCCTTGAGCAGAAAGCTGCTCCATAATCGACCTTGAATGACCTCCTCCACCAAAAGTCACATCAACATAAACCCCATCCGACTTTACGTCAAGCCCCTGAATAGTTTCCTTCAACAAAGCAGGTTCGTGATATTTATTCACCCTCACCTCCTTTATCTGCATTCATTCCGCCCATTACCTCTTCTGCTAGGTTAGCAAAATCATCAGGCTCATCAGTCAATAAATTCTCATAGGTATCCTTATCCCAAATCTCAATTCTATCGGAATAAGCAAATAACACCACCTCTTTTCCAACTCCTCCGTACTCTTGCAACCTTTTCGGCAATAGAATACGCCCATTTCCATCTAAACTCAACTCCGTTGCACCACGATAGAAATAACGAATAAACTCGCGATTCTTTTTCACATATTGATTCAACTGATTTACCTCTGAGCTTATCCTTTCCCAATCATTCTTTGGATACAAAACCAAGCACTTTTCAAAACCACGATTTATAACAAAAGATTCGTTTGCAGCCGGATCCAATTGCTTACGCAAGCCAGAAGGCACCATGAGGCGGCCTTTGGCATCCAATTTACAATCAAACTCACCTATAAAATTTGTCATAACCCTTATACAGTATGGCTTTCAGGAATTTAACGGTAAAAGTAAAAAAATATTTACCACATTTTACCACTTTCTCCCACATTGTTAATAACTTACATACACACAAGCTATAGAGTTCTCCTATTTTATTGATTAAAAACTTCTTACAAGGTGGGAAGTCTATTCTAAACGAGTGTGACAGCTTTAATTCATGAGTTTAACTTTTCACTAGCGGATTGTTAATTCAAAAGCAATCAATAATGACATGGAGAATTGGAATTAGTTATTTTTGACCCTTATGAGTCACGAATATGAAATAAAGAAAGAAGGGAAATTTGAATACCTTGAAAAGGGTGAAGGACACCCGATTGTTGTTCTGCATGGTCTTTTTGGAGCATTGAGCAACTTTTCAGATGTAATTGATTTCTTTTCCAAACAATACAAAGTAATAGTGCCTTTGATGCCTCTTTACAGCCTACCTTTAATAAAGACTAGCGTTGGAAACATGGCGAAACACATTAAAGAATTTATTGATTATAAAGAACTTAAAGAAGTTACTTTACTTGGCAATTCGCTAGGTGGCCATGTTGCACTAGTTTGCGCGCTTGAAATTCCAGAAAGAATACATTCTATGGTTTTGACAGGCAGTAGTGGTTTATACGAAAATGCCTTTGGAGGCTCTTACCCCCGAAAAGGCGACAAAGAATATCTTCGAAAAAAAATAGAGGTCACTTTTTATGACCCTAAAGTTGCTACTGACGAGCTTGTAGATGAAGTTCACAAAATCATAAACGATAGAAACAAGTTGATTCGAATATTGGCATTGGCTAAATCAGCAATTCGGCATAATATGGGGCAAGATTTGGAGAAGTTTAAGCTACCAGCTTGCTTAATTTGGGGAAAAAATGACAACATCACCCCGCCTGAGGTAGCTGAAGAATTTCATGAACATTTACCTGATTCTGAATTACATTGGATTGAGAAGTGTGGACATGCTGCTATGATGGAACACCCACAAGAATTTAATCAGATATTAAATGACTGGCTAAGTCGTAAATTGTAAGATTATGACGATTGATTCTGCTGAATTTGTCATCAGCAATACAGACTTATCAAAGTGCCCAGAACCCAACCTACCCGAATATGCTTTTATTGGAAGATCTAATGTAGGTAAGTCTTCACTAATCAATATGTTATGCCAACGAAAAAGCCTAGCAAAAACCTCATCCACACCCGGAAAAACACAATTAATTAATCACTTTTTAATTAATCAGAATTGGTACTTAGTTGACCTTCCAGGTTATGGGTATGCTAAAGTTTCAAAGCAAGCAAGAAACAAGTGGGACAAGTTTATCAAACAATACCTCTTTAATCGCACCAATTTACTTTACACTTTTGTGTTGGTTGACTCTAGGCATAAACCTCAAAAAGTAGACTTAGACTTTATGCAAATGCTTGGCATAAAGCGTGTGCCATTTATTATTGTATTTACAAAAATTGATAAGTTATCCAGCTCAGTGTGGAATAAAAATCTTACCGCTTACAAAAAAGAGCTCTTAAAAAGCTGGGAGGAGCTACCTCCTATGATTTCAACTTCTTCAGCGAATGGCTTTGGCAGGGATGAAATCTTACAAACGGTTGAAAAGACGAATGAGCTATTTTAGATAAGCTCATTTTCAATAGCATACTTAACCAAACCGACCGAGTTCTTACAATCAGTTTTATGCAATAAATTTCTACGATGGGTTTCTGCAGTATGAATTGAGATACTTAATTGCTTAGCAATTTCTTGTGAACTAAACTCTTGACAAACAAGGTTTAAAATTTCTTTTTCTCGCTTGGTAAGCTCAACATACCTCGGATCATCCTTTTGACGAAAGCTATTTATCAATTCAGAATGGGCTTCTTTTGAAAAGTATTCTTTCCCATCCATAACATCATAAATAGCTTGAGCCACTTCATCATCATCTGATGTTTTAAGTAAATAACCATTAACCCCAGCTGCTACTGCTTCTTGAATTTTCTTACTACTTAAATGCATAGATAATATGAGCACTTTAATGTCTGGCTTTTCTTCCAAAATTCTCGGCATCGCCGAAATTCCATCTAGCTCAGGCATATCAATATCTAGCAACAATATATCGACATCAACATGTTTCAAGTACTTTAACAAATGAACAGCCGACTCATATTTTTCAACTACTTCTATATCTTCTTTGGATGCGAGAATAACCCCCAAACCTTGGCGAAAAAGTTTGTGATCATCAACAATTGCTACCTTAATCATGCTATAAATTTACCTCAATTATAACAATTGTTCCTCTACCTGGAGCAGAATCTATATTTAATTCTCCGTTTAACTTTTTCACTCGTTTTCTAATATTCTCCAAACCAATTCCTCCTTTTGGACTCATTGAATCAAAACCAACCCCATTATCTTCATAGATAAGATTAAAGTTTTCTCCGATAATTGAAGTTTGAATAGAAACCTCAGTAGCCTCGGCATGCTTTAATGTATTACTAACGAGCTCCTGTGTGATTCGATACAACTCTATACTCACATCTTGTTTCTGCTTTGTCAAATCAGCAAGCAGAGAAAGTTCAAAAGCAATTTCTTCAGACTCCTCTATCCTGCGTACTAACTGCTCAATGGCTTGATTGAACCCATATTTTTGAACCAATCCTGATGATAAATTATGAGAAATATTTCGAACTTCTTTAACTGCTAGGTTTACCAAATCCATATCATCATTGCTGATTTTATTTTCAGGTTTTCTCAACGACATTTTCAAGGTAGCTAAAGTCCCACCTAATCGATCATGCAAATCTTGCGCAATTCTTTCTCGCTCTTCATTTTGACCTTTAAGCAATGAGGCAAAAACCTTGGTTTCTTGACTTGCAATCAACTCTTCTAGCTTACTATCTTTTACCGATAATGCAAGTTCATTTATTTTACGCTTTTGTTTGTAGTTTCGGTAGGCAAAAACAAATACAAAAGAAACCACCAAAAGCACTAAAAACGAGGCAATTAAGGCAACCCGCTGAGTCTCATTTTCTGCAGAAAGCCTTGCCTCATTCTCCTTACTCAGTTTCAACTTATTTCGGTTCTTATCCAATTCATATTTAGCTTCAACCTCTTGGACATTTTGTTTTACCTTAGCTGATATAAGCTTATCTGTTAGCACATCATATTTATTCAAATAATGCATAACACTATCTGTTAGGTTAAATGTGGAAACGTAAAAGAGCCAATTGTAACCAATTTCCCAACCAATCTCTATAGAGTTAATCTGCTCATTATATGCTTCTGACTTTTTGATATGATAAATCGCTTCACTTTTATTTTTTAAGCCAATGTGGCTTCTCGCTATATGATAGTGAGACCAAGCTAAATCATAAATATTATTTATCTGCTCATAATACTTAATAGATTCTTTGTAAACTCCTATCGCTTTTTCCTTTTGATCATTTATTTCATAAAGCATGGCCAAATTATCATTACAAACAGCAATCATATGATAGTCAACAGGATTGGCATTCTTTGCAAAACTTATGGCTTGGTTAAAATAATATTCAGCTGAATCTAAAATATCTAGATCATAATAAACCAATGCCAAAACGTTATATAGTCTTGAAAAACCCATATGATGCAGCGAATCTACTTTTTCTAGTGCTTGAAAGCCCTGATTTACATACTGAATCGATTTCTCATGATTATTTTTGATGTATTTAAAAAACGCCAACTTAGCATAAACATGTGCCACTCCGCCGTAATCTTCTCTTGCTTCATGAATGCTTAAGGCATCTAAAACAATTGAAGTCGCTTTAGGATACTTATCATGTCTTGCGTAAGAATTACCAAGCTCAATTAAGTAATTGGCATACACAGGCGTTTCAAAAATTGTGCTAGAATCTATTGAAAGTTTGTAAAGCTCATCTTCCAAAGATTCATCCTTTCGAAACTCTTGAATTAAACTATCTGACTTGACTTTGAAGGCTAGCCAATCAAACTCAGTACTCGCATCAGAACTAAAACCTTGAAAGAATAGAATTAAAAATAGGAGGCTATGCCAAGGTATTCCTACCCTTAGACTTCTGACCAGCCTCAACAATATTATTGGCACTATCATAAATTAAATATGCGGAATTACATGTTCCACTTGGGTTTATACATTCTAAAACTGACTCTGAAGAATTTACTGTAATAACAGCTGCTCCGGAACCTGGGGCTACTTCTTCTACTTCAACAACCATCAAAAATTTCGGACTTTCTTCATGCTCATCAAGGTACGTTTGAATGGCTTGAGGAATATCTTCACTTCCTTCTTGGTATCCTACGGTTTGTAAGTAATCGTATTTTTCTTCTGGCACCGCTATGGTTAGGGTAACCATTTGATTTGCAACCTCTGTTGCGGTTATACTCCATGAATTTGGCATAATGGTTTTATTTGTGATTTGTATCCTTTAAATATACAAGAATGCTTCACAAATCAAACATACAACAACTGAAAAATTTTAATTCTCAAGACCTTTAACTGATATCTAATGCTTCTTTTTTGCATTGGCATCAAAAATGAATTTAATCGGTCAAATAGCCTTCATGGCATTTATGTAAATCCTTCTCATTATTATCCGTGATTTTATGTTTAAACACAGCATAATTAACTCGGCTAATGCTACTTTTACAGTCCCAAAAAAGGACTCATGGATTATAATTTTTCAGAAATAGAAGAAAGATGGAGAAAATACTGGCAAGAGCATAACACCTACGCCAGTAAAGTTGACAAAAGCAAAAAGAAATTCTATGTTTTAGATATGTTTCCTTACCCTTCTGGAGCAGGTTTGCATGTTGGTCATCCTTTAGGCTATATCGCTTCTGACATTTATGCCAGATTCAAAAAGCATCAAGGTTTTAACGTACTTCACCCAATGGGTTATGATTCATTTGGTTTGCCAGCAGAGCAGTATGCAATTCAAACTGGGCAACACCCAAAAATTACAACCGAAGAAAATATTTCCACTTATCGCCGACAATTAGACTTAATCGGTTTTTCTTATGATTGGAATAGAGAAGTAAGGACCAGCAATCCGGAATACTATAAATGGACACAGTGGATATTTATTCAATTGTTTAATTCATGGTATAACTTAAATACAAATCAAGCAGAGTCTATTGACCTGCTAATTACACATTTTGAAAATAAAGGAACTTCAGATTTAGATGCCCACACGGACAATGAAAATTTATTTTCTGCAGATGAGTGGAATAATTTCACTGAGCAAAAACAAGCAGAAATTCTAATGGATTTTCGTTTAGCATACCTTTCTGACTCGTATGTAAATTGGTGTCCTGCACTTGGTACCGTTTTGGCTAATGATGAAATCAAAGACGGACTTTCTGAAAGAGGGGGTTATCCTGTTGAAAGAAAGAAAATGAAGCAATGGAGCATGCGAATTACTGCATATGCTGATAGACTTTTAACCGGCTTAGATGAACTTGATTGGTCAGATGCTTTAAAAGAAATTCAAAGAAACTGGATCGGAAAATCGAAAGGGGCTTCTGTCAATTTTGAAGTTGACGAACATAATGAATCCATAGAAGTTTTTACGACAAGACCTGATACCCTATTTGGTGTGTCTTTTATGGTTCTCGCGCCTGAACATGAACTGGTAGACAAACTAACAACAAGCGAGCAAAAACAGACCATTGAAGAATACAAAGCTTATGCAGCAAGTCGCTCAGAACGTGAGCGAATGACTGAAGTAAAAAAAGTGAGTGGTGCTTTTACAGGTGCTTATGCAATTCATCCATTTACTAAGGCCAAAATTCCAATTTGGATTGGAGATTATGTGTTAGCTGGTTATGGAACAGGAGCTGTTATGGCAGTTCCTTCTGGAGACCAAAGAGATTGGGATTTTGCTTCTCACTTTGAGCTTCCCATTCCTAATATAATAGAAGGAGCAGATGTTAGCGAAGGTGCTTATGACAAAAAAGAAGGCAAATTATGTAACTCTGACTTTTTAGATGGCTTAGACATTCAAGCAGCTATGATAAAAGCCATAGAAGAAATAGAAAAACAAGGTTTTGGATTTGGTAAAGTAAACTTTAGGATGAGGGATGCTGTTTTTAGCAGACAACGTTATTGGGGAGAGCCAGTGCCTATCTATTTTGAAAATGGAATTGCAAAATCCATTCCTGAGTCTGAGCTACCCTTAAAATTACCAGAAGTTGATAAATACCTGCCTACTGAAGATGGCGAACCACCATTAGCCAGGTCAACCTCATGGAATTACAATGGGCACCCCATTGAAACTTCTACCATGCCAGGATGGGCGGGAAGTTCATGGTACCTTTTCCGATACATGGACCCAAACAACGACCAAGCTTTTTCCAATCAAGAGCAACTAGATTATTGGCAAAATGTTGACTTGTACTTTGGAGGCGCTGAACACGCTACCGGTCACTTATTATATGCTCGCTTTTGGACTAAGTTTTTAAATGACCGAGGCTATTTGAAAATTGACGAACCCTTTAAAAAATTGATCAATCAGGGTATGATTTTGGCTGAAGATGGTCAAAAAATGAGCAAGCGATATGGAAATGTTGTTAACCCTGATGATATTGTAAAAGAATATGGTGCAGATACCCTTAGACTATTCGAAATGTTCTTAGGGCCATTGGAACAATCAAAGCCATGGGACACAAGCAGCATAGAAGGTGTCCATCGCTTTTTAAGGAAATTATGGAGATTGTACCACAATGCTGAAAATCAATTTGAGACAAGCTCTGAAAAGGCAAATGCGGAAGAATTAAAAGCGCTTCATAAATGCATTAAAAAAGTAACCGAAGATATTGAGCGTTTTTCATTCAATACGGCTGTTTCTACCTTTATGATTTGTGTCAATGAGCTTAATGATTTGAAATGCAATAAGAAAGAAATTTTAGAGCCACTTGCCGTACTTATTGCTCCATTCACTCCTCATATTGCAGAAGAAATATGGAATAAACTTGGCAACACTCAATCTATATACTTCGTGAAATACCCAAAGTTTGATGAAAGCCTACTTGTTGAGAACACGCATAAATACCCAATTTCTTTCAATGGTAAAATGCGTTTTACTTTAGAGCTACCAGTTGATATGAGCAAAGAAGAGATTGAAAACAATGTTCTTAGTCATGAACTAGCTAAAAAGTGGCTCGATGGAAAGTCTCCAAAGAAAGTTATTGTTGTTCCTAAAAAGATTGTGAATGTGGTAGTTTAAGAATATTTAAACCAAAAAAAAACCTCGAGAAATTCTCGAGGTTTTTTTTGGTCGCTTTTGTGAAGTCTAATTCACAGCAGCTTGAAATTCTGCATCATCTTTGTATTCTTCAAATTCTGCATCTTTCTTAGCATTTTCTTTCAAAGAAGCATCTTTAGCAACGGCACTTTTCAAGTTAGAAACTACCATGCTTTTATCTCCTTTTCTTGCTCCAATAACAGCCTTCAAATAATATCCTGCAGCTTCATCAGATGCTGGCGAAGCATCGATAGTTTGAAGCGCTGTAGAATAGTCTTTATTCAACGTTTGAGCTAAAGCTGCATTAAATGTCTTCATGCTACCGTAATTACTTACAGCTTCTGCATAATCACCTTTTAACATGTATAAATAACCTAAGTTATTTCCTACTTCAGCACCTGCACCATTTGCAGATTCGTAGTATTCCATAGCTTTTTCGTTATCTCCACCAGCTCTTGCAATAATTCCAAGGTTATTCATTACAACACCATTATTTGGGTTCAAGCTATTCGCTTTGTCAAACTCAGCTTTTGCTTCATCAACCTTACCTTGCATATAATATACATAACCAATGTTGTTAGGCCCTCTCCAATCTTTTGGATGCAATCCTGCAAAAGTTTTATAGATAGCCATCTTCTTGTCCATATCATCTGTTAAAGTAGCTGCGTACAATAACTCTTCAGCAGTTAAAGTATCAGGAGTACTTGTAGCGTATTCTTGAATTTTTTCTTTTGAAAAGCTTGTCAATTCACCTTGAACAGTAACTAAAGAACGACGTAAATCAGGTAAAATTTGCTCTTCAATTACTTCAAATGTAGCAGCAAGGTTTCTGATTTCTTCTTCACGCTTTGCTTTATCTTCATACATTTCAAGAACTCTTAGGATTAAATCTTTGTCCTTAATATCTGAAGCTTGCATGGCAGACTTAAATCCATCCCAATCTTCGCCTTTACCCATAGTTGCGTAAAAATCAGAATTTGAGGCAGCTTTAACTCGGTTGCTTCTCAACATACTTTTTGCAGCATTAGCACCAGACTGAGCTCTATTGTCAGCTAAGTTAGCGTTCAATGAAATTTCACCTTCTGGAGAAGCATAAGCTACAACACTTACGCCTTTAAAGTTGAACATAGGATTCTTAGCTTTTTCCTTTACCCAAGCTTTCAATTCTTTCATGTCTTCATCACTTAATTCAGAAGAGCGAACTGCAGAACTGTTAACCAAATAATTGATTGTTGCCATCTTCTCCATTGGAACTACTTCAGTAAACTCATCTGCTCCTAGTACAGGCATGTCATCATCCATAGCCCACATTGGGGTAATAATTGTACCTGTAGCAATTTGCTCTGCAGGAAATTCTTTTGATTTCCCTTTATACATGCCAACTGCAACGGCATCTAATGTAGCTACTTCCATACCTGGTTTGTAGGCTATTTTATCATTGTAAGCAAAATTCCCACCTTTTTCATAAGGGATTTTTTGCCCTTCAACTTCAGAATCTTCACCAACTAAAACAATCTTATCCAAGCTTACTGAACCCCCATCATAATTCAAGGTTGGAGTAATTTCAACAGAAACTTTTTTATTGAAGAATTTAGGAGGTATAGCTCCCGAAATATTTACTTCGATACTATCCCCGTGCATCTCTAGCGGATTAGGAGTAACAGAATAAGTTACTTCTTCTGCTCTTTTCGTCATATTGCTCAGCGGATTACAAGCCATAGTGGTGGCTGCTGCAACTGCTACAATCGCGTATGATTTAAATGTGTGCTTTTTCATTTTTGAAATTTGATCTGTGTCATTTAGTTATTGCCTGCAATATTAGTTAAAACTCTCTATTCACGCAAAATATAAAAGGTATTATAGCCTTTCTTTTCAAGCATTTAAGAAGTTTTAAAATTTAAATAATTGCTTAGGCATTTGGTTGATTTCTAGATTTTCAACAAGTTCTATGGTAGATTGTTTAAATATTGGGTGTTTAAAATGTGGAAGAATTTCCATTAAAGGCACAAGTACAAATGCTCTTTCGTGCATTCTTGGATGTGGAACTTGTAAACTTTCTATATTCAAAATGATGTCTTCAATATAAATTACATCTAAGTCAATTATTCTGTTTTCATAATTCTCCGTCTTTCTTTTTCTTCCTAATTGCCTCTCAATTTGGAGTAAGTTATTCATTACATCCATAGGCTCATTTGTTGACTTAATTATTAGCACCAAATTGTAAAAATCATTTAATGAAGTATCACCCCATGCTTTAGTATAATAAACGGAAGAAACTTGATGGATTGAACCAATTTGCTCCTCAAGTAGTTGAATGGCTAATTCAATATTGCTTTTTTTATCTCCCAAATTTGAACCAATAGAGAGAACGTAATTATTAACCCTTTTATACACCTTCTTTGCCATGCATGTAAAACTAATCGTTGATTAGTTGTTCTTATCTACTTTTACAAAAAATTCTTAACCATGAAGAACTTCTTTAAAATTATGTTTGCGTCAATGCTGGGCTTTTTGCTAACGGTAGGCATTGCTTTATTTATTGTTTTTGTATCCTTTGCAGCTCTTATTTCCGCTTCTGAAGGTGAGCAAGAACCAAAAGTAGAATCCAATAGCATACTTCATATAGAATTTAAGAAAGCCATTAAAGACAGGCCAAGTAACAACCCATTGGAAAATTTTGACTTCAACACTTTGGAAGATAAAACCCCAATGAGTTTAAATAGCATTATCAATAACATTGAAAAAGCCAAATACGATAAGAGGATTATAGGAATTTATTTAGATGTGGCTTCATTAAAAGCCAATTTGGCTACTACAGAAGAAATTCGAAAGGCACTTGAAGATTTTAAAACTTCAGGAAAATTTATTGTTAGTTACAGCGAATATTACAACCAAGCTGAGTACTACTTAGCAAGTGTTGCTGACGAAATTTACTTGAACCCAGCAGGAGAATTAGACTTTAAAGGGTACGCTGCTACATTAATGTTTTTTAAAGATGCCTTAAATCGTTTAGAAATTGACATGCAAGTTATTAGACATGGCAAATTTAAAAGCGCCATTGAGCCATTTATAAGAAATGACATGAGTGAAGCGAATAGAAAGCAATATGAAGAATTACTAGATGGAATTTGGACTGACAGAATTCAAAAAATTGCTCAAGCGAGAGACCAAAGCCCTAGCAAATTAAATCAAATAGCTGACAGCCTTAACATTAGAATTGCCAAGGATGCTGTAAGTTATGGCTTAGTAGATAAACTTTTGTTTGAAGATGAAGTGAATAAAATTCTATTAGAAAAAATAGAAGATACAGAGAGTGAGAGTCCAACCTTTGTAACCTTAAACACCTACAGAAAAACGAAACGAAGCACAAAGCCAAATGAAGATCAAGAAATAAAAGAGCTCTGGAACTCCAAAAATAAAATCGCCATCATATTTGCTGAAGGTGAAATTGTAAGCGGTAAAAGCAAAGATGGTGCTATGGGTTCTGAAACGATAGCCAATGCAATCAAAGAAGCAAGAAAAGACGATAAAGTAAAAGCCATTGTCCTTCGTGTAAATTCACCTGGAGGTAGTGCCTTGGCTTCTGATGTGATGTGGAGAGAAACTCAACTAGCTAAGGAAAGCAAACCACTTGTAGTTTCTATGGGCGATGTGGCTGCTTCGGGAGGTTATTACATTTCTTGCGGGGCAGATGTTATTTATGCTGAATCATCGACAGTTACCGGTTCAATTGGTGTATTTGGACTCATTCCAAACATGTCGGGCATGTTAAAGAACAAATTAGGGATACATACTGATGTGGTTGGCACGAATACCTATGCAGATGGTTTATCTCCTTTCAGGCCTTTAACTCAAACCGAAAGAAACGCTTTACAAGACAAAATAGAGTTTATTTATGATGACTTTACATCTAAAGTAGCCCAAGGCAGAAACATGACTCAAGCAGAAGTGGATAGTATTGGACAAGGTAGAGTTTGGAATGGATTGAGCGCCAAACGAATTGGTTTAGTGGATGAAATTGGGGGTTTAGATGATGCCATTATTAAAGCAGCTATGCTTGCAGAGTTAAAAGACTATAAGCTAAAAGAATTACCGGCTCAAGAAGACCCATTTCAGAAAATGATGAATGAACTGGCAAATAATGCTAAAATTCAACTTTTTGGTGATGACTTTGGGGTGGCTGAAAAATATTATGCCAATATGAAAAGGGTTTTTAATTCTGAAGGAATTTACATGAGGTTGCCTGTTGATTTTGTGATTGAATAGTCCCCAACTTTAAAATAATTCAATTCACACAAACAAATCGTTATTTTCAATTTGGCTAAATTTATTGGCACTTAAAGAACGATTTCTATGCCTATTCTAAATTCAATTTTATCTTGGTGGATGAAGAAAAGAATTCACCAAATTGAATTATTTACCAAGTACCCGATTGAAGTTCAAAACGAATGGTTTGAAGAGCTAATTCAGTCAGCTAGGCATACAGAATTTGGAATTAAGCACAAGTATAAAGACATTAAACAAGTCAAAAATTTCAAAGAACAAGTTCCCGTTCAAAACTATGACAGTTTAAAGCCTTATGTAGATCGTTTAATGAAAGGCGAGCAAAATTTACTGTGGCCATCGGAAACGAAATGGTTTGCTAAATCTTCAGGCACCACTAGCAGCAGAAGTAAGTTTATTCCGGTTACCAAAGAAGCCTTAGAAGAGTGTCATTACAAAGGAGGTAAAGATATGCTCTCCATTTATTGCACTACCCATGAAGATACCGAAGTGTTTACAGGAAAAACACTTATGATGGGAGGCAGTAGCCAAAGCATTGACCCTTCCAATGATTCTTACCATGGTGACTTATCTTCTATCATTATTAAAAATTTACCATTTTGGGCAGAGATAAGAAGAACGCCAGATCGTGAAACAGCACTGCTAGAAAACTTTGAAGAAAAACTAGCCTTAATGACTAAAATCTGTGCTGCTGATAACGTAACCAGCCTTTCGGGAGTTCCTTCGTGGATGCTTATTCTTTTAAATAGAATTTTAAAAGATCAGGGAAAAACGGACATCAGTGAGATTTGGCCAAACTTGGAAGTCTTTTTCCATGGAGGTGTTTCTTTCACTCCGTATAGAGATCAATTTAAAGCCATAATCTCTTCTTCAAACATGCAATATATGGAAACATATAATGCGTCTGAAGGCTTCTTTGGAATTGAAGACCTTAACCATCCAGGCGAATTATTATTAATGCTAGACTATGGTATTTTCTACGAATTTGCCCCAATGGAAGAATGGAATAATGAATTTCCAAAAACCTTAAGTCTTGAAGAAGTTGAAGTTGGAGTAAACTATGCATTAATTATTTCAACGAATGCGGGCTTATGGAGATATAAAATTGGAGATACTATTCAATTTACTTCCACATTTCCATTCAGAATAAAAGTGTCAGGAAGAACAAAACACTTTATTAATGCCTTTGGGGAAGAATTGATTATTGACAATGCTGAAAAGGCATTGTATCATGCTTGCTTAAAAACAGGAGCGATTATAGAAGAGTATACAGCAGCCCCAAAATTTCTAACCAATCAACAAGCTGGTAAACACCAATGGCTTATTGAATTTAAAAAACAACCTGATTCTTTAAAAGAATTTGAAGAGATTCTAGACAACCAACTTCGTGATATAAATTCAGATTACGATGCGAAACGAAAAGGTAATATGGCTTTAGAAAGTGCAGAAGTTATTTCCTTGCCAACTAATACATTCTACCTATGGATGAAAGGAAGAAAAAAATTAGGTGGTCAAAATAAAGTACCAAGGTTAGCCAACAACCGTTTGTATGCTGACCAAATTCTTGAAATGATAAGTAAATGAAATATTTTAATTACATCGCACTTTTTATCATCTCATTCGCATACAATTGTACTGTTGTAAATGCTCAAGACCATCCTACACTAATTAAACAGCTTAATCAGAAAGCTGACTATATCAATACAGATCAATTAGGCAATTTATATTTAGTCCGAAAAAATTTCATCTTCATGTATAATAAAGATGGAGATTCACTTAGAGCTTTTAATAGTCAAAAATTTGGAGAAATTGAACAAATTGATTGTTCAGACCCATATAAAATTCTAGTCTTTTTTAAAGATTACAACATCATTGTTTTCTTGGATAATTATTTAAGTCAAAATGGAGAAGCTATTGACTTGCAAAGCATCAATTTAGATCAAGTTAGCTTAGCTTGTCACTCAAGAGAAGCTGGATTTTGGGCATTTGATCAAATCAAGCAAAAGGTAATGCACTTAAACCCCAAGTTTAAAATTACCCATGAAACGGTAAATTTCACTCAGTGGTTTGGTCAACAATTAAGCCCGAACTTTATGATTGAATACAACAATCAACTTTACTTAAATGACCCACAGCTCGGACTTTTTATATTCGATCATTTTGGCACGTTTCTGCGAAAAGTGGTTATCTCGAATGCAAGAAGTATTCAAATAAAAGAAAGTATAATTAGCTATCTAACTAACAATAAGTATTGTATTCATTCTACTCAAAAGCTAGAAACTCAATGTAACACAATTGAGCTAAACAATCAGATTGATGGATATCGAAAAGAAAAAGGAAGGCTTTACATATTAAACGACAAAAAAGTAAGTATTTATAAGACGAATTAGTCATTTGAACCCTTTGTAAGCCTAGAGTTTTTCTTATTTTAGTAGTCTTTTAAATTTAAGCTATGCACATTGCTATTGCAGGAAATATAGGTTCAGGAAAAACAACATTAACTTCTTTATTAGCGAAACATTACAAATGGGAAGCTCATTATGAAGATGCAGATGAAAATCCATATTTGAATGACTTTTACAATGACATGCAACGTTGGTCTTTCAATTTACAAGTTTACTTTTTGAATAATCGATTCAGTCAAATTCAAGAATTCAGAAACACTGGTAAAAATGTAATACAAGACAGAACCATTTATGAAGATGCATACATTTTTGCTCCAAACCTTCATGCAATGGGCTTAATGACTACTCGTGACTTTGAATCTTACTTTTCATTGTTTAAATTAATGGAGTCCTTTATTCAGCCACCAGATTTATTGATTTACTTAAGAGCTTCTATACCTGTTCTAGTAGATCAAATAAGCGCACGTGGTAGAGAATATGAAGAAAGTATTCGCTTAGACTATTTGAAGCGACTTAATGAACGATATGAAGCCTGGATAAGTACTTATGAAGAAGGCAAATTGTTAATCATTGATGTAGACGACACTAACTTTATTGGAAATGGTGAAGACTTAGGAAAGGTTATTAGCAAAATAGATGCTGAAATCCATGGATTATTTTGAATGAATAAACATTACAACAAAAGGCCATCGAAAATCGATGGCCTTTTGTTTTTGTATAATCTATTGGTTAAGCTTCTGTCTTTAAAGCTGCTTTTACAATAAAAACATCATGAATAAATTCATCTAAAAGAGCGTCTATTGATTTAGATTTATAGGTTATATCATACTTTGTTCTGTCAATTCCTAAATCAACCGCAACTAAAGCAGACCCTTCATCGGTTGGCTTTATGATGGCATCAAACTTAATATCTTGAGTTATCCCTTTGATGGTCAACATACCTCTCAAAACATAACTATAATCTCCATTTGAACTAGAGCCTGTAATTTTTAGTACAGCTTCTGGATGATTCTCCACGTCAAAAAAGTCAGGACTTTTTAAATGCCCAACTAACTTGGCATTCATTTCAGCATCTTTTATATCAGTTACTTTAATGGAGTTCATATCCATAATAATTTCACCTTCAACAATCTTTCCATTTTGATAATTAAAAAACCCATGAACAACATCAATTTCTCCATAATGAGATCCACCTACTTTTTTTCCTGTCCATGCGATACTTTGATTTGAAGAAATTTGATAAGTTGCGTCCACAATTGTTGGAGTTTGAGAATCTGTATTTACCATTTCAACACCCTCCATTTGATGATTAACAGCATGAGCCCCATGAGTTCCTTCAGAAATGTGAGGTGCTATTACCAATGAAACAATTGACATTAACTTAATTAATATATTCATGGATGGTCCTGAAGTATCTTTGAAAGGATCACCAACAGTATCACCAGTAACAGAAGCTGCGTGAGCATCTGATCCTTTATATTCCATTTTACCATTAATCATTACACCAGCTTCAAAAGACTTTTTAGCATTATCCCATGCTCCTCCAGCATTATTTTGGAAAATACCCATTAAAACACCTGAAACTGTCACACCTGCTAACAATCCACCAAGTACTTCAGGACCAAATGTAAAACCAACAATGATTGGAACAATTAAAGCAATTAATCCAGGCATCATCATTTCTCGAATAGAAGCCTTTGTTGAAATCTCAACACATTTATCGTACTCAGGCTTCGCTTTGTATTCCATAATACCTGGAATATCTTTGAATTGTCTTCTAACTTCCTGAACCATGTCCATAGCTGCTCTTCCAACGGCAGCAATTGCTAAAGCAGAAAAGATAAAAGGAATCATAGCACCTACAAATAAACCTGCAAGCACATCTGCTTTATAGATATCTATCGTATCTATTCCTGAAATTCCAACGAATGCAGCAAACAAAGCTAAAGCTGTTAAAGCAGCAGAAGCAATTGCGAAACCTTTACCAGCCGCAGCAGTTGTATTACCTACAGCATCTAAATTATCGGTTCTTCCTCTCACTTCTTCAGGTAATCCGCTCATCTCAGCAATACCCCCTGCATTATCAGCAATAGGTCCAAATGCGTCAATAGCTAATTGCATAGCTGTAGTTGCCATCATCCCTGCAGCAGCTATTGCTACTCCGTATAATCCTGCAAATTCATGAGAAATAAATATACCAGCTGCTAAGACTAAAATTGGAATAACTGTAGATTCCATTCCTACAGCTAATCCTCCAATAATATTTGTTGCATGACCTGTAGACGATTGCTGAACAATTGAATTCACAGGCTTTTTCCCCATGGCTGTGTAATATTCAGTAACAATACTCATAATTGCACCTACGATTAAACCAGTTAAAATAGCCCAGAAAATATCAAGCGAAGTCAGTTCATAACCTCGGATGGTCATGTTCTCAACCATTAAATAATCTACTAAGAAATAAGAAGCAATAGCAGTTAAGATTACTGAAGACCAGTTACCGATATTCAACGCACCTTGTACAGAACCATCTTCACTTTTTACTTTAACAAACATGGTTCCTACTATGGAGAAAATTAGACCTAAACCTGCAATTACCATGGGCAAAAGAATTGGTGAAAGTCCATTGAATTTATCAGGAGTTGCAAATTCTACTTCAGCTCCCAAAACCATGGTTGCTAAGATAGTTGCTACATACGAACCAAATAAATCAGCTCCCATACCTGCCACATCACCAACATTATCACCAACATTGTCTGCAATGGTAGCTGGGTTTCTAATATCATCTTCTGGAATTCCAGCTTCAACTTTACCTACTAAATCTGCACCAACATCAGCTGCTTTGGTGTAAATACCTCCACCAACTCTTGCAAACAAAGCAATGGATTCTGCACCTAGTGAAAAACCAGCTAAAATTTCAATGGCTAAGATATAGCTTCCTTTGGTAGCCATGCTTCCTTCAGGTCCGAAAAGACTCAATAAAATGATGAATAAACCGCCTAATCCAAGAACAGCCAATCCTGCAACACCAAGACCCATTACCGTACCGCCATTGAAAGAAACACTTAATGCTTTTGCAAGAGAAGTTCTTGCAGCTTGTGTCGTTCTCACATTTGATTTGGTGGCGATATTCATACCTAAATAGCCCGCTAATGCTGAAAGGAATGCTCCAATCACAAAAGTGATTGATATGATTGGATGAGAATTCTCGGTCATTGTACCTGACCAACCTAATAAAATTGCAGCAATAACAACAAAATATGCCATTACTTTCCACTCTGCCTTTAAGAAGGCCATTGCTCCTGTAGCAATATGAGATGCTAATTCTCTCATATTCTCATCTCCGGCTTCTTGTTTAGAAACCCATGCTGATTTAATTGCCATTACAATCAAACCAATAATTCCCAAAAATGGGACAACGTATAGTAATACTGAATCCATAGTTATATGATTAGTTATTTATGAATATAAAGTTGTGTGATTCAAAAAATTAAAGGCCGCAAAACTATACCTATTTCGCTTTAGATGCAAAAAAAGGAAATAAGTAAGTTGTTTTCTAGATGTACATTACATCCTTTACAGCTTGAATAACTTCTTTTTCGTTAGGCAACCAAGCTTCTACCAAAGTAGGTGCATAGTGGTTTGGTGTATCCTTAGTTGTAATTCTTCTAATTGGAGCATCTAAATAATCAAATGCTCTTCTTTGTGTCATATAAGTAAGTTCTGTTGAGATATTTCCAAGTGGCCAAGCCTCTTCTAGTATGACCATTCGGTTTGTCTTTTTAACTGACTCAACGATGGTATCATAATCAATTGGCCTAATCGTTCTCAAATCTATTACTTCAGCATTAATTCCATCCTTAGCAAGTTCTTCTGCCGCATTAATAGCTACTTTCATAATTTTTCCGAAAGAAACTATAGTAACGTCAGAGCCTTCTTGAACCACTTTTGCAGAACCTATAGGAGTTAAATACTCTCCTTCTGGCACTTCGCCTTTGTCACCATACATTTGTTCAGATTCCATGAAAATAACTGGATCTTCGTCACGAATAGCTGACTTTAACAAGCCTTTAGCATCTGCAGGATTTGAAGGTACAATTACTTTTAAACCTGGTGTATTAGCATACCAACTATCAAAGGCTTGTGAATGTTGAGCACCCAATTGACCTGCTGAAGCAGTTGGACCTCTAAAAACCATAGGCGCACCAAATTGGCCACCTGACATACTTAACATTTTTGCAGCTGAATTAATTACCTGATCAATTGCAACCAAAGAAAAGTTAAAGGTCATAAATTCAATTATTGGACGTAGTCCATTCATTGCAGCTCCTACTCCAATCCCTGCAAATCCAAGCTCTGCAATTGGGGTATCTATTACTCTTTTTTCTCCAAACTCATCAAGCATTCCTTGACTTACCTTATAGGCACCATTATACTGAGCTACTTCTTCTCCCATCAAGAATACTCTCTCATCTCTTCTCATTTCTTCGCTCATGGCTTCTCTTAAAGCCTCTCTAAACTGTAATGTTTTCATTCAATAAAAATTGGTGAATGCTGTTTTTTTAGCGCATCAAAATTATTAAAATAACATTTCTACAACAAACCAAATTATTGAACTGTAGATAGCTTTCACATCTTTACATATTGGACTAAATTCCAAAACCTTTTAAGTCATTTTTGGTTAGCTTTGTAATCCTTTGAAAATAGGCCCGAGAATAGGCCAAATTATTATTTTTTAAAACATTCAACTATGAAGATACTTGTTTGCATAAGTAAGGTACCAGATACTACTGCAAAAATTGCTTTCACAGATAACAACACGCAGTTCGACAATAACGGAGTGCAGTTTATTATAAACCCTTATGATGAATGGTATGCCCTAGTTAGAGGCTTAGAATTAAAAGAAGCCAATGGTGGTTCAGTAACAGTAATTAATGTAGGAGGAGTTGAAAATGACCCTACAATTCGCAAGGCTTTGGCTATTGGTGCAGATGATGCTGTTCGAATCAATAAAAATCCTGAGGACGCATTAGATGCAGCTAGTCAAATTGCAAACTATGCAAAAGAGAATGGCTTTGACATGGTTCTTTGTGGTAAAGAAACTATTGATTACAATGGATCTCAAGTAGCTGGAATGATTGCAGGTATTTTAGACCAACCTTTTGTTTCAAATGCTTCAAAATTGGATATGAATGGCAATACAGCAACTATTGAGAGAGATATTCAAGGAGGTAAAGAAGTGGTAGAAGTTGACACCCCCTTTGTTTTAAGCGCTGCAAAAGGAATGGCTGAAGCAAGAATTCCAAATATGAGAGGAATTATGGCTGCAAGAACAAAGCCTTTGAATGTTGTTGAAGCAGTTGAATTTAGCAATACTACAGAAGTAACATCTTATGAACTTCCACCTGCTAAAGGTGATTGCAAAATGATTAGTGCAGACAACCCTGAAGAATTATTAGATTTATTAAGAAACGAAGCTAAAGTAATTTAAGATATGGCCATTTTAGTATACGCAAATACAGCAAATAACGAAATTCATAAATCTGCCTATGAAGCGGTTTCATATGGAGCTCAAATTGCAGAAAAATCGAATGACACAGTAACAGCAATAGTTGCAGGTAATGCTTCAAATTTAGAAAGCCTAGGAAAATATGGTGCTGACAAAATTGTACATGTTATCAGCGACAATCTTGCCGATTTTCAACCTACTTTAATTGCTGAAGCTATTCAAAAAACAGCTGAATCAAATAGTTCTAAAATTGTTATTTTCTCGCATGATTTATCAGGTAAATCAGTAGCTCCAATATTAGCTGCAAAGATGAATGCAGGAATTGTAACTGGAGCAGTTGACTTGCCAAATACAGATGGAGATTTTACAGTAAAAAAGGCAGTATTCTCGGGAAAGGCTTTTGCGCATGTGAAAGTAAATACGGACGTAAAAATCATTTCTTTAACTCCTAATTCAGTTGAAAAGAAGGAGTTTGGAAAATCAGCCTCTGTTGAACAATCTGATATCTCATTGTCTGACTCACGTTTAAAAGTAAAAGAGCAGAAAATGGAATCAACTGATTTGCCTTTAACAGAAGCAGAATTAGTGGTGAGTGCAGGTAGAGGATTGAAAGGACCTGAAAACTGGGGCATGATTGAAGATTTAGCGAAAGAATTAGGGGCTGCTACAGCTTGTTCTCGTCCTGTTTCAGACATGGATTGGAGACCTCATCATGAGCATGTAGGTCAAACAGGTGTAGCAATCAGACCAAATTTATATATCGCTGTTGGAATTTCAGGAGCTATTCAGCACCTTGCAGGAGTAAATCAATCAAAAGTGATTGTTGTTATAAATACTGACCCTGAAGCACCTTTCTTTAAGTCAGCTGATTATGGAATTGTTGGTGACGCTTTTGAAGTAGTACCAAAACTTGTAGCAGCAGCTAAAGAAATGAACTTATCAGCAAATTAATGTGAAGCACATAAAAGCCAAGAGCAATGAATTGCTCTTGGCTTTTTAATTTCTATTACATGCAAAAAATCGGACTCGATATTGTAGGTCTATCCTATAGTCAAACTCAATCAGGTGCTTATGCATTAGTTCTTGCCGAACAAGAGGGCAAAAGAAGACTTCCAATTATAATTGGTGGTTTTGAAGCTCAAGCTATTGCTATAGAACTCGAAGACATGACACCTAGCAGACCGCTTACACATGATCTTTTCAAAAGCTTTGCCGATTCATATAACATTAAAGTAAATGAGGTTCTCATTTATAACTTAATGGAAGGAATTTTCTATGCAAAACTCATTTGTGAAAAAGATGGGGAAATCACTGAGATTGATACCAGAACTTCGGATGCAGTAGCGATAGCGGTTAGATTTAAGTGCCCAATTTACACCTATGAGTTTATCTTAGAAAATGCAGGAATTTTGCTCGAAGAAGATATAGAAGGAGAGGAAGAAGAAAAGCCAAAGATTGAGAAAAAAGTAGATAAACCTAAAAAAGGCATAGCTTCGCTAAGTATTTCTGAATTAAATGATAAGCTAGACAAAGCCATAGAAACAGAAAATTATGAAGAGGCTTCTAGACTTAGAGATGAAATTCAAAAGCGAAACGAATCTAATAATTAATATTTTTTTTATTGAAAAAGCTGGGTCATCTATTTTTAGTACTAACATTATTATTCATCCCTGAATTACTTTCAGCACAGGATGCAACAGCACTAAATTCCCAAGATCCTGAAATCATACCGATGCAAGGTTTTTCAATAAGTTCACTATTTAGGGGAGCTATTGGCTTAGTATCGCTGCTACTTATTGCCTATGTATTTAGCAATAATCGTAAAGCTATTAAATGGAAAACAGTCGGCTTGGGCTTAGCATTTCAGCTTGTCATAGCTGTTGGTGTATTAAAGGTTCCTTTTGTTCAATACCTATTTGATTTTGTAGGAAATATATTTGTAAAAATTCTAGAGTTCACGCAAGCTGGAAGCAAATTCTTATTTGAAGGACTGGTAGTAGATATGGAAACCTTTGGTTTTATATTCGCCTTTCAAGTCTTGCCAACCATCATTTTCTTTTCGGCCTTAACATCAGTGCTTTTCTATTTGGGAATTATTCAAAAAGTAGTAAAAGCATTTGGTTGGTTACTTTCTAGATTACTTGGTATATCAGGAGCTGAAAGTTTGAGTGTAGCAGGAAACATCTTTTTAGGTCAAACTGAAGCACCTCTTCTTATAAAAGCTTATTTAGAAAAGATGAATAAGAGCGAAATCTTATTGGTCATGATTGGTGGAATGGCAACCGTTGCAGGTGCAGTCTTGGCTGCATACATTGGCTTTTTAGGTGGTGACGACCCTGCCATGCGTTTAGTTTTTGCAAAACACTTATTGGCCGCTTCTGTAATGGCTGCACCAGGTGCTATTGTAATATCAAAAATCCTATTTCCACAAACGGAATCTATTTCTACAGATGTTCGAGTTTCTGAAGATAAAATTGGCTCAAATTTATTAGACGCAATTGCAAATGGAACTACAGAAGGCTTAAAACTAGCCGTAAATGTGGGTGCAATGCTTCTTGTTTTTGTTGCATTTATTGCCATGATTAACGGTTTATTAGGTGGTATTGCCTCTTTTGATGGAATTGGAAGTTGGCGATTTACTTCACTAAATGAAATTATAGCTCAAAACACCTCTTATGAAGGATTGTCATTAGAATTTATTTTGGGAACAATTTTCGCTCCACTGATGTGGCTAATTGGAGTTGCTCAAGAAGACATGTTGCTTATGGGTCAGCTTTTAGGCATTAAGCTAGCAGCAAGTGAATTTGTTGGCTACATACAACTTGCTGGACTAAAAGACATTAGCAATGGAGTGCATCTACATTACGAAAAGTCAATTATCATGGCTACCTATATGCTTTGTGGGTTTGCAAATTTTGCTTCCATTGGTATACAAATTGGTGGAATAGGATCTTTAGCACCAGGACAAAGAAAAACACTTTCTCAATTTGGAATAAAAGCCTTGATTGGAGGTTCAATTGCTTCACTAATTTCAGCAACCATTGCAGGAATGATTCTTGGCTAAACTAGCTATTCAGCTTTTAGATTACTTTTTAAAAAAATCACTATTTTCAAGCTTTATTGAAATAGATGAAACCTACCTATCCTAACTTACCTCAGAGCTGGGGAATATTTGGCATTGCCATCTTAGCGTCAATTTGTTTTTCATTTGTAAATTTTGGCTTAGTGGATTACCTTTCCAAGGAGGTATCAATGCTTATATACTATGTATTAAGCATGGGATCCTGTTTGTTATTTGCACACCTCCTTAGGAAAAAGGAAAATAAAACAAGTGAATACCGGTTTTCAACACCCAAGCTCAGAAGTACTTTTTTGATTGTTATCATGCTTTTGAGTTTGCAGATTGGGATAACTATGCCCTTAAGCAGTTTAATCCCCATGCCTGATATGTTTAAACAAATGTTTATGGAATTAGCTGACCTGCATGGTTGGGCTGCATTTTTAACCATAGCCATTGCAGCTCCCATTTTAGAGGAATTTATTTTTCGTGGCATTATTCTCGATGGACTGCTAAAAAACTATTCGGCCAAAAAGGCCATATTTTGGTCTAGTTTTCTTTTTGCATTAGTACATATGAATCCTTGGCAATTCATTTCTGCCATGGTCATTGGTTTATTTTCAGCATGGGTTTACTACCGGACTTCAAATCTACTTCTTTGTATAATTATTCATTTTGCCAATAATGGAATTGCTTTTGGAGTAATGGAAATTTGGGATTCAGTAGATATGATTGACATTAACATTATAGACTTTTATGGTGGGCCAATCGCTGCTACTTTATTAATCAGTTCTTGTCTCTTAATCTCAATGGTTTGTTTTTTCATTTTAAATCGTATTTTGCCCCGTACAGTTAAGTGGCAATTTAACAGGCATTTAAATGAATCCGACAGAGAACAAATCAATTAGTATTGTATTATTTGATGGGTACTGCAACCTATGCAGCAAGTCTGTACAGTTTATAATCAAGCGCGATAAAAAAGACAAATTTCGATTCGCCAGCCTTCAAGAACCAGTAGGTAAAGAATTAAAATCAATTTGTGACGAAGTCAAACAAAAAGAAGACTCAATTATTCTGATTGAAAATGGAAAATGTTATTCTCAATCAACTGCAGCTTTGAGAATTTCTAAGTCGCTAAATGCTTTATGGCCCTTGGCTTATGGATTAATAATACTCCCAAAATTTGTTAGAAATAGCGTTTATTCAGTGGTAGCTAAAAACAGATACAATTGGTTTGGCAAGATGGAAAGCTGTATGGTTCCAACCAAAGAATTAAAAAAGAAGTTTATTGATGGCAATTCACATCAATAAGCAAGTATTTCTTGTATAGCTCTTTCAATAATTTCATCTTGTGTTAATTCCATTCGATTTAAAGTAGCGGTTATTTCAGGAGGAACTCCATTCTCATAATTTTCACGATTAACTTCATCAATTTTGCCAGCTTCTATCTGATTCGCTTGTTGAACTGTATAAGCTTGTGTTACGGAAAATCGATACTCCCATCCATTTGGTAATTGCCCACCGTTTGGCAAGCCTAAACCACCTCCAGTGGTATCTCCTACTAAGTACATATTATGAATTGCCTTAGTCGATAATGCGAAAAATGAACTTGCACTATAAGAGCCACGATCGACTAGAACCATAATAGGTTTATTCAAGTATTTAATTCCCTCATAAGGCACAACATCGGCACTTTCCAAATTTGAAAATTCATGATGCTGCTCCCCATTTCTTATTCTACTTTTATATAGCGTAGTGTTTGATGATACAAAACGGGACATTATTCGAAATACATTTGAAATCAACCCACCACCATTCTCTCTTAAGTCAATAATTAAACCTTTTGTATTTCTATATCGAGAAAGAACAAAATTTAATTCTGCATCGGTAATGCTAGTGGAAAAGGTTGACAATCTCACATAGCCTATACTATCCTGTTTTATAAAATCATGAATAAAAGGTCCTGTGATATAGTAATTCCTACCGATGTAATTGTCTTCAATTATTCGCAAATCAAAATTATCTGCCCCTTCATACTTTACTCCAAAATAAGAAACGTTAAAACTGGAACTTAAGTTAGCATGATCATCCTTCAGTTCTTTCATCATATTTCCCATGATGTTAAACAATTCCACTTGAGACATTCCGCTATAAAGTTGCGCTCTGTACTTGCTCTTCTGCTCATTCCAATCAATCTGCTTTACATCAAAATAGGAATACTTTAAATCAATTTGTTCCCACAAATAATCAAATGAAGTAAAGGGGTCATCAGTAGACAATTCATCTTCTAAAAATGCTTTTTCACATGCAGTAAACAGCAACATAAAGACAACAAACACTGGTAATAACTTTCTCATTAATTCAGTCCAATTAAAAGTGAAAATTGAATTAAATGAGCCGCGAATTCAAAAGCTGTGTTTTCTTCTCGTGTAGAATATGCATCCCACAAATAAGAAAACTGAACCGCATTAGCATTATGAAAAAACAAGGTATAATCCAATCGTGAAGAAAAACGAAGTCCTTGACCAATAGTGTGTTTATAATCAGATAGCCAATTTTCTTCATTGATTATTCTTTGTTGATGAACATAAGCATAGCCATTTCTGTAGTGACCATTAAGCAAGCCAGTATTAAATTGGTATGTCAGAAGTCTTCTTCGTGGTTTCCAATTATAGTTGATAAATAGAAACTTCCCCTGTTTCGTTGTCTTTCTGCTTACATCTCTTTCCACTTTTGCGGAAAGCATTAAATTATAAATGGCTTCAGCACCAAAGCCAGCATTATTTAGGACTGAATTAGAACGCAAATTGATTGTTCCAATGGCCTCTCCTCCTACTTTAGTAATCCACTTACTATTCGAAAATCGAGAAAGCACAACCAAATGTTTAAACTGAAATTCATATGCCTGTAAATTGGCTCTTGCATATTCATTTCTGATTTGAAAATCATAATTCCCTTGTCTAAAATGGAAACCAAAACGACTTTCATTTTTAGTGTTATGTCTTTGATAAGCTAAACTAATACTCGGAGAATAACCTTTGTAGAAAATTGGACTAGTGGCGAAATCTCGAAAGTATGAATAGCTCAAACCCACTCCTAATTCAAGATATTTAGGTTGTTTCAAATAACATTCTTGAATACTATCAATTGACAATTGTTTTTGACAGAAAACCAGTTGACCAAAAAGACAAAGTGCAAAAAATGAAAATAGGTGTTTCAAAGCGTTTATTCGAACGTTAAAAATATCCATAAGCTGTGAATATCTTGTTGCTAAGTAATCTAAATAATTAGCACATTCTTATTGAAAGGCCATTAATTTTATACTTGAATTAATTCAGGAATCATGAAGCAATACCACGACTTACTAGAGCGAATCTTAGATGAAGGGATTAAAAAAGAAGATCGAACCGGTACAGGAACAATCAGTGTTTTTGGTCATCAAATGAGGTTTGATTTGAACGAAGGATTTCCTGCTATTACCACAAAAAAACTTCACCTGAGGTCTATTATTCACGAATTGCTTTGGTTTTTGAGCGGTGATACAAACATTAAGTATTTGAAAGAAAATGGGGTTAGCATTTGGGATGAATGGGCAGATGAAAATGGCAATTTAGGACCTGTTTACGGTTCACAATGGCGCTCTTGGCCAAGTCCTAACGGAGAAAAAATTGATCAAATAAAAAAGGTAATTGACCAGATAAAAAACAATCCAGATTCCAGAAGAATAATTGTAAGTGCTTGGAATGTGGCAGAAATTGAAAATATGGCTCTTCCACCTTGTCATGCTTTCTTCCAATTTTATGTCGCTGATGGCAAATTATCTTGCCAACTCTATCAGCGCAGTGCTGATACTTTTCTAGGTGTGCCTTTTAATATTGCATCCTATGCATTACTGACAATGATGGTTGCACAAGTTTGCAATTTAGGCTTAGGTGATTTTGTACACACTTTTGGTGATGCTCATCTATATTTAAATCATCTAGACCAAGCTAAATTGCAATTAAGCAGATCGTTTAGAACTCTTCCAACCATGAAGATAAACCCAGAAGTAAAAGACATTTTTGAGTTCAAATACGAAGATTTTACACTTGAGAATTACGACCCACATCCACACATTAAAGCGGCTGTTGCTGTATAGTCTTCGACTCCCTGCCCGTCCGGAAGGCGGGTGCTCGAACTGACAAAGGATACAATCGAAAAAAATTATAAATTACATCAATGAAAATTTCCTTAATCGCTGCAGCAACTGAAAACAACGTTATTGGAAAGAATAATGACCTACCTTGGAAGCTACCTGATGATATGAAATTCTTTGTAAAAACTACAAAAGGTCATCATATATTAACAGGCCGTAAAAATCTTGAATCATTCGGAAAATTATTACCCAACCGAACCAATTTAGTGCTCACAAGAGACTCCAGTTATCAGTTTGAAGGTGCTAATATTTTTCATGACTTAAATAGCGCCATCGATTTTGCAAAGCAAAATGGAGAAACCGAATTGATGATTATTGGAGGCGGCGAAATATACAAGCAAGCTATACCAATTGCTGATTGCATATACCTAACTAGAGTCCATACTCAAATTGAAGGAGATACTTTTTTCCCAGAATTAAAGCCTGAACAATGGACGCTTATTTCAGAGGAGTACCATCCAAAAGATGAACGGCATGCATACGATTTTACCTTCCTAACTTTTGAAAGAAAGCGCTAAGCTACTTTCAACTTTTTCAAGGAAGATTTATTAAACCTTTGCTTGGCATAAGCTGCCGTAATCGCCAACTTTTCTTTTTCTCCATTAGAGGGCACTTCATACATGGCATCCAACATAATGGCTTCGCAAATGGAACGCAAACCTCTTGCTCCTAGATTGTACTCAGCGGCTTTTTCAACAATAAAATCCAAGGCTTTTTTATCAAAACTTAATTCTACACCATCCAATTCAAACAGTCGAATATATTGCTTGATAATTGAATTTTTAGGCTCTGTTAAAATTCTTCTCAGGGCAGACTTATCCAATGGATTTAGATGAGTCATTACTGGAATTCTACCGATTAGCTCCGGAATTAAACCAAAGCGCTTAATGTCATGTGGAGTTACATATTGTAAAAAGTTTGTTTCATCAATATGTTCTTCTTCCTTGTTCTTATATCCAATAGCGTTGGTATTCAAACGTTTTGCAATCAAACGCTGTATACCATCAAATGCACCTCCACATACAAAAAGAATGTTTTGGGTATTTATACTTACCATTTTTTGCTCAGGATGCTTTCTTCCTCCTTGTGGCGGCACACTTACCGTTGCTCCTTCTAATAACTTTAATAAAGCCTGCTGAACTCCTTCCCCTGAAACATCTCTAGTAATGGAAGGGTTATCACTTTTCCGAGCAATTTTATCAATTTCATCAATAAAAACAATACCTCGTTCTGCCTTAGCTACATCGTAATCTGCTGCTTGTAACAATCGAGATAATATACTTTCTACATCTTCTCCAACATAGCCTGCTTCTGTTAGAACGGTTGCATCCGCAATGCAGAAAGGAACCTCAAGCATTTTTGCAATCGTTTTTGCCAATAATGTTTTACCTGTGCCAGTCTCACCAACCAAAAGAATATTTGATTTTTCAATATCTACATCGGCATATGCCCCATGTGTAATTCTTTTGTAATGATTGTAAACTGCAACCGAAAGCACTTTTTTAGCTGACTCTTGCCCGATTACATACTCATCTAAGTGCTCTTTTAGTTCTTTAGGTTTAAGCAAGGTAAAGTTTAACTCCTCCCTATCTTGCTCACCAAATTCTTCTTTTACAATTGCCCCAGCTTGAGCTATACAACTATCACAAATATGCCCTGTAATTCCAGCAATTAGCACATTTGTGTCTTTTTTATCTCGCCCACAAAAGGAACAATGTATTTTCTTTTCGTCTTTCATAACTAAAACAAAATGACCCCGATAGGGTATTATCGAGGTCAAAGTTAAACATTTAAAAAGCGCTTATTTTTTAGCTAGCACTTCGTCAATCATACCGTAGTCTTTCGCTTCTTTAGCAGACATCCAGTAATCACGATCAGAATCTTCTTCTACTCTTTTGAAGTCTTGTCCTGAATGGTTTGCAATGATTTCATACAACTCCTTTTTCATTTTTAAGACTTCCTTAACCGCAATTTCCATATCAGAAGCTTGCCCTTGAGTACCTGCCATTGGCTGGTGAATCATCACTCTAGAGTGTGGTAAAGCCGTTCTTTTTCCTGCGGCACCAGCACAAAGTAGAACAGCTCCCATTGAGGCTGCCATACCAGTACAAATAGTCGCTACATCAGGATTGATATACTGCATGGTATCATAAATACCCAATCCAGCATAAACAGAACCTCCAGGTGAATTCAAATAAACTTGAATATCTTTCTTAGAATCTGCAGACTCTAAGAACAACAATTGAGCTTGAATAATATTGGCAACTTGATCATTAATCCCTGTACCTAGAAAAATGATGCGATCCATCATCAATCTGGAGAACACATCCATTTGCGCTACATTCAGCTGACGTTCTTCAATAATATAAGGCGTTACAGACTCCAAGTAGTTTTCTACATGCATGCTGTTTAAGCCTCTGTGCTTGGTTGCGTAACTTTTAAATTCTTTGCTAAAATCCATTTAATTTTTTCTTTTCTATGATGTAAAAATAAGTCTCTTTACTTTATGCAAATCTTAAAAAATGTTCATGCAAAAAGACCTTTTACATGAAAAGATTAAGATCGCTTTTCGGCTAATTTAACAAAATCATCGTAGCTAATTTCTTTCTCTTTTATCTTAGCTGTTTTTTGATAAAAGTCTCTCAATTTAACCGAGTAAAGCTGTTCATATAACCGTCGAGCTTCATCTTGGTTCTGCAGCACTCTTTTTGCTGTGTCTTCCAATTCCTCTTCGCCCATTATATCTTGACTCATTCCTCCTAATTGTTGTTTTACTAAATTTTTAGTGTGCTCAACAACTTCTTCTTGCTCAACCTTAATATCGTGTTCTTTGATAAGCTTATTCTCAATCAACTGCCATTTTAATCCAGTAGCATATTGGTCATATTCTGCTTCAATTTGCTCATCGGTAATTGGCTTTTCATTAGCCGTTTTTAACCAACGTTTCATAAACGCATCAGGTAAACTCAACTTTGCCTTTTTCAACAAATGATCTTGAACATCTCTTTCAAGCAATTGCTCAGCATTTTGCTCAAAGTTAGTTTCCATTTCACCTTTTATTCGGGCTTGCATTTCTTCTTTGGTCTTGATTATATCAGGGCCATAAATTTTATCAAAGAATTCTTTATTCAAATCAGCAGGCTCCATGCGATTGATTTTCTCAACCGTATACTGAAAGTCCGACTTTTGATCTTTAATATATTGCTCTTCAATTCCTAACCAAGAAGCAACATAATTATGAGCAGCAATATCTTGAGGTTTAACCTTTACTACATCTCCTTTCTTTAAACCAAAGAACTTCTTTTGGTCTTTTTCTTTTGTAATGGTAGCAATGTTAAGAACCGTGCTATTTGAAATTCCTCCCTCTTTTACTTTCCCTTTCTCTAATTCCTCAAATTTGCCATATAGCATATCGCCTTTCTCAGACTTGTCTACCTCAACCATTTTACCGTATCGCTTCGCAATCTCAGTAATCTGCTCATCTACCATTTTGTCGGTAACCTTTATCTTGTATTTTTCAAACTTGTCTTTGTCGGTCACGTCAACTTTCACCTCTGGAGCTATACCCACTTCGTAAGTAAACTCAAAATCTTTTTGGGTTTCCCAATCAATATTCTTCGCCTCTTCTTCCTTAGGCATTGGGTTCCCTAACACATTTAATTTCTCCTCACCTATATATGCATACAATTTATCCGAAAGCAATCGATTGATTTCTTCTGCCATGATATTGGTTCCCACCATTTTCTTAACCATACCCATTGGTACATGTCCCTTACGGAAACCTGGCATATTTACTTGCTTACGATAATTTCTCAGAGATTGCTCAACTTTTTCTTTGTAATCGTTTTCGCTGATTTTGATTGTAATTTCAGCATTGAGCTTGTCTAGGTCTTTTTTTACTACTTCCATAGCTTGAATTTGTTTTAAAAAAAATGGCGTAAAACCAGAGCCTTACGCCATTCATTTGGTGCGGATGGAGGGACTCGAACCCACACGCCGCGAAGCACTAGATCCTAAATCTAGCGTGTCTACCAATTTCACCACATCCGCTTACATTATATTAATGAACATCTGCTTTATTAAAACAGGAGGGCAAAAGTAATACTTTTCCAAAAACCAAACAATATGATTTGAGCTAGTTTTACTTTTTTCTGATTATAGTTAATCTTGTAAAGTCAAGAAAAACAAAAAACATGAAAATTAAGCCAGACGAAGTATCTCTTGGAAGACTACATAACCACTTATTAAGCGCTGTAGCACCCAGGCCAATTGCTTTTGCATCTACTGTAGACAAAGATGGAAATCGCAATTTGAGCCCCTTTAGTTACTTCAATGTATTTAGCACACGCCCTCCAATTGCTATTTTTTCACCTGCTAAAAGCGGAAGAACCAATACACAGAAAGACACCTACCACAACGCCAAAGAAACAATGGAGGTAGTTATCAATGTTGTCAATCACAACATTGTTCAGCAAATGTCACTTTCAAGCACGGCTTATGAAAAAGGGATTGATGAGTTTGAAAAATCAGGCTTAACTCCTATAGCATCTGAATTAGTAAAGCCTGCTCGCGTTAAAGAGTCTCCAGTTTCTTTTGAATGTAAAATTAGAGAGGTGGTTGAATTAGGTGATGAAGGAGGTTCAGGAAATCTAATAATTTGCGAAATCCTTTTGATTCATATTAATGATAACATTTTAGATGAAGAAGGAAATATAGACACCAAAAAAATTGACTTAGTTGGAAGAATGGGTGGAAATTATTATGTGCATGCAAATGGTGATGCCTTATTTGAAGTTCCAAAGCCAATCAGACAAAAAGGTATTGGAGTAGATCAACTGCCTGAAAAAATTAGAACAAGTCACATTTTAACGGGCAACGACTTAGGTATGCTTGGCAATGTAGAACGCTTGCCTTCTGCCGAAGAAATTGAAGAATTCAAAAAGAGTTTTGACATTAAAGAAGATTGGGATGCAAAACAAAAGCATGCCCATGACTTACTTTGTGAAGCAAAAATAGATCAAGCTTGGAAAGTACTTTTAAGCTAAGTCGAATTAGAAGCAATAAAAAAGCCCTGATGAAATTTCATCAGGGCTTTTTTATAATCTGAAAATTATCTTATTTGCTTTCCTCTTCGGTCGCTTTTTTCTTATCAAATTGCTTGTATCTGTTCTTAAACTTGTCAATTCTACCCGCAGTATCTACTAACTTCATCTTACCAGTATAAAATGGGTGAGATGTGTGTGAAATTTCAAGCTTAATTAAAGGATACTCATTTCCATCTTCCCACTTTACAGTTTCTTTAGATGGAGCGGTTGATTTTGTTAAAAAAGAATAGTCGTTTGACATATCTTTAAAAACTACAAATCTATAATCTTCTGGATGAATATCTTTTTTCATGACTCTGCCTTAAAAAATTGGAGGGCAAATATACAACATTTTAATTTCTTAGCGAATACATTTTCATTTTTATTCACTTAACCTTTTACTAGCACAAAATTAAAGCCTTAAGTCTTGTATTAGCTCCCTGTACTGACTTACTTTTGGCAAATATTTCGCAATTTTGAGCGAGACCTAAAAACTAACAATATGACCAAAGTTCACAATTATAGTGCAGGCCCTTGTATACTTCCACAAGAAGTTTTTCAAAAAGCCTCTGAAGCCGTTTTAAACTTTAACAATCTTAACCTTTCTATTTTAGAAATCTCTCACAGAAGTAAAGATTTTGTGGATGTTATGGAAAATGCGCGAGCTTTAGTTAAAGAATTACTAGGAGTTCCAGAAGGATACCAAGTATTGTTTTTACAAGGTGGTGCTAGTTTAGGTTTTTTAAAAGCTGCTTATAACTTCTTACCAAAAGGAGAAAAAGCGGCTTACATAAATACTGGAACATGGGCGTCTAAAGCCATAAAAGAAGTTAGTCACCGAGGCTCTGCAGATGTAATTGCAAGTAGTGAGGACAAAAACTTTAGCTACATTCCAAAAGGATATGGCATTCCTTCAGATGCAAAATATTTGCATTTAACATCTAACAATACCATCTACGGCACACAGTTTAAAAACTTCCCAATAAGCCGAATCCCTTTATTGTGCGATATGTCTTCGGATATTTTTAGCCGAGAAATTGATGTTTCAAAATTTGATTTAATTTATGCGGGAGCTCAAAAAAATATGGGTCCTGCAGGTACCACATTATATATTGTAAAAGAATCTGCCTTAGGAAAAGCTGGCGATGATATTCCAACTATGCTTGACTTAAGAACTCATATTAAGAAAGATTCGATGTTTAACACTCCACCAGTTTACCCTATTTATGTAAGTATGCTAACCTTGGAGTGGTTAAAAGCCAATGGTGGTGTTTCAGCTATTGAAAAGAAAAATCAAGCCAAAGCTGACTTACTTTACAATGAGATTGATAGAAATCCATTATTTAAGGGCGTAACTGCGAAAGAAGATCGCTCGAACATGAACGCTACTTTTGTTTTAAATGATGACAGTCAGGCTGAGGCGTTTAACAAACTATGGACAGAGGCCAACATCAGTGGTATAAAAGGACATCGATCAGTAGGAGGCTATAGAGCCTCTATGTACAATGCTTTACCTATTGAAAGTGTACAGGCTTTAGTAGATGTAATGCAAGAATTTGAAAAAACACACGGATAAAAAAGATGAAAGTATTAGCAAACGACGGAATTGCAAATTCAGGAAAAGAAGCCTTAGAAAAAGCAGGCTTTGAAGTTATAACCGAAAAAGTAGAACAAGCAGACTTGATAGAAGCCATCAACGAAAATGGATATGAAGTGCTTTTAGTTCGCTCTGCCACAAAGGTACGTGAGGACATCATTGACGCTTGCCCTTCTTTAAAAATGATTGGTCGTGGTGGTGTTGGCATGGACAATATTGATGTTGATTATGCCCGTTCAAAAGGAATTAATGTATTCAATACACCAGCCTCTTCTTCGCAATCTGTTGCTGAATTAGTGATGGCACATTTATTTGGTGCAGTTCGTTTTTTACACCAAGCAAACCGCGAAATGCCAATTAAGGGTACAAGCGACTTTAAGGTATTGAAGAAGAACTATGCAAAAGGCATCGAACTTCGAGGTAAAACCTTAGGAATTTATGGCTTTGGACGTATTGGTCAAGCATTGGCACAATATGCACTAGGTTGTGGCATGAAAGTGTTAGTGTATGATAGAAACGAAGGCCCTTTTGATATAACACTTTCAATTGCTGATCAGAATTTAACGGTAACTCTTGAAAGATCTGAACTTGAAGAAGTTTTAACACAATCTGACTTTTTAAGTTTACATGTTCCAGCTACAGACGGCGCTTTAATAGGTGAAGCAGAAATTGCTAAAATGAAAGACGGTGCGATTATATTGAATGCTGCTCGTGGTGGCGTAGTAGATGAAATGGCTTTGCTTACCGCTTTAAACGAAGGTAAAATTGCGCATGCGGCTTTAGATGTATTTGAAAACGAACCTACTCCTTCGGCTGAAATACTCGCTCATGAGAAAATCTCGTTAAGCCCACATATTGGTGCAGCTACCCTGGAAGCGCAAGATCGAATTGGCACTGAACTAGCCGATAACATAATTGCTCACTATCAAAAACAAGAAGCTTAAAGCAAATTCAAACAAAGAATTTAGGGTGAAAGAGCTTTCTTTCACCCTTTCTTTTTCCTTTTAGTTTCTTGTAATTTAGCCTCAAAAAGAAACCAATTGGCAGATATTATTCCATTTAAGGCCATACGCCCTACAAGAGACAAAGCCCACCTAGTGGCTTCACGTTCCTATATTTCATACTCCCCTAGCGCTTTACGCTCTAAATTGGATGAAAACCCTTTTACTTTTCTTCATATACTTAATCCAGAGTATCAATTAAAAAAAGGCATGCAATGCAAGGGAGCAAGTAAATATGAAAAAGTAAGAGAAAAGTTTGACGATTTTGTGAATCAACAAATTTTGGAACAAGATGATAAAGCTTGTTATTACCTCTATCGGCAAATTAAAGACGGGCATCCTTATTTAGGCATTATTGGCTGTGCATCGGTAGAAGATTACAACAACAAGGTAATTAAGAAACATGAAGCGACCATTGCCAAGCGAGAGGAAATGTTCAAAGAATACTTAAAAGGGGTAGAAATTAATGCGGAACCGGTTTGTTTTACATATCCTAACCAACTTGAAATTGACCAAGTGGTTCAGCAAGTAGTTTTAGGTCGAGCAGAATATGATTTTACCACCACAAATAAGGTACGACATACCTTTTGGATTATTGATCAAGACGCAGACATTGCAACCATTAAAAATGCCTTTGAAAAGATAGACTCTATTTATATAGCCGATGGGCATCATCGTTCGGCATCTTCTGCCCTTTTGGGAAATGAACTAAAGAAAAGAAATCCGAATCATACTGGTTCAGAAAAATACAATCACTTTATGGGCATTTTCATTCCTGAAAGTGAATTGCAGATTTATGAGTTTAACCGCTTAGTAAAAGACATTGGAAAATTAAATACCAAAAGTTTCCTCAAAGCATTAAATGAAGAGTTTGAAGTATTGTACACAGACCAAGCACTTTTTGCACCCAGAAAAGTGCATGAAATTGGAATGTATATAGAAGGAAAATGGTATTGCCTAATTCCCAAAGAAGGGCTGTATAAAGATAATGACCCGGTAAACAGTTTAGATGTTTCTATTCTTACCAATCATTTATTAGCACCCATTTTAGGAATTAAAGATTTACGAACCGATAAGCGAATTGCATTTATGGGAGGCTTATCAGGCATTGAAGCCCTTATGAAAGAAGTAGATAGTGGAAGATTTAAAGTCGCTTTTTCGCATTTTCCGGTAAGTATGCAACAATTAAAAGACATTGCAGATGCCGACCAAATTATGCCACCCAAAAGTACTTGGATTGAACCTAAACTTAGAAGCGGATTAACGGTTTATTCTACTAGTAAAAATGACGAATAAGATGAGCATTGCTGACAATTTAAACCGCATTAAAAATCAATTAGAAAAAGGGGTTGAGCTTGTAGCTGTTTCTAAGACTAAACCTGTGGAGGCTATAGAAGAAGCTTACCAAGCCGGACAACGAATTTTTGGTGAAAACAGACCACAAGAATTACAACAAAAAGCGGAAACTCTGCCCAAAGATATTGAATGGCACATGATTGGGCATCTGCAATCGAACAAGGTAAAATACATTGCCCCTTATGTTTCTTTAATTCACTCAATTGACAAACTCAGCACCTTAGAAGAGGTGAATAAAAGAGCTAAACAAAACAATCGAACGATTCGAGTGCTTTTGCAAATGCATATTGCAGAAGAAGAAAGCAAGTTTGGTTTAACAAGACAAAAACTAGAAAACTTTTTAGCAAGCCCAAGTCTGAAAGAGCTAGAAAACATAAAAATTGTTGGCATGATGGGCATGGCCACTTTTACAAATGACAAAAAGAAAGTAAAAAGTGAGTTTGATACGCTAAAAACCATTTTTGATCAAACCAAAGAGAATTATTTTAAAGGCAACACTGACTTTAAAATTTTAAGCATGGGCATGAGTGGTGATTTTAAGATTGCCATGGATTCGGGCTCAAATATGGTTCGAATTGGTAGTGATATTTTTGGAAAAAGAGAAAATCATTGAGTTCGCAAATCCCTTCTTGGAAACCATTTGGTTTAGCGCTAAGAGACTACTTTAAAGGAGCCACAGAAACACAGCTAAGCATTCACCAAGAAGACGGAAGCATAAGCAAAATGCCAGTTTCTGTATTTTTTAGAGATGAAGATGAGCTTCCGCCATTAGAGAGCTTCGCCTTAGACCTTTGCCAAGGAAAAATTTTAGATGTAGGTGCTGGCGCAGGCTCTCATAGCCTTATTTTACAAAACGAGGGTTTTGAAGTTACTCCTATTGATGTTTCCGATGAGGCTGTTTCTGTCATGAAGGCTAGAGGATTAACCCAAGCAAAAACTGCTTCTTTCTTAAATTTCAATGCAGATGAAAAGTTTGACACCCTGCTTTTCCTTATGAATGGAATTGGCATTTGTGAAAAGCTAATCCACCTTGAAAAACACCTTACGCATGCCATATCACTTTGCAAAGATGATGGACAAATCTTATTGGATTCTTCTTCCCTGCAAAACAGCAAAACAGGACAAGAAGAGCAAGCGGTTGAAGTTAACTACCAATTGGAATTTAATGGCCATTTTGGAGCTCCATATTCATGGCTGTATATCAATCAACATACTTTAATGCAAGCAGCCAATAACTGTGGCTTGCATACTCAAATTATTTACGAAGAAGAGGATGGCAGTTACCTTGCTCGGCTGACCTTAAACTCCTAACAACTTTTAAACTTTAAACGAACAAATACTGCTTAACTTTGCTGAAAAATTAAGCATGGCAGAAGATTCTAAAGAGGTAAAATCAATTCTAAAAGATTTCCAAGCATCGGATGAAAAAATCGTTTTAGAGGCGATTAAAAGAAACCGAAAAGAGGGCAACAGCAAAACTTTTGAAGCTTTACTAAACACTTTAAAAGAAACTGACGAACCAACGGTTGAATCGGCCATCATAGAATTTTTGTTTGATTTAAAAGACCAAGGCGCAAAAGATATTCTCATTCAAAAATTGGAAGACAACAGCCTAGCCTATTACAATAGTTTTTTAGTGGCCACTTTTTGGCAATCAAGTATTGATGGTTCAGATCACTTGGAATTATTTGTCCAAAAAGCAATTGAGGGAGACTATATGACTTGCTTAGAAGCCTTAACCGTAGTTGAAAATTTTGACAGTGCCTTTAGCGAAGATGAAATTCAAAACTGCTTGCTTGAAATTACAGATGCTTTAGAGGATGAAGAAGAAAGTGATAAAAAAGCCCTTTTAAATAGCCTTAAAGAAGTCATTCAAACTTTACCAATTGAAGGAGAATAAAGATGAATAAAGACCCATATGCCGACTTAAGAAAAAAATTAGTAGAAAGTGGAGATTGGCCAAGAGTCTATTTCTTTAAGTTTATTATTCCTTCAGACAATCAAAAGCTAGCACAAGTAGAGTCATTATTTGGTCCTGAAGCCAATGTAAGCATCAAACAATCTCATAAAGGGAACTATGTGAGTGTAAGTGCAAAAGAAGTGATGTTGAATGCAGACAAAGTGATTGAACGGTATAAAAAAGCCAATGAGATTGAAGGCTTAATGGCCTTGTAAGTTTAATCTAACTTTGATTGAATAGGATGCCTTAATCCTCTCATTGTATTTACTCTAGCTCTTATTGAGCCCACTAAAATGGGTGTTTCAATCAATAAAGGAACTCGATTTTTATCATCAGTTACCCAAACCGTCATATCTTCACCGGCATTAAAAATAGTACCTTCTATCAACATGGGTGAAAATTTAATGCAACGGTATTTCCCCAACTCTTTAACCTTCAATTCTTCTACTCCTAAATATCGAATATAGGTATCGTGAGACTCGTTGTCAATAAAAATTCGGATGGGAATTTTGTCACCAATTTTATAGTTTGAATAATCAATATTTCGCGCCAAATAAATCATACTCAATACATCAAAACTACACTTAGGCAAATCAACCGTATCTTTTTTCATGGCTTCATCTTCTCCCATTTGCCTTAAGGTATAAACGCTATTCTCCTTTTGATTAAACAGATAGTCTTCTCGGATATAAGTATCTCCTTCATTCACTTTTCGCTTAAAGCGGAATGACTCAAACTCTTTTACACTGGTATATGCCTCATAGTGGTCTCTAACCTTATAAATCCAATCGTATTTTTTAAAGGTTTCTCCATAACTATCAAAATGATAAAAATCCTTTTTCCCGATTCGGCTTGAATCTACTTTAAAATAAACCTCCCCCGCTCCTACCCAAATGCCAGCTAAATGGTAGTAAATGGTATATTCTATATTTTCTCCAAATTGAAATGCTTTATTTGGCAAACTGCAGTTTTGAGCATTGCCATTAAGCGCCACTGCCAAAAAAACGAGCAAATAAGTAATCAGCCTTTTAATCATAAGGTAAAGAAAACAATATACGCCTACTCATGCAATGAAGTTATTAGAAAAATACCAAGAAGCTGAATTAACCATTATTAAATATCAATAACTTAAGCGCGAAATGGTATTAAGGCTTATATTTACAAGAACCGGCTTTTATTTGTGGAAAAGTAATTGTGTTACATTAAATGAATAGAATAGCATTTATATTAGGATTAATGGTAATAGGGTTGAGCAGCTTAGCTCAACCCTATACCTTAGATCTTACATTTCAGCCAGCTTTTAATATTCGAAACAATACGCTAGATATAGGCCCAACTAATGATTTATGGGAAAATCCACAATCAGGGACAATTTATATAGTTGGAGGTTTTAAAATTCCCTATCCGGGACAACAGCATGGGGGTATTAGCTCCATGTTAAGAGATGGGTCGAGAAACTTAAACTTTAGTTTTAATGGAGGTAGCTCAACAGGTATCAGTCATATTTTTAAAAGACCAGGTTCCGAGTTGGTTACCTCTTCTAATAACGGCTATTATGTGAGAAGAGATACCACAGGTTCAGTACATCCTTCATTTAATCAATGGGCAGCTAACTTTATCAATACGGCCAAGTGTTCTGAGGCTTATGTACCCTACTTCTTTGATGATGGATCCTACTTAATAAGTAAAGATTTTTTACCCAATGGTTGTCAAATCATCAACCCACCGGATACCTTTCCACACCGTTACATTGTTAAAGTGACTCCACAAGGTTTGTGGGACAGCAGCTTCGTAAAAGACGCTACAGGAGAACCCACGCATTTTGTTCCCTATGATAGCAACCGCATGATGGTATACGGCTCCCCCTCAGTGTTTACCCATTACGATGGGGTACCCATACATGGGATGTGCCGCATTTATTTAGATGGTACCCTGGATACTACTTTTCAATCGCCCTTAGGAACATTTTCAGGTAATACTTATAATGTAGTGCATATTGACACTTCAGGGTCAATTTTTCTAGGTGGAATTTATGGTTACTTTAATTTAAGGAGCAAGCCAAACTCGAACTTTACCTTAATAAAGCTAAACCCAGATGGGAGTTTAGACAACAACTTTGCTAATTTTCAAGGACCAACCCAAGGGCCGAATGTCTTAGGTTCAACCTCATTTATTAATGCAATAAGTCCAACAGAAGATGGAGGTTATCTTGTAGGTGGATTTTTTGATAATTATCAAGGTTTTTCTAAGCACAATTTGGCTAAAATAGACTCAAATGGTCACATTGAACCTCAGTATTTTAATACTCACGGGCCTGATAGTGCTTCTATGCCCGGTATTACCTCAGACTCTATGGGATTTGTTCGGCAAATTAAAAAGAGTGCTTTTGGAGGCTATTACGTCATGGGCAATTTTTTTACTTGGGATGGAGCTCCGGTTCAGGGGATTGTGCGGATAAAGGATATGACGGTGGGCGAGGAAAGCCCAAAGCTTAAAGCTGAGAGCCTAAAGCTATATCCTAATCCAACCGAAAACCAAATTACCCTTAGCAGTGCATTGCCAATTGAGGAGTTTGAAATTTTTGACTTGGTAGGTAAAAAAGTAAAGCAAGTTCAATTACAAAACACCTATCAATACATTTTAAACCTGCAAAGACTCGATAACGGCCTTTATTTTGTGAAAGTAAAAGTTGGGGAGGTTTGGGTTACGAAGAAGGTGGTCAAGCAATAGTGTGCTTTTTAATTACCAATTTCCAATCTGTTAATTACGAATTAATCAAAGCGGAGCTTTGAACGATTTCTTAAATGTGATAGTTCGTTTTCTTGTCACATCGAGTGATCGCATTGTTGTTCTCGATAATTCCCGATAGAATCGGGACACTCGAACTGACAATGTGATAGTATCAAGATGGTCAAGAAAACCACTCGATCTGACAAGAAAAATACATTTCCAAGTGTTTTGATTCAGAGAGGTATTGAGAGGTTGACTATACAAGTCGATATAAAACTTTCGGCTTTTGAAAAGTAATAGTTTGACATTCGAACTTCAGAAGATTCAGAGCTTTGAAAAAGCAATTTAATTCAAACGGATAATAGCTGAATTGTCTTTAAATTTTTAATAACCTATTTAATCAGTTAACTCTTCTTCATGAATTACGTATGTATCTGTAGATTTGCATTACTATTATGGAGTTTGAACTTGAACAGGATTATATAGAACTGATTAAATTATTAAAAGTTCTTGGCATTGCAGAAAGTGGTGCTGTTGCAAAACTAATGGTAGAAAATGAAGAAGTGGTTTGCAATGGCATTGTTGAGCATAGAAAACGCTTAAAACTTAAAAAGGGTGACACCGTAATAGTAGACGAAACCACCATTAAAATTGTCTAATACATGATGAAGAATTATTTATTTCTCGTATTATCTCTCATACTTACTACAAGTGCTATTGCTCAATCGAACAAAGTAAATGTAAAAGCCATACTATCGCCTTTCCCTAGAGTTAATTTAGATAGTGGGGCTGTGGAAGATATCATTATAAGAGTTCAGAATTTAGGGCCCAACGACTTACTCAATGATGATACTTTAGATATAGAAGTAAAAATTTCTAGCACGGACACAACTGAGCTATACCCGCTAAAAGTGAGAACCAATCAGTATTTTAGTGTAGGTACAGAAAACGACTATACCTTAATTAGCAATTATCAGTTTAAGTTTGAGAACGAATATTCTATTTGTGTTTACTTATATGGAACTGCAGATTATCCTTCAAATGAAATAAAAAATCCCTATCAATGTGTTTCATTTATTGTAGGTGAAGAAGAATTACAAAAAGATATTCGTATACAAAATGTATACTTTAAAGACAATCAGGTTTATTTTACCAGCAACAGCAAGCGTTTAACCGAAGTACAAATATTTGACATTACCGGTAAACTTTTAAAAACCAAGCAACTCACCTTAAGTGCTGAAAATCAATTGGCATTCACCCCTCCTGCCAAAGGGTTTTATTTCTTTCGAATTAAAAATCAAGGGCAAGTTAGTACGGCGAAATTTATTGTAAACTAAGGAATTAAGAATTTCCTCACTTTTTTAAATTCGTAATCGTTCCAAGTTTCATTGGAAACATAGTTGAGAATCATCTTCTTATACTCATCCTGCAAGAAAAAATGATTTAACACATTTGAAACCGGTGAAGCTAACCTACTATTAAAGCTAAAAGTCGCATCCAACATATTTTTTAAGGCTGTTTCGTCTAAATAATTTAAGCTTTGCAGGCATTCTGCCGCATTCAGTCGAGTTAAAAACTCAAATGAAGGACCCGATAAGTCCACCAATTCATCTAAATAAATTTGGTTCCCATCATGCAGATAAGCTTGCTTCAACCATTCAATTCTAATATTATGTGAGCGATTACCAATCTCATCTTTTGTTAATTCTAGAAATTGCTCTACCTCATTTGGAAAATAAAAACAAAGCAGTGAAAGGGTTTTCTCAATTACTTCATAAGACGGATCTTGTAATAAAATAATATAGTTTTCTTTTAATTCATTTGGAATTCGAACCGTACTGTTTAGCACTGCTTTCCTTACCTCAACATCCTTATCCGCAATTGCATTCTCAGTCAACTCAATGGACTCTTTAGTTAATTGGGGCAGCATGAACTTGAGAATTTCTGCTTTTATGGCATGAAAAGTTTCTTTTGAATACACTTGGTTCAAGAACTCCACTTTCCCATCAAACTCTAGCTCAATCAACTCTTTTACCGCGTCATATCGATCAAGCATGTATTTCGCATTCATGGCTTGCGCTTTTAACATTTCCGTCGACTTTGGAAAAGTAAGCTGTCTTAAAATTTGATTATTCGGATCAAAAAGCACGTAATCAATCTTTTTACCAGACTCCCATGAAAAATTGACTTGCTGAAATGCCTCTTCAATCACTACTTGCTTGCTTAAGCTACTTCCATCGGTAAAATACACTTCAAATTGAATGGGCATCTTAAACAAATCAACCAATTCATTTTGCTCATGAACCTGTTGAACTAAAAAAGTTCCTTTTGATTCCTCTTCCTTAAATTCAACTTTATAATGCGGCTCTCCCCCTTTGTAAACCCAATCTTCCCAGAACCAATTCAACGATAAGCCTAAACGTTCGTGAAATGCCACTAACAAATCTTTACTGTCAACATTTCCATAAGCGTGCTTTTCTAAATAATATTTTATAGCTGCGTTGAATTGCTCTCTGCCAACTACATACTTAAGCATCTGCAATACAAAGGCCCCTTTTGGATAATGCCTAACCGTTCCCGCTGAGCTATGAGCAAGTGGTTTTAAATCTGACAAACTGGCTTTTAGCGCCTGATTGTTGTAATTTCTTCTTGTCCAATCAAAATGGTCTTCACCAAAGGCTACTCCTTGATAAACCAAGTCGTAATGGGTAGCAAAACTCTCTTGCAACCAATGGTGAGCGCTTGACCTAGCGGTAATCATATCACCAAACCACTGATGTGCTAATTCATGCGCATTTACACGCACATAATTCCGATCTAAAAATCCACGTTGATCTATCAAATAAAAGTCTCCAAACAATGTAGCAGTAGTATTCTCCATTGCACCATACATAAAGTCTTGTACCGGAATTTGTGAGTAAACGCTCCACGGATAAGGCACCCCAATTTCCTTTTCAAAATAATCAAACATCCGAACGGAATGCTCATAAGTGGGCTTTAATTGCTCTGCTTGATCGGGGTAGTAATACAAATTCATTTCAACGCCGCTTGCAGATTTGCGCTTTTCAATGTCGTACTTACCAATCCCCAACATCATTAAATAAGAGGCATGTGGATTTGAAATTTTGTAATGCCATTGTTTTAGGCCATTTCCTAATTTCTTTTCTTTCAGCTTCTTGCCATTTGACAATACTTGATAGTCTTCATCAAAATCAACAATTACTTCAGTGATTAACTTATCATTTTTTTCATCAAACATCGGAATCCAATGTCTATTATTAATCCCTTGCCCTTGCGTCCATATTTGCTTTCTACTTCGATTGGTAGAATCATTCCAACCGATGAAATAAAGTCCTTTTCTGGGAAATGCATGGTATTTAATTTGAATCGTATGCTCCGTATTCCACTTTAAAGAAGGCTCAAAATGCAACACTAAGGTTTTGCTTGTATTTGTGAATCGAATATTGCTTCCATTCAACTGAACTTCTTCCACATTTAAACGAACTGCATTTAGCACGAGTGAATCTATTTCTTTTTGAAGAACCGTAAATTGTTCTTCAACCTCTCCAATCACTTTGCCTTTTTCCATTTCAAAAGACAAATGCAATTTCAGCTTAGTCATATCAACATTATGTTCCACAGGAACTAAGCCTTCATCGGCATAATAATGTCGTTTTTCAATTTGTGCTTGAACAAATAAGGGACTTACCAAAAGGGCAAGCAATAAGGCTTTAAACAATCTCATCTTTATAATAGGCTTTTGAATAATCTCTTAGGTTATATTGCGAACGCATTACTTCTCCATAGGCTCCCGTTGTCCGAATGGCAATTAAATCTCCTCTTTGGGTTTCGTTCAATTCCACTTTTTTTCCAAAACAATCTGAAGACTCACAGATTGGCCCCACAACATCATAAAATGCTAGTTTCTGACTCTCGGAACTTAAATTTTCAATTTTATGAAATGACTGATACAAGGCAGGACGAATTAGCTCTGTCATTCCAGCATCTAAAATGGCAAAATTGGTCTTGATTCCCTTTTTTACAAACAGAACTCTGCTAATCAAACTAGCACATTGTGCCACAATAGATCGACCTAGCTCAAAATGTAATTCTTGTCTTGGTAGCAATTCAATAAATTGATCAAAAATGCCAAAGAATTTTTCAAAGTCAGGCACCAATTCACTATCTGGATTCGTATAATTTACGCCTAAACCTCCTCCCACATTGATATGGTCTAAGTCAATATTTCTTTCTTTAAATTCCTTCTGAAGTTGATTTACTCGATTGCAAAGATTTTTAAACACCTCTAAATCTCTAATCTGAGACCCAATGTGAAAATGCAAACCCCTTAAATGGATATGTTGGCAAGCATCTAGTGTCTCAAACAAATCAGCCAATTCCCAATAATTGATGCCAAACTTATTTTCTTCTAAACCTGTGGTAATGTAGTGATGTGTTTTAGCATTTACATTCGGGTTTAAACGTATGGCAACATTAGCTTTTTGATTGTGCTTTTCGGCTATCTGATTTAAAACTAAAAGCTCAGGAATTGACTCTACATTGAATGTAAAAATTTGATTTTTTAAACCTATTTCAATTTCCTGATCTGTTTTACCAACTCCAGCAAAAGCAATTTGAGAAGAGTCAAATCCTAATTCTTTTGCCTTTAAAATTTCATTGCCACTTACGGTATCAATTCCAAGTCCATGATTTTTGATTACCTCAAGCACCTTGTCATTTGCATTGGCTTTAATGGCGTAATGCACATGGTATGGCTTGCCCTTAACTGCCTTATTCAAAGCTTTTAAGGTAGCCTCCAAAACAGACAAATCATAATAATAAAATGGGGTTTCTAATTGCTGAAAGGAAGCAATTTCTTTTGCGCTAAAGAATTCCATCAGGTGAAAAGGGTGTTTAATGACTGAAGTGTTTTTTCTTTATCTGAACCATCCACCAATAGGGAAATATTATGAGTACTTCCACCATAAGAAATCATTCGCACCGAAACTTCTTTCACGGCCTCTAAAACACGGTTTGCTATCCCTTTATCACTTTGCACAAAATCTCCAACAACACAAACTATGGCTTGATTTTGTTCTACTTCTACTTGCCCATATTTTCTTAAATCCTTGACAATTGAATCCAAGTTTTTGCAATCATCAATCGTCACTGAAACAGCCACTTCCGAAGTTGTAATCATGTCGATGGAAGTTTTATAAAGCTCAAATATTTCAAATACCTTCCGCAAAAAACCATAAGCTAGGAGCATGCGTCCCGACTTAATATTAATAACTGTTATTTCATCTTTAGCAGCAATGGCTTTTATGCCTTTTCCTGATGATTCTGATGAAATCATTGTTCCTTCTAATTCTGGAGACAAAGTACTTTTTAAACGAACTGGAATATTTGCTTGCTTCGCAGGCATGATACTAGACGGGTGCAATATTTTAGCTCCAAAATAGGCAAGCTCAGCAGCTTCATCAAACGATAAATGCTTAATGGGTTTTGTCTCTTGAACCACTCGAGGATCATTATTGTGCATTCCATCAATGTCTGTCCAAATCTGCACTTCATCGGCCCCAACAGCAACTCCAATAAGTGATGCAGAATAATCGCTTCCTCCTCTTTTTAGATTGTCTATTTCCCCATAAACATTCCGACATATAAATCCTTGTGTGATGAATAAATCTACTTCTGGCGACTCTTTAAGTAAGCGATTTATATTCTCTTTGATGTAAAAAGAATCGGGCTCTAAATCCTTATCAATTCTCATAAATTGTAAGGCAGGCAATAGTTTCGACTTTATGCCATTTTCTTCTAAGTAAAACTGAAAAAGTGCCGTTGACAATAACTCCCCTTGAGCTAAAACCGCCTTTTCTTCATGTATTGTAAAAGAGTCTTGCGTAAAACTCATTAGAAAATCAAAGTGACTTTCAATTAATTCATCTGCTCTATGCTTTAAAGTTTCAGTTCTATACAATTCATCAATAGTAAGCTTGTACTTGCTTTTTAAGCCTTGTATAAGTTCAGCTGCTAATTCATTTTTCTTTTGAAAAAGATAATTCGCAATTTCCACTAAACTATTTGTTGTTCCTGACATGGCTGAAAGCACAACTACTTTGGTTTGCCCATCATTTATGATTTGAGCTACCTTTTTCATTCTTTCAGCAGAACCAACCGAAGTGCCCCCAAACTTAAAAACTTGCATATGTAAAATTTTTGGAGCCCAAAGATAATAAAGTACAGTGCCAATACCACATCACTAGTCTTTATGGTGTCTTCTCAAGAAATGTTAAACGCACGTTATAGTGGTCTTTATTTTTTACTTTTGTCGACCAAGATTTAGTAGGTGGGATGTATAGTTTGTTGAAGAAAGAAATACAGTCTTTTTTAGGTTCACTGATTGGCTACATAGTTATCGTAGTTTTTCTAGTTATCATGGGGCTTGTTTTATGGATTTTTCCAGGTGACACCAACCTCTTGGACGGAGAGTATGCCTCTTTAGGAGCATTATTTACGATTGCACCATGGGTCTTTATGTTTCTTATTCCCGCTGTTACCATGCGTCTTTTCGCAGAAGAAAATAGAACAGGAACGATTGAGCAGCTGCTCACTAAACCATTAACTGATTTAAACATTATATCTGCAAAGTATTTAGCAGGAGTAATTTTAGTGGTTTTTTCCTTGCTACCAACCTTAGTTTATTTTGCAAGCATTTATTTTTTAGGTTCGCCAAAAGGCAACATTGATCAAGGAGGAATGTGGGGCTCTTATTTAGGTCTCTTGTTTTTAGCCGCAGGCTTTGTAGCTATCGGACTATTTTCCTCTTCCCTTTCTGACAATCAAGTAATTGCATTCATCATTGCAGTATTTCTAAGCTTTTTCTGTTTCATCGGTTTTGATTTTCTAGGTTCTTTAGGCCTTTTTGGTAGCTTAGACCTTGTCATTATCAAATTAGGAATTAGCGAACATTATTCCTCCATGAGCCGGGGGGTAATTGACAGTAGAGACGCCTTGTACTTCTTATCGTTAATTGGTTTATTTTTTATGCTAACCAAACTTAAACTAGCTTCAAGGAATTGGTAATGAATAAGAATAAAAGAAAAGACATTGTCGGTTTTATTGTTTCGATTGGGATACTTGTCATTCTTAACTTCATAGGTAGTTATGCCTTTTTTAGACTTGACTTGACCTCTGAAAATCGCTACTCCATTTCAGAGCCCACAAAAACGCTTTTAAACCAATTAGAAGACCAAGTTTATGTGCAAGTTTACTTAGAAGGGGACTTTCCTGCCTCATTCAAAAGATTGCGAAATGAAACCAGAGAAATGCTTGATGAGTTTCAGGCTTATGCTGATGGACAACTTGATTTTGAATTCATTAACCCTTCTTCAAACCCTGAAATAAAAGAAAGAGATCGGATTTACAAAAACCTTTATGAGCAAGGTTTAAGGCCAACGGATTTAGAAATTAAAGACGATGATGGTATTTCAAAAAAAGTAGTTTGGCCTGGAGCAATTATCAATTATCAAGGAGAAGCAGTTGCCGTACAACTCTTAAAAAGCCAGTTTGGGGCTCCACCAGAAGTTGTTCTCAATCAATCCATTGAAAGTTTAGAATACGAAATAGCAGCGGCCATTAAAAAAGCCGTAGAAGGGAAACAAAAGAAAGTTGCCATATCAGAAGGGCATGGCGAACTCAATAAGTTTGAAACTGCCGACATTGTAGGCTCGATGAGAGAGTTTTATGAAGTAGAGCGGGTTTTATTGAATGGTAATCTATCAACACTTTCAGAGCGAATTTTTAAGAACAAAGACAGTACAGAAACGATTGTTGTAAACAAATTTGATGCAATTATTATTGCTTCTCCTGACAGTACATTTAATGAAAAAGACAAATTCATCATAGACCAATATGTCATGAATGGCGGGAAAATTATTTGGTTGCTTGATCAATCAACCGCTAGCATGGATAGTTTGAGAGAAAGAAACACCACTTTTGCATTGGCCAAAAACCTAAACTTAGATGACCAACTTTTTGAATATGGTGTTCGAATTAATCAAGATTTAATTCAAGATCTTAGAGCTGCACCAATTCCAGTTGTAAGTGGACAATATGGTACACAAGTAAAAACAGAACTTTACCCTTGGCTATACTTTCCTTTGCTTGTTTCTCAAAACAATCACCCCATTAATAAAAATCTGGATGTTGTTAAAGCTGAATTTGCTAGCAGTATAGATTTAGTTGGGAGTAACAACTTAAAAAAGTCTGTAATACTGGCAACATCAGAGTTTACCAAAAAGCTTAAACTACCAAGCAGAGTAAGTTTAAACATGCTAAGCTACAATCCGCCTAAAGAACAATTCTCACAAAAAAATATTCCTATAGGAGTATTAGTTGAAGGCAGCTTTGAATCTATTTTTAAAAATCGTTTAACTCCCAATATTTTAAATTCGGGCGAAATTCAGTTCAAAGAAAAAAGTCCAGAAACTCAGATGGTTTTTATTTCTGATGGAGAATTGATTCGAAATGATTTCAATGAAAAAAACAACCAGTATTATGCACTTGGCTACGATAAGTACACCAAGCAATTTTATGCAAACAAAGATTTTTTTCTAAATACTTTAAGCTATTTGTTAGATGATTCAGGCCTAATACTTTCAAAAAACAAAAGCTTTAAAATTAGATTGCTAAATAGCCAATTTATAGCTAAAAACAGACTCACAATTCAACTAATTAATACCATTATCCCCGTAATCTTTATAATATTGATTGGTTTAATTATACATTTCATCCGAAAAAGAAAATACACCTAATCCTATTATGAAAAACCTTGTTGGAGCATTAATCTTACTTGTTTTAATTGTTGTCGCTATATTCATTTACCAAAATCAAAATGGCGAATCTTATTTTGAAAACAGCAATGACTTTAAAGACTTTGCAATTGAGGATACCGCCTCTATTGATCAAGTATTTCTCAGTCAACCGAACGGCAAAAAAGTTTTAATTAGCCGGAGGGGCTACGATGAATGGATGGTAGATGGTAAATATGCCGCTAGAAAAGACGCCATCTTTTTAATTCTTAAGACAGCACATGATATAAAAATACAAGCACCTGTTTCTAAAACAACCTTTGCAGGAGTGGTTAAACGACTAGCCACTGGATCTACCAAAGTAGAATATTACAAAAACAATGAAAAAAAGCCATTTAAAGTTTGGTATGTAGGTGATGCTACGGCGAGCCGAATGGGCACTTATATGCTACTAGAAAAAGAAGGAGAAAAATCATCTAAACCATACATAACACATATGTTGATGGAACGCGGTTTTTTAGGACCTCGATACATTGTTGACCCAAACTTGTGGAGAGATCACTTATTTCTAAAACTAAATGCAAAAGACATAAAAAGTTTGAAATTAATACACACAAACGATACCCTAACAAGCTTTGAAATAACACAAACGAAAGATTCAGAATTTACGATTAAAGACCTTGATAACAACAAAGTAGAAGAATTATCAGCCGAAGTGGCAATCCCATATTTAAAGTTGTTTCAAAAAGTTCACTATGAATACTGGGACCAAAAAACACCCAAGGAAACGATTGACTCAATTTATCAATCTCCATATCGCCATTCTGCTGAAATCATGATGAAAGATGGTAGCAGACATAGCTTCCAAACTTACTTTATGCCCGTTGCAGAAGGGGCAACATTAAATGGAGAAACAGTCTATTTTCATCCTGAGCGAATGTATGCCCGTAGCTCTTACCTTGGTGATGAATTTGATGTAATTGTGCAAAATTATCATTTCAACCCCCTACTAATTGATTTTAAGAAACTTACTGAATCAACAACTGTTGAAAAGTAAATTTCAATTCTAATGAGCTTCGACAATCAAATGCTTTAAATTTGTTAGCTACACAGATTTAAATAAAGCAGTCGTATGAAATTTATTGTATCTAGCTCTTCCTTGTTGAAGCAGTTGCAAAATATTAGTGGAGTTTTAAATTCAAACAATTCTTTACCGATTCTTGATCACTTCTTATTTGAGATTTCAGAAGGTAAAATAGAAGTAACCGCTTCAGATTTGGAGACAACCATGATGACTCAAATAAAAGTAGAGGCAAAAGAAGATGGATTAATCGCCATTCCAGCTAAACTGTTATTAGATACTTTAAAATCATTACCAGATCAACCACTAACTTTCAGTATAAATCAAGATGATAAGCAGATTGAAATCAGTTCTGATTATGGAAAGTATAGACTGAGCGGTCAAGATGGAAGTGAGTTTCCAAAAACTCCAGAAGTTGAAGCTCCTTCGAAGTTAAATGTTGCAGGAGAGCTGCTTTTTAATGCTATCGAAAAAACCATATTTGCAAGTGGGAATGACGATTTGAGGCCTGTGATGTCTGGTGTATTTTTTGAACTTTCAAAAGAAGATTTAACTTTTGTAGCTACAGATGCACACAAATTAGTTAAGTATAGAAGAACAGATGCTGAAGCAGGAAAGACAAGTAGCTTCATCATGCCTAAAAAACCATTGAATTTATTAAAAAACATTTTAAGTTCAGTAGACAGTGAAATTGAGGTAGAGTACAACGAAACAAATGCTTCATTTTCGTTTGCCGACACCAAACTTGTTTGCCGACTAATTGATGGAAAATATCCGAATTACGAAGCAGTAATTCCAAAAGAAAATCCAAATAAACTAACGATTGAAAGAACCTCATTTTTGAGTTCTATTAAAAGAGTTAGCATTTTCTCGAGTAAAACCACACATCAAGTTCGTTTGAAAATGACTGGTAGCGAATTGCAAATTAGCGCAGAAGACTCAGACTTTAATAACGATGCAAGTGAACGTTTAACTTGTCAATTTGATGGTGACGATATGGAAATTGGCTTTAATTCGCGCTTCTTAATTGAGATGCTTAGCAATTTAGATAGTGAAGAGGTTAGCATTGCGATGTCTGCTCCAAATAGAGCAGGTATTTTAACTCCTACAAGTCGTGAAAATGACAGTGAGGAGATTTTGATGCTTGTAATGCCTGTTATGTTAAATAACTAGTTTTTAGTGGCTGTTGAGTAACTTCGCAGCATGAAAAACAACGATTATTCTTTACTTGAGCAGCTTTGCTCAATATCAGCTCCTTCAGGATGTGAATACATAATGAAGGAGTTTCTTTTGTCTTACATTGAACAAGAAAAAAAGAATTGGGATATTCAGCCTGAAATAATTCATGGTGAAGATTTTCAAGATTGCATCATACTCGTTTTTGGAAATCCACAAACTGCAGTATATGCGCACATGGATAATGTTGGCTATACCGTTGGTTACAGCAACCAATTGATTAAAATAGGAGGCCCAAAAGGCGATGAAGGAACCTTGCTTATTGGTGAAGACTCAAAAGGGAAAGTTGAAGGAAAGCTCCACTATGAAATAGAAGATGAAGATGGAGAAAATCAAAAAATCAATATGGTACTTCAAACCGACCGTATTGTCGACCCAGGCACTCCATTAAGTTATAAGCCGAATTTTAAACTAGAAGCAGATTTTATTGAAAGTAATTACCTGGATAATAGACTAGGTATGTGGACTGCCTTGCAATTGGCAAAATCATTAAAAAATGGAGCCATTGTATTTTCGGCCTGGGAAGAAGTTGGTGGAGGAAGTGTAGGTTATTGTGCTAGCTATTTGTATAAAAAACATCAAGTTAAACAAGCCTTAATTTCAGATATCACTTGGGTAACAGAAGGGGTTACGCATGGAAAAGGAGTTGCCATATCTAATAGAGACTCCGGTATTCCAAGGCGCACATACATCAACAAAATTGTCGATTTGGCAAAAAAATCAGGCATTCCTTTTCAAATAGAAGTGGAAAGTGCAGGTGGTAGCGATGGCAATGCCTTACAACGCTCACCTTATCCAATAGATTGGTGCTTTATAGGCGCTGCCGAAAGTAATGTACACCAACCTAATGAAAGGGTTCATAAGAAAGATATAGATACTATGCTTGCCCTTTATGCTTATTTAGTTCAAAATCTTTAGCAAAAAGATAATGGGCAAACTATCAAAGCAGAACAAAATTGAATCATCCAATTCAGTTCAGCCAAGTTTAAAAGTAGATAAGCAAGACAATATGGATATCATTCATATTATTATGACATTTACTTGGTTTGCGTGCAACTTGTACATCTTTTCTGAGTTTCCACATTTAGATCTTTCCATTCTAGGTTTATTCAAATTGATTTTTGTTAGCATTGGCATCTCATTTTTTATTCCAATAAAATTTTACCGAAAAAAGCTTACCATGAGCTTTTATGAATACTTGTTTATTAATTTACTTGCTTTGGGCCCTCTATTTACCGTTTGTAGCTTTTATATGAATGAGACTTTTGGCAGTGTTCCTTACACCGAGAAGCACTTAATTGTTGAAAGTAGACAAACAAACAATGGAACCTTGTTTGAACTTGAAAATCATGCCTACCAAGATAAAGTTTACTTGAGAAAAGTTAATGCCAGTTATCGAGTGAATAAAAAAGATAGCTTGTATTTAAATATTCAATTGATTGATGGTCTTTTGGGCTTTAGAGTGATTGAAGGAATCTATTTAGAAAAGTAATTAATCTGAAAAAAGTAAGTTTTTGATTAAGTCCGACTCAAAACCCTTTTGAGCTAAATACCGATAAAGTTTGCTTTTGTCTTCTTGAGTTAACTTTTGATCACCATCACCCACTTTACGCTTAAACCAATATTGTGCATTTTTAAAGTGAGTTTCTGCAGGTATTTGATTTAAATGCTTTTCCATAATATGTTCGGGAATTCCTTTAGATAAAAGTCCCTCTCTTAACTTATAGTTGCCCCACCTTTTTATTGACACCTTCCCTCTAATATAAGCTTTAGTAAAACGATCTTCATTAACAAAACTATCTTCAATTAAAGTGTTTACGATCTGCGTAGCTTCTTCTTGGTTTAAACCATAATTTATGGCCTTTTGCTTTACTTCAAAAGGACTCCTTTCTTGATAGGCACAAAACCCCATTAGCTTTGTTAAAACTTCTTCATAACTATATTGTTTCCTTGATTTAAACATAAAAAGGTGAATGTTACTTTGCACGAAAGTAATTCCAAGCAAGCATATTGAAGAATAAAAAAGCACTTTATTTACTTCTAAGTGCAAATGCTATCTCTCATTTCGCACAAGGCATAAGCATGCTGGCAATTCCTTGGTATTTTACAAAAGTTATTAATCAACCTTCTACCTTTAGTATAATCTATTCGGTAGCTACTTTTGCTACGCTATTTTGGGGCTTATATGCAGGAACTTTAATCGACCGTTTCCCAAGAAAAAACATATTCTTAAGCATTTGTGCAATTAGCGCAGTAGTACTTATTTCAACATCTGCTTTGGGTTACTCCCAAGGGATGGTGCCTATGTTTGGAGTAGCTTTTGTATTCTGTTTCACCTTGTTTAATTACAATGTTCATTATCCTACATTATACGCCTTCGGACAAGAAATAACAGAAAAGAAATACTACCGAAAAACCAATTCTCTCCTTGAAATCATGGGTCAATCAACTAATGTCATTTCTGGTGCGGCAGCAGTTATGCTAATTGAAGGAATTGATATTGAGCTTTTCGGTTGGGAAATTCAAATCTCACCTTGGCCCATTAGAAGAATATTTTTATTTGACGGCATTACATACCTCCTCGCATTTACCTTGATTTACTTTATCAAGTACATTCCTACCACTGAAAATAAAATATCAAGGGAACCTATTGCCAAACGCTTGAAAGAAGGGATATCTTATTTGCGACAGCGAATGCTTTTATTCCTTTTTGGAAATGCTTCTTATACTGTTTTCATATTCGTTTTACTAGCCATGCATCAATTATGGCCTTTATACATTGTAAATCATTTGGAGGAAAATGGTAATGCTTATGCCTTAACCAAAATACACTATGCCACTGGAGCTTTACTTGCCGGTATTTTTATTGCTAAAGTATTCCGAAAACAGAATACCGTTTACTCCATCATAAACCTAATGCTTTTGGCAATTATTGGATTTCTTTTACTTGCATTCAGCAAAAATCTATATCTCTTATTAATAGTCGCTTTAGCACTCGGCATTACAAATGCGGGCATTCGAATTCAACGAATTACATACTTATTTAATCATATACCAAACCACATTATTGGTAGAACGAACAGCGTTTTTCAAAGCATAAACATTTTACTGCGCTCTGCTTTTATTGCGATTTTTTCAATCCAATTTTTTAGTGAAGGCTCGAATGTAACGTGGGCTTTTGTAATTGCTGCTATAGCAACTATTGCCTCTATAATCCCACTCATGTGGAACTATAGAAGCTTAAGAAAACTTAAAAATCACTAATTACTTTAACTTTATTTCTTCGTTGTTTGAATCAAAAAATCGATATTCTAGAAACTGATAGGCTGCTGAAGCTCTAACATTTACCCATTTCTTGTATTTCACATACCACTTTCGCTGTATGGAATAAAAACCTTTGGTAAGGAAAGCTTCTATGAAAGGATGAACCACTAAACTCACCTTCTTTTGATTCAACTGAGTAAGGATATATCGCAAGTTGTTTTGAATCTCATCTTCTAAGAGTATGGTCGCTTGAGATTCTCCACTCCCATTACAGCAGGGGCATTTCTCAGCCGTTTTAATTTCCATCTCTGGTCTTACCCTTTGTCGAGTAATTTGAATAAGCCCAAATTTAGAAGGAGGCAAAATGGTGTGCTTCGCTCGATCCTCACGCATAAACTCTCTCATTTTCTCAAAGAGCTTCTCTCGATTCTCACTTTCGCGCATATCAATAAAATCAACCACAATGATTCCACCCATATCTCTCAATCTCAATTGACGAGCTACTTCTTCTGCTGATTCTATATTTACTTCTAAAGCATTTTTCTCTTGGTCATCACTTGTTCTTCCACGTTGCCCGCTATTCACATCAATAACATGCATAGCTTCCGTGTGCTCAATAACTAAGTAAGAGCCCGACTTCATGGTTACATTTCGCCCAAAAAGCGCTTTAATTTGCTTTTCAATTCCAAAGTGTTCAAAAATGGGAATCTTTCTTCGGTAACCTTGCACCATTTTTTCCTTTCCCGGAGCTATTGACTTAATATAGTCTACAAGCTCTTTCTTCGTATCGAAATTGTCTACGTAAATCTTATTAAAATCCTTGTTCAACAAGTCTCTCAGCATGGCTGAGCTTCTACTTAGCTCACCAAGTACACGGTGAGGTGGCTTAGCTTTTTTAAGCTGTTTAAAACAAACTTCCCACTTCTGCATCAAATCATTTAAGTCGGCGTGTAAGTCAGCCACTTTTTTATTCTCTGCAACCGTTCTAACAATAACGCCAAAACCTTCAGGTCGAATACTTTTTATCAGTCTTTTCAGGCGCTCCTTCTCTTCAAAATTTCGAATTTTCTGAGAAACAGAAATTCTTTCTGAGAATGGCACTAAAACCATATATCTACCTGCTAGAGAAACTTCACTGCTTAATCTAGGCCCTTTGGTAGAAATCGGCTCTTTGGCTATTTGAACTAAAACATGCTGGTTCGCTTCAAGCTGTTCGGCAATTTTACCTCCTTTATCAATTTCTTCTTCAAACTTAAATTTCTTTAAAGAAGCACTTTGATATTTATTGCTTCTTACATCTTGAACGTACTTATTCAAAGAGGCAAAGTTGGGGCCCAAATCTAAATAATGTAAAAAAGCATCTTTACCATAACCAACGTCTACAAAAGCAGCATTAAGTCCAGGCATAACCTTTTTAATTCGCGCTAGGTATATATCCCCAACCGAATAGTTATTGTTACTTCTTTCTTTATGTAACTCAATAAGCCTTTTATCTTCAAGCAAGGCGATTACATCTTCCGAAGGCTTAGAGTTAATGATTAAATCAACACTCATATCAACATACTTTAAAGCACAAAAAGGTGCCAAAAGTTATACAAACGAAGCAATCCCAAGGCATAGGCATGCAGGGATTAAGCTTCTTTTAGAAAAATTCAGGACTAACTATTAAGAAGTCCAACGTATTGATTTACTTCTTCTTCTTGTGACGGTTCTTACGTAATCTTTTTTTACGCTTGTGGGTCGCCATCTTATGTCTTTTTCTTTTTTTACCGCTTGGCATAACTTAAATTTTAAATGTTCTTAATTATTATTTTTAATCTTTTTGATGTAATCATCTACTTGTTGTATAACAAGAGGATCATCTACCAAAGATTTGTATTGTTCTAATGTTTCAATGCCTTTTTCCACTTGATTTTGACTGAGATAAGTATCTGTCAAATAAAGGTAAGCTTCGGCATTTTTAGGGTCAATCTGAAGAATGGTTTTAAAGCGCTCTATTGCTTTATCGTACTGCCCAGATTGAATTGCAAAGTAACCCAAATTTGTTAATGCATCTATATTTTCAGGATCACTATTTAAAACTTCTTTTAAAAGTCCTATTCCTTTCATAGGCATCATACCTAAAGCAGATGCGCCTTCAACATATACTACGCCTAAAGCTGTTTTTGCTTTTAAGTTGTTTTCTTCAAGTGTTAAAGCTTTCTGATAGCACTCAACAGCTCCCTCAGCCAATTGCTTGTTCTGATTTTTTGTTAATCGAAACGCTTTAAAATAATTATCTCCTGCTAAAATCCAATTGGTTGGCGTAGAAACAGCTTCCGCTTTCTGCTTGCTAAAAATAGCAACCATAGCAGGCTGCTTATTTTTAATGCTTAACTGAATGAGTGAATCATACAAAGACAATTTGGTTTCAACATCTGCCACCTTTTGAGCTTTAGCTTCTAACTCTCTTACTTCTGTTGCCTCATCCTCAGTCATGTCAGCCAAAATTGAAGCTAAATCTAAATCAGCTGAACTCTCCTCATTTGATTGATGCTCATGAGCATGATTATGGTCAGATTCATCATGTGCGTGTAAGTCTTCATTTTCAACTTTTTGATCAGTTGAAAGCCCTTTAGGTGCGAGTAGAATTGCTACCAGAACAACAACTCCCGCTAAAACTAGCAGGAGTTGTCTAATCCTTGTATTTGAATTTGTTTTCAATTAAGGCTTTACGTTTTCTTTTACTTTTTCTACAAAGCTTTTTGAAGGCTTAAATGCAGGAATAAAGTGCTCAGGAATAATCATCGTTGTATTCTTTGAAATATTTCTTCCTGTTTTCTCAGCTCTTTTCTTGGTAATAAAACTTCCGAATCCTCTTAAGTAAACATTCTCTCCTTTCTCCAATGAAGTTCTTATAGACTTCATAAATTCTTCTACTGTAGCTTGTACAGCAACTTTTTCAACACCAGTTTTGTCTGAAATCTCAGTAACAATATCCGCTTTCGTCATCTTAAATAAATTTGTAATTTTTTTGAGTAAAACAATTAATTCTAAAAGGGGTTACCCTTTTCGGGCGGCAAATATAATAATAATTAATTGTTTAAACAGCTAGTATTCACAATGTTAAATCTATAATCAAGAAATTGCAATATTCCAAACAGAATCTTACTTATATTCATTCTAAATTAATTGCTTGGTACAGAACGAATAAGCGAAATTTACCATGGCGACAAACAACTAATCCATATAAAATTTGGCTCTCTGAAATTATACTTCAGCAGACTAGAGTCGCGCAAGGGTTAAGTTATTATTTAAAATTTATTGAAAATTACCCAAGCGTAAACGACCTTGCTTATGCCACTGAAGATGAAATACTTAAAGATTGGCAAGGACTAGGGTATTACAGTAGAGCAAGAAACCTACATGCAGCCGCGAAAGAAATCGTTAAAAATTACAAAGGAAAGTTTCCAAACAACTATGAGGATATTAAGAAGTTGAAAGGTGTAGGTGATTATACCGCCGCTGCTATAATATCCTTTGCATATAAAGGTCAATATCCTGTGGTAGATGGAAATGTGTATCGCTTTCTTTCTCGTTTATTTGGAATTACGACTCCAATTGACACATCACAGGGCAAAAAAGATTTTTACCAATTAGCTAAACAATTGCTTGGAAATCATGACTCATCTATTTTTAACCAGGCCATCATGGAATTTGGCGCATTGCAATGCAGTCCAAAAAATCCAGATTGTAGTACTTGCCCTTTACAATCAAAATGCTCGGCTTTTGAAACAAACTCAGTTGAGAATCTTCCTGTTAAACAAGGAAAAACGAAAGTTCGAAAAAGACATTTTACCTATTTAATTATTGAAGATGACAATCATTTACTAATTAACAAAAGAAACAAAAAGGACATTTGGCAAGGACTTTATGATTTCCCAAGCATTGAAACTACAAACACTTTAAAAAAGAATAAACTATCAAAAGTGGAAGAAATGATAAACCTTTTTAATCAATGCGATTATAAAATTAAATCCTTGTCCGAAGTAAGAAAACACCTTCTGAGTCATCAACAAATTTTCGCTCAGTTTTGCCACATAGATACAGTTAAACTTTCAAATTTGAATACGAGTCAATTTGAAATAGTTAAGCGATCAAATTTGCATTCTTACCCAATTCCCAAATTGCTTGAAAACTATTTAAGAGAAGAGACCAATTTGCTATCTTTGCCCCAATAAAGAATCGGATTTTAATCGACTATGGCAGGAGTAAATAAAGTGATTTTGGTTGGAAACCTGGGAAAAGACCCTGAAGTTCGCCACCTAGAAAACGGTGCAGTTGTAGCAAATTTTCCTTTGGCTACAACAGAATCATACAAGGATAAAAATGGCAACAGACAAGACCAAACTGAATGGCACAACATTGTGCTTTGGAGAGGTTTAGCTCAAATTGCTGAAAAGTATTTAAATAAAGGAAGCCAAGTTTTCATTGAAGGTAAAATCCGGAGCCGTTCATGGCAGGATAAAGATGGAAACACAAGGTATACCACAGAAATAGTTGGAGACAATATGACTATGCTTGGGGGTAGAAGTGAAAATAGTTCACCTAGAGCTGAACAGAATGATACAGCTAAGACTCCTGAAGCCATAAGCAAAACAGAGAACGAAGAAGATGACGATTTACCATTCTAATTGTACGACTAGTCATTTGTTCTTGAATGTTCACCAAACCACCTAACGTTGGAAGACCCCTTTGAACAGAGCCTTGGGCTAATTTTAAACAACACATATTCTTTTTACGACTCTTTAGAAGTAATAGCCGCTTGCCTAGCTATGCTTCTTTTACTAGCCTGTTCTGCTTTAGTTTCAGGTTCTGAAGTAGCTTATTTTTCACTTGGACCTAATGAACAAGCTGAAATTGAAGCTGGCAAAATAAAAAGTGCAAAATTGCTGAGCTCATTGATTGAGCGACCTAAAAGACTTTTAGCTACAATTTTAATCACTAACAATTTTGTAAATGTTGCAATTGTAATCCTTTCCTCTTTTTTAACCGATCAGTTAATTGATGGATTAGACCCAACTGTACAATTCATTATTCAAGTAGTTGTTGTTACCTTTTTACTTTTACTACTTGGAGAAGTAATTCCAAAAATTTATGTCAACAAAAATGCGCTTAGCCTTGCTTCTTTTATGGCATTCCCTATTTTTTACTTGCGTTTAGTACTGCATCCATTTAGCAGTATTTTGGTTAATTCTACCAATTTCATAGATAAACGAATTAAGAAAAAAGGACATAATATTTCAGTGGATGAACTTTCTCATGCTTTAGAATTAACAAGCGATGAAAACGAAAATGAGGACGACCAAAAAATCCTTGAAGGAATTGTTCGCTTTGGAAACATTGATGTAAAACAAGTCATGACTGCAAGAGTAGATGTAGTTGCTATTGATTTAAACACACCTTTTGATGAAGTGAATAAGCTCATTTTAGATTCAGGTTACTCAAGATTACCAGTCTTTAGTGAAAGTTTCGATAACATTAAAGGAGTGCTTTACATAAAAGATTTGCTTCCTCATTTAGGCCAAACCGAATTTGATTGGCACCCACTCATTAGAAAACCATTTTTTGTTCCTGAAAATAAAAAGATTGATGACTTGTTAAGAGAATTTCAAACTAAGAAAACTCACTTAGCCATTGTTGTTGACGAATATGGAGGTAGCTCAGGAATAATAAGTTTGGAGGATATACTTGAAGAAATTGTAGGAGAGATTTCTGATGAATTTGATGATGAAGATTTGGTTTACTCTAAATTGGATGATTACAATTACATTTTTGAAGGAAAAACTCCCTTAAACGATGTTTATAAAGTACTAAACATTGATGGCCAAGCCTTTGAAGAAGCGAAAGGTGAATCGGAAACTTTAGCAGGATTTGCACTTGAAATTTTTGGAAAAATTCCTCAAAAGAATGAGAAAACAAAATTTCAGGATTATCTAATTACCATTGATGGCGCCGACCGTAGAAGAATCAAAAGGGTAAAAATAACTTTACCTGAATTAAACGAAGAGCCTAACCAAGAATGATAAAAAAACACTTTTTCTTATTAATTCTTTTTCCAATTCTATTTTCTTGCAATGAGACTACCGTCCCAAGACCAACCGGGTATTTCAGAATAGACTTCCCAACTAAAGTTTATTCAGTGGTGGATACTTTACCTTTTCCATTTCAATTTGAACTTCCACAATACGCTAGGCCAAACTTAGAGCGCACCCGAAAAGATCCAAACTTTTTAAATATAGATTTTCCGAAGTATCAAGCCAGAATTCATTTGAGCTATGTTAATGTTGATAGCAATGTGCATAAGCTTTTTGAAGATTCAAGAACACTAGTATACAAGCACGCAGTAAAAGCACAAGACATTCAAGAGAATTTAATTTCCAATCCTAAAGAAGGGGTTCATGGGATGTATTACCTCATTGAGGGAAATGCCGCCTCAAGTACACAGTTTTATTTGACTGATAGTAGCAAACACTTTTTGAGAGGTGCTTTATACTTTAATGCCGAACCCAATTATGATTCAATTGCACCTGTTTTAGATTTTTTAAAAACAGATATTGAACACTTTATAGAAAGTTTTAGCTGGAAAGAGTCTGAGCATAATCTGCCGTAGTTTTTGAAAAGCGATGCAGACAGAAAATAGTTGCTCCTAGCAATACAAACGCACCTAATTGATGCAGTAAACCTAAGCTAACGGGCACGGCATACAAAAGCGTAAATACTCCAAGAAAGAACTGAAACAGAACCGCAACAAGTAAAAATTGAAGTCCTTTTTGCTGGCTTTTTCCTAAACTCATTTTTCGACTTACTACAAAAGCATATACCACAATGGCTACAACCAAATAAGCCACGTATCGATGGAAAAACTGAACTCCCGCTAAGTTTTCTATCCAATTGGTAATCCATGGTTTCATGGATAAAACAGATTCGGGCATAATTTCTCCTCCCATAAGTGGCCAAGTGTTATATATTTTACCTGCATTTAAACCTGCCACATAAGCTCCCCAAACAATTTGGATTAGCAATACGGCAAGAAGCAAGCCAAATACCCCTTTCATTCCTTTATGTCGAACTTCGGGTTTTGGATAGATTAAACCGAGTGCCAACCAAAAGGTATAAGCAAAAGTTAGAAATGCGGTGGTTAGATGCATCGCCAATCGATAATGACTCACATCCGGGTCTTTAATTAGACCGCTTTTAACCATATACCAGCCTAACAAACCTTGAAAACCTCCAAGTACCAGCAAAAAGATAAGCTTTGGTTTTAAGTCATTGATTAGTTTTCCTTTGAGCCAAAACCATATAAAAGGAATGATAAAAACTAATCCAATCATTCTGCCAAACATCCGATGAATGTATTCCCACCAAAAAATTCGCTTAAACTCTTCAAGACCGAAGTTAAAATTAACCAACTGATATTCAGGATACTGTTTATACTTATCGAACATTTCTTGCCAGGCTACTTCTGTACTTGGCGGGGAATTACCAAATAAAGTCCATTCTACCATTGACAAACCTGAGTGAGTTAGCCTTGTCATACCTCCAATGGCTACCATGATGAAAATAAGTAAACAACCAAGCAATAACCAATAAACAATAGGACGATTTGAGTGATTCATATTCTTAAGCAAAAAAAATCCCGCAACTAGGCGGGATATCTTCAATTTGTTTATTTTATTTTAACGCCTTTAAGAAGTAAGTAAACAGTTTGGGTAAGCTTATGTTTAAATTCTGACTTACAGAAGCGACATCTACTTTCTTCTCTGTCTCTTCTTCTTCCACTTCTACTTCAATTTCCTTTTCAACTTCATCTCCAGCTTCTTCATCTGCAATTGTAGCACTATATTGTCCATCATGAATTTCATTGATAAAGCTTTCAATCTCTGTAGCAGATAATACACTTTTATCAAATTCAAAAACAGCAGACCCTTCTTCAAAATTGACATTACTTGCTACCACTCCATTCAAATCTGCTACTTGCTCTTGAATGTATTTTGCACAACCCATGGCGCAAACCATACCATCAACTTTCATCTGAACAGATTCTTTGTTCTCTGCCAACACTTCGGTTTTTACACCTTCGGCACTTTCCTCTTTTGCACTTTCACAAGATTCAAAAACCAATAGCGAAACACAAATAGCTAAAGCGAATAAAACACTCTTTTTCATAGCTTAAATTTTATGGTACAAAAGTAAACAATAAGCCTTTTCAAATATTGTTAATGATTATAAAATTACTTTTGTCGCCTCATTTTCAGAAAGCATGATCGATTTCAACAAACCCTTGACGCAGTGGATTTTCCTCCTTTTTTTGGCATTTACATGGGGAAGCTCCTTTATACTTATGAAGATGGGATTACGGTCTTTTGATAATTTTCAAGTAGCTAGCCTTCGAATATTGATATCATTCGTTTTTCTTTTGCCCATTTTTATACGCAACTTGAAACAAATTAAACCCAAACAATGGCTACCAGTTACCATTGCAGGCTTACTTGGTAGCGGTATTCCAGCCTTTTTATTTACCACAGCTCAAACCCAAATTAGCAGCTCTTTAACTGGTATGCTAAATTCTTTGGTTCCTTTATTTACAGTACTTATCGGATTAATCTTTTTTGGCATATCATTTCGAAAATTAAAATTCATAGGTGCTTTGATAGGGCTTTGCGGTGCTATCGGTCTGCTTATGGCAAATGGCGGAATCAGCATTCAAAACAATGATTTTGTTTATGCCTCATTGGTAATTCTAGCCACCTTGTGCTATGCAACGAATGTCAATTTTATTAAAGTAAAATTGGTTGAAGTAAGCTCTTTGAACATCACCACATTTGGTTTCACTTTTATTGGCCCCGCAGCTGGGATTTATCTTTTCAACACTGACTTTACAGGTCGTCTGTCGGCCGACCCATTAGCATGGATCAATCTGTTTTACATTGCATTGCTTGCCATTTTTGGAACAGCAATCGCAGTCATCCTTTTTAATATGCTTATCAAAAAAGTGTCTGCCGTATTTGCTTCTTCAGTCACTTACATTATTCCTGTATTTGCTATTTTTTGGGGAATAATTGATGGAGAAACAGTCAGTTACAAGGAATTTTTAAGCATTGGTATTATTTTGACTGGTGTATATTTGATTAATCAAGACAATAAATTGGAACGCCAAGAACAATCGGCAAATGCTAATTAACTCGCTTAAAATCAATTTAAATCAACCAACTTGTTTTACAAGAAAGATTTTCATTAAATTTGCCGTCCATTTTTAAAAAATAACAAACGTAAACCCTAAAGCATGTACGCAATTGTAGAGATAGCAGGGCAACAGTACAAAGTAGAAAAAGACCAACAACTTTTTGTACACCGTTTGGAAGGAAAAGAAGGATCGAAAGTAACTTTCGATAATGTACTTTTAACTTCTGATGGTAAAAAAGTAGAAGTTGGCGCCCCAGCTGTAAAAGGTGTTTCAGTTTCAGCTAAAATTGTTGAGCACCTGAAAGGCGACAAAGTAATCGTCTTCAAAAAGAAAAGAAGAAAAGGCTACAAGGTGAGAAATGGTCACCGTCAGTATTTGAGCAAAATTGAAATTGAAAGCATTGGAGCAGCAAAAAAGACTGCAACTAAAGCTAAAGCTGAAACTACTGAAGCTAAAAAAGAAACTAAAGAAGCTGCACCTAAAGCTGAAGCAAAGAAAGCAACAGCAAAAAAGGAAACAGCTACTAAAGCTCCTGCTAAAAAAGCAGCTCCTAAAAAGGAAACAAAGGCTAAAAGCGAAACAGCTACTAAAGCAAAGCCAGCCGCTAAAAAAGCAGACGATAAAAAAGAAGATAAGTAATCTTAAAAACACATAGATCATGGCACATAAAAAAGGAGCCGGTAGTTCTAAAAACGGTAGAGATTCGGAAAGTAAACGCCTTGGGGTGAAAATTTTCGGTGGACAACAAGCGATTGCAGGAAACATTATTGTACGTCAAAGAGGTACTAAGCACCATCCAGGTGAAAATGTAGGAATGGGAAAAGACCATACCTTATTTGCCTTAACTGATGGAGTTGTTTCTTTCCAAACTCGTGGAAACAAGAAATCGTTTGTACACGTTAAGCCAGAAGCAGAAGCTTAAGCTAACTAGTACAATTTAAAATTTAAACCTAGCTTGCTTCGGCGAGCTAGGTTTTTTTGTTTAAAATTCTTTATTCGAAAGTATTATTTCGGGAAATCAAATTCAACTCCATTACTTTTACCATTCAATAAAATTTTAGCATGATTCAACTTCCTTATTTAAGAGAAAACAAGGAGCTCATAAATGAGCGATACAGCAAACGCAATTTAGACGCTAGTGTTACGATTGATCAAATACTAGCATTAGACGAAGCTAGAAAATCTACTCAGCAAGAAATGGACACACAACTAGCTGAAGCAAATAAACTTGCTAAGCAAATTGGCGAATTGTTTAAAAGTGGAAAGGCTTCTGAAGCCAACGAACTTAAAGAAGTAAGTAAGTCTCTAAAAGAATCAGCAACTGTTTTAAAAGACAAACTAAAAGAGATAGAGGAAGAACAGACCCAACTTCTTTATCAATTACCTAATGTTCCTAATGAGAAAGTCCCAACTGGGAAAAGTGATGAAGACAATGAAATCATTTTTACAAAAGGTGAACCTACAACCTTCAGTCATGAGGCATTACCTCATTGGGATTTAGCCAGTAAACATGGCTTAATTGATTTTGAAACTGGTGTTAAAATCACAGGTGCAGGATTTCCATTATACCAAGGTAAAGGAGCAAAGCTTCAAAGAGCTTTAATCAACTTTTTCCTTGACGAGGCTGAGAAGGCAGGCTATGAAGAAGTAATTCCTCCGCATGTTGTTAATGAGGCATCAGGAATTGGCACTGGGCAGCTTCCCGATAAAGAAGGTCAAATGTATTACATTGGAGCTGATGACTTATACTTGATTCCAACGGCAGAAGTACCGATTACAAATATTTATAGAGATGAAATTGTAAATGCCGCAAGTTTTCCAATCAAGAACTGTGGTTATACCCCTTGTTTTAGAAGAGAAGCAGGTTCTTATGGTAAAGATGTAAGAGGTCTAAATCGACTACATCAATTTGACAAAGTAGAAATCGTTCAAATTACTCATCCTTCTAAGTCGGAATCGGCTTTAGAAGAAATGAAAGATCATATTAAAAACTTGCTAGAAAAGCTTGGACTGCATTATCGAGTTGCTTTATTATGTGGTGGAGATTTGGGCTTTGCAGCTTCTATTACTTACGATTTTGAAGTATATTCTGCAGCACAAGAAAAATGGTTAGAAGTCAGTTCAGTTTCAAATTTTGAAACTTACCAAGCTAACCGATTGAAATTGCGGTTTAAGAATGAAGAAGGTAAAACCGAATTAGCTCATACTCTAAATGGTAGTGCTTTAGCCTTACCAAGAATTTTAGCTGCTATTTTAGAAAACAATCAAACTGAGGAAGGCATTAACATTCCTGAAGTTCTTATCCCGTATACAAAATTTGATAAAATATAAGCTATGAAATATCTTTTCTTACCGCTTTTAATTGCTAGTTTATTTTGGGCTTGTCAACCTCAAGTTGAGCCAGCTAAAATTGAAAAAATAGAATCTTTACAACAGGCACTTGATAGTTCTGCAAAACAGTTTTCAATCATTGACTCGGCCAAAGCATTAAGTTCAGTCAAAGAATTTCAATCGAAAATAAGCTACATCAAAGGAGATTATCGAGACACCATTCAAGAGGAAACGGCCTTGTATATAGACAAGTATTACAGTTTGCGTAAAGCCATGAAATTAATGGGAAATAGCTATGCAGAAACTGCTCGAGATATCCGTTCAACTAAGAGTAGATTAAAAAATCTACTTCATGATTTAAAAAACGGTCTAGTTGAAGACCAACAATATGAGCAATATTTAGAGCTCGAAGAAAACAATGTGGCTATCATTAAAGAGTCAGTAGATGCTTTAGTTCGTGCTTATACTGAAGGACAACCAATTTACGATGAAATGACTCCAAGAATTGATTCATTGATTTCAGAATCAAAAAGAAAGGCAGCTAAGGTAGCAGAATGAGAGTAAGCCGATATATCGCTTTTCTTTTTCTAAGTCTGTTTGTTTTTCAAACATTGCAGGCACAAAATAACAATACCCAAACCACCTTTGCCTTAGCTCGTCAAGCTAAAGAAAATGGAGAATGGGATAAAGCCATTGCTTACTACGAAGAGCTTTATAGCAAAAATGAATCTGACATATACTACCGCGATCTTTTGGAATTATACGCCCAAGTCGAAAATTTCAAAGAAGCTGAAAAAATGGTCAAAAAACGAATACGAGTATTTCCTGAAAAGCTAGAATACTTGGTTGATCGAGGACACTTAGCTGAATTGCAAAAGGAAGAAGCTGATGCTAAAAAGCACTTTGAAGAAGCGCTAGAAAAGCTAAGCACAAATCAACAACAAGCTAGACTTTTAGCCAATCAATTTAGCCGTTATGAAAAGCATGACTATGCCGAGGCAGTTTATTTAAAAGCCCAAAAGCTTAGTAAAAACAACAGCTTATTTCGATTTGAATTAGCCAACACTTATGCTCGTCAAGGCAGAACTTCTGACATGATTGAGATCTATTTGGATGTAGTGGGTGAGAATAAAAATTACATCCAAACCGTCCAAAATTTATTCTCTCGTGTGCTCTATCCCGACCCTGAGGGAAAGCAAATGCAAGACTTACGAGAACAATTGCTTCGTAGAATTCAAAAGCAAAGCGAGCAAAGTGTATATGCTGAATTACTGGTTTGGCTTTACCTGCAGGACAAAAATTTTAGAGGTGCCCTTATTCAAGCAAAAGCTCTTGACAAAAAACTAAGCGAAGAAGGTAAAAGGCTTCATTCACTTGGGCAACTAGCCTTGAACAACAAAGCATTTGATGTGGCAGAAGAAAGCTATAAGTACATCATTGGTTTAGGAGAAGTAAGTCCATATTATTTATCGGCTAAAATGAGTTTAGTAGAAGTACTAAAACAAAAAATAACTCAGAACCAATATCAACAATCAGACCTTATTGAGTTAGAACAAGCCTATGCAAAAAACATAAAAGACTTAGGAAAAAGCGCTTATACTTTACCTTTAATTCGTGGGCAAGCAAGTTTATACGCGTACTATTTGGATGAAGTAGATACGGCCATCTTAATTCTTAATGAAGCAATTACACTCCCCGGAATTGAAAAAGAGCAACAAGCCGAAGCTAAAATAGAATTGGCAGACCTTCTTCTCTTAAACAATGAAATTTGGGAAGCCTCTCTCCTCTATTCACAAGTTGAAAAAGACTTTAAATACGACCAATTAGGAGAAACTGCTAAATTTAAAAATGCCAAAGTGGCTTACTACACTGGCGATTTTTATTGGGCACAAGCTCAGCTGGATGTGCTCAAAGGTTCTACCTCTAAGTTAATTGCTAATGATGCCTTAGACCTTTCACTTTTAATCACCGACAACATTGGTTTAGATAGTATTGCAGAACCTTTAGAGATGTATGCTAGAGCCGATTTATGGGTTTTCAAAAAAGATTATGATAAAGCACTTCAAAGTCTTGACTCTATTCCAAAGTTCTTTCCACAAAGTAGTTTAAAAGACGAGATACTTTTTACCAAGTTTGAAATAGAAAAAGCAAAAAGAAATTATGAAAGCGCAGCTGAAAAATTGCGAGAGTTAATCGCTGATTATGCCGAAGACATTTTAGGTGATGATGCCCTTTTTGAATTGGCTAAGCTAGAAGAAGAGTTTTTAAATCATCCAGAAATAGCGATGGAATTATATAAAAAACTATTAACTACTTACCCTTCTAGTTTGCATGTGGTAGAAAGCCGAAAGCGTTTTAGAATACTGAGAGGTGACAATTTAGAAAGCACAGAAATTGAAAAAGAAGAGGAATTATGATTGTATATAGCGTGACGATAAACGTGGAGGATGACATTCATGAAGATTGGGTAAAATGGATGAAAGAAGTTCACATTCCAGATGTGATGAATACAGGCATTTTTACGGATCATCGCATGCTAAAAGTCATTTCTCATCAAGAAGAAAAAGACGGCACAACCTATAACATTCAATACGATTGCGAAAGCATGGCTGATTTGCATCAGTATCAAGTAAAGCATGCTCCTGAATTACAGAAAGAACACAGTGAACGCTACGCCAATAAATTTGTAGCCTTTAGAACTTTATTAGAGAAAGCTTGAAAAAGGTAAGAGCCAAAAAACAATTAGGTCAGCACTTTTTAGAAGATGCAAACATTGCCCAGCAAACTGTTGATGCTTTTGGCAAGCAGCATGATTTTAGTTTAGCGCTAGAAGTTGGCCCTGGAATGGGTGTGCTCACCAAACCTTTGTTACAAAACAAAAAATTAAATGTAAAAGTCATCGACATTGATACCGAATCAATTGCATGGTTAAAGCATGAAGGATTCTTAAAAGAAGACCAAATCATTGAAGGTGACTTTTTGAAACTTGATTTATATCAATTATTCGGCGAACAAGATTTTGGAATTGTAGGAAACTTCCCATACAACATCAGTACTCAAATTTTATTTAAAGCACTTGATTATCGCCAACAATGTAAAGAAGTTGTTGGCATGTTTCAAAAAGAAGTTGCTGACCGAATTGCCTGTAAACCTGGCTCTAAGGTCTATGGAATTACATCAGTTTTGCTTCAAGCTTTTTACGACATAGAATATCTTTTTACCGTTGAGCCAGAAGTTTTTGACCCTCCGCCTAAAGTACGCTCTGCAGTTATTCGTTTAAGCAGAAACCAAGTAAAGAAACTCGATTGCGATGAAAAGAAATTTCAGCAAATTGTAAAAATGGCCTTTAATCAAAGGCGAAAAACTTTGCGTAATTCCTTAAAGCCACTCTTAAACGATTCTATTAAAAACGAAGCTATTTTTGCCGATCGACCCGAACAATTAAGTGTTCAACAATTCATTGATTTGACCAATTTAATTGCACCTCAGCATTAAGAAAAGCTTATTTCTTTTAGCTGTGCTTAAAGCTGTCTATTCAAAAGCTTAAATTCGTTGCTCCATTTTGCAAGAAGCATGGCATTTGAGTTAACCAAAGAATACATTGAGCAAGTAAAGTCTGAGCTGGAAAGCGGTCAAAAAACCGAATTTCTTTTAGGCATAAACGACTTACATCCTGCTGATATCGCTGAAATATTCGACAACATAAGTGTTGATGAAGGCAATCAACTATATCATGTTTTGAATACGGAAATTGCTTCAGATGTGCTCATCGAAATGGAAGAAGATGTTCGGGAGAATTTTTTGGCTTCGCTAGAAGCCGAAGAAATTGCCAAGACTTTCATTGAAAACATGGACTCAGATGACGCAGCTGATATGTTGCAAGAGCTTCCAGACCGAAAGAAAGACGATGTAATCTCGAACATTGAAGACGCTGAACAAGCAAGCGACATTGTTGATTTACTTCATTATCCCGAAGATTCAGCTGGTGGTTTAATGGCCAAAGAGCTCATAAAAGTAAATGTGAGTTGGTCCATTTTGAAGTGCGTTCGAGAAATGCGCAAACAAGCCGAAGATATTCAAAATGTGTATACCATTTATGTGATTGATGATCGTGAAAAATTAGTCGGTACACTTTCACTTAAAAGGCTATTGCTAGCCCCAACAGAGAGCAAAGTCAAAGATCTTTATTATCAAGATGTTTTATCGGTTAAAGCCTATGAAAAGTCGGAAGAAGTAGCTGCCATTATGGAAAAGTACGATTTGGTTGCCCTTCCTGTGGTTGATGAATTGGATCGATTAATTGGTCGAATTACCATTGATGATATTGTAGATGTAATTAAAGAAGAAGCAGATAAGGATTATCAAATGGCATCCGGTATTTCTGAAAGTGTAGACTCTGCGGATAGCGTTCGGGTTTTAACACGGGCAAGATTACCATGGCTTTTGGTTGGTTTGTTAGGCGGTATTTTAGGTGCCTTGGTGATTAGTCGCTATGAAGGTCAATTGGAACTTTACCCTGAAATGGCTTTGTTTATTCCCCTTATTGCCGCCATGGGAGGAAATGTAGGTGTTCAATCTTCTGCCATTATTGTGCAAGGCTTGGCAAACAACTCCTTGGGTTTTGACAGTTTATTTGCTCGCTTGGGAAAAGAATTTTTGGTAGCCATTTTAAATGGATTGGTTTGTAGCGTGCTAATTCTTGGATATACTTTGGTATTTGAAGACAGCATAAACCTTGCGGCTTCGGTAAGTGTAGCCCTTATTTTAGTGATTGTATTTGCTGGTTTGTTTGGCACTTTTGTTCCACTTATGCTCGATAAATACAAAATTGACCCAGCCCTAGCAACAGGACCATTTATTACCACCATGAATGATATTGTTGGCCTTTTCATATACTTTGGAATTGGCCACTTGATGTACAATTTATTTTAATTTAAAAATTTATAGATTAATTGAAATGAAGATGGCCTTCCTTAGAATTTAAGAATGAAGCGAACTAGAAAATGTTACAAATTGAGGAAGCTATCAGCTTGACTGGGAGATCGCCGAAATTGTCATTTTATAGGAGTGAAAGAACTTAAATTATAAACAGGCCTAGATTTTTTTGTTACTTTTTTCATCAATGGAAAAAAGTATAAACAATGAGAAACAAATGAAAAAAGTAATCTTCATCGATAGCGTCCACCCCATTTTAGCTGAAAAATTAGAAAATGCTGGCTATGAATGTGATTGGAAAACGGAATTGAAAAGGGAAGAGATTCTTCCCCTCTTAAAAGATTACGAAGGAGCAGTGATTCGCAGCAAATTCAAATTTGACGCAGCAGTTTTTGAAGCGGCACCAAAATTAAAATGGATTGCTCGTTCAGGCGCCGGCATGGAAAACATAGACCGCGAATTGGCAGAACAAAAAGGCATACAGTGTTTTAATTCTCCCGAAGGAAACCGGGATGCGGTGGCTGAGCATGCTTTGGGTATGTTGTTGAGCTTATTCAACAATTTAAATAGAGCTGATCAGGAAGTAAGAGAAGGACAATGGAATCGCGAAAAAAATCGAGGTATTGAATTGAAAGGAAAAACCGTGGGCATTTTGGGCTATGGTTTTATGGGTCAAGCATTTGCTGAACGATTACAAGGTTTTGGTGTAAAGGTAATCGCCTACGACAAATACAAAAGTGATTTTAGCTCAAAGCTCGTTCAAGAAGTAAATCTAGAGACATTCTTTGCCGAAACCGAAATACTGAGTATTCATCTGCCGCAAACCGAAGAAACTACTTTCATGATTAATGAAAAGTTCCTAAATCAGTTTGCTAATCCATTGTTTGTATTAAACACAGCAAGAGGAAAAAATGTAAATACAGCAGAGCTCGTTTCTGCCTTAAAAAGCGGCAAAGTAAGAGGCGCTTGTTTGGATGTATTGGAGTATGAAAAACTTTCGTTTGAAAGTTTAAAAGCAGAAGAGTTACCAGAAGCTTTTCAATATTTGAGAAAAGCTGAAAATGTGATCTTAAGTCCGCATGTGGCGGGTTGGACGAAAGAGTCATATGTGAAGTTATCGGAGATTTTGGCGGAGAAGATTCTTAAATTTGTGTCTTAAATTATTTGCTATGAAAACCGCTTTTACTATTTCACTTCTTTTTATTTATAGTCTTGTTAATTCCCAGTCAAATTGGGTTTCGGTTGGACCTCCGGTTGGTGACAACTTCTATTCAATAACCACAACTCCTGATTCCACCTATTTTGCTGCAACTTTTGCACCTGGGAAAGTATATAGATCAGTGGATAAAGGAAACACATGGATTCCAATTTACACAAATTCAAATTATATATTCAAAGCTATTTGCTTCATTTCTAACCAAGTAGGATTTATAGCAGGTAGAAGCAATACTAGTTCTGTATTAAGAACTATAGATGGGGGAGCAACATGGTCAAATATGACAGTTCCAAATATTAATACCCTAAACGACATTTACTTTTCAAATAGCAATGAAGGCTATGCGGTAGGGCAATATGGGACATTATTAAAAAGCTCAAATTTCGGATCAAACTGGTCACAAATACCTTTTCCAACTAATCAGCATTTATGGGATATGGCGCATGTTGGGCCAGACAGCATATTTTTGGCTAGTGCTTCTGGTATTTATCGATTAAATTCAAATCCTCCACTTGTAAATATAAGCTCAACTAGTGCTGATGGTGTTGACAAAGGAATAAACGATGTGTTTGCCATTGATGACAATAACATTATCCGTTTTCAAAATGGCCAAGGAATAGGAACAAGATTAGCTTCTAATCCACTTTCTAACATGGCTATTAAATCAATTCTTGCTGTTTCTGACTCACTAATCTTTATTGCCGGTCAAGACCGAAAAATCTATTCTTCACAAGATGGTGGACAAACTTTTATACTTGAAACAACCCCTGTTAATCAATATTTCATTACAGATTTAAAGTATTTGAATGGCATTGTATGGGCAGTTGGTGTCTCAGGCACTATTCTAAGACGTCAACTTACTGTTGGTGAAAAAGAGCATATAAAAAGAGCAAATGAAGCTAGAATTTATCCAAACCCTGCTAAAGACTTTATATGGATTAAAAGCCAAAAAATCATTGATGAAGTGAGGATAATGAATATAAACGGACAGGTAATTTTAACTTCTAATCATCCAAAAGAAAAGTTTGATATTAGTCCATTAAAAACTGGTATTTATTTTATTCAGGTGGTATCTAGTGGATTAGTTTCTACCAAAAAGATTATTAAGCACTAATTCATTGCTCTTTTTTCTTCAACCACAAACTCAACCTAACTAATAAAATTAAAGCAGGAACCTCAACCAATGGTCCGATGACACCTGCAAAAGCCTCTCCTGAGTTTAAACCAAACACGGCAATGGCAACGGCTATGGCCAACTCAAAGTTGTTTCCCGAAGCGGTAAAAGCTACCGAAGCATTTTCTGGGTAAGCTGCTCCCAACTTTTTCCCTATAAAAAAGGAAACAAGAAACATGAGCAAAAAATAAATTAATAGTGGAATCGCAATTCGGACCACGTCGAATGGAATTTCTACAATCAGTTCTCCTTTTAAAGAAAACATCAGCACAATGGTAAACAATAAAGCCACTAGTGTTATGGGTGAAATTTTGGGTAAAAACACCGTTTTATACCACTCCTCCCCTTTCGCTTTTACTAGAATAAACCGGCTGAACATACCCAACACAAAAGGTATTCCCAAGTAAATGGCAACGCTTTCGGCAATGGTTGAAATGGGAATATCAACCACTGCGCCCTCTACCCCAAAAAGCGGTGGCAATTTGGTAATAAACAACCAAGCGTAAAAGGAATAACCAAAGACTTGAAAAATGGAATTTAAGGCCACCAATGCTGCTCCGTATTCGCTGCTGCCTTCAGCTAAATCATTCCACACCAAAACCATGGCAATGCAGCGAGCCAGACCAATTAAAATTAAACCCACCATATAGTGTGGATGATCTTGTAAAAACAATATTGCCAAGGCAAACATGAGTACCGGTCCAATTGTCCAATTGAGCACTAAAGAAAGGCTAAGCACTTTTACATTTTTAAACACTTTTGGCAATAGCGCATAATTCACTTTTGCAAGCGGAGGGTACATCATTAAAATTAGACCAATGGCTATGGGAATATTGGTTGAACCAGATTGAAAACGGTTCATAAACTCAGGCATTGACGGAATAAAATACCCTAAAGCCACGCCTAAAAGCATGGCAAGAAATATCCATAATGTAAGGTATTGATCTAAAAAACTAAGCTTTTTCATAAACCGTAATTTGCTGCATCACATATTTCATTTCTGAGGCAATTAAATCTGCGCAAGCTCGGTATGCTTCTGCTTCTTTTTCAGTGCCATCAAATTCTTTGGGATCTTGATATGTCAAGGAAATTCGCTGATCCGCATCCGGAATAAAGGGACAAGTTTCGTCGGCAGAAGAACAAGTCATTACCGCTGCATAGTTTGCCTTAGGGTTTCTTTCGTCTTGATATTCCTTTGAAAATAACTGAATCGGCAATTCGTTATCGGCGAAACTCACTCTTACAACTGCATTTTCTTCTCCTACCTTTTTGGTTTTAAACCCAATCTCTTCTAAGGTTCTAATGGCATTTTCATGAGCAGCAGTAACCTCCATTCCACCTGAATAGGTATTCAATGGAATATTGTAAAAGCTCGCCATTGTTTTGGCCATGACTTGCGATAATTGACTGCGACGTGAGTTGTGTGTGCAAATAAAGTTTAACTGCGGACGAATACCTGACTTCAACTTAGAATCAAGGTATTTGACCAATGAATCTAAAGTTTCTTTGCGCCCTTTATTAGGTTCCGCAGGTTTAATTTGCTGTAAGTACTTTTCAATTTTTAAATACATGATATTGAATCGATATGTTAACAACAACCACCTCCTGGAGTACAACAGCTAGAAGCTTCTGCTTGAGTAACTTCTTCTTTGGCCTCTGGTATTCCACATTTGTCTTTAGCTAAACAATCTGTTTGCATCGGACTTAAATAAAAGCGTTGGTTTTTGAATACTAAATTGTATTTCCCGATGGTTGGCCCTTGATATTCGACCTCTACCTCCAAGTCAGGAATGTTTAACACCTCTTCAGAAAGCGTGATTATTTTGGTCAACTTTTCTGGGTGGAGACGATGATCATAATCATTGGCTTCCCACAATTGAAAATTTACTTTTTGCTCTTTTCTAACGGTACCACCGCAGTCAATAAAGTGCTTGTTTACCAAACCTACTTCGGTTACGTGAAAATGACGAGGAACAAGCTCGCCGTTAGGTAACTCAAAAATGAGTTCTTCTACTTGATTTAGTTTTTCTTTTACTTCTGATAGTTTCATTTTGAAATGTTTAGTTTGTCTATTTTATTTTGCTTGCATCTCGACTCCGCTCGATGTCCAAGCAAAAGAAGCTTTTTAGTGTAAAAGTTAAAAGGGTCTTCCAACCATCATTTTATTTCAAAAAATGTGTCTCAACAACACTCCCTTGGATTTGCATAAGAATCAAAAAGCTCATGAAAAAGGCTTTTAGTTTCATCCCACTTAACAGCATCAATACAATAACACATGGAGTTTCCTTCAATGTCTCCTTTGATTAAACCAGCCGTTTTCAACTCTTTTAAATGCTGTGAAATGGTTGATTGTGCCAAGCCTAACTCCTCTACTAAATCTGAGTTGATGCATGTATTAAGTTTGATTAAATGCTGCAAAATGGCCAAGCGCGCAGGATGTGCTAAAAGCTTGGCCAAAGCCGCTAATTGATTTTGCTCTTCTGTAAATAGATTTGTTTTGGTTACTCCCATTGCAATATTTTTATATCGCAATATTACGATACTTATTTAAATCTGATTAAACTTGAATGGATATTATTCAAAAACGAGAAATAAATGTTCTAATTCTCTAAAAAAAGTGTACGGTCTTAGAAAAAATGCTATTTCACAGAGAGCCACAAAGTAGTCTCAAAGTTTCACTAAGGTCTTCCATACAAATTCAATTGTACCTGAGAACAAACCGTCTTATCTATTTAGTTAAAACATTTACACGGTATCTTCAAAAATTAGAAAAGAGTGTAATTAACCCATCTCAGAGTAACTCTGTTCAACTTCGTGATACTTTGTGGAATAACTCTCTCAAAATAGTCTACGGTTATAGAAACGCTTCCATTTCACAAAGCCACAAAGTAGCCAAAGAGTTTTACTAAGATTTAAAGCCACTAACACTTGACTTTATGCTTTCGGCTTAAAGCTTTTTCAAGACAAACCTTGCTGTATTTCTACTCTTTTGCTCCAATAAATTGCTCTTGCCATGCAGCAGTTCTTCAATAATGTCTTCGGTATAATGTCGAATAGTAAGCAATTCCACAGCTTTGTTGTAAGTTACTTTATACTCCTCTTGCAATGCTTTAATCAAGTTTTCAATTTTTGGACTTTCATCATCCACACAAACTGAGAAACTAATGGCCGAATTTTGCATCATGTTAATGCTGATTCCATGTTCAGCAAATAGCCTATAAATGTCACTCAAATTGCTTTCCGCAATAAAAGCAAACTCTTTAGAGGCAATGGAAATCAAAATTTGGTTGGGCTTATGAATGTAGGATGGCACCAAAGAATCGGAAGCCATATTGGCATCAATCAAAGTCCCTCGATTAGAAGGATTAACAAAGGATTTTACATACAATGGAATGTTGGCATTATGCAGCGGCTTTATGGTTTTAGGATGAATAACAGAGGCTCCAAAATAGGCCAATTCTACCGCCTCTCGATACGAGATATTATTCAGCTTAACCGTTTTCTCAAAATACTTTGGATCCGCATTAAGCATGCCTTCCACATCCTTCCAAATCACAACTTCTTTGGCCTTTAAAGCACTGGCAATTATAGCTGCTGAAAAGTCAGAGCCTTCTCTACCTAAAGTAGACGTAAAATTCTCTGAAGTGGCTCCTATAAATCCTTGAGTAATCATAATTTCACTTTGGTGCTTCTCAAAATAAGTCCCCATCACCTTTCCTATCAAAGTATTTGTTAAGTCCCAATCTACATTAGCCTTACGGTATTGGTTATCGGTTCGAATAATGTCTCTGGCATCCAGCCATTTGTTCTCAATTCCCTCTATTTCCAGATAGGCTGAAATAATTTTAGTAGAAAGCATTTCGCCCAAACCCACCATTTGATCGTACTCAAAATCATAGGTTCCAACTGGTTCATCTTCTATTTGCCATTCTACCTCAACAAAGGTGTTGTGTATTTCTTGATAAATTTTATGCTTCTGATCTGGAAATAGATTTTCCATAATTTGAAAATGAAACGCTTTAATTTGCTCCAATTCTTCAGCAGCATTACCTTCTTTTAAGTAAAATGCACGCAGCAATTTTTCAAAGGCATTGGTGGTTTTACCCATAGCAGAAACTACAATCGCAATTCTATCTTCGTGATAAGTTTTTATTATCTCGGCTACATTTTTTACCGCTTCAGCATCTTTTACCGATGCTCCTCCAAACTTAAATACCTTCATTCATTAAAATTTAGCTTGTAAATCTTCTCTTCTGAATTTACAATTGATCCACTCTTCGTCTAATTCTGCTCCTGCGCTTTTGTAAAATTGAATAGCAGGCTCATTCCAATCAAGCACTTGCCATTCCATTCTACCGCTGTTTCGCTTTTTTGCTTCTTGGGCTACGGCTAAAAAAAGCGCTTTGCCCGCACCAATTCCTCGATACTTTTCTGTTACTATCAAGTCTTCCAAATAAATGGAACGACCTTTCCATGTGCTATACTTTTCATAAAAAAGTGCAATTCCAATAACCTCTCCCTCCTTTTCAGCCACCAATAAATCATAAATGGCGTTTTCTCCAAAGCCATCTTCTTCAAGCTTCTGTAAGCTCAAGGTCATTTCTTCTTCAGCTTTTTCATAAATAGCCAATTCTTTAATCAGCGCATGAGCGGCCTTACAATCTTCCTTTTTTGCAGGACGAACAATAAAATTCATAATTGGGAATTTCAGCAAAAATAAAGAAAGCAAATACGCTTAAAAAGGCACTTTCGGCACTGCTTCTAGTTTCCGATATTTGCGCACTTTAGCAATTACTAATCCGATATTATGAACGGTGTAAAGACACTCAGTGAATTCATTCACGAAAGACAAGATGATTTTCCATTTGCAACAGGCGATTTAAGCAATTTACTAAACGACATTGTTATTGCTTCTAAAATTGTAAACCGCGAAGTAAACAAAGCAGGTTTAGCCGATATTTTAGGTGCTACAGAGACAGAAAACATACAAGGAGAGACCCAGCAAAAATTAGATGTATTTGCTGATAATCAATTTATTTCTGCTTTGAAAAACGGCGGAGAAGCTTGTGCCATTGCATCAGAAGAAAATGATGAGTTTGTTGCCTTTACCGATGAAAAATCAAAACAAGGAAAGTATGTAGTTGCTTTTGACCCTTTAGACGGTTCTTCAAACATTGATGTAAACGTTTCTATTGGCACCATTTTTAGCATTTACAGAAGAGTGTCAGAGGTAGGAACAGTCGCTGAAGAAAGAGATTTTTTACAAAAAGGAGATCATCAAGTAGCAGCGGGTTATGTTATCTACGGCTCTTCAACCATGTTGGTTTATACCACTGGGAAAGGCGTAAATGGGTTTACACTAGACCCGTCCATAGGAGAATTTTGTTTGTCACATCCACAATTAAAGATTCCGGAGAGTGGAAAAATATATTCCATCAATGAAGGGAATATGGCCTATTGTTCTGAAGCCATCAATAACTATGTAGCTTATTGCAAAGAAGTAGACAAAGCGACAAAGCGTCCGTATTCTGCCCGTTACATTGGTTCGATGGTAGCAGATTTTCATCGGAATTTAATCAAAGGTGGAATTTTTATGTACCCCGAAACTACTAAAGCACCTAACGGAAAATTGAGATTGCTATACGAATGCAATCCAATGGGTTTTTTAATGGAACAAGCAGGCGGAATTGCCACTATTGGTAACAAACGAATCATGGAAGTAGAGCCCACTGAGTTGCATCAGCGTGTTCCTACTATTTTGGGTTCTAAGCAAATGGTAGAAAAATTATTATCTTTCTACTCTGCTTAACCTATATGAAAAAACAATCTTCAGTAATTATCTTGTTTCTGGGCTTGATGGTCTCGACATTAGCTGTTTCGGGACAAAACGCTGTTGAGAAAAACTATCAATATGCCCTTGAAATTTTAGATTCAGCAAAAAATACTGAAGACACCCTTGCTTTTGAAAAATACATTGATGAACTGATTGTACTCAGCGATGACCTTCGCGACTCTGCATTGTTTAACATCTTTGACAAAAGCATGTTTTTGTTAAGCACAAACTACCATGTAGATAAAGTTTATAAGTTAGCACAAAAACAGTACATAAAATCAGCTGCAGAAAGAGATACATTGTTGATGGCTCACGCCAGAAAGCATCTTTCAGCAAGTAGTTTCAAACTTTTTCAATATGACAGTTGCGAAGTTCACTTAAATAAAGGGATAGCACTTTTCAAACACTTAAATGACATTGATAATGCCGGTTTTTTAACCTTAAGGTTAGGAGGACTTTATTACACACAAGGAAATTACACGGAAGCGCTAAATAAAGCCTTTGAGGCGGCAGAATTATTTAAGTCTATCAATCAGCAAAGACAGTTGGCTTTAGTTTACATGCAACTTGGTAATATTTATTACTTGCTAAAGGACTATTCAGAAGCCGGTGATTATTATGATTTATCTATTGATTATTACGATTTAATCAATGATTCCCTAGGTAAATCATACTCCATTTCTAATCTTGGTTTAGTTAAAATAAAACAAGATAGCTTTCAATTGGGTATTGATTTACAAAGAGAAGCATTGCCTTTGTTGAAAAAACAGGGTGAGCTATATTCAGTGGGAAACACCTATCATTATCTGGCAGAGGCATTCTTAGAATTAAACATGCTTGATAGTGCCAGATATTATTTAAGTAAAAGTGATGCTATTAATCAGCAAACAAAATACATGGAAGGAAATGCGTTTAGCAAATACCTTCTTGCCCAAATTGTAGCTAAAGACAATCAGTTAGACTCTGCAATTATCTACGGTGAAAATGCTCTAAAACTATTGGCCCCTGTTCATAAATACGAATTGGAAAAGTCAATTAGTTTGAGTCTTTCTAAATGGTATGCTCAGTTATACAATTATAATAAAGCCTATAAATATCTTGAAAGAAGTCAACAGCTTATTGATAGCTTAGATTTTGATATCAACTCAATTCACAGCATAGTTGTTGACCAAAAAGGGAAGCTAGAACGTGCTGAATTTGAATTAAAACTTGCGCAACAAAAAGATCTTTTGCAGGAAGAAGAAAAAAGAAACCAGCAATTGTTAATTGTACTACTAGCAATAGTTTCTGTAATCCTTATTTTTTTTATTGGAATTCTTTCTACCGCCAATAAAAGAAACAAATTACTGAACAAAAGACTTACTGAAAACCAAAATAATTTAGAACAAGAGCTTTTAAATAAGCGATCATTACTTAAAGAAATTCACCATCGGGTAAAAAACAACTTACAAATAATTTCAAGTATGTTGAGCATTCAAGCTGAATATGTAAAAAATCCGCAGCTTGATTTAATCATACAAGAATGCAAGAGTCGAATAGTTTCCATGTCTTTAATTCACGAAAACTTATACAAACGTGAAGATAGTGAGCAATCGCTTTTTAGTAATTACATCAAAGAGCTAATTCCTCAATTAATAGAAACCTATCACATTGATGAAAACAAAATTTCATTAGAAATGGATATTGACGATTTCGCTCTTTCTTTAGACGATTCTATCCCCTGCGGACTAATAATTAACGAACTAGTTTCCAACTCTTTAAAACATGCCTTCCCAAACAACCAAGCAGGTAAAATAAGTATTATCCTCAAGCAAAAAGGAGAATATATTGATCTACTTGTTGAAGACAATGGTATTGGGCTAAATCAAAAAATTGACCCGGAGACACAAGACACATTTGGTTTCTTATTGATTTATTCATTGAGTAGTCAATTGCAAGCCGAAGTTAATCTTAATGATCAAAAAGGATTCTCTTTTCACCTCAAATGGAAAAGCAGTCATTCCACATCAATCGCTTAGAGAAATCATGATATTTAAAAAGATTTTATTGTTTTGAAATTATCAATTCGATATGTCCTGTTCATCTTTCTATTTGTAACTTGTATTGCAAGTTACTACTCAAGCATTCATCATGATTTTACTCAACTTGATGATCAAGTTCAAGTGGTCAATAATGAAGCGATTCGAAAAATTAATTTCGTCAATTTAAAGGCGATTTTTTCAAGTACTTCGGTTGGCATGTATCAACCGTTAACTACAAGCTTCTATGCCATAATTTATACGATTTTTGGCAAAGAAGCTATAGGCTTTCATTGGGCCGCTTTGATTCTACATCTTATGAATGGTTTTCTCGTATTTAAACTACTTCATAAGCTTAAGCAAAAATGGGATCTCAGTTACTTTTTGTGTGCACTTTTCCTACTGCATCCCTTGCAAGTAGAAAGTGTGGCTTGGGTATCTGCCTTTAGCAATATCTGCTTCAGTTTCTTTTACTTACTCGGGCTAATTCAGTATGTAAATTTCAAAGAGCAGATGCATAAAAAGCATTACTATTTCAGTTTGTTGTTTTTTGTTTTAAGCTTATTAGCAAAGCCCTCGGCAGTTACGCTTCCCTTACTTTTAATTGCTTTAGATTTCTTTTATGATTCTAGATTTAGTCTAAAATTGTTTATTCAAAAGATTCCATTTTTTCTACTTTCTATTTTATTTGGACTAGTTACCTTGCAAACAAGAGAAACCGCTGGACATCTCTCTGACTTATCTCAAAGTTTTGGATTTCTAGATCGAATCGTTCTTATTGCTTACTCTATCCTTTTTTATCCGTTTAAATTTATACTTCCGGTAAATCTCTCAGCCTTTTACCCATACCCGACCTTAACGAATAATCATCTACCCTATCTCTATTATTTTACAGTACCTCTGGTGCTTTTAATTACATATCTACTTTATCGATTTAGATCGAATAAGCTGCTAATCCTGGGAGCGCTTTTTTATAGTTTGAGTATTTCAGTAACACTTCAAATTGTAGCTGTTGGAAACCAGTTAACCACAGATCGATACATATATCTCCCCATGATTGGTTTACTTATTATGGCTGCTAGCTTGATTAGAGCCAAGCCAAAAATCATTTGGATTAGTACTGCCATTTTAGGATTTACGCTTGCCACAAAAACTACATTGAGGAGTCAAGTTTGGAAGAATGATCAATTCATTTGGGAAGATGTACTGCAGAAATATCCTGACGTAGCTCAAGCTCACAACAATTTAGGGTCCTACTTATTAGAAAAGAAAGGACAATCACAATCGGCTTTTAAGCACTTTAATAAAGCTATTGAATTAAAACCTTACTACGCCGACGCCTATTCAAATCGAGGAAATTTATTTAGCCAAATGGGCAATAGTGAGAAAGCCATTGCTGATTTTAATCAAGCGATTCAACTCAGGCCACATGCCGATGCCTTTTTTAATCGGGCCAATGAAAAAGCAAAACTCGGACAGTTTAACGATGCCATTGCTGATTACACTGCAAGCATACAATTAAAAGCAAGCCCTGACGCATATACAAACAGAGCCTTTGCCTATCTAAGAAGCGCTAAAATACAAAAGGCTCAACAAGACTTAGATTTTGTAATTAATCAATTTCCGAATTTCGCTCAAGCATACTTTCTAAAAGGAATGATTGCTCAGCAAAATCAGCAATCTAATCAAGCGTGTTTTCTATTTAAACAAGCTGCCGGTAAAGGTCATGAAAAAGCAAAACAAGCACTAAAGCAATTATGTAATTAATCACATAGCATGACTAACCTCTTAAAATATTTTTCAAAATACGGATTGCTTCTCTTAATCCCTCTGATTTATTGGATAGTAAGTTTTGCGCTACACTTGAACTGGGGTAGCTTTTATCAAAATACGGTTGACCCAGAATACACTCTCATTTACAATGGTGTAATTGTAAGCACAGGTAGTTTTGCCATAAATTTTATACATCACCCTGCTACGCCAACCATCTTTATCGCCGGTTTAAGCAGCTTGATTTGTCGTGTTTTTTCAGCGCATTCTAGTTTTGTTCAAGATTTCATTACTGAACCAGAAAAGTACATCCATGCGGCTCAGTTATTACAACTTTCTATCATTGCTCTTTTTTGTTTTGGCTTTGCTAAAAAATTAAAGGACGAAAATGTTTGGAAACCTAGCTCTTGGATTGTGCTTCTTTCCTTACTTAGTCATCAAAGTTTAATTGAAATTTCTGCACGATTTCTTCCAGAGACAACTCTGATTATTCCCCTATTTACCATAATGGTTTTAATCATTCGCTACATAGAGTTTGGTGAACAAAATCATAAACAATTTCTTTGGCAATTTCCCTTATGGATTGGTTTTGCTATTGCTTGTAAAATTCATTTTGCACCTCTAATCTTAATTCCGTTTGTCTTATTGGCAAACTCCAAAAAATCATTTTGGTTGTTAAGCAGAAATACGTTTTTAGCCGTTTTAGTTTTTGCCTACCCTTTGTTTACAAATCTCAGCGCATCATTCACTTGGTTTTCAAATATGGCTAGCCATACCGGTAAACACGGTCAAGGAGATTCTGGAATCATAAGCACCGAAAATTTCAGCCAACATTTAAGCTTGTTGATTGAACATCATCCCGTATTTTGGATTCTGCTAATTCTCAATGTTTTTTTGCTAGTTCATTTAGTTACTAAAACTAATTTATCGGCTAAAATCTTAAAATTGCGAAAATCACTTTTCAGTGTTTGTTTGGTTTTCAGCATAATTTTAGCACTAGTTCTCAAGCACTTTGCGTTACATTATTTCATTCCATTATATATCTGGATTGGTATATTGATTTACTTTCCTAGCTATTATCTTTCTTCTCAATGGAAATCAATTCAAAAGAAAGTTATGATTGCTTTAACGGCATTCGTGGTCATATTAATCCTTTTTAATATTCAAGAGTCTCGGCAAGTTTACGAGGAGCGTCAAGTGTTATTAAAGGAGCGTAATGAAATTAAAACCAACATTGACCAAATAGTTCCTCAAGGTGCTGCCCTCATAGTTAATGCCCCTCATTGGGGAACTCCTTTTCCGGCCTATGCCCATTCTTTTGGTTTCATGCACACATACAAACGCAAAACCTATTTTAAACAAGCATTGAAACAAGCTTATCCTCATTTTTATTTACAAGTTGGTTGGATGCCTGAGTACAATCATTGGGATGAGTTCATTAGCTTGGAAGAAATTTTGAAGAAAGAAAAGAAAGTATTTTTCTACAATCAGCTAGAAACTGCTGAGCCACGTAAACTCCAAAATCAAATAGAAGCTTTAAAGGCAAAAGGAATAAACATTGTATTCCAAAAGCTATGGCAATCAGACCAAAAAGTTGAGCTCTATCAATTGAGTTTAATCTCCTAAAATAGATACACTTAATGGTATTTTAAAAAGCAATGTTTTGACTTCTTAAATTTGAAGGAAATGCAACGGAAAACATTTTTAAAATATCTTGCTTTTGCCTCAGTAATTCCTGCTGCTATGAAATTAAATGCATTAAAAAGTTTTAGTCAAAGTCTTGGAAATGGGCCCAAAATGCCGGCTTTATTTATTGGCCATGGAAACCCCATGAATGCAATTCGAGAAAATGAATTTGTTGCTGGCTTTCGAAAAGTCGCTAGGAATATTGATATTCCTAAGGCCATTTTAGTTATATCAGCTCATTGGGAAAGTCGAGGCACTTTGGTAACCGCTATGGACAAGCCCAAAACGATTCATGACTTTGGAGGGTTTCCAGAAGAACTATTTCAACAACAATATCCTTCGCCAGGCTCAAGTGAATTGGCCAAACAAATTACAACAATTGCTAAATCTACCCCAGTACGTTTAGACTATGATTGGGGTTTGGATCATGGAGCTTGGACCGTTTTAAAACACATGTATCCCGAGGCAAATATTCCTGTAGTTCAACTAAGTATTGATTATACATTAAGTCCAGAAAAGCACTATCAATTAGCTCAGGAATTAGCTGATTTACGACAACAAGGTGTTTTAATCGTTGGAAGCGGAAACATGGTTCACAACCTACGAAAAGTGGATTGGCAGCGCATGGATGAAGTTGGACATGCTTATGATTGGGCGGCGGAAGCAAAACAAAGCATGAATCAAAAAATACTTAGTGGACAACATCAAGATTTAATTCGATTCTCGGAACAAGGAGAAGCTTGGAAGCTTGCTATTCCAACTGCAGAACATTATATCCCATTATTATACACACTTGGTTTGCAATCCAAAAATGACGACATTCAATTGTTTAATGACAAAGCCGTTGGAGGCTCATTAAGCATGACAAGTGTTCGAATTGGGTAAGTTAACATTTTACATTCTTTTTCTTTTTGTGGGAATAAATCCCAATATGGCATTGGCTCAAAAGCCCATTTGATTACATTAGATGCCAAATAGTTCTTTTAGTTAACTACTAAATTTGTTTTTCATGGAAATAGAATTTCTACACAGTGTTATCAAACAATTTGAGTATTACAAGTCAGTAGGTGAAAAGACTTTTAATCAACTTGAGGAACAAGATTTGTTTTGGCAATACAATGAAGAATCAAACTCAATCGCGATAACGGTTAATCACTTATGGGGCAATATGCTCTCCAGATGGACTGACTTTTTAAATTCAGATGGAGAAAAGGAGTGGCGAAAAAGAGATTTGGAATTTGAAGATGTAATTCAAAGTCAGGCAGAATTAGAGGCAAAATGGGATGAAGGATGGGCCTGCTTGTTTACAGCATTGAATAGCATAAATGAAAATAATTTCAATCAAAAAATATTCATTCGTAATCAAGAACACAGCATAATTGATGCCATTCACAGACAGTTGGCGCATTATGCCTATCACATTGGTCAAATTGTTTATGTAGGGCGCATGATTAAAGGTAAAGAATGGAATAGCTTAACCATTCCCAAGGGTAAATCAGCTGATTTCAACGCTAAAAAATTTGCTCAAGGAAAACACAGTGGTCATTTTTCAGATGATTTGAAATAGGAAATTATGAGAAGCCTAATTATAAAATTGAGTGCTATTCTAATTAGCATTTTGATCGCCTTACTAATTGGTGAATTGATTTTTAGAGCACTTCTTTTTAGCAATTTTCAACTTTCTAAAGACATTAAAGACCCATCCCTTTTTACAGAATTAATCGAGCACCAAGGTGAAACTATATTTACTGATGATTACTTTAAGCTTCGTTTTCTTTTCGACCCAAATTACTCGCACCAATTAAATCATAGCACTTTGGGATGGATGGGCTCTTTTTACGGAGCTAGCTACAGACATTTTGATGAGGATGAAATCAAAGGTCGTCGGCCAGTTCTCATTTATGGTGACTCCTTTGCTCATTGCATTGATAGTACCACTTGCTTTGAAGAGTTTCTAAATCAAGATACAAGCTTTAACAAAAACCACTACTTCTTAAACTATGGAGTTGGCGGTTATGGAGTGGACCAAATTTCCATATTACTAGACTCAACCATAGACCTTTATGAGAAGCCTTTTGTGGTTTTAAGTCTATTAACGTATGACTTGGACCGATCCATGTTAAAATTTAGAGACGCACAAAAGCCCTACTTTGAACTAGCAAACAATTCATTGGATTTAAAAGCAGTTCCTTTATATGAAAGCAATCAGAAATATGTAGATGAAAACCCACCCGCCATTACTTCTTACTTATGGAATCGGTTTAAAAGCAGTGATTTCAACTTTTTTGAAAAGAATGACTTAAAATACAAAGCCGAAGAATATGTAGAGCATTCTAAACAACTAAATACTGCTATAATTGATAAAATGATAGCAAGCATGAAAGAAAGAAATATCGATTTTGTCTTTCTAATCTTTCATAAAACAAGCAGTAGTTTAGACAATTGGCGATTAAGCTTTCTTCGTCAAGTATTATCAGAGAGAGAGATTCCTTATTTTGTAGACAGAGAGCTATACCACGAAGTAAAAACAGCTGGCTTTACTGAAGACTCCATTTTTACTATTGTAAATGATGGACACCCTACTACCACTGCCAATAGTTTGGTCGCACAAAAAATCAAGGATATTATTTTAGATAAAGAAAAAAGGGAAAGATTAACAAAAAATCAATTAGCATGGAGAGATCCCGCATATGTACAATTGATGGTGTATGAAGAGGCCATTGTAAATGACCAAGATTGGTTTAAAACCGTAGCCAAACAGGCAGTAGAAAAAGGTATTCCAATTGATAGCTCAGTTTACTTAAATGCAAGGTATATGCTAGAAAGTGAAAGTAAGCTGACTTTAAAAGATATTCACTTCTTTAAAAATCAAATCAAAAATTCTGATAGTTGGCTCAATCAAGTTGAACAAAAGGCTATAGAGAAAAACATAAGCCTTGATAGTATGATTCAACTGGATGCCGAGTATATGTATGACCGGCACTTAATTTCATTCGATTATTAAGAATTTTTTACTTGAATACCTTAATCTTAAACAACTCCCTCCATTGCTTGTTAAGTAAGATTGCCTCGATTTAAACGATTTTGAAATAGTACTTTTGCAGCCCTATTATGCGATTAGCAGATTTAAAAGAACGCTACCAAAACGACCCCCGCTTTTCTTCCATTGCGGAGCAGTTTCGTAATGCCCAATTATCTCATGTTCACTTAAAAGGTACCGCAGGAAGTTTTAATGCTTTGGCGGCTTATGGCATCTCGAAGCAATTGCCAGTTCACCAATTTTTGGTACTTCCAGATAAAGAAGAAGCTGCTTATTTTTTGAATGATTTAGAAGCTTTAGTTGGAGAAAGAGCGCTGTTTTATCCGGCTTCATATCGCAGGGCATACGAGCTTGAAAAGACAGACAATGCCAACATACAATTAAGAGCAGAAGTATTGAATAAAGTTGCCGCTAGAGAGCAACAGTACTTTATAATCAGCTATCCAGATGCACTTTCTGAATATGTTATTACTGAAAAAAATCTTCAGAAAAACACCTTAGAAATTAACTTAGGAGATGACCTAAGCATTGATTTCTTAATTGAAACATTGAATGAGTACGAGTTTGAACGTGTTGATTTTGTTGGCGACCCAGGTCAATTTTCAGTTCGAGGGGGAATTGTAGATATCTATTCTTTTGCCAATGAAAACCCCTATCGCTTGGAGTTTTTTGGAGATGAGATTGACTCCATCCGTTTATTTGATCCTGCTTCTCAGCTTTCAATTAAAAAATTAGAACGTATTGCCATTTTGCCCAATGTGCAAAACAAAAGAGTTGAAGAAAGTCATGTTCCCATTTTTGACTTTTTACCAACCAATACGCTTTATTGGTTTAAAGATTTTAGTATTTGTCGTGATAAAGTGGACAAAATGTTTATTAAAGCCGAAGAAGCTTTTGATAACCTCAACAGCCCCACAAAACACGATCGCCCTCAAGACTTATTCATCAATAAGGATGAGTTTATTCGCTCTTCCTTAAAGCTAAACACCATTGAATTTGGTCAGCAGCATTATTTTGAGGCAAATTATACAGCTCGTTTTAAAATCAGCCCACAGCCTGCCTTTAATAAAAACTTTGAACTACTTTCTGAAAACCTGCGCAACAATACAGAGGAAGGGCTTGAGAATATTTTAGTGGCAAACAATGCCAAACAAATTGAGCGATTATACTCGATTTTTGAAGATTTGGGTAAAGAGCATGAAATGCAAACTTTACTTTTTTCAATACATGAAGGATTTGTGGATCATGAGCAGAAACTGGCCATTTACACCGATCATCAAATCTTCAATCGCTATCATCGCTTTCGACTTAAAGAAAGTTTTAAGAAGAAAGACCAAGCCATTACGCTTAAAGAGCTTAACAATTTAGAACCTGGCGATTTTATCACCCATATAGACCATGGAGTTGGAAAATTTTCTGGTCTTGAAAAAATTAATGTAGACGGCAAGCAACAGGAAGCAATTCGAATCTTGTATAAAAATCGAGATATTTTATACGTTAGTATTCATTCTTTACACCGCATTTCAAAGTTTGTCAGCAAAGATGGCACACCACCTAAAGTAGATAAGTTAGGTTCCGATTCGTGGAAAAAAATCAAGCAGAAGACCAAGAAAAAGGTTAAAGAAATTGCTTATGATTTAATTAAGCTTTACGCTGAACGTAAATCGAAAACTGGTTTTGCGTACACACCTGACACCTATCTACAAAACGAATTAGAAGCTAGCTTTTTATACGAAGACACCCCAGATCAATTTAAGGCGACACAAGATGTAAAGCAAGACATGGAATCTGAAATCCCAATGGACCGTTTGGTTTGTGGCGATGTTGGATTTGGAAAAACAGAAGTTGCCATACGAGCTGCCTTTAAAGCGGTAACCGATAGCAAGCAGGTGGCGGTTTTGGTTCCTACAACTATTTTGGCTTGGCAACATTATCAAACCTTTAAAAATCGTTTAAAAGGATTTCCCGCAAAGGTCGATTACATTAATCGTTTTAAAACTAAAAAGCAGCAAAGCGAAACCTTGAAGAAGCTTGCCAATGGAGAAATTGACATTTTAATTGGAACGCATCGAATCGTTGGCAAAGACATAAAGTTTAAGGACTTGGGCTTAATGATTGTAGATGAAGAGCAAAAATTTGGAGTAAGTGTAAAAGACAAGCTTAAAACCATGAAGGTGAATGTGGATACCTTAACCTTAACAGCAACACCAATTCCAAGAACGCTTCAGTTTTCTTTAATGAAGGCTCGAGATCTTTCTGTGATCAATACTCCCCCACCCAACCGACAGCCCATTTTAACAGAGGTTCACACTTTTAATGAAGAGTTAATTCGAGACGCCATTCAATATGAAGTTAGTCGTGGTGGACAAGTTTTCTTCATTAACAACCGTGTGCAAAATTTAAAAGAAGTTGCTGGTTTAATCCAACGTTTAGTTCCAGACGCTAAAGTGCTTACCGGTCACGGACAAATGAGTGGCGATGAATTGGAAGAACGTATGATGGCCTTCATCAATGGAGATTATGATGTATTAGTAGCCACTACTATTATAGAAAGCGGTTTGGATATTCCAAACGCCAATACCATTATTATTAATAACGCTAACAATTTTGGCTTAAGTGATTTACACCAAATGCGTGGTCGAGTTGGTCGCTCAAACAAAAAAGCCTTTTGTTATTTACTTGCACCACCAACGGTTTCTTTAACCCCGGAGGCTAGAAAAAGACTTCAAGCCTTAGAGCAATTTTCTGATTTGGGCAGTGGTTTTCAAATCGCTATGAAAGATTTGGATATTCGAGGAGCAGGTAATTTGCTTGGCGCAGAACAAAGTGGATTTATTTCAGAAATTGGTTTCGACATGTATCAGAAAATTCTGAATGAAGCCATTCAAGAACTGAAAGAAACGGAATTTAAAGACCTATATCAGGATGAACCGCAAGCCTTTGTTCAGGATTGTGCCATTGAAACAGATTTAGAAATCCAAATTCCTGATAGCTATGTTACCAACATATCCGAACGAATAAATTTATACAAAGAGCTTGACAACAGTGAAAAGGAAGAGGAAATTACCGCTTTTGAAGAAAAATTAATCGACCGTTTTGGCCCAATTCCAGAGGCTACTCAAGAAATGATTAAAGCTGTTAAACTACGTTGGATTGCCAAAGAAATTGGTTTAGAAAAAGTGGTTCTCAAGCAGCAAAAAATGGTTTGCTACTTTGTTTCAAATCAAGAATCCCCCTATTTTCAATCGCCTGCTTTTAGTAAGGTTTTACAGTATGTGCAACAAAATCCAAATCGCTGTAAACTTAAGGAACGCAAAGAAAAGCTAAGCTTAGTTTATGAAGGTGTAAAAAGTGTACAGCAAGCTATGGAATTGTTGAAAGGAGTTTTAGCTGAAACATAAAATAAAACCCATTCTTTCGAGTTAGTGTAGCAGTTACCAATTCTAGCTACTACTTATGACCGAGTTTCTCAAAAGACTCCTCTTATTTTTATTTTTAACCTTTATAATTCAAGTTTCATACTCTCAAAAGTTAGATTGGGTTAAAACTTTTGGGGATTCTCTTTACGATGGAGGAATTTGTTTAAGCTATGATACCTCAAGTAAAATTGTATTAGCTGGTCTTTTTAGCAATTCATTAACTTACCAAGTTGACTCAACTTCATATTCATTGCAAACGACAAGCACTGAAACGATTTTTCTAATGAAATTAGACAAAAACGGGAACACAGTATGGGCAAGATCAACTGGCCTACATGCTACCCCCGTTAAAGTGATGGTAGACTCACGAAATAATATTTTTATTGTAGGCAAATTCACCGGTATTATTAATATTCCTTCAATTCCATTCATTCAATCAAATGGGGGTTATGATATCTTCTTTTGTAAGCTTAGCCCTGAAGGAAATATGATCTGGATTAAAACATTTGGGAGTACTGCTGATGAAAGTGCAACAGCCCATATAGACAACAATGATCACATCTACATAAGTGGCAGGTATTTAAATACGGTCAACTTTAGTACCGATACACCAGGGTTCATTAGACAATCAAACGGGAAGTCTGATATTTATACATCAAAATGGGAAAATAATGGTAAAATAATTTGGCTACAAACAGGAGGGGGTAATGAAAATGAAATGATTACAACTTCCATTTCAGATGAAAATCAAAACATTTATTTAGGCGGATATTTTAGAAATTCCATTAATTTGACTTTTAACAATACTAACTCATACCTTAACGGAAACAATTACGGCAATCTTTTTATAATCAAATTAGATTCACTTGGCAATTTAAAGTGGTCGAAAACTATAAACGGAAGTTGGGAGTGTAATCTTTCTGAAATAGTCCTAGATTTTAAAGGGGGCATATTTTTAACAGGAGTTTTCAAGGATTCTTTGACATTTGTAAATGATAATGAAAGACAAAATTGTGTTGGTGGAAACTGTGGTTTTATTGCCAACTTAAAACTTGACGGTACGTTCTCATGGTCAAAAACAATTGAAAGCACTCACAGACTGAGTATAGAATCAGCGATTGCAGACTCCAATTCCAACCTTTTTATAGCAGGTTCGCATTATGGTAGGACTGATTTTGATCCAGGACCTTGTGTAGAAGAGAAAATAAGCTTAAGCCCAACCAATATTATCTTAGGAAAATACGATAGTTTGGGGAACCTTATAAATTCAATAGCATTTGAACGTATTTCTTCTCCCCAAATTATAACCAATGCTACTTTAGACATTCTACCTATAGAAGACGGAGTAATAAATACAGGTGGATACTCAGGACAAACAGATTTTGATGCAGATACAGGAACACAATACAGACAAAGTAATGGATATAGTGATGTTTTCATTAATAAAATTAGTTTTTGCCAAAAGCAGGGCACTTCCTCAACCCTGACTATTTGCAAGGGTGACACTGTATTGTTAGGCTGTAAAATTATATCGCAAGAAGGAGTTTATAAAGAAGTAATTAAACTTAGTAATGGTTGTGACAGTATAAACCAAATTTCTGTTATCATAACTCCTTCTTCCACGGATACAGTAGTTTATGAATTATGCAAAGGCGATAGCCTGACATTGTTTAATGATGTTCATAAAAAAGATACTGTCATTAAAAAGATTTTTCAAAACAGCTTTGGGTGTGATAGTACTATTGTTAGAAAGCTAATATTTCATGAAACAGCATCAAAGACATTTTATTTTGAGATATGTGAAGGAGAGTCAATTCAAATTGGATCAAATTTTTATTCTAAAAGTGGAATATTCCAAGACACTTTGCTAAATCAATATGGCTGTGACAGTCTAGTACACACCACATTATTAGTTAAGCAGGTAGATACGACTTTTCAACAAATCAATTTATGCGAGAATGACACTTTCTATGTCGGCACAAGCGCTTACACAAAAGCAGGTATATTTCTAGACACTCTAGTTGGTAAAAACAGCTGCGACAGTCTAGTCTATACTCAAATTTCAATAAACAAAAATGCTGAATACACTCAGACTATTTCGCTCTGTAAAGGAGAGAGTTTTCAAATCGGAGATAGTATTTATACTCAAGCGGGGATTTATGAAAACATTTTTGTAACAAAAAATGGCTGCGATAGCATAGTTAGAACCCAAATCTTAAAAAATGACCTAACCTTATTTCACTCTCCTCAAGAGAATTTGATTAGTCTTTTGATTAGTAATCAGAGCTATCAATGGCTCAATTGTGATTCTATGAGGACATTGCTTAACGACACTTTGCAAAATTTCAGCTATACACAAAATGGAAATTATGCAGTAGTGTTACAAAGTGCTGCTTGTTCTGATACATCAGATTGTATTCAAGTTAATTATTATGAAGAGTTTGAGTTTAAACTTTATCCAAACCCAAGTAAAAACTACTGTAAAATTGAGGTTCCATCTTCTGGGCAATTGCGAATCTTTGACCTAAGAGGAGCTCTATTGAAAAATATAACTTATAGCAATCCGGGTAAATACCACTTAGAACTACATCAATTTGCAGCGGGGATATATTTGATTGAATTTGAAGGAGAGCTAAAAAAAGTGGTTAAACAACTTGCAGTAATAAAATAAAATTATGTTCAATAAACTTTACTATATATTTCCCCAAACCTATAAAGTGAATTCTAGGTTATAACTCTTTTTTAGAGATAAAAAGTTTCTCTTTTTTGCATTAAAGTGGTTTAATCTATTTTCCCTTCTACTGAGAAGATCTTCAAAACCGAATGCATTTAAATAAGTGGGCTTGAGATAGTTGAGAATCAATATAGTCGCTAGATGGTTTTGAGCACATGGTAAACCCTTTGCTTTTATAAAACACATTGTTTTCTACTTACTAAGCACTCTTTAACTTTCCCGATAATTTGTGGCATGAGGTTATAGGAGGCAATCTTTAGTTCAAAACAATACTTTAGAATATTGATTTAACATCCAAAGTCTTCTCTTTATATCAATTTCCATTTTATAATTACTTTCCTTTCTCAGCGTCTTTTTCATATTTAGACTGTTCATTTCAAAAAGGACGCATAGAAGATGAGGAAACCTATCTAATTAACTATTACCCAAAAGCTACTCTGATTTTAGGCAATTAAAAGAAGTGCTATAATCTCGAAATGTGAATCAGTTAAACAATCTAGTCTTTCAAATACAAGGGTTTTTCAAACCTATAGCATTATAAAAGAAAAGCTAAGCTTAGTTTATGAAGGTGCAAAAAGTGTACAGCAAGCTATGGAATTGTTAAAAGGAGTCATAAAATAAAACAGGGAACAAACTTTCGAATGCTCCCTGCTTTCCTAATTTCAATAGCTTACCGTCACATAAACTTTTCACTTGGTTTTCATAATGTATAAAGCAGATTCCTGATTATTTTCTACCAGGAATGATTGTATTTTTATTAACCTAATTAATTCAATTCTCTACTTCCAAGTCGATTAGGTGCATTAAAGACGAAGTCGTTTTCTAATGGTTGCTTTTGCACAAATTATTTTTAGTAACTAAGCCTAACAAAAAAAGGCAAGAAAGAATTTTCTCGCCTTCAAAAAACCAAAAAAATGAACTCCTACTGTTTAACTAGTTTTTGTACTTGATTTCCATAACGGAGAATGTAAATACCTTGGTCCAATTCAGTGACATTTAAAACTGTTCTTCGGTTTCGAATACGAACTTCTTGGATCAAACGACCTTGTAAATTATAAATCTGTAATGCCTCTTGTTGTGCAGCTGATTTAAACCCTTTTACCTCTACTACTATTTGAGACTTAGTTGGATTAGGATAAATCAATAAAGGTGACTCATCTGTTTTTAATGGCTCATAAAGAGAAGTGGCAATATTACTCTCCCAAAAACTTTGAGCGGAGTCTAAATAATTAAGCATGGTCGTTTTACTACCCAATTGTCCCCCGCCAGCTACTTGAGCATAACCAATGACCATTTCTATGGTTTTACTTTGATTAGGCTGAAGCGAAAACCAAGGAATATGACCCACTCCCCTTCTATCTCCAGGTGCATTGGGAACCGGGCCTGCATACTCAGGCCAGTTTTCAGTAAACATATAGCGGGTTATTGCACCTGTGGTATTATTCACTCCATTACCACCAAACCTTATCGGACTCCCATCGATCCATCTACCATCTAAATAATTCATCCATATTTGTGGATTAAAAGGATCCCCATTAACGCCCCCTCCAATGTTGTAATAAACAAATCCATCCATGCTATCTGATAAAAACTTGAGCCCTAGATAGGGTGGGTCTGCACCATAGCCATTTAAACCATTAAAATTTTCATCAAAACCATCTCCATTGTATACATAAAAGACATTCTCTAAGCTATCACAACCCACATAATCATCTCGTGGATCTCCCAAATCAAAGTCCATAAACATTCCCATTTTTACTGAATCAAGTATGAAGCTAGAACGATTATACAATTGATAAGAGATAAAGAGACTCTGATGCAGAACTGAATCATTCGGTCTATTAAATCCATATAACATGCCATGGTATTCAACATCATTCTTATGATTAATCCAATAAATGGCTTCATCGCCTTTTATTATTGGATACTCTCCAAGACTTGGTTCATAAATACCATTTCCATTTAAATCTTCATAAGGTGCCAGTTGCGCTGCCATTCCTAAACTAACATCCCCGTTTCCTTTCCAATTTGCGATACTTCTTGGCATTTGATAATTGGGACTGTTATAATTATTCTGATGATTTATTATTTCTTGCTTACTTATTTTATAAATCCATTGACCTTCTAAACCCACTGCCTGACTAACTGGGCCGTAATGAAAGTCATTATAATAAGGGTTTACTTGATTAACTTGAAATGCAGTATCATTTGTTTTTTTTGAAATCAAAACTATATTTCCTGCAAAAACACCGTGAGAGTTATTACCTTTTGGAAATTCAAATGCTGCTTTACTTTGATTTGAGTTATTAAATATGGGTCCAGTAATGGATGCATTTGTGTTTATTGAATTCACATCAATATATTGATCGATGGTATTGTTCTCTTCTATAGTATTTGGAGCAAAATATAATTTCGTGCCATTTAAAATCATTATTGCATTATTTATCGCTTTTAGCTCAAAATGTGGTGATTCTCCAATATCATCTATAAGATGAGTGTCTATTATACTATCATGAGTTGAAAAAATCATAGGATACACTCCTTTTTTTAACCATACTCGATTATTAATATCAATTTCTAGATTTTTGATATCATGAAAATAGTACCAATAATTTAATGGATGAAATTGAAATCTTGAAGGGTAATGAAAGGTATAATAACCATCATTAGTAGTATGACTGCCAGCTGCTATTTGGCCATTATTGGTTTTAACTAGTTTTTCTGCCAAAAAAACTGATGAACTATCTAGTCCAGTATATGAAGTGGATGTCCATCCTGCATTATTTCTTAGCCATAACTTACGAAAAGGGTTACTACTAGCTAAACTTGGAAGATTTATTAATATCCTGTTTTCTATACCTATCATTCGATCTAAACTATCAAATAAGATGGTATGCAAACTAAAAGCAGTATCTAATACAAATGCTCCTTGATTGAAATATGCAACTCCTTGTGCACCAGATATCCATAGTTGACCTTGGCTATTTACTGCTATATCAGTTATTGAATCTGAAAAAACACCCTGCGCGATACCGTATGATGCAATTTGCTGACCATCAAAACGAACAATTCCTGAATCAGACTGCAACCAACAAATGCTGTTCGCATATTCAAAATCAGAGCTCTTTGCCCTACTTAATGGCAGTGAGTAACAAGTATCATATTGATTCAATATTAAATCAAATACACAAAGACCTTGATTTGAAGTCAGGTAAACTTTAGTCTCGCTAATCGGCTCAAAACCGTAAACCTCAGTTACTCCATTCTGTTGTAAATCACTTGATTTCCAGTGATTTATTTGCGAATGAAGTTGAAATAGAAATGATAAGAAAAAAAATGTAAGGATTAATCGTTTCATAATAGTTGGTTTTTAGTTTTGTTCTTATTGTTAAGACACCAAGCAGCTTTGTTATGATGCCTAACAAAAAAGGCGAGAAAGAATTTTCTCGCCTTCAAAAACCAAAAAATGAATTCCTACTGTTTAACTAGTTTTTGTACTTGATTTTTAAATTGCACCAAGTAAATTCCCTTTTCAAATTGGCTTAAATCTATAAGCATCTTTTGATTTGAAATTCGTTCTCTGTAAACCATTCTGCCATCCATCGCATAGACTCGAATGTATTCGTTGGTATGGTTCATTTGATTATCAGTAAGCTTTATGATAACCGCTTCATTGGCTGGATTTGGGTAAAAAGTAAGGAATTCTGCATTTGATTGAACTTGTACTTCTTGCACACCGGTTATGGTATTTTGCTCCCAGAAGTTTGCAGCAGAATCTAAATACTGAATCAACAAACTTTTACTACCCAAATGACCTGAATTTGGAATTTGCGCATAACCAATGACCATTTCTATGCTTTTACTTTGATTAGGCTGCAACGAAAACCAAGGAATGTGTCCCATACCACGTCTATCTCCGGGTGCATTTGGGTTTAAATTAGGGCCAGGGCTTTCTTCTGCCCAGGGTGTTCCAGTATATAAGTACTTTGTAGGGACACCAAAAGTATTATTCAATCCATCTCCTCCATAGCGCATGAATTGTCCGTTTTTCCATTTACCATTTAAATAATTGACCCAATGCTCATCAGTCCTTGGGTCTCCATTAAGGGCACCTCCTGCATTATAATAAAGAAATCCATCCATGCTATCACTTAAAAATTTAACCCCAATAAAAGGTGGACTTCCACCAAATCCAGATTGGCCATTAAACCCATCATCAAAAGCATCTCCATTATAGGCAAAGAAAATATTCTTTAAACTATCGCATCCCACATAGTCGTCAAGCGGATTGCCTAAATCAAAGTCTGTATAAAATCCAAGTTTTGCTGAGTCTATTTGAATATTTGATCTATTAAAAAGCTCCATAGATAAATACAATGACTGATGAATTGCAGCATCACTTGGACGATTAAAGCCATAAAGCATTCCGTGATATTCTATATCACCAATGTGATTAATCCAATAAATAGCCTCATCTCCTTTAATAATTGGAGCATCTCCTAATTGGGGTTCATAAACCCCATTATTATTTAAGTCTTCAAAAGGTGCTAATTGCGCAGCCATTCCAATGTTAACATCCCCATTTCCTTTCCAGTTGGCTATGTTTTCAGGCACAACATAATTGGGAGACATGTAATTACTTTTATGATTTTGAATATCCGATTGACTCACTTTTACAATCCAACTGCCAGATACACCATTGAAATCACTTACAGGCCCTGCAATAAAATTATTATCATAGGGGGAAAGTTGATTCACAGTAAAGGAGGTGTCTCCTAAACTTTTACTTACCAACATGAAATTACTTGAATAAATCCCATGACTATTATTTCCCTTTGGAAATTCAAAAAAAGACCTTGTATTTTCATAATCGTTAAAAAGCTGACCCAATATTGAAACGCCTGTCCGTATAGAGTTTACAGATAGCTCTTCTTTGAGAGTGGTTAGTGGCTCTATTGTACTGCTCGCCTTGTAAAGGCCATTTCTCGTATATACGATGATTGTACTGTCTACAATTTGCATCAATCTAGCTTCATTGCTATAGTTGGTATGATTTGACTTTCTTGAGTACCCTAAGTAGTGTTGAAGCAATACACTATCTTTAGTTGAATGTAAATGAGATATTCCTGTAGCGGCTACAACCCAAATATTCCCCTTAGAATCAACTTCCGTATCTTTAAAATTTAAGTTTTGGGTTACTCCTTGTCTTTCAATAGGCTGCTTGTCAATTACTGCCGGATAAGTTATTCTGTAATACCCTTCAGAAGTTGAAGCGGAGACAATTCCCAAATGATTGCCAATTAGTTTAAACTTTTGAACATTTAATACAGGCCCTCCCTTTTGCAAGGAATCTATACCGGAAACTGGGACTGATGTCCAAGTATTCATATCTCTGATTGACAACCTTGACATTGTTGTAGGCCCACCAACAGCAATAATATTTTGAGCACAAGCATACAAACGATCTCGATTATCAAAAGCAATAAATTTGGCAACCAAAGAAGTATCAAGCACAAAACTAGACCCATTAAAATAGGCCAAGCCTGCAGTAGTTGCAGCCCACAATGTGCCAGAACTATTTAGAGCAATATCGTTTATTGAATTTGAAGGTAATCCTTGTACTGAAGTGAAATTTTTTAAACTATGACCGTCGAAAGAGCTCAAACCATTCGGTGTAATCGCCCAAGCAACACCATTTGATAATAACAGCTTTCGATTGTTACTCATTAAGACTCCACCTGTACCAATAATACAGGTATCGTATTGCTCATTTTGTAAATCATAAATACATAAACCTTGCTCTGAGTTCATATACACTTTTGACAATCCATCATACTGAAAGTCATACACTTCATTGGAAGCATTAAGATTTAAATCGTAATAAGTCCAACCTTGTGCCTGTATAATTAAGCTATAAGTAAGTATAAAAAAGAGGGTAGCTAGTCGTTTCATTTAAAATAGATTTTTGGTTTGTATTGCTAAGACACGAAAAAATAAAAATACGATGCTTTGGAGAATTAGACTAGCTGCGGATAGCCTCCACAGGATCTAAACGACTAGCAATCCAAGATGGAATAATTCCTGATATCAGTCCAATCACCAAACTAATTGCTAAGCCTAAACTGATGTTATTTAATCCCAAAACCACTTTAAAATCTAATCCGTATCGTAGAAAAAGGGTTCCTAAAAATATGAGGAATAAGCCAACAGCTCCGCCAATGAGGCATAAAAAAATAGATTCAAATAAGAATTGAAGCAGAATAAAATAGTTCTTGGCTCCTAATGATTTTTGAATACCAATTAAAGGTGTTCTTTCTTTTACCGAAACAAACATAATGTTGGCAATACTAAAACCTCCAACAATAATGGAAAATATACCAATCACAAAACCAGCTCCATTGATTACTCCAAACATAGCCTCCACTCCTTGCGAAAGCATACTCATTTGATTCAAGGCGAAATTATTATCGGCCTTTGGCTTCAATTTTCGAATAGAGCGCATAATGCCAGTCAACTCATCTATAAGTTGCTGATTAGAAACTCCTTTTTTCGCTTTCACCATTATGCTTGGCCTTGCTGACTCACCATCAATTCGATATATGCTTCTTGCCATTTTTAAAGGAATAAAAAAGCGAACATCATTAGACTCTCCCAACATACTCTCTCCTTCTTTTTCTAGCACCCCTATTACCGTTAATTTCTTTCCTTGATATTTAAATTGCTTACCAATCGCTTGTGTACCTGCAAATAAATTTTCGGCAATACTCGCCCCTATTATTGCTACGGCTCTACCGGTTTGACTTTCTAGTTCAGTAAAATATCTTCCTTCTTCAATTTTTAGTGGTGAAATTGTAGCATATTCATGGGTTACCCCAAGATTCTGAGCACTACTAATTGAATTGTTTTTATACTTCAAGGTTCCTCTACCACCCGCTATCATTCCCACTTCTTGTGCATTGAAGCACATCTTTTTCACCATTTTATATTCGTCAAGCTTGGGCTGTGGTCTTCTAATGTAATCCCACCAAGGTTGATTGGGATCAAAATTCCAAGGCATCTTTTGAACATAAATTACATCATCACCTAAAGACTGAATACTTGATTTGATGCTATTTTCCAAAGAATCAACCATGGTAAAAACAGAAATCATGGCAAAGATGCCAATGGTAATTCCCAAGAGTGAAAGAATCGTTCTTAGTTTGTTTACTATTAATGAATCAACCGCAAAAAAGAAACTCTCTTTTATTAATCTAAATACTATCAAAGGGATAATTAAAAAGTTAAAATTAATCTTCTTTTAAAGTCCTCTAAAACCGTTTATCAAATTGTTGAAAAGCACTTGATTTGACATACTTTAAGATTGTGTAAAGTTGACATTATGCGTAACATTGTATCTTAATTCTGAGGATTTAATGGCAGCTGAAAAAAAGATCAAAAACGCTTTAATATCAGTCTTTTACAAAGACGGTTTAGACCCAATTGTAAAAGAATTAACTCAATTGGGCGTTCAAATTTACTCCACAGGTGGAACCCAAAAACACATTGAAAATTTAGGCATACCTGTTCATAAAGTTGAAGACTTAACTTCTTACCCTTCCATTTTAGGAGGTAGAGTTAAAACTTTGCACCCAAAAGTTTTTGGTGGCATTTTAGCTCGAAGAGAATTAAATGAAGATCATGAGCAGCTTGCAGAGTTCAACATCCCTGAATTTGATTTGGTCATTGTTGATTTGTATCCTTTTGAAGAAACAGTTGCCCAAGGTGGAACAGAGCAAGAGATTATCGAAAAAATTGACATTGGCGGTATTTCTTTAATTAGAGCTGCGGCTAAAAACTTTAAAGATGTTTGGATTATTTCGACTCGCGACCAATATGAAAGTGCACTTGATATTCTTCAAACTCAAAATGGCTCAACGCAAATTGAAGATAGAAAGGAATATGCCAAACAAGCGTTTGATATTTCTTCTCATTATGATACCGCAATTCACAGTTATTTTTTAGGAGATTCGAAAAGCGATTCGCTGAAAATTAGCGAGCAAAAAAGTAAAGCTTTACGATATGGAGAAAATCCGCATCAAGAAGGTAGTTTTTTAGGCGACTTAGACCAAATGTTCACCAAATTGCACGGCAAAGAATTGTCATACAACAATTTACTTGACGTGGATGCTGCTGTAAACTTAATGGCTGATTTCAACGAATCCAACACTTTTGCAATTCTTAAGCATAACAACGCTTGTGGTATTGCAACAAGAGACACTTTATTAGAAGCCTATGAAGCAGCTCTTGCCGGTGACCCTGTTTCTGCTTTTGGCGGAATATTAATATGCAATTCAACCATTGATGTGCCAACTGCCAATAAGATTCATGAATTATTTTGTGAAGTAGTAATAGCACCTGATTTTGAAGAAGAAGCACTTGAAATTTTAAAAGGGAAGAAGAATCGAATTTTGTTGAAGCAAAATGAAGTAGAACTTCCTAAAAAGCAAGTGAGAACAGCTTTAAATGGCTACCTAGTTCAAGATAAAGACATAGAAACAGAAGCCGCTTCTGATTTCAAATCCGTGACTAAAGTAAAGCCAACAGAAAGTCAAATTCAAGATTTAGTTTTTGCAGCTAAATTGGTAAAAAACACAAAATCGAATGCGATAGTTCTTGCAAAAGGCAATCAATTATTAGCTAGCGGAACTGGTCAAACATCTCGTGTTGATGCTTTACAACAAGCCATTGCGAAGGCAAAACATTTTAATTTTGATTTAAACGGAGCGGTAATGGCTTCAGATGCTTTCTTCCCATTTCCAGATTGTGTAGAAATTGCCAATCAAGCTGGTATCACAGCTGTGGTTCAACCAGGAGGATCAATCAAAGATGAGCTATCAATTAATTATTGTGACGACCACGGAATGGCTATGGTTTTCACAGGAGTAAGACATTTCAAACATTAATTTCAAGACAATAAAGGAATGGGATTATTTAGTTTTTTCACGCAAGAAATTGCAATTGACTTAGGAACAGCAAACACCTTAGTCATTCATAATGATAAAGTAGTTGTAGATGAGCCTTCAATCGTGGCAGTAGACCGATCTTCGGGAAAGGTAATCGCCGTAGGAAAAAAGGCAATGCAAATGCATGGAAAAACGCATGAAGAAATCAAAACAATTAGACCCTTGAAAGATGGTGTAATTGCAGATTTCCAAGCCGCTGAATTCATGATTCGTGGCATGATTAAAATGATTAATAACAACAAAAAGCGTTACTACACTCCTTCACTTAAAATGGTTATTTGCATCCCTTCAGGAATTACTGAGGTTGAAAAAAGAGCCGTTAAAGATTCTGCTGAACATGCAGGAGGTAAAGAAGTTTACCTAATACATGAACCCATGGCGGCGGCTATTGGAATAGGCATTGATGTATTAGAGCCTATGGGGAACATGATTATTGATATTGGAGGAGGAACTTCTGAAATTGCAGTAATTGCCTTAGGTGGTATTGTTTGCGACAAATCAATTCGTGTGGCAGGAGATGACTTTACCAACGACATTGTTGATTACATGCGAAGACAACATAACCTTTTGATTGGTGAAAGGTCTGCTGAACGAATTAAAATAGAAGTAGGTTCTGCTTTACCAGAATTAGATGACCCACCAGAAGATTATGCGATTCAAGGTAGAGATTTAATGACAGGAACTCCAAAGGAGATTAAAGTTTCTTACACTGAAATTGCACATGCTTTGGACAAGTCAATTACTAAAATTGAAGCCGCTATTTTGAACGCTTTGGAGATGACTCCACCTGAATTATCAGCAGACATATACAGAACTGGTTTGTATTTAGCAGGAGGTGGCTCATTGCTAAGAGGATTGGATAAACGAATTTCTCAGAAAACGAAACTTCCGGTTCACGTTGCTGAAGACCCATTAAGAGCTGTAGCAAGAGGAACTGGAATTGCCTTAAAAAATTCAGCTAAGTTGCCTTTCTTAATCAGATAATTTTAGGAGTATGGATGCATGAGGAATCTAATTCAATTTATTTCTAAATATTCCTTCTTCTTCCTCTTTTTACTTTTTGAGGTGTTTGCTTTCTACTTATTGCTTAGAAATAATCACTTTCAACAGTCTTCATTTATCAATTCTACCAACTTTATAAGTGGCGGACTATTTGAAAAGTATGCTGAGTTAACCGACTACGTTAACTTAAAAGAAATAAATCAAAGCTTAAGCGAAGAAAACATTCGATTAAAGCAAAACCAAAAAGCGGCATTTCAAAAAATATATGGGCCCAATTATCTTATTGACGACACCCTTCATCAGGCTCAATATTTCTACACCAAAGCTAAAATCATTAATAATTCTACCAACAAACAAAACAACTATTTAACTTTAAATGTGGGTAGTTTAAATGGCATTGAAAAAGGAATGGGAGTTGTCGGACCAAATGGCGTTATTGGAGTAGTAAAAGATGTTTCTAGGCATTACAGCTCTGTACTTTCAGTATTACATTCTAATGCAAAAATTAGCGCCAAACTTAAAGACCAAAACTATTTTGGTTCTATGCAATGGAATGGTAAAAACTACCGATATGGTTTATTAACGGATATTCCAAATCATGTAAAAATAGCTAAAGGAGATACCATTGTTACCAATGGATTTTCAGCTACTTTTCCGGCTGGCATTACTATGGCTACCATTGAAGAGTTTGAAAAAATTGAAGGAGAAAATTTTTACGACATTCAAGTGAAGTTTACCCAAGATTATAAAAACCTAGTACATGTTTATGTTGTCAAGAACATTTTTAAAAATGAGCAACTAAAACTAGAATCTGAAACAGTGGAGGACCATGGTTAGAAACTTCATTACATACCCTCTGCAATTTATATTCTTTGTTTTACTTCAAGGATTGGTGTTGAACAATGTTCAATTTTCTTCAATTATCAATCCTTATTTGTACATCCTATTTATACTTTGGTTACCGATTGAAACACCAAAATTTGTGCTTCTTCTCGTTTCTTTCTTGCTTGGCTTATCTGTTGATTTATTTAGCAATACCGTAGGAATGCACGCTTCAGCAACTTTATTTTTAGCTTTTTGCAGACCATATATTTTACGCTTTTTTGAACCAAGAGATGGCTATGAACCTAATCAAAAACCTGGCTTAAAGCATTTTAGTCTAAGCTGGTTTCTCATTTACGCCCTCATTCTGACTTTCTTGCACCATCTCTTTTTATTTTATGTAGAAGTTTTTCGCTTCAGTGATTTCTTTTCAACTTTTTCAAGAGTTCTTGCAAGCACTATTTTTACAGTTACCTTGATATTGATTAGTCAGTTTTTCGTTTATAATGCAGAAGATAGACGATGAAGCATTTAGAGTCGAGAAGATATATAATAGGAGGTATTTTTCTGATAATCGGCCTCATATTTCTCATTCGGTTATTTTATGTCCAAGTCATTGACGACCATTATAAATTAGATGCCGATAATAACGTTTTAAGGAGAATCATAAAATATCCAGCCAGAGGATTACTTTACGACCGAAATGGCTCTTTGTTGGTTTTTAATGAAGCGGCTTATGATTTAATGATTACGCCGAAGCAACTTACTGAAGATTTTGACACTCTTAAATTTTGCCAACTATTAGACATTGGTGTTGAAGATTTTATAGCTAAAGTTGAAAAAGCCAAAAAGTACTCTTACTATAAAGCTTCCATATTTGAAAAGGAAATATCAGCTCGCTCCTACTCTAAAATACAAGAGCAACTTTTCAACTTTCCAGGGTTTTTTGTTCAGACACGAACCTTAAGATCCTACCCGCAAAATACAGCTTCGCATCTTTTGGGCTATGTAGGAGAAGTAAACGCTAAAAAAGTGGAGGAAGATCCCTACTACAAATCTGGTGACCACATAGGAATTAGCGGCATTGAAAAATCTTATGAAGAAGTTTTACGCGGACAAAGAGGAGTAGAGCGAGTATTGGTTGATGTTTTCAATCGTGAAAAAGGCAAATTTATGGATGGTGCCTATGATTCTTCTGCCATTTCTGGAAGCAACCTTCAATTGACCATAGATGCAGCTCTACAACAATATGGTGAATTGTTGATGCAAAATAAGAAAGGTAGTATTGTAGCCATAGAACCAAATACTGGAGAAATATTAGCTCTAGTTAGTATGCCTGCTTACAATCCAAATTTGCTAGTAGGAAGAGAGCGCTCAACCAATTATCAAAAGCTAACAAAGGATACCTTAAACCCACTTTTTAATAGAGCATTGATGGCCAAATATCCGCCCGGCTCAATTTTCAAAAGTATAAATGCCTTAATTGGTATGGAAGAAGAGGTATTAACCCCAAACACCTATTACAGCTGCAACCAAGGGTATTATTTTGCTGGCAGAAAAATGGGTTGTCATGCCCATCGATCACCTGTTAACTTAGCGTATTCCATAGAAACATCATGCAACGCATACTATTGCAATGTTTTTAGAAACATAATTGAGAATTACCCCACTGCTGAAGAGGGCTATCTTGTTTGGAGTGAATATGTAAGTCGTTTTGGATTAGGTCAAAAAACAGGCATAGACTTACCTAATGAGCTTCAAGGTTTTGTGCCAGGCACAGACTATTATGATCGCTATTATGGAGAAGGAAGATGGAAAGCCTTAACCATTTTGTCATTGGCTATTGGTCAGGGAGAATTGGGTTTTACTCCCATTCAAATGGCTAATATGACTGCAACCATTGCTAATCGAGGTTATTCGATACAGCCCCATATTGTAAAAGCAATAAACAATGAACTTATCGATTCATTAAGAGAAATTAAAAGGGAAACCGGCATTTCAAAGAAACATTTTGATGAAGTGGTAAATGCCATGGCTAAAGTAGTGAAACAAGGAACTGGAACTCTAGCAAAACTAGATTCTATAGAAGTTTGTGGCAAAACTGGCACCGTTCAAAACCCACATGGAGATGATCATTCCACCTTTATCGCTTTTGCGCCTAAAGACAATCCTCAGATAGCCCTTTCAGTTTATGTTGAAAATGGAGTGTGGGGCTCTAGGTGGGCTGCACCAATTGCAGGCTTGTTGATTGAAAAGTATTTAACTGATACAATTGCCGACCGAAGAAAATGGATTGAAGAGCGAATGCTCAATGGAAACTTAATTGCTAATAGCGCAGATTCAGGAAATGAGACGCACGAATAGTCTAATAGATAACATCGATTGGTTTTTAGTTAGCCTTTATTTCATCTTAATGGTGTTTGGTTGGTTAAACATCTATGCTGCAGTTTATAATGAAGAATTTCAAAGCATATTTGACACAAGTCAACGGTATGGAAAGCAATTACTTTGGATTGGAACTTCAACCTTAATCGCCTCCATTATTTTATTTATAGATGAACGCTTCTTCTCCACATTTGGTTATCTGATTTACGGTATAATTATTTTGCTTTTAATAGTAGTAATTGTAATAGGTGCAGAAACGAAAGGGGCTACCTCTTGGTTTGCCATAGGGGGCTTTAAAATACAACCTTCCGAGTTTTCTAAGTTTGCTACAAACCTAGCTTTAGCGAAGTTCTTAAGTACCATAAACATCAAGATGGATAACTTAAAAACAAAGCTTTCAGCCATTGGTATCATTGGATTACCTGCCGTTTTAATTTTACTTCAAAACGACACTGGTTCAGCCTTGGTTTACGGTGCCTTTGTTTTTGTTTTATACCGTGAAGGCTTGTCGGGAAACATTCTATTAATCGGTTTAGCTTCTGCAACACTTTTTGTGCTAACTCTTTTGGTGCAATCAACTGAAGTTAGCATAGGTGAATCAGCCATAAACGGGACCTTTATTCTTATGGGTGTCATTCTGCTTTTACTAAGTTTATTCTTTTACTTTAATAGGAGAAGGAAAGGGCTATTGGTTCTGCTAATTGGTGTTTTTATCGCTTCTATTGGTTTAATTCAAAGCGTAAACTATGTTTTTAGTGAAGTTTTAGAGCCGCACCAATCAAAGCGAATTAATGTACTCTTAGGTTTAGAATCCGACCCACATGGAGCGGGTTACAATGTGAACCAGTCACTTATTGCGATTGGCTCAGGTGGATTTGCCGGCAAAGGTTATTTAGAAGGCACCCAAACAAAGTATGATTTTGTTCCAGAACAAAGCACTGACTTTATCTTTTGCACCATAGGAGAAGAATGGGGATTTATAGGAAGTTTTTTCTTGATTGTCTTATTTATGACATTTCTTTTGCGAATACTCTTTCTCTGTTCGAGACAACGCTCTGCCTTTGCACGAATTTACGGTTATGGCGTGGCTTCCATTTTCTTCTTTCACTTTGCCATAAATATTGGAATGACCATTGGCTTGGCTCCAGTTATTGGAATTCCACTTCCCTTTTTTAGTTATGGAGGATCCTCACTTTGGGGATTCACCATTTTACTTTTTGTATTTGTAAAAATGGATGCTGATCGTTTGGAAGTGTTGTAAGCTTATTCTTCTACCGCTTCTACACTTAATATTTGAGGAACTGCCTTTTTAACAGCATCTTCTACACCCGCTTTCAAAGTCATCTGAGACATGCTACAATCTTGACAAGCACCAAGCAATTTTACTTTTGCAACATTGTCTTCAATTCGAAGCAATTGAATATCTCCACCATCAGCTTCTAAGAATGGACGAAGTTGTTTAATCGCTTCCTCCACTTTATTCATGGTTACGGTATACTCCTCTGTATTCATATAGTAAATGTAAGGACTTTATTGTTAGTCTATTTGCTTTAAAACTTGCTCAACCATATTGTCAAATGCCTTTGATTGTGCGGTATTATCTTGCAATACAGCTGGCCTTCCAGCGTCTCCTGCTTCTCTAATACTTTGAACTAATGGAATTTCTGCTAAATAATTAATTCCCTTTTCAACAGCTAGGTCTTTCACCCCACTTTTTCCAAAAATGTAATACTTATTATCAGGCAATTCTTCAGGCGTGAAATAAGCCATATTTTCAACTAAGCCTAATACAGGTATATTGATTTGAGGAAGAGCAAACATGCCCAAAGCTTTTCTAACATCTACTAAAGCAATTTCTTGCGGCGTAGAAACAACCACAGCTCCGCTTAGCGGAATCTCTTGTACTAAAGTTAAGTGTACATCACCAGTACCTGGAGGCAAATCCACGATCATAAAATCAAGCTCACCCCATAAGGCGTCTTTAAACAGTTGAGTCAGTGCTTTAGTTGCCATAGCTCCTCTCCAAACAACCGCTTGATCAGGTGTTGCAAAAAAACCGATTGAAAGCATTTTTACTCCATAACTTTCTACTGGCAAAATGTAATCCTTATCACCCACTTTAGTAGTTTGAGGTTTTTCAAGACCGACATCAAACATGGCAGGAACGGAAGGCCCGTAAATATCCGCATCGACCAAACCAACTTTATAGCCTTTTTTAGCCAAACCAGCGGCTAAGTTTGCAGAAACAGTAGATTTACCAACTCCTCCTTTACCAGATGCTACAGCAATTACATGTTTAACCCCAGGCAAAATAGTTCGGTGCTTAGCTTTTCTTTCCGTGCTTTTACCCATTGCAGTTATGCTGACCTCAACTTGAATTTCATTCCCATGAACTCTTTTTAAGTGATGCTCACAAGCTTCTTCCATTCGCTTGCGGTTGTGCATAGCTGGGTTTGAAATCTGAACTTCAAACCTTACTTTATTACTTTCCACTTGAATATTGGAAACTAAATCTAAAGCAATTATATCTTTCTTTAAATCTGGCTCAATCACAAATGATAAAGCCTCTTTTACACTCTCTACTGTTGGGTTCATGTTACAAAATTAAACATTGATTCAAGCTCAAAAAACTGAATTTAAAAAGGATTTAATCAAATGACAATTCAACATTAGGATCCCAAAAATGTTTCTGAAAATCAACCACTTGATCATTCACAATTTGAACACCTTCTGATTCTAATTGATTTTGCATAGCATGTTCGTCATGAAAATGGTGTTTACCGCTTAAAACACCATTCCGATTAACCACTCGATGTGCGGGCACATATTCATGCTGTTGATGTGATGCATTCATCGCCCAGCCCACCATACGGGCTCCACCCTTTCTACCTAAATAGTTGGCAATAGCTCCATAAGATGTAAGTCTGCCTTTTGGAATCAAGCGAACCACCTGAAACACCATTTCAAAAAAATCCTTATTCTTCTCACTAATCTTTAGGGTCTTTGCCATTTGGCTTAAACTTTAAATAGTGAATGTGGTGGCCCTTTTTGGTAAACAACTCTTCGTAATGCGTTTTTATACTTAGAATTTCTTGTGTTGTTTGATCTAATGCAGAGATTCTATCTGCATACAAATTGTCCGTTTCTTCTAAGATTTCATATTCATGCCTTTTCACTTCAGACAAAGACCAATTATAGAAGAATTCGCTATCTGTTTTCAAATGAATAATTCCATCTGGTTTTAGAAAAGTAAGGTATCTTTTAATAAACAAAGGCCCAGTTAGGCGCTTCTTTTCACGACGATCTTTGGGTTGAGGATCAGGAAATGTAATCCAAATTTCATCAATCTCATTTTTGGAAAAACATCCTTCTATAAACTCAATTCTGGTTCTTAAAAAAGCCACATTACTTAAGCCTTCATCCAAAGCAGTTTTTGCTCCTCTCCACATTCTTGCTCCCTTAATGTCTACACCAATAAAGTTTTTGTTCGGAAACTTACGCGCCATACCAACACTATATTCTCCCTTTCCACAACCTAACTCCAACACAATGGGATTATCATTCTTAAAAACCTCATTATTCCAGTTTCCATTCAAACGATATTCAGCACGAAAAACCTCATCTAACTTAGGCTCAAAAACATGCGGAAATGTTTTCATTTCCGCAAAATGTTCCAACTTCCTTTTCCTACCCATAAATCAAACTAACTTAACTAGTTTACTCCTAACATTTTATCCAATGTCTCTCTAGAAACGGCATGGTAATTTGGTCTGGCCTCTTGATAAATAGCTGCTGCAGTTGCTTTACCATCTTCGGATTTTAATATTGACTTATAAATCGGAACCAAGAACTTTCTTCTACCCACTTCTATCAAAAAGGCTTTAACTGCCGCATCAGAGGCTTCATAATTATTTGGAATTACCTTTTCAAACCAAGCTGCTTGAATCTCTGAATTCCCGCTTGTTGTAAACCCAAAAGCTTGATCCAACATTTGCATTTGATCATTCGTCATTTGCTCAGGCAATAGTCTTACAAAGTGCAACCATTCAGGGGTCATCCATTTTGAAGTATTTAACGATTTAGCATCTTCACCATTACTCCAACGATTGAGTTCTTTTTCAACCGCAACAAATTTTGTTGATGTCACTTTAGGGCAATTGTCTGGCAAGCCTTCACCAAATACCCAATCATCCACTCGAATTGCTTCTTTCCATGCTGGATTTTGATCCAACAATTCCTGATTTAGATAGGTTAAAAAACCATCTGTGGTCATTACTTGAAAAGCATAAGTATTAAAATAGGTTTTTAAGAATTCATCCCAATTTTCCCTTCCAACAGTTTCTTCAATCAGTTTCAAGAAATAAAATCCCTTATCGTATGGAATACCGGTCAGGCCATCATCAGGATCTCTACCCTCTAAATCTACTTTTAAACGAGTATCAGCTTGTCTTCCTTCACTGTTTAACCATTCAATTTCTTCCTGTAAATCTTGATAGGATAAGATGGCAAGCATATTCGCAAAGTCTTTCCCATAAATTTCTTCCATAATTCGATTCTCAAAATACACGGTAAACCCTTCATTCAACCAAATGTCTTCCCAAGTTGCATTGGTCACTAAATTACCTGACCAAGAATGTGCTAATTCATGAGCAATTAATGCAGTTAATGAACGGTCTCCTGCAATAATGGTTGGTGTTGCAAAAGTTAACCTTGGATTTTCCATACCACCAAAAGGAAAAGAAGGAGGCAAAACAATTACATCATACATTCCCCAACGGTAATCTCCATATAATGCCTCAGCCGTATCAACCATATTCTGCATTTCTGCAAATTCATAAGCAGATGCTTCTATCATTTCTGGTTCTGCATAAACTCCACTTACCTCTCCAATTTTCTTATACTCTAAATTTCCAACAGCAAGTGCCATTAAATATGAAGGAACTGGTTGGTCCATTTTAAATGAATACTCTCCCTCTTCATTTACCTCTGTTGGATTCGAAGCACTCATTAAAGCAAGCATTCCTTTGGGAACTTTTACTGTAGCTTCGTATGTAAATCTCACACCGGGGCTATCCTGACAAGGAATCCAAGTTCTTGCTAAAATTGCCTGAGATTGAGTAAACAAGAATGGGTGTTCTTTACCGGCTGTCTGCACCGGATCTAAAAATTGCAAAGCATCTGCACCTTCAGTGGTTGAGTATTTAATACTTATTTCTTTTGTTTGCTTGCTTATTGGAATTGCGATTTGAGTTCCTAAAAAATCACTGCGATTATGAGTTTTATATCCTAAACTACCCTCATAATCGTCTCTACCAACTTCTTCAATTACTAGATTTCTGCTATCTAAATAAATGGTATCTACTCCTTTCAAGTTTTTTATACTATAAATAGCAGTTGCCTGTATAACCTTAGCTTCAAAATCAACATTGGCGTTCCAAATCAAATGAGTTACCACTGCTTCTTCTGGTTTTGAGTAAGAATGATGATCTGTATAATTCAACACGATTGCTTCCTTTTCGGTATTCATTTCTTGCTTGTCTTTTTGAGGTTCTTGCTTTGATTGACAAGCCATTAATAAGCTTGAGGTCAAAAACAAAAGGGCATAAAATCTTTTCATGGTCTACAATTTGAAGCGAAATTAAGCAATCACAATTTGTTAGTCCCAGCACGCTTGATTAACATTATTTTAACCTTCTAATAATGTTTTTGTAAATCATTTTTAACCTAAAACACATTCCCAGTGAAATACATTTGTACCATCAATTTGAATAGAGTCTAACAATGAAAATTTTCTTCACATTTCTTCTAATGGCATGCATGAGTTTAAGCTCATTTGCAGGTGGAGAAAAATCCACTACTCAATCTATTCAAGGTATTGTTACTGACAAACAAGGTAACCCTCTTGTAGGAGCTAAAGTCACTATAGACAATTCTGACATTTCGGTTTATACTGATTTTGAAGGACACTTTATGTTTGATAAAGTTTCTAAAACTGAACACACACTGAGCTTAAGTCACATTTCATTTGAGAATTCTACAACAAAAATTGACTCTCAAGCTTCTTCAGAAATTCTCTATATAGAACTCTCTTCTAAGTAAATTCAATTCATTTTTTTTAAGTTCATAATCAATAATGGAATTTTTGCGTTCCATTCCTCAATGTTATCTTAATGTTAATTTTTTCTTACCTTTGCATTAATCCAATTAAAATTAAATGTTATGAAGAAAAAATTGAAAGCATTATTGGCGGGGCTAATTTTGATTGGTTCAACATCAGTATCCGCACAAGAAGAACTTGTATTTACAAACGGCCAATTGTACAGTATTGGCAATGAAGAACAAAAATCAACTCACCAAACTTACTTTGAATCTGGTCAGTTAAAAGCCACATATAACTTGATTAATGGTGTATTAAATGGTCAAGCTATTTTTTACAACGAAGAAGGCAAAGAAATTGAATTAGGCTTTTATAAGGACGGAGAAAAGCACGGTAAGTGGGTAAAATGGAATGACAATCATCAAAAGATTGCAGAAGCACACTATTACTTTGGCGACAAAGATGGCGCTTGGCAAATTTGGGATGATGCAGGCACTTTAAGATATGAGCTCAACTATCAAAAAGGAGAGAAAACAGGTCAATGGAAAATGTATGATGAAACCGGAGAATTAGTTTCAGTGAAGGAGTACTAAGCGTTGCACTTAGTACCCCTAATTAGTATGAGAACGACCTACAGAAATGTAGGTCGTTTTTTATTTAAAACTTATAGCTCACCCCTAAACTTATAGATGTACCAGGGCTGAATTGAGTATATATCTGATCTTCTGCCTCATAAGATTCGAAGAAAGACTCTCTAACATCTCCTAAAATATTATCAATATTGAAGTCAATTGTTGTCTTTTTCTCTTCTCCTAATTGTTTTGAAAAACCGAAGTTTAAATTGTGAAATGGCTGCTGATAGATATCTGGAACAAAACCAGTTCCAACAATAATTAAAGTAGGCCCTTTTATGTTATAGAAAAGACCTGAACGAATTCCCTTTTCATAATTGTTATAGGTAATTCCAAAATTGATTACGATAGGAGCCTGACCCGCCATCTCTCTCTCATTCTCAACATCTTCTCCAGTACGCTTATTATTTTCACGGGCGTTAAATTCAGCATCAGTCATATCAATTCTTGAACGAACCACTGTCAAGTTTCCGCTAGCACTAAAGTTCTTATACTTATCACCTAAGAAATCTAGACTTTTAGTAGCCTCAAATTCAGCCCCAAAAACTTCACCAGTTCCAACATTTCGTGGTTGATATTCGAAACCTGTATTATTTAGAGGGATACGAACTAATTCAATAGGATCTTCAAACTGCTTGTAAAAGGCACTAACCGAATAAATTTGACCTCTATCCATAAATTTTTCCCATCGTACATCAATATTATTAATGTATGTTGCTTTTAAGTTTCCATCCCAATCGCCTGGATACTCAAATAGGGCTCCATTAAAAGTACGATTGGTAACTGGGTCAACAATTTGAGCAAAAGACAACTCTTTAAACGACGGACGTGCAATAGTTCTGGTTACTCCAAACCTAAGATTCTGTTCTTCTGCTAGAGAGTAAATAAAATTTATAGAAGGGAAAAAGTCAGTTCCTTCTAATACTACTTCATCATCAAGGACATTTCCCTGTAAACCATTAGTATTAGCACCATCTATATCACGACCCGTATGTCTCATTTTAAAGTTTTCCATCCGAACACCTAGGACCGATTTTAAACTTGGAGTCAGATTAAATTCTTCCGAAATATATGCAGCTAAATTGTTTGAGTTAGCTTCGTAAGCATTTGGGTTAGGGTAATTAACAGCAGATTGAAAATATGCACTATTGGGTCTATTTGGATATAAATTTTGAGGGTCTAATATTTCATCTGGATTATAAGTTGCCCAATCTTGTCCTCCAACAAATCTTACTGTCAATTCATAAATCGCATAATCGCGATTTTTATAGGTATTCATCACACCAAACTTAAGTTTGGCATCTTCTCCTTTAATTTTATGTTTTTTGGTAAAGTCTACTCTTCCTGAATAATTTTGCTCTTCAAGCTCTCTCCAAATTCTTCTAGGAACCCCTGCATTACCTGTTTGAAAAGAAGTATCTACAGCATATGTATATGCCGTGCTTCTAATATCAGGATCGTTTGCAATGGAGAATGTAGGAGATAATCTCCAGTCAATTTCCCAACCCTTTTTATCAAAAACATGAGTACCATTCAAAAGGTAATTGGTTAAACCTCTCTCACTGTATTCTATGTTATCTGCAAAACCAACATATCCCGAACGTCCAACTGCAGAAGGGTTCTGGTCAATATAAAACTCACCGGCTTTCTGCTCACCAGTTTGTAAGTGAAGTACAGTTGCTCTAAACTTAGAATATTTAGTTTTATAAGCTACACCTGTTAATACACCAACTAAGTTGCTTTGCTGGCCATATCTACCAGTTTGGATATCTGAATAAACTAATTCATCTTGGTCTTTATCAATTTGTCTTTGGTATTCTGCGTAAGTCACATCATCGTAATAACGTTGTTGACTTTTATACGAAAGCGAAAAGATGTATCCCAGTTTAGGATTTCTTAGTCGATTCTCTTTGTCTTTATTCAAATCTATTTGATTTCCAATTGTAAAACTTGCAGAATAATCTAGAAAACTTGTTTCTTCATAAGCGTTTAAATTGGGATTGAATGACTGAGCAAAACGTCGAACTTCTTGGTCTTCACCATTAAAAATTTTGGGAACATCATCCGTTCTTACTTCACTAGGAAGGTCTCTAAATCCATCATCGTATCCTAACCAATCAGTGCTACTTCCATCCGCAGTTAAGTATTCTTTATTAAAATGCATATTCGGATTAAAAGAAATCCCTGCTGAAGCAGTCATTATTTTCTCTTCAGGAAATGCCTTTGTTTCAACGTTAACTAATCCTCCAGTAAAATCTGCAGGTTGCTCTGCGGTAAAGTTTTTTGAAACAACTATATTATCAATTAGGTTTGTTGGAAAAATATCCATTTGGAGGCTGTTCCGATCTGGATCCAAACCAGGTATATTCATTTGATTCAGGGTAACTTTCGAATATCTATCTCCGAGACCTCTCACATAAATATATTTTCCACCTTCAATAGAAACCCCCGTTACCCTTTTGGCAGCTTCTACCGCAGTTCCATCACCAGTTAAGGCCATCTTTTGTGCAGAAATACCATCCATCATGGTGGCTGATTTCTTTTTCATCGTATTTAAGGCCGCCTCAGACCTTCTTGTTGCTGTAGCTGTTACTACTACTTCGTCTAACTCTAAAGAGCCAGATTTCATTCTTATTGTACCTAAAGAAGTAACTTCTCCGCTTTTAACAATTACTCCATCAATGGTAATGTTCTGATAAGAAATAAAAGAAACTTGAACTTGATAAGTCCCAGCTGGAATGGACAATGAAAACTTACCATCTAAATCAGTTGAAGTTCCTGTTAAAGGATTTAAAACAGCAACATTAGCTCCAATTACAGTTTCTCCGGTTTCATCATCGATTACTGTCCCTCTAATGGTGCCGTTCTGTGCAACGATCACTGTACTAAAAAGAATGGCGAATGCAGTTAAAAGATTTTTCATTTTTTGATTGGTTAAGGCGGAATTAAATAAAAAAACAATAGACTCACGCTCTAGAGCGTGAGTCTACTTTATAGTGTTTCACAAATATGTGTTAGCTATTATAGTCCATTAAGCGTACCACTTGCAGCAGTCCAAGACCATCCGTTAAAGTCAGAAGCAGTTGCTGAACCAGTTGTTCCTACAGAAGCAGCTGCTGCTACTTTAGGATCATTTCCTGTTGGCAAATAACTAGCAACCGTTCCACTAACATTTAAAGTTAAGTTAGAGAAAGTAGCTGTAGATGAAGTTGTATTGTCTTTACCTAATTTCTGTGCAGCATTAACAGTAGCATAGTGGATATTCTCCATTGAAATGTTAGTATTGCTATCAAAGTTTAACAAATCACCTGCAGAAGTACCATCAGGTCTAACAGCAACAACTGTAATATTCTTAATGGTATGATTCTTTCCAGATACAATTGTACCTTCAGGACCATCTAATTCAAAACAAGAACCTTCTGGACCAACTACAAATCCATTGTCAATAGTACCAGTGTAATCTTGGTCAGTATCAATAGCATCATCACCATTATTCCAAACAACCAAGTTTGTTACGTTTACAGATCCACCGTAGAACTCAACTCCATCATCAGCGTTACCAACGATTTCAATATTTTCCACTATAGTTCCTGCTCCAACACCTCCAAAAGAGATACCGTTTAATTCATCACCAGGTGCAATTTCAGTACCACCATGACGAACAGACACATATCTTAATGTTCCAGAGTTATCTAGACTGTCAGTTCCACCATAAATTCCATCAGAATCTGATGTAGGAACTCCTTCAATATTATCAATATCATAAGTTCCATTTGAATTACCTGAAGAAATAATTCCATTTCCTAAGATAGCTATACCACCCCATTGACCTTGTAAGTCAGAAGGCAAGTTAGGAGAAGCAAAGTTTCCTGCTGCGATATCGCTTGGCTCAATACAATCTTTAACTGAAGTAAAGATGATTGGCTCTGTAGCTGTACCTTCAGCCATAATTTTAGCTCCTCTCATTACCATAAGAACAACAGCTGCATTACCTTGTCCTTCTTCACCTTTTATAATGGTACCAGGATTAATAGTTAAAGTCGCACCAGGTCTTACCTTCACTCTAGAACCCAATACATATACAGTATCTTTTGACCAAGTTCTGTCAGCATCAATATCTAAGTTAACATTTAATATAGGAGCTACTGGAGTACAGCCCGTATTACCATTATTTGTAACGACTGGTGTATCTTCTTCATCGTCATCATCGTCACTACACGATGTTAATGGAGCAGCAGCAGCTACAGCTACAGCAGCGCCCATCATTAATTTTGTTGCAAATCTGAAATTTTTCATGATAGTTTTAGTTAAAATTAGTTTCAGTTAGTTTATTTTTTGTTGCCGCAAATGTGGCATGGCATTATTAGCCCATTCTTTTTTTGCGGTTATTAAAAACTTATGGATACTTTAAGTAAATGTTAAGAGACGATATTTCGTGTACTCTTTGCTATTATTTTCGTTTCAAATTGTGCTTAAAGCTTGAATTTTCAAGCCTTACATAATACTGAATTTTGTTAAGTTATACTTAAGATTGAATTAACATGCTTAAATTGGCTTCTCTCTAACTTCGCCCATTATTATCCACCTTTCTATCGTATGAAAAAAGAAAAAATACTTTTAGTTGATGACGAACCAGACATTTTAGAAATTGTTGGTTACAATTTAAAAAAAGAAGGTTATCGAGTTTCTACTGCTGACAATGGCAAAGAAGCTATAAAAGTGGCAAAAAAAGAAAATCCTGATTTAATCATTTTGGATGTTATGATGCCTGAAATGGATGGCATGGAGACTTGCTACCAGATGAGAAATATCCCTTCACTGAAAGACACTTTGATCACATTTTTAACTGCAAGGGGTGAAGATTATTCACAAATAGCAGGTTTTGATGCCGGCGCTGACGACTATATTACAAAACCTGTTAAACCTCGAGTTCTTGTAAGCAAGGTTAAAGCCATTCTACGAAGAAAAGGCTCTACTGCTGTTATAGAGCAGGATATAGAAGTAGGTGGAATTTCTATTGATAGAGAAAGGTACCTTATTAAAAAAGACGACAAAGAAATAAATCTTCCCAAAAAAGAATTTGAATTGCTTTCTTTATTAATGGGAAAACCTGGTCGTGTGTATACAAGAGATGTAATCATGAACAGTATTTGGGGTGGCGAAGTCGTTGTAGGTGATCGCACCATTGATGTTCATATTCGGAAACTTCGCGAAAAATTAGGAGACGAGTACATCAAAACGGTAAAAGGAGTTGGATACAAATTTGAAGCTTAAAACTTCACATTTAGCAAGAAAACCGTTAGCTTTAAGGGTGCGCAATTTAAGCCCCCAAGAATTAGCAGTCAGATTGAGTATTGCAATAGCAGTTGTAATTACCGCAATTGCAACTTTACTCTGGTTGGTCTATTTACCTTTTAGTTATCTTTTTAGTTTAGCAATACTATTTGCTTCTTATCTAATTACCTATTATGTATTTATGTGGGGAATTCGTCAGTTTATTGATCGAAAATTTCGCCTCATTTACAAAACCATTCACAACCTAAAAGTAGATTGGAAAAAAGAGTCTAAAGGGATTGATATGCGTGAGGACATCTTTGGCAAAATTCGCGAAGAAGTAATTGAATGGGACAAACACAATCGTCAAGAAATTGAACGATTAACAGACCAAGAAGAGTTTAGGAGAGATTTTCTAGGAAACGTTTCGCATGAATTGAAAACCCCAATCTTCAGCATTCAAGGTTATATTTTAACTTTGTTGGAAGGTGGTTTGGAAGATCAAAAAATCAATCGTGAATTTCTTTTAAAAGCAGAGAAAAGTATTGATCGGATGATTGAAATGGTGAATGATTTAGATGAAATTTCTAGATTAGAATCAAATCGTATGCTTTTAAATCGAAAAAAATTCGACCTTAATGAATTGACCAAAGAGGTTATCGAATCATTAGAGTATAAAGCCACTTTGAAAGACATCAGCATTCAAATTACAAACCCAAAAATTACAAACGTAATTGCAGACCCGAGTAAAATTTCACAAGTCTTAACCAATTTAATAGTCAACTCTATTAATTATGGAAAAGAAGGTGGTAGAACTAAAATTAAGTACTTCGATTTAGGAGAAAACATTTTAGTAGAAGTTAATGATAATGGCCGAGGAATAGGTGAAGAGCACCTTTCGCGATTGTTTGAACGTTTTTATCGGGTAGATAAAGGCCGTTCGCGTGCTGAAGGAGGCTCAGGATTAGGACTAGCCATTGTAAAACACATTATGGAAGCTCATGATCAAACCATAAATGTTAGAAGTAAATTGGGCGAAGGATCTACTTTTTCTTTCACTTTAGAAAAGGCATAAACCTCTTTATCTCTTTAAAGGATGTTAATTTTGAAAAAATTTTAGGTACCCATGCAACCTAAACGAAAACAATAACATCTAACACCAGAAGAATTGACTAAGTCAAGCAAAGCATTGATGAGTAATGAAGAAATGTTGGAAGGCTGTAAAGCGCAGAAGGAGCATGCTCAAAAAATTTTGTTTGAGCGATATGCCGGATTGATGACGGGGGTTTGTATGCGTTACGCAGACCGTTATGAAGAAGCGCAAGACATGATGCAGGATGGCTTTATCAAGGTTTTCAAAAAAATAAATTCCTTTACAGGAAAAGGTTCTTTAGAAGGTTGGATTCGACGGATAATGGTAAATACCGCTTTAGACCATTTGAGAAAAACAAAGAAAGAAAGATTTCATGTTGATGTAAATGAAGTAGAGTACAAACTTCAAGATGGTCAACAGATTATTTCTTCTTTGCAAGCAGATGATTTGCTAAAACTTATTCAGGCATTGCCAGTAGGTTATAGAACCGTATTTAACATGTATGCGATTGAAGGATATACACATAAAGAAATTGCAGAAGAATTGGGCGTTTCTGAAAATACGTCAAAATCGCAGTATTCAAGAGCTCGATCTCTACTGCAAAAGAAATTAGAAGAAATAGAATAAATATAAAGGTTTGAAAAAGTCAAACGACATCGAAAAATTATTCAAGGAGTCATTTAAAAATTACTCTAAGGAACCTAGCGCAAACGCTTGGGCTAATATTCAAAGCAACCTTAGTCAGGCTACAGCAGCTACATCTACTGTAGCTAGTGGAGCTTCAAGCATTGCCTCTTGGGTAAATATTGCCTTGGTGGTTGCCGGTATTGGTGGCTTAGCAGTTACTGGCTATTATTTCTTTAATGAAACTGCTGAAAAGCACCAAGCAGAAAAGGAATTGACTTTACCGGATACGCAAACTGAATTGGACATTTCTGCAACTACGAATGGTTCATCTGAAAGCAAGTCTATTGCAGAAGAAGCTTTGGAACCGAGAGTAAATTCAGAATTACAAAACACAAATACAAAAGCAGTTAATCCAACGGCTGCAAATACTTCGAATGAGCAAACAGAATTAAAAAAGCAAGACAATTTAGATGATAATCAAAAGGATTCTGAGCTTACTATTTTAGAAAACAAGGAGAATAACGACAATGAACTAGAACAAGATTCTCAACAAACAGAAGAAAGTAACGAAATAAATCTAGAAGCAAATGAAAATCAATTTGCCGATGATTTATCGAATGAAACTTCTACTGAAGTTTCTAGCAATACTGAGCAAAAAGAAGCAAATACTGATGTTGAAGAAAAGTCCAACAAAGAGGATATTGCTAGTCAATCAGTAAGCGAAGAAGCGGAGAAAAAAGAAACACCCAAAGTGGATGTTCCAAATATCTTCTCACCAAATGGAGACGGTACAAACGACTATTTTTTACTCAATGCTTGTGAAACGGAAGATGTTCATGTGCTCATTTATTCAAAAACTAGTCGTTTAATTTATGAGTGGAAAGGAAAGTTTGGCAAATGGGATGGCACGCTTCCTAATGGAACTCCAGCTCCAGAAGGAAACTACTTTTACCAAATTATCTTAAAGAAAGACAATCAAATCTTTGAACCTAAAAAAGGGACTTTTTACTTAAGCAGAAACTAGTAAGACAAATTTGGCGACAACCAACGTTCTATTTCTTCAACTGATTTTCCTTTTCTATTAGTGTAATCTTCTACTTGATCTTTATCAATTTTTCCTAATCCAAAGTACTTTGATTTAGGATGGGAAAAATACAATCCACTAACTGCCGCTGTTGGGAACATGGCATAACTTTCTGTCAAGTTAATTCCTATACTTTCGGCATTTAACAAGCTAAACAAAGTCCCTTTTTCAGTATGATCAGGACAAGCCGGATAACCAGCCGCCGGACGTATTCCTTGGTATTTTTCTTTGATTAAAGACTCATTGTCTAATTGCTCCTCTTTTGCATAACCCCAATAGTCTGTTCGCACTAATTCATGTAATCGCTCTGCAAAGGCTTCTGCTAGACGATCAGCCAATGCTTTTACCATAATACTGTTGTAATCATCATGATCAGCTTCAAAGCGTTTAATGTGTTCATCGATGCCCAAACCTGCAGTTACCGCAAAAGCACCCACATAATCTGTTTTACCACTTTCTTGTGGTGCCACAAAATCACTTAAACTGAAGTTTGGAATGTTGCTGGCCTTTTTACCTTGTTGCCTTAATTGATGCAATACTTCAAACGTTTTGCCCGCTTCATCATTATCAAGCAAATGAATATCATCCCCCACGGCATTGCAAGGCCAAAAACCAAATACCCCACTAGCAGTTAGCCATTTTTCATCGATAATTTTTGAGAGCATAGCTTGGGCGTCATCAAATAACTTTTGTGCATGTTCACCAATTAATTCGTCCTTTAAAATATTAGGATACTTTCCTGCTAACTCCCAAGTGCTAAAAAAGGGTGTCCAATCAATGTATTTCACTAAGTCGGAAAGAGGATAATCTTCTAAAACCTTTGTTCCTAAAAATTGAGGTTTAACAGCTTCAAATATTTCCCAATCAGCTGTGAATTTGTTTTTCCGCGCTTCTTCTATAGAGATTAATTTTTTCGTCCCTTTTCGCTTCTCATGAAGCTCACGCATCTGTTCATATTCTGCTTTAAGCGAAGCTTCAAACTTTGCTTTTTGCGCCTCTACTTTGGTCAATAAACTTCCTGCTACCGGTACCGACCTTGATGCATCTAAGACATGAACGACAGGTTTTTTATAAGCTGGTGCTATCTTAACGGCAGTATGGGCTTTTGAAGTTGTGGCTCCACCAATTAAAAGAGGCACTTCAAACCCTTGGCGTTCCATTTCACTTGCCACATGCACCATTTCATCTAAAGATGGGGTAATTAATCCACTCAAACCAATCATGTCTACCTGCTCCTCTTTGGCTTTTGCTAAGATTTTTTCAGCGGGCACCATCACACCCATATCGATTACCTCATAATTATTACACGCTAAAACAACCGATACAATGTTTTTTCCAATGTCATGAACATCTCCTTTCACAGTGGCCATTAATATTTTTCCCGCATTCTTCGCTTGGTCTCCAGACTTCTTTTTTTCTTCTTCAATATAAGGAAGCAAATGAGCTACGGCTTTTTTCATTACCCGAGCACTTTTTACCACTTGCGGTAAAAACATTTTACCTGAGCCAAATAAATCACCAACCACATTCATACCATCCATTAATGGCCCTTCAATAACCTCTAAAGGTTTATCGTATTGCAGTCTGGCTTCTTCCGTATCTTCTACAATGTGCTCTACAATTCCTTTAACCAAAGCGTGGCTCAACCTACTTTGCACAGACTCTTTTCGCCAAGCATCATCTTTAACAGCAACTTTACCGCTACCTTTAACCGTTTCTGCAAAGTCTGTTAAACGCTCTGTAGCATCTTCTCTTCTATTGAGCAGAACATCTTCAATATGCTCTAAAAGGTCCTTCGGAATATCGTCGTAAACTTCTATCATTCCCGCGTTAACAATGCCCATATCTAAACCAGCTTTAATTGCGTGGTATAAAAAAGCAGAATTCATCGCTTCTCGAACGACATTATTTCCTCTAAATGAAAAGGAAACATTACTTACTCCTCCACTAACAAGTGCATGAGGCAGGTTTTCTTTAATCCATTTGGTAGCATTAATAAAATCAACTGCATAATTATTATGTTCTTCAATACCCGTACCTACTGTTAAAATATTGGGATCAAAAATGATGTCTTGCGGTGGAAATTTTACAACATTCACTAACAGCTTATAAGCCCTCTCGCATATTTCAATTCTTCTTTCATAATTATCTGCTTGTCCTTTTTCGTCGAAGGCCATGACAATTACTGCCGCTCCATACTTGCGAATTAATTTCGCTTGTTTAATAAAGCTTTCTTCCCCTTCTTTCAAGCTGATGGAATTCACAATTGACTTTCCTTGCACACACTTTAGACCAGCTTCAATAACAGTCCATTTCGATGAATCTATCATGATGGGCACCTTTGAAATATCAGGCTCAGAGGCAATCATATTCAAGAATGTCTTCATCACTTCTTCTGACTCCAACATGCCTTCATCCATATTGACATCAATTACTTGCGCCCCTCCTTCTACTTGTTGTAAGGCAACCGATAAAGCCTCTTCGTAATTCTCCTCTTTAATTAACCGCTTAAACTTTAGCGAACCAGTAACATTGGTTCTCTCACCTACATTTACAAAATTGCTTTCTTTGAAAATGGTAAGTGGCTCCAAACCACTATAACGCGGCAAAACCTCTTGATTCTTGGGTTTTCTAGGTTTGTATTTTGAAGCGATTTCTGCAATTTTAGCAATGTGCTCAGGTGTTGTTCCACAACAGCCTCCAATGATGTTTACAAAGCCACTTTTGATAAAGTCTTCTATAAAACCGCCCATTTGATCGGCATCTTGGTCGTATTCTCCAAATGCATTGGGCAAGCCAGCATTGGGATGAGCAGAAGTAAAAAATTCCGTTTTTTCAGCCACGGCCTCCAAATGAGGTCGCATTTCTTCTGCTCCTAAAGCGCAATTAAATCCGACGCTTAATAAAGGCATGTGGCTAATTGAAATTAGAAAAGCTTCGGCTGTTTGCCCTGACAAAGTTCTTCCACTTGCATCGGTAATGGTACCTGAAACCATAGTAGGAATATCTTGATTGGTATTTTCAAGGTATTCAGCAATGGCAAACAAAGCGGCTTTGCAATTTAATGTATCAAAAACAGTTTCCACTAAAAACAAGTCAACGCCACCTTCTGCAAGTCCTACTACTTGTTCATAATAAGCTTGCTTGAGCTCATCAAAAGTTACATTTCTAAACTCTGGCTTGTTTACATCTGGTGACAAAGAAGCCGTTCGATTAGTAGGACCAATAGAACCTGCTACAAATCTTGGTTTGTGAGGCTCTTTCGCTGTAAATTCATCAGCTACCTCTTTGGCAATTTTTGCCGACTGATAATTCAATTCGTAAACTGCGCTTTCTAAAGCATAATCAGCTTGCGCAATAGTGGTTGAAGAAAAAGTATTCGTCTCCACGATATCAGCTCCTGCTGCAAAATATTCAGCATGTATTTCTTTGATAATATCTGCTCGAGTGATCGAAAGTAAATCATTGTTTCCTTTTAAAGGCAGTTGATGTCCCTTAAAGGCCTCTCCTCGGAAATCTTCTTCTGTCAATTTATGACGCTGAATCATGGTTCCCATGGCACCATCTAAAACTAGAATTCTATCTTTTAATACTTCTCTAATATCTGTTTTCATACTCTCAAACATTATCTGTTTTACTCAACGCAATTAAAACCCGATTAAATCGAGATTAGTTCAACTTTCAGTATTGGGATCTTTAGATAAAGAAATCAAAACTGTGTTTCACAAAAAAAGCCCTTCAGACTTAGTCAAAAGGGCTTGTTATACTTTTGGCTTATCTTCATTTCGATTGTATCGAAAACAGGATTTGGCACCGCTTTCTTTTGAAAAGGTTGCCAAGGCTTCACAGGGCCTGTCCCTCCGCCTTTCTTGATAAGTATATTTAAAGAACGTTTATTTACTCTTCTACTCTATTGGTCTTTATGTAATGTTTGTACATCAAATAACCTCCAACTCCTAATAAAATATATGGCACAAACATAATGTACATAATGCCATTATTAATTCCCTTTCCCACTGCATCTTCTCCACTTTGCATATTAGACTCCAATACTGCTTTACACATGGCGCATTGAGCTTCAATGTCAGAATATGCCATTAAAACAACAAACAATAGTAAAACACTTTTTAATCCAATACTTTTCATTTCAGACAAAAATACTAAGCAAACTACTGTTAACCTAACTTTCTAATAATAAGGCGAAATCATCAAATAAACTACGACTCCTGTAATGGTTACATATAACCAAATTGGCAATGTTATTCTTGCGATTTTTTTGTGTTTATCAAATCGCTCTGATAATGCACGAACAAATGAAATCATAACCAAGGGTACAATTGCAATGGCTAAAACAATATGAGTCAAAAGAATAAACAAGTAAATAGACTTCATAACTCCTTCACCACCGTATGGGGTAGACTCTGTTAAGGTGTGATAAGTAACATATGAAAGCAAAAACAAGACGGATAAACCTAAAGCAGTTAACATCAAGTTTCTATGCAAGTTAATGTTTCGGTTTTTAATAGCCCAAAAAGCTGCAATTAATAGAATACTCGTTGTTCCATTTAAAAAGGCATTTAATTTGGGCAACACCAGTACCCAACTTCCTACCTCTGTTGGTTGCGGAATTACATATAATATAGCAACCACTATTGGAATTAATGCAGATACTGCAATTACTATTTTTTTAGATCCCTCTTCTGTTAATGTCATTCTATTTTTCTTTTAAAGGAGCAAATTCTTCACGATAAAGAATCTCAATGGCGTCCATTAAGTCATTCGTTTCAGATGTACTTGTACCATCAAAAACACCTCTTATCCTTCCTTGTTTATCAACTAAGGCAAGATTTGAAGTATGTAAGAATCCACCTGGCGCCAAATCATCAACCATAGCATTTGAGAAATAACCATTAAAGGCAATTCCATACAAGTCTTCTTTATCTCCAGTTACAAAATTCCATATTGAATCGATTGCATGTACTTTATCTGCATACGCTCTTAGCACTTCAACTGAATCATGAGCGGGATTAACCGTATGTGACAATAATTTAAAATCACTCCGATCATAAAAGTGCTTTTGCAATTCTAACATATGGGTTGCCATTTGTGGACAAATAGTTGGGCATGTTGCAAAAAAGAAGTCTGCTACATACACATTTCCCTTATAGTCATCTTGGGTAACTACTTCTCCATTTTGGTTTATAAATGAAAAATTGGGAATGGTATGATACAAGGTATCCCCATTGGCATTCACAGATTTTGGCCCATAAACGGGTAACTTTTTAAAGTTATTGGTACCAGTATGTAAAAAGAGATAAAATAAAGAAGGTAGTAACAAGATGCTGATCAAGATTACTACCTTTTGAATTCTTTTATTATTCATAAACTAACTTAAGTCATAAGAGCACATCGGCTTCACCGTGAATGTATATTGCTTCTGTTAGCATCATTACAATTAAGTACGCTACAAGAACGATATAAGGCAACGCCACAGCGTATATAAAGTTCTTATACTCATGTTTTAAATGCATATAATAAGCAACAATATAATAGGCCTTTACCAAAGTTAAAATGATAAAAGTCCACTTTACGAAAGACCAAGCTAAGCCCATGTCTTTCCATACAAGTCCTAAGCTAACTTCTACAGTGGTAACTACTAAAAGCACCCAAAAGATAACCCAAATGGTTTTACGCATTTTTTTACCCTCTTCTTCAGAGTGATGATTTACATATTCTGCTGTTCTATCGTAATCAGACATAATCTTATTAATTGAAAAGTATTAAACTAAATAGAAAAAGGTAAAAACAAATACCCAAACAAGGTCTACAAAGTGCCAATAAAGTCCCACTTTTTCAACCATTTCATAGTGTCCTCTTTTTTCGTAAGTCCCTTTTAAGACATTAACAAAAATGATAAAGTTCAACACCACTCCACTAAATACGTGAGTTCCGTGAAAACCGGTAATGAAGAAGAAGAAATCTCCAAATAATGGAACTCCATATTCATTCACGGTCAAATTTGCTCCATAAACTTCAGTCCCAGACTGAATAAGAGCGGCGGCTTCTGCACCTGACACTTCAATTCCATTTGGCATTACAAATGCATTTTTTGCTTCGGAAAGCCATTGAACAATAGTTCCATCTGCAAGCTGTAAAGCACCCAATTCAGTTCCGTGAATAAAGTGATACCATTCCCAAGCTTGTGAGCCAACGAAAACTAGACCACCAACAATTGTCAGAGCCATCCAAAGTATAACACCATCTTTCTTGTTTCTATGGCCTGCTTCAACTGCCAATACCATAGTAACCGAACTCATAATAAGGATAAAGGTCATTAAGGCAACATACAACAAAGGATGATCGCCATGCATAAATGGGAAATGCGTAAACACATTTTCTGCAACTGGCCAAACATCTTCAAATCGATGTCTCATAAAGCCATAAGCAATTAATAGTCCTGAAAAGGTAAATGCATCAGAAACTAGGAAGAACCACATCATGATTTTTCCATAGCTCACATTAAAAGGAGAAATTCCTCCTCCCCATAATTTCTTTGAATCAATTGGCGTAGAATGTCCGGCCATAAGAGTATAATTAAATTACTGTTCTAAAGAATATGTATAAATATATCCAAATACCACCCATAAAATGCCAGTACATGGAACACACCTGCAAACCTAATAAATTTTTCGACGAATATTTTTCTCTAATTGCATTAAAAAGTACAATACTTAATGACACAAAACCTCCTAGCAAATGCATTAAATGCATCCAACTAATAATGTATAAATAAGAACCAGAGGCATTTTGACTTGGTCCGGTAAAAAATATACCTTCTTCAACCAATTGTCCATAAGCCATAAACTGCATGATTACAAACAAAACGCCTAAGAGTAAAGTTGATAAAACACCAAGCTTTATTCCTTTAAAATCATTCTTCTTAGCAGAATACACTGCCCATACCATACCAAAACTGCTAATCAAAATAACGATAGTGCTCCATAAAAACATTTCAGGAAGTTCATATTGAAGCCAATTGCCATCACCTTTTCTTACAATAACGGCACTGGTTAAGCCAGCAAAAAGCATTAAAATACTCATCATCCCAATCCACAAGAGTGGCTTAGCGACTTTCTTCTTTTTATATTCCTGATATTCTTTTTTATCCAAAGTTGCTTCTAACATTAGAGTTATATTTTATCAAAGTACCAAACCAACAAAACGATTGGCACATAAATAAAGCTTGCAAACATGACTTTTGTTGCCGCCTGATCTGATTTTGTTTGAAATAATTTGATGGAAGGCCACAACATGAGAAGCCCAGCAATTAAAAAAGCGATGAGTGAGAAATTGCCAACAAATCCAAAAAAGGTAGGTAGCAAGCTCACTAAAATCATGAACAAACAATACAGTAATATCATAAAGGCTGACGTTAAGTCTTTCCCTCCTTTTGATGGCAATAATTTAAATCCAGCATTTGCATAATCTTCGTTCGCTTTCCAAGCAATAGCCCAAAAGTGGGGAAATTGCCACATAAATTGAAGGGCAAATAATAAACCAGGCTCTAAACCAAATTCACCATTGTAAGCCACATAACCCAAAAGTGGAGGAACAGCTCCCGGGAAGGCTCCAACAAACACAGCCCAAGATGTAATTTGCTTTAAAGGAGTGTAAACAGCCACATATAGAAAAAGAGCTAGCGAGCCTAAAATTCCACTCAAAGGATTTAAAAACACCCATAAAATTGTAATTCCAACAAATCCAGAAACAGCAGCAACCCAATAACCTTCATTGACTGACATTCTTTTTGTCACTAATGGTCTTTCTTGAGTGCGTTTCATCAGCTTATCTAAATCTCGCTCAATAATTTGATTAAATCCATTTGAAGACCCTGTGACTAAAAAGCCACCTATTGATAAAAAGAGGATTTCTAACCAACTTATGGATTCAGCTGCAATTAAGTATCCCATTATGGCTGAAAAAACAACCAATGAAGCCAATCTCAACTTAAAAAAAGCGGCATAATCGGCTACTTTTGAGCGAAGAAGGGTAGAAAAGGATACTTTATCAGACACTAATTGCATGCGAAGAAATTGACTGCAAAATTAACTAATTATCTCTTCTCTCAATAATCCCAATACTGATTGAACAAGTTTGTTCGCAGTCGAATGTAAATCATTTCATCAACGCCCTGTTCATTGGAAATTTGTTCAATCCGATAGTTGTAACCTAAAGTTAAGCTCATTTTCCAAGCTTCATGAACTAGATAAGAAATATTGCAGTCCACCCATTGAATTCGCTTTTGAATCCCCTGACCTAAATGATTTTCATAATCGCTTTCTCGACTTTGATTTGATAGTTCTAAATTGTCACCCAAATTCGTTCCTGTGGGAGAGAATCCTTTCATAATATTGACATATTGGGTTGTAAATGCCCATTTCTTTTTTGAATAGCTCAATCGAGCAATAGATTCTTGAAAGTTTGCCCCATTTGGATTGGCAAGTGGCATATTAAAATTTGAATATGCCTGTGTAGGATTTGTATGTGCATAGGTAAAAGGACGAACTAAATTGAACTCAAACAAATGTGATAATCCTTTTATTCCAAAATCTTGCTTGCCTTGCCAACCTATTTGAATACCGTATTTATTCGCCCACCAATGAGACTTTATGTCCTGATCGGGATTTCTCCACTGCCTAACATCAGCTTTTAATTCATTGAGCAAAAACTCATCTAATAAAACTTGAAAATAGAATTTTTGAGTTTTTGTTGGCACTAGAGTAAGATTTGCTCCAACTATAGCATTGTCTGAAGAACCTACTGAAAACTCAACGGGTCGATAAAAGATTACTGGGTTCAAATAATTCACATCGAAACCGCGATGATAAACACCGTCATCAGCAGCCCAAATGATAGTCTCAAATAATCCAAAACTAATCCAAGGTTTAATATCCCATTGCAAATAATGTGTTGCCGTGTATTTCTGTTGATACAAAGAAGGAGTTCCTTCCACTTGAAAAATATTCTGATGCATGGAAAAAAGAGTCGTGTAACGAATCTTCCAAAACTTGGTATTTATTTTCAAGTATGGAAAAGCTTGACTATGATCAGAAAGCAAGAGTGAGCGATATCCATCTCCAATAAAATTTCTTCCGTAACCCAATTCAAATTGAAAGTATTTTTTAGTTCTGAATGAAATGAAGGCATCTATATAATGAGAACTTTTAAAGACTTCCCCCTTGGCTTTTCCATATGTGGGCATTACTCCATACTCACGAATAAACGATTTTTGATAATTTAAATATTGAGCATTGCTTCCCAAATATGTTAAACGCGCATCCCACCTTTTCCAATTGGATTGTATATCAACTCCAACACCATACCTTCCTTCCAATGAATTGGAAGAAAAATTTAAAGTCTGCATAATATCTATGGCTGGATTTAACGCAAATTTTAAATCACTCTTGTTTAAAGAAAGCAGTGCACTTCCATTAGGCGTTGAATCCACTTTTGTATGAAACCCAAGAGCTCTGTAATCTTGATTAAATTCTTGGGTAAAAATATGAGATTGCTTTAAAGAAAGCTGAGCTGATATAAATTGGGGAAGACATACAAACCCAAGACAAATCGTTAAAGCCAACAGCCTAGCCAAGTTTTTCTTTCTTTTTTAGTGGAATAAGAAATAGCGCTCCAAGAGCCGTAAAAACAATTAAGGTCAGTATGATAAAAGTTAAACTAGTATTTAGCTCCTTTACCAAGACGGAGTATACTATGAGAGCAATATTAAATAGATAGATTACCCCTACAGTTTGAGCATGATTTAAACCAAGCTTAATTAGTCGATGATGAATATGATTACTGTCTGCTTGAAAAGGAGAAGTTCCACGAATCATTCGATAAATAAAAATCCGAAGGGTATCTAATAAGGGATAAGAAAGCACTGACATGGCAAAAATGGGCTTTGATATTTTCATCATATTACTTGGTATGGCAGAAATATCATATTCAATTAAACGAATGGCTAGCGTACAAATAATTAAGCCAACAACCAAAGAGCCTGAATCGCCCATAAAGATGTTTGCCGGATAAAAGTTAAAACGTAAAAAACCAAGTAGAGCACCAGCTAAAGAAAAAGATATAATCGCATCAACCGTACTTCCAATAAGAAGAAACCAGATTCCAAAAGCAATGGAAGCGATACAACCTACCCCGCCAGCTAGTCCATCTACTCCATCAATAATATTAAACGCATTAATTAAAACCACAAATGTGAAAATGGATAGTGAAATACTAGCCCAATCTGGTAGTTCTCTTATTTCAAAAATCCCATATAAGCTTGTAATTTTTATTTCTGCCATGAGCACCATTATAAAGGCTACTAACAGGTGACCAATTAACTTTTTAACGGCTGCTGTTCCAATAATATCATCTTTAATCCCAATAAAAAACATTACCAGTACACTAGGAATTAAGTATTTTATATAGCCAATGTTTTCAGAGGGAAAACAAATTAAAAATGAGAACAAAGTTCCGGCAAAAATCATAATTCCACCCATGGAAGGCACCCTGTGCTTGTGAAGCTTTCTGGCTTCACCTGGCTCATCAAATAGATTTTTAAGCTCAGCTACCTTGATAAAAGAAGGTGTGGCAAAAAGCACTATAAAGAAAGAAATTAATATGGAAAATGCTACAATCATTTTTATTGGGCTAGCGTGCAAATATACTTTTAGTAGTTAAAATAAAGGTTTTGCAAACTAGTACTTAAACTAAAATAAAAGTAAGAAGATATAGGCTGGATGCTTTGTTGATTTGATTTGTTTTCACTCTCTCTATGCAAATACCCTAAACTATATTTCAAACTACTAGCTGGATTAACCATATACGAAAGTGAACCATTTACTGTTTTTATTTCCTCAAAATCAGTTTCTATATAATTGGCTTGAATTTTCGCAAGAATTCGTTTACGTTGCCAATTTAATCCAACTAAATACTCATCATGCTCACTCAAAATTGGAGTATTGATGGACTCACTGTAGTGCATAAATAGATTCTCATTTTTATCAAATAATTGTTTATTGTGCTCTACTTGTATAGATAGGTCATCATAAATAAACCACTTAGCACCTGCTTGTAATGATAGGTTTGAAATTCTTTCATCAAACAAACTACCTTGCCCATAAAGCAACACTTTTTTAAACAACTCTAAGGACCAATCTAAACCAAGAAGCGTATTCCCATTTCTTTTACTCCCACTTGTCGATGAGTTTAAATACATTAATGGCACCCAATAGGAAGCTGGAACTCCAACATTCCCTGAACTATCTAAACTAGGAAATATCATTCCTTCAAACAATCCTACATTAAATACCGTATTGGGCGAAAAAGACAAATGATGAAAAACACCTTGCTTTCTACTAAATAAGCTTTCACTTAAACCATCCCCAGGAAGGCGCTCTATATCTTGAAATAGAGTAAATAAATTCTGATACTTTAATTTTCCATTAAGCCAATCAGATTGCAAACGAATAAATGGATAATTAAAACTTAAATCAGAAAGCAATAAAGATCGTTCACCATTTCCAATAAAGTGTTTATCATGGCCTAATTGAATATTTAAATAATCTGTTGGTGTATAAGTAATACGCGAAGAGGCCATGTTGAAATCATAACCTTCCTCAAATGATTTTACTCGACCTTGACCATATGCCACATTATTTCTTCTTGTTCTTAAGCTAAGATAATAGGGTAAATTAGCTTGATTTTCTCGAAAAGAAGATTCAATTGACACCTTTTCTCCTAGATTCAATCTCAGCATAAACCCTCGCATATTTTTGTAAAGATTAATATCCCTCGGATCATCCGCAAGTTCTCTACCTAATTCTAAATTTAAGAGCGGGTCAATAGTAAATTGCACTCCTCCACTATCATATTGAATCAAATGCTCGTGAAATAATTTTCGACTCACAAAACTTCTGTCAACTTTTTGAATAGATAAATAAGCTAAATAGAGGGAATCTTTTAACTCTTTTTGAGTAATGGGTTTTAGAGAACGATGGTCAAAGGAGTCATTATTCAAGCTTTGGTACTCAATAGGCAGAATTAACTCCTTATTTAAACTAAGCGCTTGATTTTGTGCTGAGATTGAGCATGAAATATGAACACAGCAGATAAAAATGAGAAAAGCGCAGACGCTATAGCTTTTCAAAATTCATTTGTTTTACTTCCTCATAAACTGCTTGAATCCCTTCTTCTAATTCAATTTTATGTTTCCATCCAGTCGCATGAATTTTACTAACATCCATTAATTTTCGTGGAGTGCCATCTGGTTTAGAAGAGTCAAACTTCAATTCTCCTTCATAGCCAACTACCTTTTTAATTAACATTGCCAATTCTTTTATTGAAACATCTTCACCGGTACCTACATTAAACCAATCTGTTCCTTCATAACTAGTCATCAGCTTTAAACAAGCCTCTGCCAAATCATCTACATGCAAAAACTCCCGTTTTGGACTTCCAGAACCCCAAATCTCTACAGATTCCTTGCCTTTTACTTTCGCCGTATGAAACTTTCTAAGCAAAGCGGGTAAAACGTGTGAATTATTTAAATCATAATTATCATTAGGGCCATACAAATTGGTTGGCATGGCTGATATAAAATTATCCCCATACTGCCTTTGATAATTCTCACATAGCTTAATCCCTGCAATTTTCGCAATAGCATAGGGCTCATTCGTGGGTTCTAAATAATCTGTTAAAAGGTATTCTTCCTTTAGCGGCTGTGGAGCCATTTTTGGGTATATACAAGAAGAGCCTAGGAATAGGAGTTTCTTTACTTGATGTTCGTGTGATGCATGAATTAGGTTCGCTTCTATCATTAAATTATCATACAAAAACTCAGCTCGGTAAATATTATTTGCCTGAATTCCACCCACTTTGGCGGCGGCAATAAACACGAAATCTGGTTTATCTTGTTCAAACAATTGATTAACCTCAGCTTGATTTCTTAAATCTACTTCTGATGAAGTTCTTAATAGAAGATTATTAAAACCTGCTTCTTTTAGCTTCCTAACTATGGCCGAGCCAACCATTCCGCGGTGCCCAGCCACGTATATTTTATCCGACTTATTCATTGAAATCGTAAACTTTATGTCCACCTTCTAATAAATACTTATCGCGCTTAAAGAGCGCAAGATCTGCTTGGATCATGTCTTTTACTAAGCCATCAACCCCAAAAGTGGGCTTCCATCCTAATTCTGTTCTTGCCTTTGTTGAATCACCAACTAAAAGATCTACCTCAGTTGGTCTAAAATATTTAGGATCAACTTTTACAATTTCTTCACCAGTAGCTTTATTAATTCCTACTTCATTAACTCCTTCTCCCTTCCATTCTACTTCAATCTCTAATTCTTTAAAGGCTTTTGAAACAAACTCTCTTACTTCAATGGTTTCGCCTGTAGCTAGAACGTAATCGTCTGCCTTGTCTTGTTGTAACATCCTCCACATTCCTTCTACATAATCTTTAGCGTGACCCCAATCTCTTTTGGCATCTAAATTACCTAGATACATACATGTTTGCATACCTAGTTTAATTCTAGCTGCAGCTCTGGTTATTTTCCTTGTCACAAAAGTTTCACCTCTTAATGGACTTTCGTGGTTGAACAATATTCCGTTGCATGCATACATATTATAAGCTTCACGATAATTCTTAACAATCCAAAAGGCATACAACTTAGCTACGCCATAAGGACTTCTTGGATAAAACGGAGTTTTCTCAGATTGAGGAATTTCTTGAACCTTTCCATAAAGTTCAGAAGTAGATGCTTGATAAAATCGGGTTTTCTTCTCTAAGCCAAGTATTCGAATCGCTTCTAGAATTCTTAGTGTACCAATTGCATCAGAGTTTGCAGTGTATTCTGGAGTTTCAAAAGAAACCTTCACATGTGATTGTGCAGCTAAATTGTAAATTTCATCGGGCTGAACTTCTTGTATAATTCGAGTCAAGTTAGAAGAGTCGGTCATGTCTCCATAATGAAGTTTAAACTTGATGTTCTTTTCATGTGGATCTTGGTACAAATGATCGATTCTATCTGTATTAAACAATGAACTTCTTCTTTTAATACCATGTACTTCATAGCCTTTCTCTAGTAACAGTTCAGCTAAGTAGGCACCATCTTGTCCAGTAACTCCTGTAATTAACGCAATCTTATTCATCTACTTGTAATTTAAATGCAATATTAACCTTTTCCACTATTCACTAAAAACCAATTGTTCAGTAAGTCCTCTCTATTGTACAGCATTGATTTCTTTGTTTTCCAATCAATCACTTCTCCACCCATCGCCTCAACAATTGCTTGTCCTGCAGCAGTGTCCCATTCCATCGTTGGAGCAAATCTAGGATAAGCATCAGCTTTCCCTTCGGCAACCATGCAAAGTTTTAAAGAACTTCCTTTAGAAATGATTTCTACTTCTCCATGCTCTGCCTTTTTTTGATCCATAAAGTCTTGGGTTTCTTGAGACATATGCGATCGACTTCCTACCATGGTGTACTTTCTATCCATATTCTTAGGCAGTTTATTCGAGGAATCTAACCATTCCGAAAAATCTTGATCCATTTTTTTGGTAAAGGCATCTATTTTAAAGGCTCCCACATTTTCAGCTCCAAAATAAAGTTCATCACTAACTGGTACATAAATTACACCCATTACTGCTTTTTGATTGTGAATCAGTGCAATATTTACTGTAAACTCTCCATTTCTCTTGACAAATTCTTTTGTACCATCTAATGGATCTACCATCCAAAAATAATCCCAATCAGCTCTTTCTGCATAAGGAATATCTCTTCCTTCTTCACTTAAAACAGGAAATTTAAAATCTGCCAATCCAGCCATAATTGCTTCATGGGACTTTTTATCCGCTTCCGTTAATGGAGATTTATCCTCCTTATTCTCAACGGAAAAATCAGAGTTATATATTTTCAAAATTTCCTTACCAGCTTGGTAAGAAATACAACAAATTCCCTTTAGTAAATTTAACTGTTCTTCTTTATTCATCTTTTACTTTAAATATAAGTGACTTAAAATGGCAGCGCTGAAAACCATATATAATATAGTAAGGGGCAAGCCAATTTTCATGTAATCTTTAAATGAGTAACCTCCTGGACCATAAACCATCAAATTGGTTTGATATCCAATTGGTGTAATAAAATTAGCAGCAGCTCCAAATGATACTATAAGGATAAAAGGCAATGGGTTTAGCCCTAATTCCATAGCTATAGAAACCGATATTGGAAATAAAATAGCCACTGCAGCCTTATTGGTAATGTAAGCTGCCAATAAATTGGTTACAGCAAAAATGAGAATCAAAAATCCCATACTACCTAAATAGGGGGCTAAAATCAAAAATAAATCGGCTAAATATATGGAAGCACCAGAGTTAATCATTGCTTTTCCTAAGGCCAAACCAAATGCAATAAGTAAAATCAAATCAAAATCTAAGCCCTTTCTTATCTCATTTAGTGGAACAATTTTCATTAAAACAGCAATTAACAAGACTACTGCTAAACAAGTTAACAGTGAAAATTTAGTTAATGCAGCAATTAAAATCGAAGCAATTAATGCCGAAAAAACAACCGCTACTTTCCAAACATTGATTTCTTCTGGCTCTTCAATATGAGTAAGCACATAGAATGCTTGATTATTTTTTGTGCGGCTCAAAAAATCAGTTCCACTAAATACAAGCAAAATATCTCCTGCTTTTAACTCCACTTCACCTATTTTTCCACTGATTCGTTCACCATTCCGATGTATAGCAACAATAGCTGCATCAAATCTTGCTCTAAAATCCGTTTCTTGAACCCTTTTCCCAATTAAACTAGAATTAAAAGAAACTACAATCTCATTCATACTTGACTTCTTATCAAGCATATACTCAACCTTCTTTGGAAGAGTTAAACCCAATTCTGCCTTTTTAATTTCCTCAACAGCGGTTGTTTCACCAGCAAAAATTAACACATCATTTTCAAGAATTTTTTCATCTGGAGAAACCGGACTCAAATTCATTTCAGACCGAACTATCTCCACCAAGTATAGTCCTTTTAATTTCCTAAAGCCGGCATCTTGAATGGTTTTATTGATTAAAGATGAGCCTGCTTTTACCTTAGTTTCAATCAAAAACTCTCTACTTTTTTCAAGTTCTTCTTCTAATTCCGAGTTTTTATTTGGTAAAAATTGATTTCCCAAAAAGAGTAAATACACAATACCTATAATCAACATGGGAACTCCAACATAGGAGAATTCAAAAATAGATAAAGGCTCAAAGCCAGCATCTACTGCAAGTCCATTTACAATTAGGTTAGTACTAGTTCCAATTAAGGTTACACAACCTCCTAGAATAGCAGCATAAGATAATGGGATTAATAACTTTGAAGGGGAAACATGGTTTTCATTAGCCCAATTATTTACATAGGGCATCATCATGGCAACTAGTGGCGTATTATTAAAGAAAGCAGAAAATGACGCTACCACGGTCATCATGGCAAGTTTGAATTTCTTGTAGCTTTTACTTTGTCCAAAAAGCCGATTAAATATCACATTAATAACTGATGATTTTTTAAAGATATCACTGATAATTAATAACAATATAATTACGGCCAGTTGCTCATTAGCAAAACCATGTATAGCTTCCGAAGGACTTAAAACTCCTCCAATAACTAAAACTAAAATTGCAATAAAAAATGAAACCGTTGGCCTAAACCACTCCAAATACAAAGCCGAAAGCAGAAAAACAATAACTGCAAGAATGATGATTATGGAAGGTGTCAGCATCTAAAAATTGACTTAATAGGCAGGTGAAGAGCCTCCAATTTGCTCAATTGGATGCCAAGTTGTTTTTACTTCTAAAAAGGATTTTATGTGATATGGAGATTCAAATTCTTTTTCCAAAGTTTCTTCTATTCCCCAAGCATGAAAGCGCTTTAAATTCTCTACACTTTCTAATTGCAGACTTTTTAAGCTCTCAAGGTCGTTACCAATATAAAGTAATGCATTTACATCTTTATGTTTTGCTGCATGCAAATCAACTTCTTCTTTCTTACCTGTCAAAATATTGACAACTCCCGCAGGTAAATCAGAATGGCTCATAATTTCAGCCAAGGTAATCGCTGAAAGCGGCTTAATTTCATTTGCTAAAACAATTACCGTATTTCCTCCACAAATAGCAGAAAAAATTGCATTTAGAAATGCATTAAAACCACTGTCCTTATCGCAAATGATAGCTACCACTCCACATGCTTCTACATTAGAAAAATTAAAATGGCTACTTGCTACAGGATTAACTGAACTAAATATTTGTTGAAATTTATCGGACCATCCCGCATAGTAAACAATTAGGTCGATGTACTCTTCAACTTTAGCTAACGCATCCTTGGGTTTAATTCCATCCTCCTTACCAATCACATCAGCCATTTCTAGCTTACGAGCCTCAAGGTGTTCTGCTATTCGATATAAAATCTGAGCCCGATTAAATGCTGAGCGATTTTGCCATGCATCTTGAGCTTTTCTTGCTGCAACTACGGCATTTCTAAAATCTTTTCGCGAGGCTAAACAAATGTTCCCTAATTGTGCCCCATTTGCACTTACGGCCTTATAATATCTCCCCGACTCTGTTCGAGGAAATTGACCACCAATGTATAATTTATATGTTTTTAAAACTTCCACTCGCTTTGCCATTTGTTATCTTTTAATTTGCAAATAAGCATCTAAACCATGCATTCCTCCTTCCCGGCCAAATCCACTTTCTTTAAACCCACCAAATGGTGAGGTTGGGTCAAATTTGTTGTAGGTATTAGCCCAAACCACTCCTGCTTTTAATTGACTACTTAAGTTAAATGCCTTTGATCCTTTATCAGTCCATACGCCAGCAGACAATCCATATGGGGTATTATTGGCTTTTTCAATTACCTCATCCACCGTTCTAAAAGTTTGAATAGCTAGAACTGGCCCAAAAATTTCCTCTTTGGAAATTCTACTAGATTGCGGTACATCAAAAATTAAGGTTGGTTTACAATAATAGCCGCTTGATGGCAACTTAGAATCTGTTTGAAAAGACTCTAGACCTTCATCAGAAGCAATTTTTAAATACTTTTCAATTGTTTCTAGCTGTTGCTTAGAATTAATTGCGCCTACATCGGTATTCTTATCCAGTGGATCACCAACTCTTAACGTTTGCAAGCGAGCCATTAATTTTTGCTCAACTTCCTCTTTAATAGATTCTTGTACAAAAAGTCGTGAGCCTGCACAACACACATGACCCTGATTAAAAAAGATACCATTTATAACTCCTTCTACCGCTTGATCAATAGGAGCATCTTCCAAAATAATATTGGCTGCTTTACCTCCTAATTCTAGTGTACTCTTAATTTGAGTACCTGCAATTGCCTTTTGGATTAACTTTCCAACTTGTGTAGAACCGGTAAATGCAATTTTATTAATGTCTTTATGATTGACTAAAGCTGCACCAGCCTTTCCATCACCAGTAACTATATTGACAACTCCTTCGGGCAAACCCGATTCTTGAATTAGCTCAGCCAGTTTCAATGCTGTTAACGGGGTTGTTTCAGCTGGCTTTAAAACAACCGTATTCCCACAAGCCAAGGCTGGTGCAATTTTCCAAGCCGCCATCAATAGCGGAAAATTCCAAGGAATAATTTGTGCGGCAACACCAATTGGTTCAACATTAGCATTTGGAAAGGCATATTTCAATTTATCGGCCCAACCAGCATAGTAGAAAAAGTGAGCGGCAGCCAAAGGTATATCGATATCTCTTGCTTCTTTAATTGGCTTTCCTCCATCTAAAGTTTCAATAACTGCAAACTCTCTTGCTCGTTCTTGAATTAAGCGAGCAATGCGAAATAAATATTTTCCTCTTTCTTTTCCTTCTAGTTTCTGCCATGGCGCTAAAGCTTTTGTTGCTGCTTTTACCGCTTTGTCAATATCCTTTTCAGAAGCCTCAGCCACTTCTGCAATAACTTCTTCGGTTGCAGGATTTATGGTTTTAAAGTACTTCTTTGATGCGGGCGTTTGAAATTTGCCATCAATAAATAGGTCATACTTTTTTTTCAACTCTATATGAGAAGTACTTTCAGGTGCTTCAGCATAAGTCCAAGTCGTATCAAACTTGAGTGAAAATGAATTTTCTTTGCTACTCATATATTAATCTTTTGAAAAATAATCTGCCGATTGGTAAGCTCCACTTTCTTGCTTCTTCAACTGCATTAATACGTCATTTGCTAATCTGCTTGCTCCAAAACGAAACCACTCTGAACTCATCCAAGCCTCACCCAAGGTCTCTTTTAACATTACAAGGTAATGGAGAGCTGTTTTTGAATCTGAAATTCCTCCAGCAGGCTTCATCCCAACCATTTTTCCTGTTTTCAAGTAATGGTCCTTTATGGCCTCTAACATCAATAAAGTTGTAGGCATTGTAGCTGCTGGTGATATTTTACCAGTTGAGGTTTTAATAAAGTCAGCACCTGCAAGTATAGCAATATCACTAGCCCTTCTCACTTGATCAGGTGTACCTAATTCACCAGTTTCTAAGATTACTTTAAGACGTGCTTTTCCACAAGCTTCTTTAATTAGCGCTATTTCATCAAAAACATATTGATACTCTCCCTGATGAAACTTTCCTCTAGAAATTACCATGTCAACTTCATCAGCACCATTGTCTACAGCCATTTTTGTATCCAATAATTTAACTTCTTGATTTGACATTCCTGAAGGAAATGCGGTTGCAACAGAAGCGACTTTAACGTTACTTCCCTTTAGGGCAGTTTTTGCCACTTTTACCATATTGGGATAAACGCAAACCGCTGCTACAGTTGGCACGGACAATTCCGTATCTAAATGCATGGCTTTATAGCATAGCTGTTTCACTTTACCAATGGTATCTTTTCCTTCAAGTGTTGTTAAGTCAATCATGCTCAAAGCAAGCTTCAAACCTTCAACTTTAGCCTCCTTTTTTATGCTTCTTGTTTTAAACTTCGCAGCTCTTTCAATGAGGCCAACTTGGTCTATAACTGGAGAGTTAAATGCGTGTGACACTGATAAATATTTTGTGAATTGCCAAAGATAGCAGATTTCGAGGGAAAACCACCTTAATATCTAGATTCAATCATTGTAGAAATTATCGCTATATATTTTTGTTAAGTCACAGATTACCGTCAAGCCACGCTTTGTAACAACCTAGTTTTTACTAATTTTGTCGGCTTACTATGAAAGACGAGGGCAATAATATCTTTTCTGTTTTTGACGAAATCATCCCAAGGGAAGAGAAAGAGAGTGTTTTAAACCAAAGAAGTAAAGTGATTTGGATGACTGGTCTAAGTGGTTCAGGTAAAACAACTATTGCCAAGTATTTAGAGCGAGAATTGCACCAGCTAGGCTACTTAACACAGCTGCTTGATGGTGACAACATAAGAACTGGAATTAACAACAATCTTGGGTTTTCTGAAGAAGATAGAACAGAAAATATTAGAAGAATTGCTGAAGTTTCCAAGCTTTTTATGAATTGTGGAGTTATTACAATTAATTGTTTTGTAAGCCCAACCAATGCAATTCGTAAGCAAGCAAAATCAATTATTGGAGAAGAAGACTTTGTAGAAGTTTTTATTGACACACCAATAGAAGTTTGTGAAAGCCGAGATGTAAAAGGCTTGTATAAAAAAGCAAGAAATGGTGAAATCAAAGATTTTACCGGAATAAGTGCTCCTTTTGAAGCGCCAGTTGATGCAATTGTTGTAAAAACTGAAAATCAAACGGTGGCTGAATCGGCCAATGAATTAAAAAGTAAAATTTTACCATTAATAAAATTAGGAGCATAAGCTATGCAAACGTATAACTTAACCCATTTAAAAGAACTTGAATCTGAGGCAATTTATGTCGTAAGAGAAGTTGCATCTCAATTTGAAAATCCTGTACTTCTATTCTCAGGAGGAAAGGACTCTATTGTCTGCGCTCACATTGCTAAAAAAGCATTTTTTCCTGCCAAGGTTCCTTTTCCTTTAATGCATGTTGATACAGGACACAATTTCCCTGAAACAATTGAATTTAGAGACAAATTCATCAAAGAAATGGGAGCAAATTTGATTGTTGCCTCTGTTCAAGATTCAATAGACCAAGGTAGAGTAGTTGAAGAAAAAGGCTTTAATGCAAGTAGAAACGGTCTTCAAACCACTACACTATTAGATGCTATTGAAGAACACAAATTTGATGCTGCCATGGGTGGAGCTAGAAGAGATGAAGAAAAAGCGAGAGCTAAAGAACGTTTCTTTTCTCATCGAGATGAATTTGGACAATGGGATCCTAAAAATCAACGACCTGAGCTTTGGAATATTTTTAATGGATTCAAGCATTTTGGTGAAAACTTTAGAGTTTTTCCAATTAGTAATTGGACCGAAATGGACGTTTGGCAATATATTCTTGCTGAGGGCATAGAGCTTCCTTTATTGTATTTTGCGCATCAAAGAGAGGTATTTAAAAGAGATGGTGTGATTATGTCAACTTCAGATTTTATTCCTCAAAAAGAAGATGAGAAAGCATCACAGATGCAGGTTCGCTTTAGAACAATCGGAGATATGACTTGTACTGGAGCTGTAGAATCAGGTGCTGATACTTTAGAAAAAATTATCGAAGAAGTTGCTTCTACTAGAACTACAGAAAGAGGTACTCGATCAGATGACAAGCGTTCTGAAGCCGCTATGGAAGACAGAAAAAAACAAGGATACTTTTAATTCCTACTTATAAAAGACTTTAAAAAACTAAGAAGATGAGTACAGACTCAAAGGCATATTTAGATATGGAATTACTTCGTTTTTCAACCGCTGGTAGTGTTGATGACGGAAAAAGTACTTTAATTGGAAGATTGCTTTACGATAGCAAATCAATCTTTGAAGACCAATACGAAGCCATTGAACAAACCAGCAAGAAAAAAGGTGAAGAGCAGGTAAACTTAGCCTTACTAACGGATGGGTTAAGATCCGAGCGTGAGCAAGGAATTACAATTGATGTTGCTTATCGTTACTTTGCAACGCCTAAGCGAAAGTTCATTATAGCTGATACTCCAGGTCATATTCAGTATACCAGAAATATGGTTACAGGAGCATCTACTTCCAATTTGTCTATCATACTAATTGATGCTCGTAAAGGAATTATTGAGCAAACTCATAGACATACCTTTATCGCATCTCTACTAGGAATTCCTCATGTTGTTTTCTGTATCAACAAAATGGATTTGGTAGATTATGATGAAGCTACTTTCGAAAGAATAAAAAAAGAAACCGAAGCATTTGCATCAAAACTAGATGTAAAAGACATACACTTTATTCCAATTAGTGCCTTAAAAGGAGACAATGTTGTAAACAAGTCTGAAAATATGCCTTGGTACAATGGAGGAACTCTTTTGTATTTACTAGAAAACATTCATATTGGTAGTGATCACAATCACATTGATTGCCGTTTTCCAGTACAATATGTGGTGCGTCCTCAAACTGAGGAGTTTCATGATTACAGAGGCTATGCAGGTAGAATAGCAGGAGGGGTTTTTAAACCAGGCGACCAAGTAGTTGCTTTACCTTCAGGTTTTAGTTCTAAGATTAAAAGCATAGTCACTTTTGATGGTGAAGTAGATGAAGCTTTTGCCCCAATGTCTGTAACACTTACCTTAGAGGATGAAATAGACATCAGTAGAGGCGATATGATTGTTAGAGAGAACAATCAACCGATTGTTTCCCAAGATGTGGAAGTAATGATTTGCTGGTTAAATGAAAAGCCACTTCAACTAAGAGGAAAATACGCTTTAAAACACACTTCAAATGATGCTAGATGTGTAGTAAAAGATATCAAGTACAAACTTGACATCAATACACTTCATCGAAATGAAGAGGATAAGAGTATTGAAATGAATGATATTGCTAGAGTAAGTCTGAGAACCACTAAGCCTTTGTTTTTTGATGCTTATAGAAGAAATAGAATAACTGGTAGCTTGATTTTAATTGATGAGGCGACCAATGAAACAGTAGGTGCAGGAATGATAATTAACTAAAGCTATTTAAGCGCTTTAGTTAATTTTTTAATAATCAGTTTCGCATCGTAAACTTTCATTTCATCTAGTTGAAAAACTTTATAGGCTAGCCCATTTTCAACATCTATAATGTAGTATTCAAAAACAATGAGCTCACCTTCGTTTGGTTGACCTTCTAAGTGCTTATTATCATACACATTGCAGTCTAGGATATATTTATATCCCGCATTAATCAATGGTTTATACCTTGATTTAGTAGTAATTGCATATTGAAATGGGTATTGCATCGTAGCAATAGTCAATTCTTTATTAAATTCTTTAATTACGCGATTGTGGTTTTCTCTACGCAATTGAATGTACTTCTCTTGTTTATTGTTCTTTTCAGAACTTTTAATCTCAACTGGTTCATATTTAAAGAAGATGATTTTTTGATTCGCTATGTCTTCAGGAATTCCGTCCATCACTTGGATTTCTTGTGCCCATAAAACACTTGACACTAAAATCAACGGAAACACGAGTAGCCTTAAAATCATTGCTCTAATTTAGGGTTTAATTTCAAAATTATGAATGACTAAAATCTTGTAAAATTTTACGATATGCATTAAACAGTTTTGACTTTGAAACGAATCCGACATATTTCCCTTGATCTATTACTGGCAAATTCCAAGCACCTGATTCATTAAATTTTTTCATTACCAAATCCATGGAATCACTAGAAGAAACTTGCTCTTCAAAATCACTCATTACATCTTTTACTTTAACCTCATCGTATAAATTAGGTTCAAACATGATTTGACGAATATCATCCAACATTACGATTCCTTCTAGTTCAGCATCTTCATTAATCACAGGAAAAATATTTCGTCTTGAACGGGAGACTATCTCAACCAATTGGCCAAGTGTATCTTCCGGATATACGATCGCAAAGTCTTTCTCAATTTCATTTCTTAAGCGCATAAGAGTTAATACCGCTTGATCTTTATCGTGGGTGATTAATTCTCCTCTTTTAGCCAATTGCATGGTATACAAAGAATGTGGAGTGTAGTATTTGGAAGTAAGAAAAGCGATTGCAGCTGTGATCATCAAGGGAATTACCAATTCATAACCTCCAGTAATTTCTGCAATTAAGAAGAGAGCAGTTAATGGCGCGTGTAAAATACCAGCTATCACTCCACCCATACCTACAAGTGTAAAATTTCGTTCTGACAGCCCGAAGATGTTAAGAATATTTATTGCTTTAGCAAATACAAAACCGATAACCGAGCCGATGAAAAGTGAAGGTGCAAAAATTCCACCTATTCCTCCTGCTCCAAGTGTTACTGTTGTAGCAATAGCTTTCACAAAAACAATGGCTAGCATAAAAATGACAAGTAGCAATAAATTCTCCTTATACTCATAGAAAAAACTACCCTCTAACAATGCCCACTCATTGCCCGCAAGTAAATGATTGATTGTGGCGAAGCCTTCACCATAAAGCGGAGGAAAAATAAAAACCAAAAGTCCAAGAATTACAGACCCGATTAAAACTCTTAAGAACCGTCCTTTAATTCGCTCAAATTGATTTTCAATAAACCAATAAATCTTACTAAAGTAAACTGATATTAACCCTGTTATCGCTCCAAGCAAAATATAAAAAGGCAAATCTCCTAGTGTAAACTTTTCAACCACATCAATATTAAATAATAGCTCATCGCCCAGCATAAATGCCGAAGTAATTGCGGCAGAAACAGAAGCCATCAAAAGCGGAATTAATGAAGTTGCAGTCAAGTCGAGCATAATTACTTCCAAAGCAAATACAATTGCCGCAATGGGGGCATTAAAAATTCCGGACATGGCCCCAGCAGCTCCACAACCTAGCATTAATGTGGTCGACTTGTAATTCATTCTTCCCAATCGTGCATAGTTTGAACCTATAGCACTACTGGCTCCTACAGTTGGCCCCTCCAGTCCGACAGAACCACCAAATCCTACTGTAATCATACTTGTCAGTAAAGAAGCGAATGTAGATGAACGGGGCATTTTTGAACTCTTTTTAGAAATCGCAAAAAGAGTTGACGGTATTCCATGCCCCACTTTTCTTTTGAGACCATATTTTACAATGAGCACCGTTATTAATATTCCAATACCTGGGTAGATGAAATAAAGAATATTCTCATAGGCTAATACAATCTCAGATTTTAATAACTCTTGAATAAAGTGAACTGAATTCTTCAAAAAAACAGCCGCCATTCCCGAGGTAAAACCCACTAAAATACTGACCAACAAAACAAATTGACGATCCGTTAGATGCTTGTATCGCCAAACCATAAAACGACGAATAGCCAAGTCGCCATTAGCAGGTAAATTTCCTAGAATTGAAAAGAGCGAGCGTATGGCTTTTTTTAGCTTTCTATTCATCCTAACTCAAGATAATTCTACCTAGTTCGTTTGCCAATGCCTTTTTTGCATCTTCTAATCTTAAAATATCTTGAAGCGTACTTTCGTAATTATCCACTGTTCCTTTAAGGCTTTCTTGCTTTTCTTTAATCATATGCAAAACCTTATTTAATCGCCAAGAACAAACCCCCTTATGCACTTTCTTCTCAAGCATTTGCTCTTCTAAAACTGTCAAAATATTATGTCGTTCTTCCCAATTTACACTTAAGGAATACTTTTCCATTAAACATGCAATGGCAAAACTGCTTATGGCTTTATCGGTATGTGAGACTAAATCATTCTCTGTTAAAGGGGTATTCTTTTCAACACCTTCTTTAAACATTTTATAAATCCGACCTAGCAAAGCGTCCTTAAAATCTACCTGATCTTCTTCCAATTCAAAAAACAAATACTCTGCAACAGTCAACTCCAAGGGTGCATCCTCATCTTCAGCATGCTTGATTTGAATAGGTTCGTTCCCAAACTTGACTAAAGTTCTAATAATGTCCTTTTCTTGAAAAGATAAAGCATCTTCCCCTTTTTCTTCCTTCGCCTCTGCGAAAGGAATATCATCAATTGATGGTGGAGGCCGTTCTTCTCTATTTTGACTTCGCTCTGCTTCTTTTCGTTGCTTATTTACATTTTCTCGTCTCAGTTTATTCAATTCGCTCATCAAGGCAGCTTCGCCAATTTCCATTAAGCTACTGCATTCTTGAATATACACTGAACGCGCTATGGGGTCAGGAATTAGCGCAATACTGCCAACGATGTTTTTGATTAAATCAGCCCTTTTTATCGGATCTGTTCCTACTTCTTCAAGTAACAAACTTGTCTTGAATCGGATAAAGTCTTTTGACTCCTTTTCCAGAAATCCTAGTAATTCTTCCTGACTTTTATTCATGGCAAATGAGTCAGGATCTTCCCCTTCTTCAAAAGCAAGCACCTTTACATTCATTCCTTCAGACAAAATCATGTCAATTCCGCGAAATGCTGCTTTTATCCCTGCTTTATCACCATCAAATAGAATGGTAATGTTTGAAGTATATCTTTTAATTAATCGAATTTGATCTTCCGTTAAGGAAGTCCCTGAAGAAGAGACTACATTCTCAACCCCATTCTGATGTAAGGAAATTACGTCTGTATAGCCTTCTACCAGGTAGCAATTATCTTTTTCTACAATCTTACGCTTGGCTAGGTTCAATCCATAAAGCACCTTACTTTTATGGTAAATGTCAGATTCAGGAGAATTAAGATATTTGGCTACTTTCTTATCCGCAGAAAGTGTTCGCCCTCCAAAGGCAATGGGTCGTCCTGAAATGTTATGAATGGGAAAAATAACCCGCCCTTTAAATCGATCGAAAGTCTTTTTACCTTCCTCTTTTACGATGGTTAAACCAGCTTTTTCAAGATATTCTAATTTATATCCTTTCTCTAAAGCTGCTTTTGTAAAAGCGTCCCAAATATCTGGACTATAACCCAACGCAAACTTTTCAATGGTTGAATCTCTAAAACCTCTCTCTTTAAAATAACTTAAGCCTATTGCTCTCCCTTCTTCGCTTTCATGCAATTGATTCTTAAAAAAATCTGCTGCAAATTGGCTTATTAAAAAGAGACTTTCCTTTTCATTAGCCGCTTGAATTTGCTCTGCACTTTGCTCCTCTTCTTCAATTTCAATATTGTATTTATTGGCTAAATACTTTAAAGCTTCAGGGTAAGTGTAGTGCTCATGATTCATGATAAAATTAACAGCGCTACCAGCTTCTCCACAACCAAAGCACTTGTATATCCCCTTGGTAGGCGACACCGTAAAAGAAGGCGTTTTTTCATTATGAAAAGGACAAAGGCCCAAAAGATTGGCACCACGTTTCTTAAGATTCACAAAATCACCAACAACCTCCTCTACTCGAGCAGCTTCAATAATGTCATCAACTGTTTCCTTAGGAATCATGTTTAGTAATCGTGTATATCAGCAGGTTTAACCCTATTCTATTTCAGCCCCAATTTAAGAGAATCTTCCGAGCTTAACTTTTCGTTCAAATCAATTTCCGTAACCAGACTACCGTCATCATTCCAGACTTTCCAAATGCCTACCTGTAGATCTTGCTCATACTGGCCTTCAAGCTTCTTACGTCCATTTTCATAATAAACAATGGAGTATCCATCGCGCACACCATTCTTGTATCTACCTTCACTCCACTTCATTCCATTTTCATAGTAGTATGTCCAGACTCCATGCCTCAGTCCATCACGACGCTCTCCTTCCACTTTCTTTAAACCATTTGCATAATATTCCACAACGTCCTCTTGAGCTGGTGGAGCATCCTTTTGCTCTTGTTTAACCGCTGTTTGACAAGCAAAAACTAAAAAACTAAAACAAAAAATTACAATCCATTTCATCATCTTACTTTTTTCTTGAAGTAGTATATAAAACTAAATCTCGAAGCGAATTTCTCGCTTCATTTACTGGAAATTCTGCTAACAAATCTAAGGCCTTCTTTTGGTATTCATTCATGCGCTCAGTAGCATAGTCTATCCCACCCGATTGAATGACAAAATTGATTACCTCCCTGACCTTCTTATCGTCGTTGTTATTGTTTTTTACCGTTTTTATAATTCTTCTTTTATCAGATTTACTCGCTTTTGAAAGCGCATAAATCAAGGGCAAAGTCATCTTTTTCTCTTTAATATCTATCCCCGATGGTTTCCCAATGTCTTCTCCACTTCCGTAATCAAACAAATCATCTTTGATTTGAAAGCAAATCCCAACTGCTTCACCAAATTGTCTCATTTTTTCAACTACCTCCTCACTTTGCTTTGCCGATTGCGCTCCAGTAGCACAACAAGAAGCAATTAATGTGGCTGTTTTCTTGGTAATAATGTCAAAATAGACCTCTTCTGTAATATCCAATTTACGGGCCTTTTCAATCTGTAATAACTCTCCTTCGCTCATCAGTTTTACTGAAGTACTGACAATACGGAGCAGTTCAAATTCATTCTTTTCTACAGATAGAAGCAAGCCACGCGACAATAAATAATCACCTACTAAAACAGCAATTTTGTTTTTCCACAAGGCATTGATGCTAAAAAAGCCTCTGCGCTTGTAGGCTTCATCTACCACATCATCATGAACTAAAGTAGCCGTATGAAGCAATTCAATTAAAGAAGCGGCCGTATACGTTGAATCATTTGAATTACCAAACAGCTTGGCTGATAAAAACACGAACATGGGGCGCATTTGCTTACCCTTTCTTTTCACAATGTAATGCGTGATTTTATCTAAAAGGGGCACACTACTTTTCATGCTGTTTCGAAAGTGTTTTTCGAAATCTTGCATTTCGTTTTTTATCGGAGCTTTTATTTGATCTAGCGAAATTTTCATGCGGCTAACAAATGTACCTTAATCAACCGTAATTGCTCCATTTTTGTTGGCTAATTGACCGCAAGCTGCATCAATATCTTTTCCACGGCTTCTCCTTACATTAACCACAAGGTTTCTTCGCTCTAAAAAGGCCGCAAAAGCATCTACTTTTTGTGCATCAGCTTGTTGGAATTCACCATCATCAATGGGGTTGTATTCAATAATATTGATTTTGCAAGGTACGTTCTTACAAAATTCAGCGAGTTCAGCAGCATCTTCTAATTCATCATTAAAATCTCTAAAAATGATGTATTCAAAAGTAACTCGACTTCCTGTTTTCTCATAAAAATATTGCAAAGCTTCCGCTAAAATCTCCAAATTGTTTTGCTCATTGATGGGCATGATTTTACTACGCTTTTCATCATTTGCAGCATGTAATGATAAAGCGAGATTAAACTTCACTTCATCATCTCCCAATCGCTTTATCAGCTTGGCAATACCTGCAGTAGAAACGGTGATTCTTTTGGGCGACATACCCAAACCATCTTCTGCAGTAATGCGATCAATGGATTTTAGCATTTGCGAATAATTGAGCAAAGGCTCGCCCATGCCCATATAAACTATGTTTGAAAGTGGACGTTGGTAATACTTTTCAGCCTGTTCTTTTATTATGGCAACCTGGTCATAAATCTCATCGAATTGAATATTACGCATCAATTTTAACTTTCCTGTTGCACAAAACTTACAAGTTAAGCTACAACCCACTTGCGAAGAAATACAAGCCGTCATTCTTTTGGTCGTTGGAATCAATACCCCTTCAGTGATTTTGCCATCGGCTAGTTTAAACGCATTTTTTATGGTTTTATCACTGCTAATTTGTTCTTCAGCAACTTGAACAGCCGGCAAAACAAAATTTTCTTCAAGCATGCTTCTCAACCCTTTTGAAAGATTAGTCATTTCTTCAAAAGAGCGCGCAGACTTTTGCCAAAGCCATTCGTAAAGCTGTTTCGCACGAAACGCCTTTTCTCCCTTTTCGGTAAAAAAGCTTTTCATTTCTTCCAAGCTTAATTCTCGTATGTTCTTTTTCTTCTCCGCCATAAGCGCTGCAAAGGTAAGATGGTGAAAGGGAGATTCCTATAGGCTTATAAATGGCAAACAAACATTTAACTTGATTAGAAATTAAAACAATTCTATTAACTGAAACTCCATTCTGTACTTTTGTTTTCATGGTATTCAAAACAGATTTACTTTACACAGCCCTAGGTAAACCCATTAAAAACGGCATGATTCGTACTGACCAAGAGGGTAAAATTTTAGAAGTTGGGGCCAATCTTAGTGTTGAAAATTCAGAGGTAAACTATTTAGAAGGAGCACTTTGTCCTGGCTTTATTAATACCCATTGTCATTTAGAGCTTTCGCATTTGAAGAACAAAATAGAAAGTGGCAAGGGCTTAATTTCTTTTATAAAAGGCGTGCAAAGTCAGCGAAAAGCGGAAGAGGAAGAAATACAAGAAGCCATTTTAAAGGCGGATGAAGAAATGTGGAAAGCAGGTATTGTAGCCGTAGGAGACATTTCTAACGGCACAACTAGTTTTCTGCAAAAGCAAAAGTCTAATATTGAGTACCACACTTTTGTTGAATTGTTTGGCTTTGATCCGGCAAAGGCCACTGAAGTTTGGACCCGTGGACAAAAAGTGCAAGCTACTGCCATAGCTATGGGACTTTCTGCTTCCTTAGTTCCCCATAGCCCTTATTCGGTTTCAAAACCCTTGTTTCAATTGCTGAAAGCAGAAAAAGATAATGCTCCAATTTGCATACACAATCAAGAAAATGAAGCGGAAAATGAACTTTACCAAAATGGAACTGGAGCATTTCGGAAAATGCTTGAAAGCTTTGGCCTACCTTTAGAACATATCAAAGGGATGCAGCAAAACTCTTTACCTGCTTATCTTCCCTTATTGCCAGATTCTAAACCATTGCTTTTAGTGCACAATACGTTTAGCAACCAAGCTGATATAACAAGTGCAAAAAACCTTCATAAACAGTTGTATTGGTGTTTGTGCCCAAGGGCTAATCAGTATATAGAAAATCGATTAGCAAACGTCCCACTTTTTATGCAAGAAAACCTAAAATGCACTTTAGGAACAGACAGTTTGGCCTCTAATTATGGACTTTCTATTCTAGAAGAAATGAAGTGCATACAGGCTCATTTTCCTGAAATTGAATTGGAACAATTGATTGAATGGGGCTGTAAAAATGGGGCTGACTTTTTAGGAAAAAATCAGCTTGGGAGTTTTGAAGCAGGCAAAAAACCCGGCATTAATTGGTTGAAAAATATACAAGCGGATCGAAGAATTGGTGATGTGGAAGTGGAGAAAGTGTTATAAGAAAGAATAACAAGCTTTATATCAGAGATGTAATTGGGAAAAAGTGAAGGTTTTACCTGTTAAACCAAATGCTCAAAACCAAATAAACTTGAGCCAAATGCAATCGGGCGTATATTTAGTACGTCTTTTAGAAGAAAGTCGAGTACTTCAAACGGAAAAAATAGTGATTAAATGAAACTAAGATTTTTATTAGCTATAGGATTATGGTTTTGCCTTAAGTTTTGCTTAGGGCAAAACTACATTCCTAACTACAGTTTTGAGGACACGCTTCCAAGAACCACTCCTTTATTTTTACCTACTGACTGGTTTGTTCCAACTAATGAGAGTTTTGATTATTTTACCCCATTTCATAATTTATCTTCACAACATTATCAATTTTACTCTCCTCAGAATTTAGTTGGCTTCCAAGTTGCTAAAACGGGTCAAGCATATGCAGGTATTCTACTTTATCATTTATGGGGAAGTAGTAGCAATCCCAGAAGAGAGTACATGCAAGTTCAACTGAAGCGTCCATTGATTTTTGATAGCACTTATTGTTTTCAATTATTCATCAGTATGGCAGATTCTGTTCATTTTGCTTCTAAGAATATGTTGGGCGTCTATTTTTCACAGAATGCAGTGTCTGCCAATCACACAAATCATTTACCCTATATTCCTCAATTGGTAGTTTCGCCCAATACCTACCTTACCGACAAAGTTAATTGGGTGAAAATAGACATGCAGTATCAAGCCCAAGGGGGAGAAAAGTATATTACCATCGGTAATTTTAATGATACCAATTACATTGATACCACTTTTGTTCCAGGTGGTGGTGATCAGTTTTGGATGCAAGCCAGCTATTACTATTTAGATGACATTTGGTTAAGCCATTGCGATAGCTTACCGGAGAGCCTAGTTACCGGCTTGAATGAGCCTTTGCTAAAACAACAATTCAAAGTTTATCCCAATCCATTTGTCTCAGAAATTACGGTAGAAAGTGAGGGCAAGGAGAATTTAGCTTTTAAGTTGTATAATGCAATAGGACAAGAGGTTAAAGTACAAGTTCAACAACTAGGCCATCGCCAGCAAATTAGTACAGGCCATTTACCCAAAGGTATTTATTGGTTAAGGGTAAGTGATGGGATTAAAAGTGAAACTGTTAAGTTGATAAAACGCTAGATTGCTACGTTCCATTACATTCCTCTCGCAATGACAGCGTTTTTAATTACGAATTACGAATCAGGTAATTACGAACCAATCAAAGCGGAGCTTTGAAATTGGGGCAGGCCTGAAAAAACAGCGAGCCGGCGAAGAGCTGAAGCGAGGAAGCTTTGTTTTTTCTTGACCTTTTCTTTCTTTTGGGTCAAGCCAAAAGAAAAGGGGAAGATGCAATCCAGTGTCTATTTTGTGCGACTAAAAGAAATCGGTAAAATTATTCAAACAGAAAAAGTGGTGATTCAATGATAAGTAGAGTTTTGAGAAGGATTTGAGAAAACCACAGTAAAAAATCGGCGTCCGTTTCACTGCTTGTATTCCAGATTTTTGACTGTATATTCTGGTTGGAAAAGAGCTTCAATGCTACGCATTGAAATAATTTCAAAGCGGAGCTTTGAAAAAGAGGCCTCTTTAGAAAACTTATTGAATTCTTGATCTTTCCTTAGCTCTCTTCAAGAAAGTAAATCCGACTGGATAATTTCATCCCAAACAAATCAGGAAAAGCTTTCAATGTACCTTCCTTGTCAGTTCGAGTGATTAGACTTTTAGTCGAATTGCCCGCCTGGATGAGACCGTTCGGTCAGGTATCGAAAACGACAAGGAAATTACTATAAATGATGGTCAATTATTTGTAACTAAAATTTGTCCTTCTCGATACATCCCGAAGATTCGGAACACTCGAAGTGACAAATTTTATCACTCGGCCGCCAGTCCGCCGAAATAAAATTCTATGGAAGGCGCGGCACTTAGGATTGATAAAGAATTGAAGTTTTTTATTTTACAGCCTTAGGTTTCCTGCCCGTCTACAGGAGCTCGTGCAAGGCAAGCGGGTGTCTTTCTTTTTGTTTCAAGCTAAAAAGGAATACAAAATAACATTATAAAAACTACCCCTTATGCAAAACGAAAGGTAAAACACGAGAAATTCGAAAAAGCGCTAATCATTTGAATAGCGGTTAACTTAAACAAGCATGATATTGAATCCGCTTAAATCAAAACAGGATTAAAGCCGCTTCAACAAAGCCTCAGCAATCACCAAATCAGCAGGAGTGGTAATTTTTATATTTTCTGAATTTCCAGCTACCAATTGCACTGCATTTCCTGCTGCTTCGTAAACGGAAGCATCATCTGTAAAAGAAGGATGAAAATCTTGCTCATAAGCCGCTATGAGTTTTTCTACTTGAAAACATTGTGGCGTTTGAACCAAACAAAAATTCTTGCGGTCTTTTGCTACGGAATGCTGTCCTTCTATGGCTCTTAAACTATCTTTTAACTCTACAACAGGTATTGCTGCTCCTTTCTTTTCAGCCCATTCAAAAGACTCTAAAATGCAATTTTTACTTACTAATGGCCTAACTGCATCGTGTATTCCAACCACTTCTCCACTCACTAAAGCTAAGCCCGCTTTTACGGAATGAAATCGTTCTAAGCCTCCTTCAGCTATTTTAATGGATTGAAATTCGGTTTCAAAGGACAATACCTTCCACCTAGCCATTTCTTGCTTTGGCAAAACCAACACCAATTCAGCCTCAGGCAATGCCTTTCTAAATTGACGTATTGTATGAAATAAAATGGGTTCTCCGTTTAAGGGTAAAAACTGCTTGGGCGTTTCAGATCCCATGCGGCTTCCTTTCCCTCCGGCTACTATGATAACCGAATACTTCACCTTAAATGATTAGCATGGCATCGCCATAGCTGTAGAATCGGTATTTTTCTTTGATCGCTTCCTGATAGGCTTCCATAACTAAGTCATAACCACCAAAAGCAGCAGTCATCATTAACAAGGTAGATTCTGGCATGTGGAAGTTTGTTACCATCATGTCTGCAATGCTAAAATCGTATGGAGGGAAAATAAATTTATTCGTCCATCCTTTATATGGTTTCAAGAAGCCATCGGTAGAAACTGAAGTTTCAACAGAACGCATACTCGTTGTTCCTACAGCGCAAACTTTCTTTTTATTGCGTTTTGCTTGATTCACCACATCGGCCGTACTCTCAGGAATATTCATTTCCTCAGAATCCATCTTATGTTTGGTTAAATCTTCAACCTCAACCGGTCTAAAAGTTCCTAAACCAACATGCAAGGTAAGGTGCGCAAAATCAACTCCTTTGATTTCTAATCGCTTCAATAAGTTTTTACTAAAATGAAGTCCGGCAGTTGGCGCTGCAACAGCTCCTTCATTCTTGGCGTATACCGTCTGATAACGATCTTCATCTTCAGGCTCTACATCTCTAGTTATGTATTTTGGAATTGGAGTTTCTCCAAGCGATTCGATGATATTTTTGAATTCTTCATGAGTTCCATCAAATAAGAAACGCAGTGTTCTTCCACGCGAAGTGGTATTATCAATAACCTCAGCCACCAAATCATCATCACCGAAATAGAGTTTATTTCCAATTCTGATTTTACGAGCTGGATCTACCAATACATCCCATAAAAGATTTTCGTGATTCAATTCACGTAAAAGGAATACTTCAATTTTAGCACCTGTCTTCTCTTTATTACCATACAAACGAGCAGGAAACACTTTGGTATCGTTCATTACTAATACGTCACCTTCATCAAAATACTCAATGATGTCTTTAAATAATCTATGTTCAATGGTACCTTTTTCACGGTTTAAAACCATTAACCTCGATTCGTCGCGATTGTTGGCAGGGTATTGAGCTAATAAATCTGTAGGGAGATCGAATTTGAACTTAGATAATTTCATACGTTGATCAGTTTAGAACAGTTCCAAAAAATGAGAGGCAAAATTAATAAAAAATTAAGCCTTATTTACAGCCATTTCTTCGATCTGCGATACTAGCGTTTCAATGTTTAAAGCATTATTAACAGAATGGGTTCCTATTTGGGTTCTTCTCAAGCTTTTGAGATAAGCTCCTACACCTAACTCTTGCCCAAAATCGTGGGCTATGGAACGGATGTAGGTTCCTTTAGAACAAACGATTTCAAATTCAACCACAGGCATGGCTATGTGCGTTAATTCAAATTTTTCAACTTCAATCAATTTCTTCTTTAACTCAGGTTGCTTACCGGCTCGAGCTAAATCATACGCTCGTTTACCATTAATTTTTTTTGCCGAAAAGATAGGAGGTGCTTGTTCGTATGCACCAGTTAAAGGTTCAGTGGCTTGATGCAAAGATTCCATACTTAAAAAAGAAGGGTCTTTTATTTGTTGCACTTCAGTTTCTAAATCGTAAGAAGGAGTAACAGCACCTAACTCAATGCTTCCCGTATATACTTTGGTTTGACCTTGAATTTCAGGAATTGTTTTGGTTTTCTTTCCCGTGCAAACAATCAGCAGTCCGCTAGCTAAGGGGTCTAAAGTTCCAGCATGACCAATTTTGATTTTTTTGATTCCCAGATTCTTTTTGATGGTCCATTTTAATTTATTGACCACATCAAAAGATGTCCAATGAAGGGGTTTATCAATCAGTAAAACCTCTCCATCTAAAAAGTGATACATAAAAGGAAATTATTCTTCGTTCTTAGGACGCTTCAAAATACCATAAAAGCCAATTCCAAAGCCGATTAAAACAACAATAGGTGCTAAAGTTATTCGCTGGAACGAAAAAAGCTCGTCATACTTAAAGACATTAGGATCGTCGGAACCTCCGCCTACCATTAATATGTAGCCTATTATTACTACGATAGCAGATAGGGCAAATAGTTTATAGTTTTCTTTACCGAAGGCTAATTCATCTTGTGGCTTATCACTCATGGTTTCTATCGTTTACTAGTAAAGGTCTCCGCTTTGCATTCTTAAGAATTTGCGAACAGCGAGAGAGGTTGATATCCACGAAATTAATACTCCTAGTACAATTACCGCAGAAAAGAGAATAATATAGATGTTAAAATCTTGTAATTCAACTAAAGAAGGGAAATTTCGCTTAACTGAATACATCACTCCTAACAGAAGCAAAATAGCAATCAATCCACTTAAAATTCCATTCCAGATACCTCGCGCAACAAAAGGTCTTCGAATAAATCCTCCAGTTGCTCCAACCAATTGCATGGTTTTAATTAAAAAGCGCTTTGAATAAATGGCCAAACGAATGGTGTTATTGATAAGTGCAATCACAACGATTAGTAGCAATGCACTAAATGCAAGCAAAACCAAACCTATTCTTCTAATATTCCCATTAAGTTCAGCCAATAAATCTTTCTGATAGACAACCTCTTTTACAATAGGGTATTTCTTTACTTCAGCTGCTATTTCTTGAATTTGGTCTTCATCTGCAAAAGCAGCCTTCAGATATAAATCAATACTTGCAGAAAGTGGATTATAGCCTAAAAAGTCGACAAAATCCTCTCCAAGATCTTCTTCAAGCAAAGTGGCAGCAGTTTCCTGATCAACATAAGTAAGGCGATTGGTATAAACTTTTGCAATTAATTCCGTTTGAAGATTCTGAATCTGTTTTTCTGTCAATTCATCTTGCAGATAAATGGACATGCCCACATTCTCCTTCACATGATCGGAAATCTTTTTGGCATTCAGCAAAATCATACCTAAAAGTCCCATCATAAATAGTACTAAAGAAATACTAATGATTGTACTTACATAAGATGAACGAACTCGAAACGGCGTTTTGTTTTTCTCTGAAGCCATAAAAACTTTAATTGAGGCTAAATTATAAATTTAAGACTTACTGTCAAGCCTGTTCTTAGCTTTTCAATACTCCTAATTTAACGGCGATATCTTTTCCAAAAGCTCTCATTTCTTCTGCAATTTTTTGATCGCCAGTTGCTCGCTCAAAAGAATCAGCCATGGTGATGATGTTCTGACAAGCAAATTTTTTCATCTCATCAACCATCATTTCTTTGGTCCACAAATCAATTCTTAGGGTATTATTTTCTTCTTCATCCCAAAGGGCGAGCATTATTGCTCTACTTTGATTTTCCTTTTCTTTATCTGAGCCTTCAGCTTCCCATTTTATCTTTTCAGGAACTTGATTTTCATCCAGTTCAATGGTAAACTTAATTTCTGATTTTTTCTTACTCATCTATCTCTTCGGTTTATAATTTGATTGTTGCAAAAGTAAGTCCGCATTATCCATTTCAATCAATTGTTTTAATGTCGTATTTGGGTTCGACTTCATAAATGCTTCTACAATTTTATAGCCCATCCACTGCCCCACTCGTCCAGGTGAGCCTTCAGGAAACCCTGCAATGAAAGGTGCTTCACCCATGTATTTTCTAATTAAGTGGTTTTCCATCGTATGAAGCAATTCCATTTCAACAAAATGAAACCAAATTTCTGCCTCATTTTCTTCACACCAAGTTAACTCTTCTTGTGTGTAATTGATTAACAGATGATCAGGCAGTTCATATAGGAAAGCATGCATCAAAAAAGCAATCTTACCCTGATAAATCATTTGACTCAACAAATTACTTCCTCCAGCTCTATTAAATTCTGAAACCAACCAAGCACGCATTGCATCGGCTACCATATATTCTCTTTCAAAATACTTGAATTTATATTTTGGTATTCCTGCTTGTGCATATGTTTTATAATCCTTTCCTAAGTACATATCCAAGCCAATACCCAATAAGCTATCATCGGCAACGGTAGTATAAGTAAATGCAGAAAGAAAGGTATAAACTTCTGGAATTTGAGCTTCTGGAAAATGATATTGAAAACGAGAAAATGCTTTATTCAATTGAGCTTGCTCCTGTTCAAAGGTGGAATTTCCATAGGTACTTTTCACTTTTTGAAATAGTTCATTGATATCTTCATCGTTCAAAAATTGGGAAAAGGTTTGAATTCCACCTTGATTTGGAGGACCAAATCGCATAACACCTTGCACATAGAGAGGCAAAAATCGCGGATATTCTTTTTCCCACTGCGAGTAGCTTTCAGCAGATAAGGTATTTTCTGCCTTTTCAATTAATGATAAGTCAAATCTTATCCATTCACGCTCCACGGTATAATTCTCCTTGGGAATTTCCCAATTAGACTGATTACAAGCAAAAAGGCTTAAAATAAAAATGGAAATAATGATTGAAGAAATAAGCTTCATATAAACAAAAACAGCTTAGTTTTGTAGCTTTAATACGAGATTTCAAAAATATGAAAAAGTTATACGCCTTAGGTCTACTATTTATTGCATTTAACCTTGTGCAAGCTCAAGATAAAAGTTTTCAATTGGGTTTTCAACTTTCACCTAATATTAGCTGGATTAGCCCTGATTCAGAAGGATTAGAAAATGAGGGCAACAAATTGGGCTTTAGTTATGGAATTATCGCTGACTTCAACATTGCTGAAAATTACTCTATATCAACAGGTTTTACCTTATTAAACTCAGGTGGAAAGATTAATTATCCGGACAAAATTGACATTATTAGTCAAGCTGGTGCTACTATTTCTCAAGGCGGTAGAACAACAGCAGATTTAAGATTAAAATACATTCAAATTCCTTTTACCATTAAGTTAAAAACCAATGAAATTGGTTACATGAAATACTTTGGTCAATTTGGTGTGGGCACTGCGTTTAATATTGATGCTGTTGCCGAAGAAGAGTTTACTTACCCAGGTGGAAATGGTGCAATCAAAAACGACGATGTAGATTACAAAGATGAAATTTCGCTATTCAGAGCTAGTTTATTGATGGGAATTGGAGCAGAATATAATGTTTCAGGAAATACATCGATTATGTTTGGAATCAATTTTGACAATGGCTTCCTAAATATTTTAAGTGAAGATATTTATGCTGAAGATGCTAATGGAAATGGTGAAGGAAACAGAGATGAAAGCTTTAAGGCTATTAACAACTCCATTATTCTAAATTTCGGAATCTTATTCTAGTCGCTTTTAGAAAGCTTTTTCATGAAATTAGCGCTTGCTCAACTGAACTACCACATTGGCAATTTTGAAGCCAATGAAAAAAAAATAATTGATGCGATTTCAGAGGCAAAAGAGAATGGCGCTGATCTTGTTGTTTTTGCAGAATTGAGCATTTGCGGTTACCCTCCAAGAGATTTCTTACAATTTGAAGATTTTATTGTAAAATGCGATGAAAGCTTAACAAGAATTGCATCTCATTGTCATGGAATTGCGGCCATTGTAGGTTCTCCTTCGTTGAATAAAAAGAAAAAAGGGAAGTCGCTTCACAATTCAGCCTATTTTCTAAAGGATGGAAAGATTGAATCAGTGCATCACAAGCAACTATTGCCCACTTACGATGTATTTGATGAAAACAGGTATTTTGAACCAGCCAAAGACGTTCAATGCATTAACTATAAGGGTAAAAAAATTGCCTTGACCATTTGCGAAGACTTATGGAATATGAAAGGTGATTTTCTATATAGAAAGTCCCCAATGAAAGAATTGAGCGATGAGCAGCCAGACTTTATCATCAATATTGCTGCATCGCCTTTTCACACCAACCAACAGGCGGAAAGACAGAAAGTATTTGCCTGGAATTCAAAGAAGTACAATACCCCCATCTATTATGTAAATCATATTGGAGCTCAAACGGAATTAATATTTGACGGTGGTTCAGGCTGTTTTTTTAAAGACCAGTATATTTCGAAGGCCTCTTATTTCGAAGAATCTATCCAGTATTTTAATACCGAAAAGAAAGAGTCGACTCCTGAAACAATTTCAACCGTTCAAGAATTTGAATTAATTGAAAAAGCACTGATTACAGGAATTGCTGACTACTTCAAAAAACTCAACTTTAAGAAAGCCACCTTAGGTTTAAGTGGTGGAATTGATTCAGCTTTAACCTTAGTGCTTGCGGTTAAAGCTTTAGGGAAAGAAAATGTAATTCCGATTATGATGCCTTCCCAATTTTCTTCTGAGCACTCAATTAGCGACTCAGTTAAGCTTTGCAATAACTTGGGTTGTCAGTATCACCAAATTGAAATTGAAGAAATCTACAAAAGTTTTGATAAACAGCTTCATCCGCTATTCAAAGACACCGTTTTTAATGTAGCTGAAGAAAACATTCAATCTCGGATTAGAGGAACTTTAGTCATGGCGCATACCAATAAGTTTGGGACCATTTTGCTAAACACATCTAACAAAAGTGAATTAGCTGTGGGCTATGGCACACTTTACGGAGATATGGCAGGTGGACTTTCAGTTATAGGCGATTTATACAAAACAGAAGTTTACGAACTTTCTAAGTTTATCAACAAGGACGAAGAAATTATCCCAAATCATATTATAACGAAAGAGCCTTCTGCGGAATTAAGACCCAATCAAAAAGACTCCGACTCACTGCCTGATTACAACATTTTAGACCGTATTCTTTTTGAATACATTGAAAACGAACAAAGTCCTTCAAAAATTATTGAATTAGGCTTTGATCAAGCACTGGTGCAACGTATTTTAAGGATGGTTAACATCAATGAATACAAAAGACATCAAGCACCTCCTATATTAAGAGTTTCGAAAAAAGCTTTTGGCATGGGAAGAAGAATGCCTATCGTTGGAAAATATTTGATTTAACTGACTTCCCAAACATTCTTTCCTCTTAACAAAGCTTCCAAGTCTCCCTGACCTTTTTTCTCAACAGCAGTTTGCACTTGTATTTCAGCTGCTTCTTCATATCGATATCGATCTTCTACATAAAAAACACCAAACGGTCTAGGTAAGTGATTTTCATCAGATGGATTATCAAAAAAGCTTGTTAGCAATTGTGCTTTAAGGTGATCGTGTTCATCATGAATCCATAATTCATTGGGAGAAACCTCATTCAATTCGACAACAGTGGGCTTAAAACCGTCTAGTTTAATCCCTTTATTATTTTCAGCTCCAAAAATCAAAGGTTCACCATGTGTTAAGAAAAGAGTTTCTTCAGCCTTCGTTCCTTTATCAGTATAAACTTCAAAAGCACCATCATTAAACACATTACAATTCTGATATATTTCAATCATGGAAGTCCCTACATGCTGACTTCCTCTTAGTAAAATCTCTCGCTGATGCTTTGGATCTCTATCCATTGTTCTTGCAATAAAAGTGGAGTCAGCACCAAGACAAAGTTTCAATGGATTAAATGGGTGATCGATAGAGCCTATAGGGGTTGATTTCGTGATTTTACCTTCAGGAGAAGTAGGAGAATACTGCCCTTTAGTTAATCCATAAATCTCATTATTGAAAAGCAAAACATTTACATCAAAATTCCTTCGAATCATATGAATCAAATGGTTTCCTCCAATAGAGAGCGAATCTCCATCACCAGTAATTACCCATACACTGAGTTCTGGTCTACTAATTTTTAATCCACTTGCTATTGCTGTAGCCCTACCATGAATACTATGCATTCCATAGGTATTCATATAATAAGGGAAACGCGATGAACAGCCTATGCCCGAAATAAAAACAATATCTTCCTTATCCTTTCCTAAATCAGGCATAATGGATTGAACTTGCTTTAAAATAGAATAATCACCACAACCAGGACACCATCTCACTTCTTGATCTGTAGCAAAATCTTTAGGTTTTAACACCACTTCTTCCATTGATATCTGACTCATTATTCCGGTAAATTTTCTTTAATAGCATTTATAATTTCTTCCGTAGTGAAAGGAACACCTTGAATTTTATTCACTCCTTTAGCATCTACTAAAAACTCATCTCTTATCAACCTCACAAGCTGACCGTTGTTCATTTCAGGTACGATTACCCGCTTAAAGTTTTTCATTAATTCTGCAAGGTTTGATGGAAACGGATTAATATTTCTCAAATGAACTTGCCCAACAGACAAGCCCTCTTCTACGCAGGCTAAAACGGCTGTTTTAATAACTCCATAAGTAGAGCCCCAACCAAGAACCAAAACATCGCCTTTTGTAGCTCCATCATCAATTTTGGCAGGCGCAATCACATTAGCAATCTTCTTTACTTTAGCTGCTCGTAGCTTTACCATTTTCTCATGATTTTCTGGATCATAAGAAACATTCCCTGTCAAGTCTTCTTTCTCTAATCCACCAATTCGGTGCTCAAATCCTTTTTGACCTGGAATAGCCCATTCTCTCACTAAATTTTCATTTCTTTTATAAGGAAGGTAATTTGATTCACCACTTGCCATTTTTGGAACTATTGGCTCTAAATCAGAAGGAATTGGAAAGTTCCAAGGTTCTGAACCATTGGCCATATAACCATCGGTTAAAAGTAAAACAGGTGTCATGTGTTCTATGGCAATTTTACAAGCCTCATAGGCTGCCATAAAGCAGTCAGATGGAGACTTTGCCGCGATAACAGGAATTGGAGCTTCACCATTTCTTCCATAAACCGCTTGTAATAAATCGGCCTGTTCGGTTTTAGTTGGCAATCCTGTAGATGGTCCTCCTCGCTGAACATTTATAACGACCATCGGAAGCTCCAAAATCATTCCTAATCCAAGGGCCTCTCCTTTCAAAGCTATACCTGGACCTGAAGAAGCGGTAACACCTAACTTCCCACCGAATGAGGCTCCAATCACAGAACAAATTGCTGCAATTTCATCTTCTGCTTGAAAAGTCTTGACCCCAAAGTTCTTATGCTTTGCCAATTCATGTAAAATATCAGAAGCAGGGGTAATTGGGTAAGTTCCGTAAAACAAATCTAAGTTCGACTTGCTAGAAGCTGCAATCAAACCAAGCGCTGTAGCCTGATTTCCGATAATATTTCGATAAACTCCTTTCGGTAAATTGGCTGCCTTTACATTATATCTTGAAGTAAACGTTTCTGAAGTATCTCCAAAATGGTAACCCGCTTTTAGTACTTTCAAATTGGCGTCAATCAATTCAGGTTTTGATGCAAACTTTTGTTTAATAAACTCTTCGGTTCCTTTCAGATTTCTATTGTACATGTAATACAAGAAACCCAACACAAACATGTTTCTAGAACGATCAATTTCTTTTTTTCCCATTCCACTCCCTTCTAAGGCAGTTCGAGTCATTTTAGTAACATCTATTTGAATGGTTCTATAGTCATCTAGCGTATGATCTTCTAATGGATTAGACTCATATTCTGCAAGCTTTAAGTTACGAGCATTAAATCCATCTGTATTAATAATAACCGTTCCATTCTTTTTTAGTGATGCAAAGTTGACTTTGAAGGCGGCAGCATTCATAGCCACTAAAACATCACAAGTATCTCCGGGTGTGGATACTTCAACACTTCCAAATTTTAATTTAAAGCCCGAGACCCCTGCTAAAGTTCCTTGTGGGGCTCTAATTTCAGCAGGAAAGTTTGGAAATGTACTAATGTCATTTCCATATAAAGCATTCGTATTGGTAAATTGGGTTCCGGTAAGCTGTATCCCATCACCTGAATCTCCTGCAAATACGATGGTTACATCTTTTTTTTCTTCTATTTTCTTCGTCATTTTTCAGTCTCGCTTATTGCTAGCAAATTTAGTTCTAATTGTATGATTGAGTCCTATATTTTCAACTTGATTCCATTATAACGCTTGTTGAGCATTTTTTTTTTACTTTTAGCGAAAATTAACGAAACAGGAACATGAAACGATTTTTTACATCGCTATTTGCTTTAATTCCACTTATTAGTTTGGCTGGGGGTTTCCAAGTCAACCTGCAAGGAAATCAACAAGCAGGAATGGGACATTTGGGAACAAGCTTTTATTTAGGTGCTTCAAGTGCTTATTTTAATCCAGCTATGCTTGGTTTATCAGATAACAAATTTGACTTAGAGGTAGGTGCTAGTGGTATTAAATCTTATGTCGTTTTTCAAAACCAAAATACAGGAGCAACCTCTGAAACAGACAATCCGTTGAGTACGCCATTTTACGTTTATGGCAGTTATAAGATTAACAAAGAATTAACTGCAGGTCTTGCTATTTACACTCCATTCGGTAGCTCTGTAGTTTGGGATGAAGATTGGGAAGGAAGATACTTGATTCAAGATATTTCATTAAGTGCAATATTTATTCAACCAACTTTTTCTATTAATGCAAATGACAAGCTTTCCTTTGGCTTAGGCTTAATTTATGCAACTGGAAACTTTGAATTAAATAGAGCTTTGTCTCTCCAAAGTAGTTCTGGAGGCATGTCCACCGCTAACCTTAGTGGTAGTGCTGATGGTTATGGATTTAATTTTGGAGCTTATTATCAAGCAACTGAAAAATTAAGTTTGGGTCTTACATATCGTTCAGGAATGAAAATGGAATTGGAAGAAGGAGAAGCAGAATTTGATGTTCCTGCTGCTGTACAAAGCACCATTCCTCCTTCAAATAAATTCTCTACAACCCTGCCGCTTCCGAGCACTTCTACTTTAGGAATTAGTTATCAGCTAAATGATAAACTCTTAATTTCTGCAGAGTATAGCTATGTAGATTGGGATACTTATCAATCTTTAGATTTTGATTTCGAAACCAACACAGATGGATTTCCTGATTCAAAAAACCCAAGAAGATATGAAGCTTCTTCAATCTTTAGATTAGGTTTCCAATACGTAGTGAATGAAAACTTAATTGCTAGGATTGGCGGTTATTACGACGAGTCACCAGTACAAGATGACTTCTTTAATCCTGAAACACCAAATACTGACAATATCGGATTAACAGCAGGTTTGTCATTTAGCTTTAGCGATAAACTTGCCGTAGACGCTTCATTTGTATACACAGATGGTCAAGAAAGAGAGTCATATTATTCTGGGGATAACCAAGGTAAGACTTATGGAGAAAATTTTGGTGGAAAGTATAAGACCAGAAGTTTTATTCCAGGTATCGGTATCCGTTATAACTTTTAGTATCCACTGATAAAAAGATAAGAAAATGAAAAACCTAAAAAACCTTATATATATCGCTCCATTGGTATTTGCCATTGGATGCGCTCCTGAATTTGAAGATGACATTCCTGCTCCTTCAGCAGGAAGTGCTGACTTTTCTACTTATGTTTCTGTAGGAAATTCACTAACTGCTGGCTTTCAAAGTAACGCATTAAGAAGAGTAAGACAAGAGAATTCATTTCCGGCAATTCTAGCTGGACAATTAAAATTAGCCGGAGGTGGAGAGTTTAAACAGCCATTACTTGACGAAGGTGTAGGTATTGGAAGTTCTTTAAATGCAGAGTTTGGATTAGATTACAGTGTTGATTGTCTTGGCGAAACAAGCTTAGGACCAGCTCCAATAGCTAGCCAAGGGCAAATTGATCAATTTAACTTTCCTGCAGCCATGATTGGTGCATCTGGACCGTTTAATAATGTTGGTGTTCCAGGAGCAAAATCCTATCATTTAGCTGCGCCAGGCTATGGAGACCCTGCAGGTGTTTTACAAGGCACTGCAAATCCGTATTATGCTCGTTTTGTAAACCCTCAGAATTTACAAGAACCCGTAATTAACCAAGCCGTTGCAGTAAACGCTTCTTTTTTCAGTTTATGGATTGGAAATAATGACATATTAGGATATGCAACAAGTGGAGGGATTGGTCAAGATCATAATAAAACCATGAATATTGACCCAACGACTTATGGAAGTGCCGATATTACGAATAACAATGTATTTGCAAATGTATATAATCAACTTATAGGTGGTTTAACTGCAAATGGGGCAACAGGAGTAATTACAAATATTCCTAATATTACATCGATTCCATACTTTACAACCATACCAACTCAAACTCCTGATTTACGACAAGGGCAAGCAGATAGTCTAAATGCTGCCTATGCAGGTTATAATGCACTTGTTGATCTAGCTTTGGCACAAAGCCGGATTGGACAAAATGAGGCTAATCTTAGAAAAGTAAACTTTTCTGCGGGTGCAAATGGTTGGATTGTTATAGATAGTGACTTAGCCTTAATCACGGACACTTCAGGAAATCCACTTCCAAAAATGAGGCAGTTAAAGCCAGGTGAGTTACTAACTTTAACAACTCCGTCAGACTCTTTAAAATGTTTTGGCATGGGAACGTCCTCTCCTATTCCAGACCAATATGTATTAACAAGAAATGAGATTAATTCTATTCAATCTGCTATTTATTCATATAATAGCACCATTGAAAAAGCAGCTAATGATTTTGGACTAGCTTTTGTTGATGCAAATGCCATCTTAAAAGAAATGGAATCAGGAATTTCCTTTAATGGAGTAACTTACTCTACGGATTTTGTAACGGGTGGAGCCTTTTCACTAGATGGTGTTCATCCAAATACTGTAGGATATGCCATTATAGCAAACGCTCATATTGACGCTATAAACGAAAAGTATGGAGCGAATATTCCTAGAGTTAGTGTTGATGCTTACGAAGGAATTGTATTTCCTTAATTAAGTAGAGATATCATATTGAAACAAAAAAACCACGCGATGCGTGGTTTTTTTGTTTCTATTATTTATTGAGCACTTTAGGAACTCGAATAAAGTCACTGTCTTTATCAGGTGCATTTTTCAGTGCATCCTGCTGAGTATAGTCACTTTCTGAAACATCCTCTCTCAATGGAGTTTCTTCTTCCAGCATATAAATCAATGGTTTAACACCTTCTGTATTTACCTCTTCTACTTTACTAACAAAAGACAACATCCGATTCATATCTTCTTGAATCTCTTGCTTCTCTTTTTCGTTGAACTCAAGTCTTGCTAATTCTGCAATTCGTTCTACTGTTTTTTGATCAACTGCCATTGATTATAATTTTGAAGCTATTAGTGATTTACATTCTTCACGCAAAGCTACTAAATCTTGTGGCTCTTCTTTATTTATATAAATCGGCTTATGAAGATAAACTGTAGACTTTCCAGGTCTACATTTTGCAAAAAAAGAAAACTTATCTTCCAAAAGATTTACATGATTCGTAAATGTGATTGGCAGAATGGGAATATTTAAATCAAGCGCTAAACGAAAAGCTCCATTTTTAAAGGCCTTCATTTCAGGAGCACTTTCCGGAATAGTGCCTTCTGGAAAAATCACAACATTATCGCCTTTTTCCATCCTTTCACATGCTTTTAAAATAGCATTATGAGCAGCTTTGGGGTTTCCACGATCTACCAAAATATTCATCCGTTTGAAAAAAATATTAAAAATGGGAATTGACCCTAATTCCTTCTTACCAAGAAAAACAAAGTAGTTTGGAATAATAGCGTACAACAGCAAAATATCTAGATAAGAACTGTGATTGGGACAAATAATATATGAAGTATTCTCATCATCAGGGATACTTCCAATAACATCTCGGCGTACACCCACTAAAAACAAGATTAATTTGGATTGAAATCGCAATAAGTGAAACCCTTTTAAAAAATGTTTTTCCTGATTAAGTAACACAAAGTATGCAGGATACAAAACCAATAAAGTGAGTAACACTACTAAAAAGAAATACAATTTATAGATGTTACTCAATATGGCTACGATTACCTTCATCGGCTCAAAAATAGGACAAATTTGTATTTTTGAACGATGGCAAGAATACTTACAGGAATTCAAAGCTCTGGCTCAAATGGCGAAGTTCATTTAGGGAATATTCTAGGAGCAATTAAACCGGGAATCGAACTATCTCAAAAAGAAGAACATGAAGCCTTCTTTTTCATTGCAGATTTACATTCGTTGACTACCGTAAAAGACGCAGAAGTTAGAAAAAACAACGTGTATGCAGTTGCTGCAGCTTGGTTGGCTTTTGGTTTTGATACTGATAAAAATGTTTTTTACAGACAATCGGATGTTGCTGAAGTATGTGAACTTACATGGTATTTAAACTGCTATACACCCTATCCAATGCTTGCAAATGCCCATTCTTTCAAAGATAAGTCCAGTAATTTATCAGATGTGAATGCAGGGCTTTTTGACTATCCTGTTTTAATGGCTTGTGATATTTTACTTTACGATGCTGCATTTGTTCCAGTTGGTAAAGACCAAAAACAACATTTGGAAATGACTCGCGATATAGCAAGCTCATTTAATCATAAGAATGGAGAAACTTTTGTTTTGCCAGAACCTTTAATTGATGAAAGAGTAATGGTGGTGCCTGGCACTGATGGAAGAAAAATGAGCAAAAGCTACAACAACTACATTAATATTTTTCTGCCGGACAAGCAGCTCAGAAAAGCCATTATGCGTATTGAAACGGATAGCACTCCTTTAGAAGAACCCAAAGACACAGAAAGTTGTAATGTTTTTGCGCTTTATAAACTCTTAGCCAATGAGCAACAGCTTTCGGAGATGAAAGCAAATTATGAAGGTGGAAACTATGGCTATGGCCATGCTAAACAAGCACTTTTCGAATTGATGGTTGCAACCTTTAAAACAGAAAGAGAAAAATATTGGGAATTAATGGAAAACAAACCCTTGATTGACCAAAAGCTAAAGGAGGGTGCTGAAAAAGCGAAGAAAATAGCTCAACCTGTACTTCAACGAGTTAGACAAAAATTGGGTTACAACTAATGCGATTTTTCATAATCCTTATTTCATTTCTATTACTTTCATGCGATAATGATAACAACTTCGGAAATACATTTGTAAGTAGTAAATTGGATGAAGTAGAACTTAGAATTCACAACGAAACCGTGTTTACCATGAACGAAGTAACCATTCGAAGTGGTGGAGAAGAGTTCAACTATGGAAAAGTCTTAGCGAAAACTAAATCATCGGTAAAGAAATTTGAAAAAGTATATCCCTTTTTCGACTTAAAATTCAATATCGGAGACAAGAATTTCGAATATATTCCACAATCTTTCGATGGTTACCACCCAGTAGAAAATGCCAGGTATGATGTAAAAATATATGATGTTGATACCGCAAAGTTGACCTTTTCTTTTAGGCTAGAAGAAGACTAATTCTCTTCATACTTCTTAGAATACTTTATATAAAGTTCCTTTTGAGGGTTGCTTAAATTTATTTTTCTTCCTTGAATAAAAGCATAAGTAACATTATTCGAATTAATATCTAAGGCATCTCCTTCTGAAATAAACAAAGTAGCCTGTTTTCCTTCCATCAAACTACCAAGCATATCATCTATTCCTAAAATTTTTGCTGTGTTTAAAGTAATTAAAGAAAGTGCTTCTGCTTTGCTCATACCATAAGTTACCGTAGTGCCTGCATAAAAAGGTAAATTTCTAGTTCCCATAGCTTCCATACTGCCAGAATTTTCTAGGCCAACTAATACTCCTTTCTGACTAAGTAGTGTAGCTAAGCGATAAGGCAAGTCAATGTCTTCATCTTCATATTTGGGTAAAGAATGAACCTTTCTTAAAAGTACAGGAATTTCTCTATCCTTAAGCAAATCAGCTACTAGCCAAGCATCATGACCACCAACCAAAACCATTTTTATATTAAATTGATCGGAGAAATAGATTGCGTCGGTAATCGATTTTACATCATTGGCATGAACAAACAAATTTGCATTTCCATCAAACAATTTTTTCATGGCTTCAAAGCGCAGGTTTTTTTCTAATATAAAGTCAGTTTTATAGTAAGCTCTTGCTTCTTCAAAAAAACGACTTAACTCCTCTAACTCTTTTAAATAATTATTATCCGCTTCCTTCTTCTTCGTTGATTTCGAATAGGGATTCGGCCAGTTCAAATGAATTCCGTCATCGGCCTTTATTAGAGCGTCTTCCCAATTCCAAGCATCAAGTGAAACTATAGAAGAACTACCAGACAAGACCCCACCTTTTGGAGCAATTTGAGCAATTAAAACACCATTTGAACGTACCGTTGGTGTAATTCTAGATTCTGTATTGTATGCTGTAATGCTTCTAACATGTGGATTGAATTGGCCTACATCTGCGAAATCTCGGCTAGCCCTAACCGCATCAATTTCTACCAGGCCTAATCTAGAATTTGGAGCAATAAATCCGGGATAAATGTGCTTACCATCTAAATGATAAATGGTGTCATATTTTGTGGTATCCAATTGTATATCTATAGCTGCCTTCACTTCGATAATCTTTCCATCTTGAACCCCAATTGCAGATCTTTTAATGACTTCTCCATTTCCAATATGAGCGGTTGCCCCTAAAAAAAGAATGCTCTTTGTCTGCTTTTCAGCAGGCGTTGGAATCTGGCTGAAAGCCATTTGACTTCCACAAAGGACAGCTATTAATAAGCTTAAAAACTTACTGCTCCAATGTCTCACACTCATACAATAACTTTTTCTCTTCATTCACTTTTTGTGCTTTTTTCTCTTTCTCCTTCGCTTTAATCATCAAAGAAATCAATCGCTCCCTTTCTTCCCTTAAGACTTTCCTTTGTCGTTCATCTTCTTCGCTATCATAATATAAAATACCATCTATATAGGTTTGTTTTACCTTACTGTAATTTGACAAAGGGTTGGCTGTCCAAAGTACAAGGTCTGCATCTTTTCCAACGGCAATACTTCCTAAGGCAGAATCTAGATGGAGCATCTTAGCCGGATTCAAAGTCACTAACTTCCATGCTTCTTCAGCACTTAAACCTCCATATTTCATCGCCTTGGCAGCTTCTTGATTTAGCCTTCTTCCCATCTCTGCATCATCTGAATTAAAAGCAGTTAAAACACCTTGCTTATGCAACATAGCTCCATTATAGGGTATCGCATCATTCACTTCAAATTTGTATGCCCACCAATCTGAGAAGGTAGAAGCAGCTGCCCCATGCTCTTTGAGTTGATCAGCTAACTTATAGCCTTCTAAAACATGAGTAAACGTATTGATTCTAAACTTCATCGAATCAGCAACATGCATCAGCATATTTATTTCTGATTGAATGTATGAATGACAAGTAATAAATCGGTTTGTATCTAATATTTCAGCTAATGCCTCCAATTCTAAATCTCTTCTTGGAGGAAAAGCCTTTTTCTTCTCCTTTTTAGATTTTGCATGGTATAAAGTCCATTCACTTTGATACTCTTTTGCTCTTGTAAATGCATCATAAAAAACTTGCTCTACACCCATTCTACTTTGGGGAAAACGTAAGGTTTGATGATCTCCCCAATTGCTTTGTTTTACATTTTCTCCAAGCGCAAACTTGATGAATTTTGGAGCATTTTTAATTTTCATTTCTTCCGCACTTTGCCCCCAACGTAGTTTAATTAAGGCCGACTGACCACCTATGGGGTTTGCAGAGCCATGTAGCAATTGCGAAGTAGTAACTCCACCAGCTAATTGCCGGTATATGTTTATATCATCCGAATTAATTACATCTCCTATTCGCACTTCAGCCGTTACGGCTTGTCCTGATTCATTGACTCCTCGGCTAATGGCAATGTGAGAGTGTTCATCAATTATTCCTGAAGTCAAGTGTAAATCAGTGGCATCAATTTCTTTCACTTGGTTTATCAATTCAGGGAACATCACTGCTAAATTGATTTTATAGCCTAGCATTTTTATCTTGCCTTCGTGAATCAGTACATCGTATTTCGTTTGAATACCCTCTACTTCATTGGTCCATACGGTAGCATTTCTAAAAATAATGGTCTCTCCAACTTTAGGTAAACTATCTTTTCCAAAAGCCATTAACGGATATTGAATTTTTGAGAGCTCAAACTGATTAGATTCTGTTGAATCTCCTTTTTCTTCGAAGTTTCCTTTCTTAATTGTTGCCCAATCTACCCAGTCACCTTCCAAAATTGTTTTACCTGTCCAAATCCGGCTTAAACTATCACTTATAATTCCACTCAATCGGTAAGATTCATCATCAAGCTCAAACCATAAGTTAATTCGATTTCGTTCTATTTTAACAGCTGCTTTCTCAAATTCATCTTTGCCTTTTTCACTAACAAATGCCTTTAAATCTTCTAGCTTACCTTCAATCTTTACATCAAATTGAATTTTCTTATTGATATTCAAACTATAGAGCCCTCGAATATCAATAAGTTGATCATCAAGTAAAGGGTACTCTTTACCTTGCACCCAATTGGAAATAAGTTTAGAGTGCGCTTTAAACATGGTATCAGACACAATTAAAAAATTGGCCAATTTTCCTTCTGCCAAACTTCCAATTTGTTTTTCCGCATGAATTAGCTCAGCAGGGATAATGCTTAAAGCATCAATTGCCATGTCATGACTTAAGCCTTTAGCCAAACTTCGTTTCAAGTTCTTATAAAAGTCTTTCTTTTCTTCTAAGTCAGCAACTGTAATGGCAAATGGAATTTGCATTCTTTCTAAACGAGCCAAGTTTTCATCAGCCAATTCCCATTCTTTCATTTTTCGGTAAGGCAAACGCATAGCATCGTATGGGTCGCTTACATCATAAACTTTGGGAAAATTTACAGGAATTATGAACGAAGATTCTGTCGCCTTAATTTCATTTAATCGCTTATACTCATCACCCTTTCCCTTTATGATAAATTTAAAATTGAACTCATCGCCAATTCGGTTAGCTCTTAATGCAGACAAATATCCATCTACCTCAATTACTTTGGGAAGCTCAGCATACTCATTTAATTTTTCTAAAGTGAGATTTAGTTTCGATTTATTTTCTAACTGTTGATAGGCAATTGCATCATAATGCACTTGACGAATAAGTGCGATAATTCCCATCAGTGAGCTTGGATATGTTTGCTTAGACATTCCCTTGTAGAAAGAGTATTGCATGGCTGCATTGGAAAGCAAAAGCTGTCTCTCTTCTTCCTCAATTAAACTGATTAATGCAGAGGTCCCTCTTATAACTCCATCCTCTTGATGACTGAGTACGGCGCCAAAGCCAAGTTCTCGGTATTCTTTTGCCTGTTTTTCATTGTAAGAATAGAATTGAAGTGCATTTTGCTCTGCTTTTATGCTTTCGTTCCAAAAATATGGTCCATCATTTAATCCCTCCAATTGTGGCTTCTTGCTCTCGTTTTTAGACTCAAACTTTTCCATCCCAAAATCGGAGTATAAATCAATAAATGAAGGGTAAATAAATTGCCCTTGCAAATCCTTGATAATTGCTTGCTTGGGAATTTGAACCTCTTTACCTAGCGCTTCTATTCTTTGACTTTTAATAAGCAAAGTCCCTCGAGTCAACCAATTACCATGACCTAGATAAATTGTTGCATTTGTAAATGCCGTGTAATGGTTTCTCGGATTATTGGCTCCATTTTGAGGCTCCCAATTTTGTGAAGTCATTTCTTGAGTAAGAAATATACTTGCACATAGATGAAAAAGAAATCGAAAATTCATGGAGTTCAAAAATAGCAAAACATAAAGCGCTTTAGTAGGTTCGCTTTTTAGTTACTTTTACAAAAATTTTAATCATGTATACTGGTCTTTTGCATCTTCATAACCTACTTCGATACGCAGTAGTTATTTTTCTAATTCTAGCAGTTGTTAAATCTTTTATCGGCTGGTTTGGAAAAAAAGAATACACCGCTTCAGACAATAAAGTGAGTTTGTTTTTGCTGATTTCGGCTCATTTACAATTAGTAGTTGGATTAGCCTTGTATTTTGTTAGCGAAAAACACAAATTGTTTGAACTAGGCATGGCTGAAGTCATGAAAAATGAAGTAATGCGATATTGGGCAGTAGAGCACATCGCCTCTATGATAATTGGGATTGCTATTATTACAGTTGGACGTATCATGGCGAAAAAAGGCAAAGACGATAACGCTAAATTTAGAAGACAAGCCATTTACTTTCTATTAGCTATGGTCTTAATTTTCTCTGCCATTCCTTGGCCATGGTCTGCCGTTGCAAGACCTTGGTTTTAAGACCAAATTTTGGTATACTTAAGGTAGTTTATGAGAGAAATACACGTAAAAGAAATGACCGAAAAAGCGGTCATGGTTGGAGTTATAAGCCAACAAAATAGTGAAGAGCAAGTAGAAGAATACCTAGATGAGTTGGCTTTTTTAGCCGAAACAGCAGGTGCAGAAGTGGTAGAGCGTTTTACACAAAAGCTAACGGCTCCACATCCCAAAACTTTTGTTGGTACTGGAAAGCTGCAAGAAATTATTGATTACGTTAAAAAACACGAAATCAATATGGTGATTTTTGACGATGAGTTAAGTCCTTCGCAAACTCGAAATGTAGAAACATCTTTTAAGGATGTAAAGGTGCTTGATCGAAGTAACTTGATTCTTGACATTTTTGCTAAAAGAGCTAGAACTGCTGCGGCTAAAACGCAAGTAGAATTAGCACAATATGAGTATTTACTTCCTCGATTAACCCGTATGTGGACTCACCTTTCCAGACAAAAAGGGGGAATTGGTATGAGAGGTCCTGGGGAAACAGAAATTGAAACGGATAGAAGGATAATTCGAGATAAAATTGCCTTATTAAAATCGAAATTAGAAAAGATTGACAAGCAAAAAGCCACACAACGAAAAGGACGGCAGCAGATGATTCGTGCTGCATTAGTAGGCTATACCAATGTGGGTAAATCTACCTTAATGAACTTACTTTCAAAGTCAGAGGTGTTTGCCGAAAATAAATTGTTTGCCACACTAGATACCACCGTTCGAAAAATTGTAGTGGGTAATCTTCCTTTTTTACTTTCCGATACCGTTGGGTTTATCAGAAAACTTCCTCACCACTTGGTAGACTCTTTTAAATCTACTTTAGACGAAGTAAGAGAAGCGGACATTTTATTACATGTGGTTGATATTTCGCACCCCAATTTTGAAGAGCAAATTCAAACGGTAAATGAAACTTTAGCCGAAATGGGTGCAAAGGACAAACCAACTCTCATGATTTTTAATAAAATTGATGCCTATACCTACATTGAAAAAGAAGAGGATGATTTAACTCCTGAAACGAAAGAGAACAGAAGTTTGGATGACTTAAAGAAAAGTTGGATGGCCAAAGAAAACTTTCCTTGCATTTTTATTTCAGCCCAAGAAAAAACTCACTACGAAGAGTTAAGAGACTTGCTGTATCAACAAATCAAAGACTTGCATTTAAAGATTTATCCGCATCGGATGTTGTATTAAGCAAACGCCTGCAAGTCCGTCAACTTCTTATAAACCCCAGCTTGAGCAATTAAATTATCGTGGTTTCCTCTTTCTACAATTTCCCCATCTTGCATGACAATAATTTCATCTGCATGCTGAATGGTAGATAAACGGTGAGCAATCACAATGGAAGTTCGGTTCTCCATGAGCTTATAAAGCGCATCTTGCACTAGCTTTTCAGACTCAGTATCTAAAGCCGAAGTCGCTTCATCCAAAATCATTATCGGAGGATTTTTAAGCACAGCGCGAGCAATGCTAATACGCTGTTGCTGCCCGCCAGAAAGTTTGCCTCCACCATCGCCAATATTGGTATCATAGCCTTCAGGCAACTTTTCAATAAACTCATGCGCATTGGCAATTTTTGCGGCTTCAATCACCGCCTCTCGACTTGGGTTTTCAATTCCCAAAGCAATGTTGTTGAAAATGGTATCATTAAAGAGTATAGACCTTTGAGAAACAATTCCCATCAGCGCTCTTAAGTCTTTGATTTTGTAATCTCTGACATCTTTTCCATCAATAAAAATTCCTCCTTCAATAGGGTCATAAAAGCGAGGCAATAAATCTACCATAGTCGATTTTCCTCCACCCGATTGTCCCACTAAGGCGACTGTTTTCCCTTTGGGAATTTCCAGATTAATGTTCTTTAATACTTTGGCATCTTTGTATGCAAAACTTAAATTTTCATATGTAATTGCATGTTTAAAGTCAGCTACTGAACTAGCATTAACTTTATCTTGTATTTTATTTTCAGCCTCTAATACTTTATCAATTCTCTCGGTTGACGCGGCTCCCTTTTGAATGTTGTAATAGGCGGTAGAAAGCGATTTTGCAGGACTCAATAACTGAAAGAATAAACCAATGTAAGCTAAAAACTCAGGTCCCGAAAAATCTACTTCTGGGTCAATTGCCATTTTTCCACCATACCAAACCAAAATGACCATCACTAAAGCTCCCAAAAACTCACTTAAAGGGGAAGCTAAATCTCGCTTGCGAAACATGCGCAGCATGGTATTTCTATAAATCTCATTTATTCCTTGAAACTTTTGATTGGATGCCTCTTCCGCATTAAAGGCTTTAATAATTCGCAAACCAGTTAAGGTTTCTTCTACATTAGAGAGCAACTCGCCCATACGCACTTGCAGTTTGGCAGATGTACGTTTTAAACTTTTGCCAATTTGCCCAATTATTAATCCACTAATTGGAAGCAAAATAAAAGCAAAAAGAGTGAGCTCAGCATTCATAGTAATCATAAACACCAAGGAAAGCACAATTGCAATTGGGTCTCGAAATACCATTTCTAACGAATTCATGATTGACCATTCAATTTCTTGTACATCACCAGTAATTCGACTAATGATATCTCCCTTTTTCTCCTCAGAATAAAAACTTAACGGTAAGGCCAATATCTTTTGATACACATTACTACGTATATCTCTTACTACCCCGCTACGAATAGATGCGAGAAAGAATTTCGCCAAGTAGCGAAACAAATTTTTAAGAAAAAATAAAATTCCTACAATTATACAGCAAAATAACAAAGCTCCTTCTTTACCGTGCTCGGCAATGTAAGGAGACATTTTATACAAGTATAGCTGCTCCACATAATCAGAAGAAAGCTCAAAAACAGGCGGCTCACTTATTGCTATAGGCTCACTTATAAGCACTTGCAAGAATGGGATAAAAGCCAGAATAGAAAGCAAATTAAACACAACATGTAAGATGTTTGAAAAAACACTTAAAAAAGCAAGTGTTTTATAGGGCACGATGTATTTTACAATCTTTAAAAGACTCTTCATAAAATCAGTTTAAACGTCTAGTAATTCCCAATTTTTAAAGGGGAAAAAGTGTTTGCCTCCATTCAAATTTCTTTCCAAAAAGGAAACCAAGCGATATTTTGTTTTTTCGTGTTTAAACTTCGGTCTATTTGGCAGCTTTGAACTCTCATAATTCAATTGAGAAGCCCAACTAAAGTCCTTCATCTTTTCAGCCATTACCTTAGGGTGAGTCTCTTTAAACTTGGGTAAATGCTTCAAAGGACCATAATCAAATTCAGCTTGTGCATCTTTATGCATCTCATCGGCCTTTTTGTCTCCTTTGTGAATACTATCCAAGGCTTTTTTCTTACTCTGCATGTATTTTGGAGGCCTTACCCAACCATAGTGATATATATAGGCTTCTAAAGGGGCAACTTTCAATTTATGTGTTCCTTCTTGCTTACGATAACTTTTTCCATCAAAATCAGGTATTCTACGAAAGGATTGCGCCGATTCAAAAGAATGAATATCGGGCTTGTTTCGGACGATGCGTATTTCATTTTGATACCAACCATGATGATCAATGTAGTGCTCATAATCGCCAAAAAAATGGCGGTATTTAAAAAGCAAACCTTCCACTTCTTGATTGTCTAACAATTCTTCACAGCGCTCTTTAATTACAGGCAAATACTTTTCATGTACCACTTCATCGGCTTGCACATAAAACAACCAATCGCCACTACAATGTTGTATGGCAATGTCGGTTTGGTGCGCATTCTCCGTTCCATTCGGAAAAGCAGTAGTATCCCACTCCGTATCAATAATTTTCAATTTTGGAGAATCAATCGTCTTCAGAATCTCTCTGGTGTTATCATCTTCATCGCCTTTGCCCAACACAAATATAAATTCATCGCAAATGGGCAAAATGGATAAAATGGATTCTTTAATCGGATAATAAAGCTTAGAGACATTTCGGCCAAAACTGAAACCGCTTATTTTCATAGTGGAAAAAGATTTTTGCGAAGTTAGTGAATTTAGCAGGCTTAAAACGAATGGTAGAAACCGTTGCAGAAAGCTTAATTTTGCCGTTATGGAATCTATACGTCAACAAAAAATTGCGCGTCTCTTACAAAAGGAAGTTGGAGATATTTTTTCTAGAAATGAAGTAAGTGGTCTAAAAGGAACCATGATTTCTATAACGCAGTGCAGGGTTACACCTGATTTGGGAATTGCCAAATTGTATGTCAGTTTGTTTCCAGTTGACGATAAGGAAGAAGCCATCAAAGAGCTTCAATCACAAGCAACAGAGATTCGATATGTACTTGGCCGAAAAGTGGGTAAACAATTACGTCATATTCCTGAATTGCATTTTTATTTGGATGACTCTTTTGATTACGCTGAAAAAATTGACCAGCTTTTAAAGTAAATCGTGAACGTCTCCTTTTACATTGCCAAACGGTACTTGATTTCTAAAAAATCGCATCATGCGGTTAATATCATTTCTTGGGTATCTGTTATCAGTGTGGGAATAGGCACTTTTGCATTGGTTGTCGTACTTTCTGCCTTCAATGGTTTAGAAGGTTTGGTAGAATCGCTTTTTGAATCTTTTGATTCTGATATTCGCATAGAAGCAAAACATAGCAAGACCTTTGATACCAATGAGATTGATTTTGATGTATTAAAGAATACCAAAGGAGTTGTAAACTACACCCAAGTAATAGAAGAAGTAGTCGGTTTGCGCTACAAGAAAAATGAAGCCATTGCAACAATTAAAGGAGTTGAAGCAAGCTTTATTGAAATGAGTCAATTAGACAGCGCACTAATCGAAGGAGAGTCAGATTTAGTGAGAAACGAAATTCCCTTTGCTTTAACAGGTTATGGTTTGGCTTCTTCCTTGGGCTTGTATATGAGTCAATCTGCTGATAATCTCAGCATCTATGCCCCAAAACGTAAAATCAGATCTACTTTAAATCCGATGAACGCCGTTTACCAAAAGATGATTGCACCTGGAGGCGTTTTCTACATAAGTCCAGAATATGACAATAAATATGTAGTTGTCCCATTGGATTTCGCCAAATCGCTTTTGAGGTATGAAAATGAAATTACTTCAGTTGAAGTGAAAGCAGATGAAAACTACGACTTAGAGAAATTGAAAGTAGAACTCCAACAACAATTAGGAAGCAATTTTAAAGTGAGTAATCGATACGAGTTTAACGAATTGATTTACAAAACGAATAAAACGGAAAAATGGGTGATTTTCATGATTTTAGTTTTTATTCTTGTCATTGCAGCTTTTAACATTCTTAGTTCATTAAGTATGCTCATTTTAGAAAAGAAAAAAGACATACAAACATTGGTGAGTATGGGAGCTACCAAGAACTTGATACGTCGAATATTCTTTACCGAAGGATTGATGATTAATTTAAGTGGCGCTCTATGTGGAATGGCTTTAGGGCTAATCGTCTGTTGGCTTCAACAATATGTTGGACTAATCCGTTTGGAAGGAGGAATTGTAGAGTTTTACCCTGTAAAAGTAAAAGCCATTGAAATGGCTTATATACTTATAACAGTGCTAGCCATTGGTTTTTTAACTGCTTGGTATCCTGTCAGAAATTTGACGAAGATAGAGGACTAATTTCTATTCCTTTTTTCATGAACCAAAATAGTGGTTACACAATTCAAAGAACAAATTAGCAAGTACTAGGAAACAGAAATTAGACCATCACTAAAAGCCTGTTTAATCTCTTCAAAAGTCTCTTGAATTTCGCTATAATAATCTTGGGTAACCAATTTCATTCGGTGTTCCTTAAAGTGAGGAATTCCCTTAAAATAATTGGAATAATGACGCCTCATTTCCAACACGCCTAACTTTTCACCCTTCCACTTCACCGACATTTCTAAATGTCTTTCAGCAGCTTCTATTCGCTCATTCATCGTTGGTGGAGCCAATTGCTCTCCGGTAGCAAGAAAATGCTTCATTTCTCTGAAAATCCAAGGATATCCGATACTTGCACGGCCAATCATTACTCCATCCACTCCGTATTTATTCTTTTTCTCTAAAGCTATTTCACCTGAAAATACGTCTCCGTTACCAAATACAGGAATATGCAATCGAGGATTATTCTTCACTTCTCCAATTAATGTCCAATCTGCTTCACCCTTATACATTTGCTTTCTAGTTCTTCCATGTATAGAAATAGCTTGAATTCCTACATCTTGTAATCGTTCCGCTACTTCAACAATGTATTTGGTATTCTCATCCCAACCCAAGCGGGTTTTCACGGTAACTGGTAATTTAGTCGACTTTACAATCTCAGCGGTCATGGCTACCATTTTGGGAATATCTTGAAGTATCCCTGCTCCTGCACCTTTACAAGCCACCTTCTTTACTGGGCAACCATAATTGATATCAATGATATCTGGATTGGCTTGCTCCGTTACTTCGGCAGCCCTTTTCATGGATTCTATTTCACTTCCAAAAATTTGAATACCAATGGGGCGTTCATATTCAAAAATATCGAGCTTTTGTACACTCTTCACTGCATCCCGAATTAGTCCTTCCGAAGAAATAAATTCGGTATACATCAAGTCCGCCCCTTGCTCTTTACACAATGCACGAAAAGGCGGATCACTTACATCCTCCATGGGTGCGAGTAATAATGGGAATTCCCCCAAGTCGATATTTCCTATCTTTGGCACGCTAAATTTTTAGGCAAAATTACAGATTAATCAATAGCTCCTATTTTGTACACATTAGAAGGAAAAATTCCGCGTTTACTTGTCCTTTTAGGCTTTTGTCTGGTTTTAGGCGGAATCTTTGCGTTGGGTGGAATTGCTTTATGTAAACCGATTTTCAACACAAACATTAGTGATATCACTTCGCTTATTTCAGATATAGAACAACCGCAAAGTATTGTCATTTTAAAGTTTTTACAATTGCTCAACACCTTGGGACTTTTTGTAGCGCCTGGTATTTTATTTGCGCTGCTTTTTATCAAGCAGCCTCTTCAAAACCTACAACTCAATCAAAAGCTTAGTTCTGTAAACATCTTCTTGGTTTTCATCCTTATGTACTCTTTACTTCCAGCCATGAATTGGTTGGTGGAATGGAATCAAAACCTAGACTTACCAGAAGCGTTAGGCAATTTAGAAAATTGGTTAAAAGTCAAAGAAGAAAATGCCATGAAGCTAACTCATGCATTCTTAAAAATGGAAGGCAACTCAGATTTATGGGTAAACCTTGTATTAATTGCCGTATTGCCAGCGATTGGTGAAGAATTGATTTTTAGAGGTTTGGTGCAAAAAATCATCAATAAAAACATAAACACTCCGCATCTTGGTATTTGGATTTCGGCCATTCTTTTTAGTGCCCTTCACATGCAGTTTTATGGATTCTTTCCAAGAATGTTTTTAGGAGCATTCTTTGGCTATATATATGTTTGGGGGAAGAGTTTGTGGTATCCTATCCTCGCCCATTTCATTAACAATGCAACAGCAGTATTAATTGCTTATAAGCTAGGCATTGAAGGAATGGAGAAACAGTTTGACACATTAGGCGCAAGTAATGAAACCTATGTCTATAGCATTCTAGGAACAGTAATTTTCGCTTTCTTTCTTTTTCGCTTTTACCAAAGAAACAAAAGCGCATAAAAAAAGCCCTTGCTTGTGCAAGGGCTTTCAAATCGTTAATCAGAAAATTAGTTTTCGATTTTATCTGTTTTATAAGTCGAATAGTTGATTTTAAGCGCATTTGCCTTTCTCAACTCCTGCTTCACATCGGTAACAATTCCCATTTCCGCTTCTTGGTCTACTTTAAATGAAAAAGTCATTAAAGGAACCTCAGCTGGGTTTGTCTGCTCACGCTCTGCTTCAACAAATTGAATAATATCATTTTTGGTTGCAAAAGCATCATTCAATTGAATACGATCTGCTGTACCAAATTGATCTTGGAACTTTGTTTTTGGAGCACCAATATAAATGTAGCTTACCAAAGACTTTCTCTCCAGCTTGTTAACCTCGGTTGCTTTAGGACGCTTAACATCTACTTTAAGATCAACTTCCCGCATTACGGTAGTTACCATAAAGAAGAAAAGTAGCATAAATACAATATCAGGTAAAGATGCCGTAGAAATAGCCGGTTGGCCCCCAGATTTTTTCTTTTTAAACTTTGACATGATTATTCTCCTGCATTTTTAGGTTCAGCTTCAGAAATACGTTGCGGATAGACTGCTTTAACAGCATCAAGCTGTAAGTCTGCTCTTTCCGAAGTTTCTGATTCCATTTCCAATTGTTTCATTGTCTTGCCAAACTTGCTTTGAGCATACTCATCTCTTACTTCATTATATGCCGCTACCAACTCATTCTGTACTTTAATGTACATATCATAAGAAGTTCCACGGTCATTCTGAAGTGAAACGATTTGCTTAGAAACCATCATTTCACCTAGAATAGGAACAACGGTTAACTTACCTTCAGGCATTTCTGCATCTTGAAAAGTCGGGTCTCCTACAATGAATTTTTTCGCTTCTTCTCTTAGGTTACTTATATCCATTGGTTCACCTTCTACTAGTAAATCGTCATTCGCGTTTACCAGTACTTGAAATACGTTTCTTTGTCTTACTTCAGGAACGTCATCAATCGGCTCTTCAATAGGCGGTGGTAATCTTCTGGTTAGACCAGTATCCACATCCATAGTTGTTGTAACCAAGAAGAAAATCAGCAAGAGGAAGGCGATGTCCGCCATCGAACCTGCATTAATTTCCGGTGCTTGTCTTCTTGCCATAATTTTTATCTTCTATTTAAAGAGTTTTGAAATACCTGAAAAAATCGTTGCTACTATAGCTCCAATTGCTAATATGTAAAAAGCAATTAAACCCATACTTACTCGCTTAGAAGCTTCAGGTCCATCAATGAACTTTTCATATTTAGGTGTCATTTCGTCTCCTCCTAGCGCATAAGCAATTCCAAATACAACCAACAAGGCAATTACACCAATCAAAGCGCTTTTAGCACCCGATGGATTTTTTGCCATATTGATGATTGGAAATACAATAGCTACAACTGCTCCTAAGAAGAACAATGCATAACACCAATAGATAATTGTTTCAGCACTTACCGACTCAGTATAAAATAAGATACCAAGCAGTGCACTTACGCCTAAAAGGACGTAAAGAACAATGTTTAATACTTTAGTTAGTCCTTCTGACATAATAATTAGGCTTTTTTGTTTTGTAACTCATGCTTAACTAGCAAGTCAACCAAGCTAATAGAAGCATTTTCCATATCGTTTACTAAGCTATCAACCTTAGCAATAATGTAATTGTAAAAGATTTGTAGAATAATCGCTACAATCAGTCCAAATACGGTTGTTAAAAGGGCAATTTTAATACCACCTGCAACCAATGATGGAGAGATATCTCCTGCTGCTTCAATAGCATCGAAGGCGTCAATCATACCGATTACTGTACCCATGAAACCAAGCATTGGTGCCAAAGCGATAAATAATGAAATCCAAGAAACTCCTTTCTCTAACAATCCCATTTGAACACTTCCGTAAGAAACAACTGATTTCTCAACCATTTCAATTCCTTCGTGACTTCTATCTAAACCTTGGTAGAAAATACTTGCTACAGGACCGCTTGTGCTTCTGCAAACTTCTTTTGCTGCATCAACTCCACCTGAGTTAAGTGCATCTTCAACGTTTGCTAATAATTTCTTAGTGTTAGTGGTAGCCATGTTTAAGTAAATGATTCTCTCAATTACAATAGCTAAACCTAAAATCAAACAAAGAAGTACAATTCCCATAAATTCAGGACCACCTTCAATAAACTTCTCTTTTAAGATTTGGTGGAAAGACTTGTCTTCTTTTGCTACTTCAGTAGTTTCTTCTGTAGTAGTTGTTTCTTCAGCCACAGGCTCTTCCGTGGTCTCTTCTGCCATTGCAGAATCTGCACTAGCACTATCGGCCATTTCGGTTTGCATTGCAGTTGAATCTCCGTCTTGAGCGTAACTGTATTGTCCTACTCCAAACGTTAAGAAAGAGGCAACTGCGAAAAGGGTGAATAACTTTTTCATAATGGATTAATTAATGATCTGATTAAATGTTAACGATTTAAATTTATAGTTAATGGATGCGAATTTAATGCACTTAATTGAATTCTTATAATTTATAACGATGCTTTTCACGTTTTCATATTTAAGAAACTGAAAAACACCAAGAACGATTTCGAAAGTTTTACCTCTCTTGCGGAGAGGAAGGGATTCGAACCCCCGATACGGTTTCCCGTATACACGCTTTCCAAGCGTGCGCCTTCAGCCACTCGGCCACCTCTCCGTATATCTTGCACTAGGCGTATGTTCTGTCTGACCATTCATGTTGAATCTTTTCAGCAATCTACATGACATCTAAAGCAGACAGGGTTCCCCGACCAAAGGGCGGGCGTGCCAAATTACAAAAAAATAGTTTGCTTTTCAGTCCCTTTCTGTGTTATGCTTAAGTTAAAACTAGCTCAACTCTCCTCTTAAATTTATGCCCATGTATTTTTTCTTCTCTTCCAAGGATAACTCTTCGCAGGATAATAAATACATCAGCTTAGTTATGGCTGCTTCATAGGTCATATCTTCTCCGCTCAATACACCTGCTCTTTCTAAATGAGCACCTGTTTCGTATTTCCCTTGCATCACTTTTCCAGTATTGCATTGAGTAACATTGACAAGAATAACTCCCTTTTCGTTCAACCTTAGTAGTTCTTCGGTTAACCAATTAAAGGTTGGTGCATTTCCACTGCCATAGGTTTCAAGAATTAATCCTTTCAAATTGGGAATATTGGCTACCGCCTGAAACACCTCTTTTTGAATCCCTGGAAAAATGCGAACGCTTGCTACTTGCTCTACAATGTTTTTGCGAACAACCAATTTTTCAGAATTTCCTTTATTAATCGCAAATGAATTGTATTTAATATGCACTCCCGCTTCTGCCAATAGCGGATAATTGGGCGACTGAAAAGCTTCAAAATTCTCAGCACTCACCTTGGTCGTTCGGTTTGCCCGATACAGCGAATATTCAAAATAGATGGCCACTTCAGGCACCACAGGTTTATCATTTTCATAAGCTCCTGCCACCTCAATGGCCGTTATGATATTTTCCTTTCCGTCTGTTCTAATTTTATTAATCGGCAACTGACTACCAGTAAATATGATGGGCTTGTTGACATTTTCCAATAAAAAGCTCAAAGCAGATGCGGTATATGCCATAGTATCTGAACCATGTAATACCACAAATCCGTGATATGATTCATAGTTGCTTTCTATCACTTCCAACATTTCCACCCATGATTGAGGGCCTATATTTGACGAATCAAGAGGTTTTTCCAAAGCATGAACATCAAGCTGAATGTCAAACTTATTCAGTTCGGGAATTTCCTCGAGTAGATGATCAAAATCAAAGGCGTGTAAAAGGCCAGTTTCTGGATCTTCAACCATACCGATGGTTCCTCCAGTATAAATGATCAAAACTTTGGTTGAATTACTCATGGAGTTGAAAAATGGTTAATGCATTTTGAGAAGTTATGGCAGCCACCTCTGGGGCAGAAATTCCATAAATATCGGCAAGCTTTTCAGCTACTTTTATCAAATAACTACTTTCATTGCGCTTACCGCGAAAGGGTGCCGGTGCCAAATAAGGCGAATCGGTTTCTAGCACCAAATCATCTAATTGCAACTGCGCAACTACTTTGTCTAAACCAGAATTTTTAAAGGTTACTACCCCACCGATACCCAGTTTAAAGTTGCCATAATTTAAAATGTGTTGTGCTTGCTCTAAATTTCCGGTAAAGCAATGAAAAATGCCACTCAGGTTTTCATCATTTAGCTCATCCATGATGTTGAGAATCTCATCAAAGGCTTCACGACAATGGATAACAATGGGCAAGTTTTTTTCTTTAGCCCAAGCAATTTGCTGACGAAATGCCATTTCTTGCTGCGCTTGAAAACTTTTATCCCAATACAAATCAATCCCAATTTCTCCTACGGCAAGGTATTCCGCTTCATCTAACTCCTTTTTTACCAAAGCCAACTCTTCTTCTACCTTTTCGTTTACGGAACACGGATGCAAACCCATCATGGGGAAACATTGCTTGGGGTATTTGCTTATTAATTCTTTCATGCCTGCTAAGGAAGAAGAATCAATGTTGGGGAGGAAAAATTTCTCCACACCAGCTGCTATGGCCCGCTGTATCATCGCTTCACGATCTTCGGCAAATTGCTCGCTGTATAAGTGGGTATGCGTATCAATATACATGAGCGCAAAAATAGCAATCTCGAATGGGCTAAAAGAATTTGATATTGAGGAAGTGGGGTTATTTAACCACGCGATAAAATCGCGCGGGAACGGGGGGGGTTATTTTTCTTCATTATAAGGTCCTAAGAACTTATCGCCATTAAAATGAACTAAGTGATCAGGATTATCTGCAATCCATACTTCCGTTTCCCACGCTATTTCGGTCATGAACTGTCTGAACTTCGTTCGGTCTAAGAAAGCCGTAACATAAACTATATCTGCTTTACAGTCTTTGGTGAGTTTTTGAAGTTGAATAAGGCGTAATTCACTAATAGGACCCGATGAATGAACTGCTTCAATGAGATAAAGCCAATTCTTTGTTTTGGAATAAGCGATTACGTCTGGAAGTTCTTCATGTGAAATTTCAAAGAAATTCAATTCTTTCAAATTCGATTCGTTCAAGTGTAGATACTTGTTGGAAGTATCACCAACATATAATACTTCAGAGCCATGTCCATATCTAGGCAAAAACTCTTCGATAATAGCTTTTTGTAAGTCATTGTGTTCACCTGCCGAAAAGGTGAGTTTTACCCCTGAAGGCAAGGCGACATCAACTTTATCTAATTCTCTAAGTCTTTTAAGTTTTTGGTTCAATGACTCAACTCCTTTAAGGGCGTTTTGCACTCTGTTTTCCCAATTCTTATCACCATAACTACGAAGTAATTTTGCATAAAAAGGATTAATGCCATATCCACGAGTCGAGTCGTTAGTAGCTGAACTAGGGCTTGATTGTAAAACAATTTCAGCAACTGTTAAAAGCTTTAAATCCTTTCTTCGAATATCATCATAAGAACCCGAACTGATATTCTCTTTGAAATGCTTGTTTACATATTCGATTACTTCTCTTGTTTTATGAGAATAGTTGTCATCAAGACTTTTGGCGGACTTGAAATCTGATAGTTTTTTAATGTCACCACAAGCTAGAAATGAAATCGCCATTCTTTCCAATCGTCTTGGAGTTGCGTCCATTGGAATGCCAAATTGTTCGAGAATATAGAGGGTTGTATTTATAAGCTTCTGAACGCTTTTTGTTTTTGCCTTGTAAGTTTTTGATTTATCTGGATTGATATACTGTTTCATTTTCGAATAATGCTAACTGATTATCTTCTGTGATTGAGTAATCAATATCAGAAGTTTCACCTTGTAAATGTTTTTTAATGTTTTCGGCTAGGTGAAATGCAAAATTTGGAGCAACTGCATTTCCTATTTGGTTGTACTTCTGGGTTTCGTTCCCAACAAATTCAAACCAATCTGGGAAGCTTTGAAGTCTTGCGGCTTCTCTTACGGTAATGCGTCTTCTTCTTCCATCTTCTAGTCTAACTCGGTGCATATCTCCCGTTGCACCTGCTAAATTTCTGCATGTTAATGTTCTAGCAGGTCTGTCCAAATAAAGGTCTCTTGGATTTATACACTTGGAAGCTTTTTCATATTTAGCAACATATGCATCCATTGATTTGGTGAAAAATTTAGAGTTTTCATCAAACTCAAACGCAAGGTTTCCAAGTGCTTGCCCTGCGGTAACTTTTCGATTTACTTTCCTAGGTAAGCTTATTTTGTCCTTCGAGCCAATTACAATTACCCGTTCTCTGTTTTGAGGAACTTCATAATTGACTGCATTGAGTAAGGAATATTGAAGATTGTAGCCTAATTTTTCTAGTTCGTCAAGGACTTCTTTTAAGTACCACTTGTTTTTATAAAGCATACCACGAACATTTTCAAACAGTAAAACTTCTGGGTCAAGTTGCCTTATAGCCGAAAGAAATATTGGAAATCCATCTCTAGAGTCCTTTAGTCCCATTTGCTTCCCACCAACACTAAAGGGTTGACAAGGAGGGCCACCTATAACTATTTCTGCTTTTGGATATACTGATTCTTCTGAAAGTTTTTCATGAAAACACTCTCCTAAAAGATTCTGCCTGTATGTTTCGCAAGCTTTCTCATCCATTTCATAGCCAATGGTTTTGAATCCATTTGCTTCGAAACCAAGAGAAAGTCCGCCACATCCTGCGAAAAGGTCAACTACCGTCTTATTCAGTTCGGTGTCAATTCTAGGCTTTAGTTTCTCATTTATTTCTTCCCAATAAGTCATGAATCAAATTTACAAAATGTCGAAGTCAATTTTGTCTTTTTTTACATTAGGCAGAACATGCATATATGATGCACTTAGCATTTAAAAATGATAAGAAACATTTAGTAAACGTTTAATTCGGCTTCCCATCGGTTTGTTTTTCAAGCTTCAAGATACAAAAAAAGTAGGTTTAGCAATAGAAGTTAAAGAGGAGAAAAGTGGAATAGGAAAAGAGCCGATTGCTCTTCCTAAATTAGAATGGTTTACTTTTGCCTGCTGTGAACGTTCCAGTAAAAATCCTCATTATTCGCTTTAGCTCCATAGGAGATATTGTGCTTACCACGCCGGTAATTCGTTGCCTCAAAAACCAAGTAGAGGGAGAAGCGGAAATTCACTTTTTGACCAAAAAAGTTTTTGCGCCTTTGGTTTCAGAAAACCCTTATGTAAGCAAGTTGTACACCATTGATAAAAGCACCAATGAGGTCATTGAAGATTTACAAACCGAGCAATACGACTATGTAGTTGATTTGCACAAAAACATGCGAGCGCGTCGTGTGAAACGCAAACTCAAAGCCCTCAGCTTCACTTTTGATAAGCTGAATTTTAAAAAGTGGTTGCTGGTTAATTTCAAGTGGGACAAAATGCCTGATATTCACATCGTAGATCGCTATTTGGCATCGGTAAAAGCTTTGGGCATTGAGAAAGATGAAGAAGGATTAGATTATTTTCTACCTTCTGATTTCAAACTAAGCTTTCCCATTCCCTTTCCAGTTAATCAATATGTGGTTTTGGTTTTGGGCGCCAACCATGGCACCAAAAAAATCCCAGAAATTAAAATGAGAGAGATTCTAAGTAAAAGCAAACAGCCTTTTGTTTTGCTTGGCGGAAAAGAAGATCAAGCTTTGGGAGAACAATTGGCCCAGCTTAGCCCTGAACGCATTTTTAATGCTGCTGGCAAAACAACTTTACATGAGTCGGCTTTCTTAATCAAAGAATCAAAATCTGTGATTACACCCGATACTGGCATGATGCACATTGCCGCGGCTTTTCAAAAACCTATTCTTTCACTTTGGGGCAATACGGTTCCAGAATTGGGCATGTATCCTTACTACGAAAAAGGGAAGGAAAATCGCTCAACTATTTTTGAAATCAAAGACTTGAGCTGTCGCCCTTGCTCCAAAATTGGCTTTTCAAAATGCCCCAAAGGTCATTTTAAATGCATGATGGAAATCGAAAGTGATTCGGTTGTGAATAAATTAGAAAATTAATCGCTTAACCTTTTGCCTTTTCCTCTACATGAGCAAAAATAGCTTTCAGCTCTGTCGCGCTTTCTGGTTTCATTTTACCAGCTAAAATCAAACTCAATTGTCTTCTGCGCAAAGCGGCATCATAGCGTTCTTTTTCCAAGTCTGTTTCTGGCAAAAGCTCTGGTACTTCAATAGGGCTGCCATTTTGGTCTACTGCTACAAAGGTGTAAATGGCTTCATTGCACTTCTTGCGATTGCCCGAAGTTTCATCCACATATACATCTAAAAACACTTCCATAGATGAAGTAAAAGCTCTAGAAACTTTGGCTTCAATAGTGACAACATCTCCCAACTTTATCGGATGATTAAAAGAAACGTTATTCACCGAAGCGGTTACCACAACTCGACGAGAATGACGTTGTGCAGAAATACCTGCAGTGATGTCCATCCAATTTAACAATTGACCACCCATTAAATTGGCTAAAACGTTGGTATCGTTAGGCAGTACAATTTTGGAAGTTTGAGCAAAGGTATCCGAGGCTTTTCTTGGCTTCATAGCGTTGATTTTTGAGGCGCAAAAGTACCCAAAAGTCTTAGAAAGACTTCTCTAAAAGCCAAGCATTCGGATTGTCTTGTTTTTTAACTTGCTTGAGCAATTTTACCGCTTCTTCGCGTGTGGCAAAGCTGGCATAACTAACGGCATGTAAATTTTTAAACTGGCCCAACAATCGTGCTTGAAAACCTTTATTAATCAAGTTTACTACCAAGCCTTCTGCATTGGCAATTTGTGAGAAACAACCGCCCATTACATGGTATTTTAATCCACTCGCTTTTTCCGTTTTTGCGGTAAATGTATTGTCAACAGGGGCTCTTTTTACCTCTACTTTTAAGTTGGTTTCTTCTTTATCTAAAGCATAAGGCCAAATTCCAGCGTCCCAATTCCGTTCTTCACCAGCTTCTAAGTCAAAATTCAACTCCTTTTTATTCAAAGTAGTCTTTGCGTAAAGCGGAGCTGCTTTAGTATCTACTGTAAATGAGCTAAAATTGATTTGGTCTGGATTAACCCAAGAAAACTGATAATTCAATATAACTGTGCTAAGCATAATCACCAAAATCAAAGCAGCAGCAGGCCAATACACTTTTCTGCGCTTATTCTCTTCTTCTTTGATTAGGGGAAGTTGCTCATTGATTTTCTGCTTGATTCGCTCTTCGGCCCCTTCTCTCTGAATTGGATTTGCTCTAAAACTTCCTAAACCAAAGGAGTCTAGCAAAAAGTCATTTTTTTCTTCCGCTTTAAACTGAATGTTATGCTCCGGGTCCAGATAAAGAGTTCCTACTTTTTCAATTTGAATTTTATCTCCATTTTGCAAACCGGCAAAAGTCTGATTGACAAAGCCTTTAATTAATTCGTTCGCTTCTTGATAAGAAATAGACCGTCTTTCCGCAATGTGATTAGTCAGAAGCCCATCGTTATTCTTCAAGTTTTTATTGAAGGAAATTTGCTTAGAAGGGGGAGTAAATTTATGCTGAATAGCGTGTACTTGCGCAGAAGCATAATTAGCTATAAAACCGCCAAATTCAGGCACAATTACACAATCGTAACTGTACAACAAATCGGAAATATAGACGTCTATTTTTACTCGCTCCATGAACTGCGAAGATAGGGAAGAATTTTAATTCTATGCTTCAAATTCGGGACTATTCAGAAAGTCTAAATCTTCTGGAGTGTCTACAGAAAAGGCTTCTGTATCGCTAATTGCCGTTTTTATTTTATAACCATGTTCAATCCATCGCAACTGTTCCAAACCTTCAGCTTTTTCTAATCGACTCATTTTCAAATCACAAATTTCTTTCAGAGTAGCAGAACGGTAGGCGTACATACCAATGTGTTTGTAAAAATTGAACTGTTTTTGCCATTCACTTTTCTCTAATTCTTTCATATAAGGAATACACTGTCGGCTAAAATAAATGGCAAAATCATCTTCATCCATAATCACTTTAGGCTTATTGGGATTCCATAAATCGTTTTCCTCTTCAATCAACTTCACTAAAGTGGCTATTTCGGTGTTTTCACTATGAAAACAAGACAAAATCAAATCAATTTGCTCTGGAGAAATATAAGGTTCATCTCCTTGAATATTGACCACAATTTCATAATCCTCCTCCAGTTGGTTCAATGCATCTAAACAACGATCCGTGCCACTTTGATGCTCAGAATTCGTCATGAGCACCTGCCCACCAAATTCTTCCACTGCTTTTAAAATACGTTCATCATCAGTGGCAACAACAACGGCAGAAAGCGAAGTAGACTGACTGGCTTGTTCGTAAACTCTTTGAATCATGGTTTTGCCATTGATTATGGCTAATGGTTTACCAGGCAAGCGACTAGAACCATATCGAGCGGGGATTATACCGATTGAACGCATATTCATACTTTTATAAAGTATAAATATAAACCAAACGACTTTCTTTTGAACGATTTACTTTATCAAATAGGAATAAGCTTGATTCCGGGTGTTGGACACCAAAATGGGAAAAAACTGATTGCTTATTGCGGCGGAGCCGAAGCGGTTTTTCAAGAAAAAAAACACAACTTGCTCAAAATCCCTGGTATAGGTAAAAAAGTGGTTAACAGTATTCTTTCGGCCCAAGTTTTAAGTCAAGCTGAAGAAGAACTTCAATTCATTGAAAAAGAAAATATTCAAGCACATTTTTACTTGGATGAGGGCTATCCACAGCGCCTTTTACATTGCGATGATGGTCCTATTGTACTTTACTCCAAAGGAAACATGGATTGGAATGCTGAAAAAATGATTTCCATAGTTGGCACTAGAATGGCTACCGTAAAAGGCAAGGCCATTTGCGAAAAGCTGATTGCCGATTTAAAAGATCATAATCCAACCATTGTAAGTGGACTAGCTTATGGAGTTGATATTTGTGCGCACAAAGCTGCCTTAAAAAACAATTTACCAACCATTGGCATTATGGCTTCAGGATTAAATGAAATATATCCTAAACCCCATTTTAAGTATGCGCAAAAAATGCAAGAAAATGGCGGCATTGCAAGTGATTATATCAGTCACACCAAATTAATTCCTGCCAACTTTGCCGAGCGCAATCGGATTGTTGCAGGCCTATCTGATGCTACCATTGTAATTGAATCTTCAGCCAAAGGAGGTTCGCTAATTACAGCCGATTTAGCCAATGGTTACAATCGTGATGTGTTTGCCGTACCTGGCCGAATAGACGATAGTCAATCCGAAGGATGTAATAAGTTGATTAAAACCAATAAAGCGGCTTTGATTGAATCAGCTAAAGATTTGGAATACATTTTAGGATGGCAGCTAAAAACTGAAAAGGAAAGTAAAAAGAATACGCAGCACGCTTTATTTGTAGATATCAGCAATGAGGAACAACAAATTTTAGATGCTTTTGGTGAGCAAAATGAAAAAGGTTTGGACGAATTAAGTTTAGCTGCTTCACTACCGATTAGTAAAACGGCAAGTTTGCTCCTTTCCTTAGAATTTAAAAATGTAATAAAAAGTCTTCCAGGCAAGATTTACCAACGATTGTAGCACTTCTTTTTGAGCTTCTAAAATTAGTTACATTTGCACCCAAATTATGCTAATAAAATACCATATATAGAATGAGTGCAAATAATTCAAACAATAGTGCCCTTGAAGCTAAAATAGAAGCTTTTGTTGAAAAAGTGGCATCTAAAAACGGTCATGAAACTGAGTTTTTACAAGCAGTTCAAGAGGTAGCAGAAACGGTTATCCCTTTTATTGAAGAGAATGCTCAATACCAAGGTTTAAATCTTTTGGAAAGAATGGTTGAGCCTGAGCGAGTAATTATGTTTAGAGTTCCTTGGCTAGATGATGAAGGAAAAGCTCAAGTGAATAGAGGTTTCCGAATTGAAATGAATTCTGCGATTGGGCCTTACAAAGGAGGATTGCGTTTTCACCCAACAGTAAACCTTAGTGTTTTAAAATTCTTGGCTTTTGAACAAGTATTTAAGAACAGTTTAACCACACTTCCTATGGGTGGTGGTAAAGGTGGCTCTGACTTTGACCCAAAAGGAAAGTCAGACAATGAAGTTATGCGTTTTTGCCAAAGCTTTATGACTGAATTAGCTCGTCATATTGGACCAAATACAGATGTACCTGCAGGTGACATTGGAGTTGGTGGAAGAGAAATTGGCTACATGTTTGGACAATACAAAAGAATTAGAAATGAATTTACTGGAGTATTAACTGGCAAAGGTCTTTCTTACGGAGGAAGCTTAATTCGTCCTGAGGCAACTGGTTACGGTTGTGTTTATTTTGTAAAAGAAATGTTAGGTGTAAAAGGGGATAGCCTAAGCGGAAAAACAGTTGTTATTTCTGGTTCAGGAAATGTTGCCCAATATGCTTGTGAAAAAGCAACTCAACTAGGTGGCACAGTAGTTACCATGTCTGACTCAGCAGGATACATCTATGATAAAGATGGTATCAACGAAGAGAAACTTGCTTTCATCATGGAATTAAAGAATGTGAAACGTGGTAGAATTAAAGAATATGTAAGCAAGTACACATCTGCAGAATATTTCGAAGGAGAAAGACCTTGGGGTGTGAGTTGTGATGTTGCTTTACCATGTGCAACTCAAAATGAATTAAATCAAGAAGAAGCGAACAAATTGATTTCAAATGGTGTTGCTGTAGTTGCTGAAGGTGCAAATATGCCATGTACTCCAGAAGCGGTTGAAGAATTCCACAAAGCAAATATTTTATTTGCACCAGGAAAAGCTTCTAATGCAGGTGGGGTTGCTACTTCAGGATTAGAAATGACGCAAAACTCATTGCGTTACAATTGGTCTTCTGAAGAAGTAGATCAAAAATTACAAAGTATTATGAAAGACATTCATGCTTCATGTGTAAAGTATGGAAAAGAAGGTAATGACTTTGTAGATTACGTAAGAGGTGCCAACGTTGCGGGCTTTGTAAAAGTGGCTGATGCAATGATTGCACAAGGAATTGTATAAATAACCAATTACTTATAGAGTAAAAAGGCGGTTGAAAATATTTCAACCGCCTTTTTCATTTCAAATACTCAGTCTAAAAAGTAGCGTTTTATTGAATATTTTTGACTGAACTAAAACAACAGTTATGTACGGAAAGATTAAAGATCATTTAGCAGAAGAACTTAAACAAATAGAAGCGGATGGCTTGTATAAGAGAGAACGAATAATCACTTCTGAGCAAGATGCAGTGATTAAATTAGATAGTGGAAAAGAAGTAATAAATTTTTGCGCAAATAATTATTTAGGTCTGTCTTCTCACCCCAAGGTAATAGAAGCAGCAAAGAATACTTTAGACACCCATGGATTTGGAATGTCATCTGTTCGTTTTATTTGTGGAACTCAGGACATACATAAAGAACTAGAACAAAAAATAGCAGCTTTTTGTGGTACAGAAGACACCATTCTTTATGCTGCAGCCTTTGATGCCAATGGTGGTGTTTTTGAGCCCTTATTAACTGCAGAGGATGCAATTATTTCGGATTCTTTAAATCACGCTTCAATTATTGATGGAGTAAGACTTTGCAAGGCGGCACGATATCGTTATGAGAACAACAATATGGCTGACCTTGAGGAACAGCTTAAAAAAGCGCAAGATCATCGTTTTCGCTTAATTGTTACAGATGGTGTTTTCTCTATGGATGGCTATGTAGCTCAATTAGATAAGGTTTGCGATTTAGCAGAGAAATATGATGCGATGGTGATGGTTGACGATTGTCATGCACATGGTTTTATTGGCAAAACAGGAAGAGGAACTGCAGAATATTGCAATGTATTAGGAAGAGTCGACATTATTACAGGAACTCTTGGCAAAGCACTTGGAGGTGCTATGGGTGGTTTTACTACCGGTAGAAAAGAAATCATTGATATGCTGCGTCAGCGTTCACGTCCTTATTTGTTTTCAAACTCTCTAGCCCCTTCTATTGTTGGTGCTTCTATTGCAGTATTCGATATTTTGAATGAAACAACTGCTTTTAGAGATAAGTTAATGGACAATGTAGCTTACTTCAAAGAAGGTGTAAAAAAAGCAGGCTTCGACTTTAAAGATGGTGATTCGGCCATAGTTCCAATCATGCTATATGATGCTAAACTTTCGCAAGTTTTTGCTGATAAGCTATTGGAAGAAGGCATTTATGTAATTGGTTTCTTTTATCCTGTAGTTCCAAAAGGACAAGCAAGAATTCGAGTTCAATTGTCAGCTGCTCATGAAAAAGAGCATTTAGACAAAGCCATTGCAGCATTTACAAAAATTGGTACAGAATTAGAGGTTATCTAATTAAATTCCATGTTGAGTAAACGATTTCCCAAGTATGAGAATGCAGTGTTTTTAGCTGTCTTTCTTTGCTTGGGATTTTTTTTCCAATTTAATCGATTTGATCAGCTACCAACTGCAATTCACCCTTGGGCGCAGAGTGATCGTTATGCTTTAGCAAAAGGCTTTCTCAACAATAATTTTAATTTGTTGAAACCGGAAACATTTCTAATGAATAGAGAGTTTCCACACAACTTTAAAAAAGCAGAAAACAATAGCATTACAGCAGTTAACCTTCCATTACATGAGTATGTGATTGCTATAATCATGAAGCTTTTAAACTCTGAATCCATTTGGATTTTTAGGCTTTATAATTTCCTGTTTAGTTACTTAGGTCTGTTTGCTTTATTTAAGAGTTGTAGATTGTTGAAACTCTCATTTATAAGCTCCATTTTAGTAGTTGGCCTTCTCTTCTTTTCTCCTGTTTTTTTAATCTATCAAGTCACAACTTTAGGCATCGTAAATACCTTATCACTCGTATTTGTGAGTCTTTATTGGTATTTAAAATTTCAACAAAGCAATAAGTGGAAGCATTTTTACATTAGCCTTTCCATACTTACCATAGCCAGCATAATTCGAAGTACAGCATTTGTTCCTTTTGTTGCCATTTTAATAGCAGAACTAATAAAGAGTATTTATCTCAAAAAATTTTATTGGCAGGTTATTCCGATACTTATTCTTTCCGTTGGCGCATTAGGGCTGCATTATTACTATATGAGTCTTCACATGGTCTATCATTACGGCTCAGTTTTTCTGTATTACATCGTTCCTGCTACTAGTTTTCAAGAAGCTTTTATAATTCTTAAAAGAACTCGTGAGCTATGGTTTTTCCATTATTTTTCTGAGATTCAATGGCTCTTATTAACTTCAATTATTCTTCTTGGTTTGTCTTTATTATTCAGAAAAAAAAGACAATTAACTAAGTCCATTACATTATTAGGAATATTCATTGTGTTTTGTTTAGGCGGCTACCTTTTGTTTTCAGTAGCCATGCTAACCAAATTTAAAGATCACGACTATTACGTTTTAGACTCGATTCTTATTCCAGTTCTGCTAATGGCATTCTTTTTCATGAAGCAAATTGATGTATTTGTCAAACAAAAAGAAGTCCTTTCTAAGCTAGTTATTTTGACTTTGGTATCTATTATGGCTGTAAATGCTAATGAATCAGTAGCAAAAGCAATAGAACCCAAATCTTGGCAAGACACTGTTGAATTAATAGACGCTTACCAAGAAGCTAGAAACAACTTGGATGAATTAAAAGTTGCCAAAAATGCTAAAGTATTAGTGGTAGGTGCAGAGTACTCTCCCAATTTACCCTTACTCCTTTTAGACAAGAAAGGCTATGTTCTACGTTGGCAAGATTCTACCGAAATGGAAAATGTTTTAGACTGGGACTACGATTACTTGCTTTTTAGCAAGCTTCATTATTTTGATAATTATCATGATCTAAACCAAAGTTTCCTCAACAACTTTGAAATACTTTCGAAAAAAGGGGAAGTAGTCATAGCCAAAAAAAGCGATGAAACTCAGAATTATCAAGTTGAAGATTTTATCTCGCAAGAAAACTTCACCTTACTTTTATCTGATTCAATTACAACACATACTGATAAGAAATTTTGGCTTCATTATAAATTTCTTTCCAATGAAAATGGCTTCGTAGACAACAAGGATGAATTTGGTTTAACTTATGAAAGAATAATTGAAGTTGAGAAAACTTCCAATCTTCAAGTTGATTTTAAAATTCACTATAAGGGAGTTAAACCAAACAGCATTTCTGAAATTGTAGTTTTTTATCAGAATAAACTAAACCCTCAAAACAAGTATTACAAAGTGTATAAGTTAAATCAATTTGAACTTGAAGAAGAAGGATGGAGAACTGCAAAGCTATTAGTAAACCTAAAAGCATTTAAGGGAGATGGCTTATTTAAAGTATACATCTGGAATCGCTCTCAAGACTCCATTGAATATAACAATGTCAAATTGAATCTTTTTAATAGGTAAAAAAAAGGGGTTCACTTTCATGAACCCCTTATAATTGATTTTATAACCTTCTAATAGAATTTAGAACGATTATCTTCGATTTCTGCTTTTTCTTTCAGTGCTTGTAACATAGCACCATTATCCAATTGCGCTTTTAGAGCTCTACTTTGCGAGCTTCTAATACCTGCTAAATTCGGTTCTCCAGCATCAAGTTTTTGTTCTAACTGAACAACGTAAACACCATTTTTACCTTTAATTGGCACACTCATTTGGCCTGCTTCTAAAGTCATTGCCTTTCCAACTACTTCTGGTTCAATTCCAGAATTTGGCAAAGAAGGATTTGAAAAAGAAACAGCCTCTGCATTTTCAACAGAAAGATTCAATTTAGAAGCTAGTTCTCCTAAATTAGTTGCTCCACTCATTTCTTCTTTAAACATTTCTGCTTTCTTCTCTTGCTTCACGTAATACTCAATTCTTGCTTTTACATCTTCTAATGGAGGAATTCCTTTCTCATTTACCTTTTCTACGACAACAACTACAAAAGCATCATCTACATCAAAAGGCTCAGAAACTTGGTTCTCTGCTGCATCTGTAGCCCACCTTACAATGTCTCTTGATGCGGCTAGGCCTTGGACCATATTGTCATTCTCATTCAATATAGCCGATCTTCTTTGAATATTCTTTTCTCTAACTAAAGTATTGAAAGATTCTACATCTGTTGCTTCTATTGAGAAGCTATTTGCTTTGTTAAATACTTCTTCATAAGTCTCTTTTCCGGCTAAAGCTTGTCTGCGAATGATTGCCAATTGAATCTTACGCTTTGGTTCAGTCTTGTCAGTTACTTTGATAATATGAATACCGAATTGTGACTCTGCTTGAACAACTTCATCAACCTCAGCATTAAAAGCAGCATCACTAAAAGGCTTTACCATCATTCCTTCTGTAAACCAATCTAAATCGCCTCCTTTTTGTCCAGAAGCTACGTCGTCTGAAAAGGTCATGGCTAACTCTTCAAAATCAGCTCCATTATTAATCTCTTCATTCAAACTATCTGCCAAAGCTTGCGCTTGCTCAGGTGTTCTCTCTTGCATTCCAATAAGAATATGACTTGCTTTTACAGAGTCAGGAGCCATCTTAGATGCTGTTACTTTTTGAATGTAGTAGTTGTAACCAACATTGAATACGTCTGTCATTGTTCCAACATCTTTATTCCATAATGATGTATCTGCATCCTTTGGAGCATTATTGATAGAATAAAATGTAGGGTTAAACGGATCATCAGAATTTGCATTTACAAAAATGGAATCGTTTGTAGTACCTTCAAATTTCTGGTATACATCATCTAAAAACTTTTCTGCTCTTTGTATATCTAATGCAGAAGGGCTTACAGGTAAGTATGCATACAAAATTTTTGTACTAGCCGCTTGCTCGTATTCTTCTTTGTGTTCTTCATAGTAAGCTTTTAAATCAGATTCTGAAACCTGAACTGAAGTATCACTAACAGCGCTGTAAGGTTTCATCACATACTTCAGATTTAAGCTTGTATTTTGATCTTTGTAATCTTTTTCTGCTAGCGCTGAAGGCACATATGCTCCCTTACTAATTAAAGTATTGAATTTCTTAAAGTACTGATTTCGCTTAATGGCTCTTTCAAAAACCAACCATCTTTTTTTCGCATCTGGGTCGTTATCTAAATTCTGTAAAAATTGAATAACAGCATCTTTATTAAACTGCCCAGTAGTAGGGTCTGTAAAAGCTCTTTGAACTTGTGGATGAGGTGTTTTTCCTTGCACCATGTCAAACAACTCTTTTGAAGTTACATTGATACCCAATTCTTCCATTTGCGAACCAATTAGAATATCTGCTAGCTTCTCATTCCAAACTTGCTCTCTAATACTTGATTTGGTTTGCTCATCTAATGAACCTTGGCTTTGCGTATTCAACTGATAGTTTTCATACGCTTGATTAACCTCTATATCATACTCGGTTGGAGAAATTGGCACTTCATTTACCATTCCAATATTCATTGGTCCTCTTTGTCCTCCTTGTTGAGAACTAAACAAATCACTTAATACAAATGCTAAGATTGCACCTCCAATAATGATTAAAACAAGCGTTGAACGCTCTCTAATTTTTCCAATAATTGCCATTGAAATCTATTAAAAATTTAGGGTTGCGAATATACGATAGTAAACTGAAATATAAAAGATTGTAAAAAGTCCTACTTTACTTACAGTCAAGGTCTTTCAAACTGCTTAAAATAAAAGCTATTCTTCCTCCTTAACACGCAAATGAACTAAATCAATTTTATTGTCAAATACCTTTTTAATGGTAAACACAAACTGCTCAAATTCAATCACTTCATTCATACTAGGAATACTTTCATGAACATCAATAATAAAGCCAGCTAAAGTCTCAAAGTTGTCTGAATCAGGCAAACCTAGTCCATATTCATCATTTAAGTGATCTATTTCTAAGCGAGCCGAGAATAGAAATTCTTGGTCCTTGATTTGAGTTTCAATCAAATCTTCTTTATCATGTTCATCCTCAATTTCACCAAATATCTCCTCAATTACATCTTCTATGGTTAAAATACCTGAAGTTCCCCCAAATTCATCTACAACTACTGCGATACTTCTTTTTTGCCTCAATAAAACTTCCAAAATTTCATTGGCCGGCATAGAGTTCGCAATGATTGGTATGGGCAACAAAATAGCTTTTATGCTGTCGGGTTTTTTAAACAACTCAAAAGAATGAGTATATCCAATTACATTATCAATATTGTCACGATAGATTAGAATTTTTGACAAGCCGGTTTCCACAAACTTCTTGGTTAAATTCTCTATACTGTCTTCAATATCCATGGCCACAACCTCAGTTCGTGGCACTAAGCATTCTCTCGCCTTTACTTTTGAAAAGTCCAAGGCATTTTGAAAAATTTGAATTTCATGCTCCACTTCTTCATCTTCAGTTGTGTTTTCTGTTCCCTCTTTAATGTAATGCTCCAAGTCAATCCGTCCAAAATTAAGTTCATCATCTGATGATAAGTTTGGTGCAAACCAGCGAATCAACAATTCGGAAAGACCTATGATAAAAAGCATCGGAAGTAACAATATCCAATAAACCAATAAAAGTGGAAAAGCAAAAAAGCGTAATACTAAATTGGGGTTTATTCGGAATAACGTTTTGGGCAAAAATTCTGCTGTAATTAGAATTATAATGGTAGAAATAACAGTTTGAATGAAGAGAATTAAAGGTTCGCTAGCCGTAAATCGGGCAATTTGAGGCTCTAATAATTTTGCCATATATATACCATAGATTACCAAAGCTATGTTGTTACCTACCAACATAGTTCCAATAAATCTGGAAGGAATTTTCAAAAATTTCGAGATGATTTTCGCAAAAAAGTCTCCTTGTTTTCCATCTAATTCGATCTTGAGCTTATTCGCTGAAACGAATGCGATTTCCATTCCTGAAAAGAAGGCAGAGAAAAGAAGCATGGCGAGTATTACTCCCAAAGGATAAGATTCCATAGATTATGAGCTACTTATTCAAATATAGCATTATTCAGGATTATTCTTTTCATAAAGTCTTCGTTGCCGTCTTCTCAATAAAAACAAGCCGATAGCAACAACCGAAAAGCCATAAAAATAAAGTGCATCGTAAATGCTTTGCTGAAACGTTTTGTACAAGGCAATTACAAAGGTGACAATGCAAAGCATAAGCCACATTTTCTCCATAAACTTTAATACTTTAATCATTGTCGATGTTTATTACTCCTTTCGGTTTTAAAATTTTATAATCTGTAAACTCAGGATTTGCAATTAAGCCTTCACCCATCAACACCTGTTCTTTTGTTGTAATTTTTACAAACACATCTGACGTAATTTTCTGCGTTTCTTGGTCCCAAACTAGATGTTCGGTATTTAAACGTTCACCTTTTTCATTGATAACAACCACATCTTGCATGGCCTCCATCTTTTTCTCGTATTCTTTATCAATGGCATAGTTTGCAGTCAACTCAGATGTTACATTCATGGCAGAATCTAACACCTTAATGTGAACACCTTCTGGCATTTCACGATATGCTTGTTCTCCAGTATATTGATTCATTACCGGAGCATTTAGTTGAAACTTTACCACTCCTTTTGAACTGTAAATGATTTCTACATCTTTTCCAGATTGAACTGGCAGTTTTTCTTCCAAGTCAAACTTGGCAATTTCTGCAGGATCATTTTCACATGAAAAAAGCACACTTAGCAACAATCCATAAACGATTGCTGAAAGTGTGCTCTTATAAATCTTTTGAATGAATTTTATCAACTAGAATCTAGCTTTAGTTGATTCTCCAATCCAACAACCAACCTCTACTGTTTGACCCTCTTTAATTCCTTTAAAGAAGCAATCTTCCTTGGTTGGGAAATACTTTTTGTAGCTCGCAATTTTACTATTTGCTTTATCCGCTACGGAAGGATCGATTGACTTTGCTTTGTTTAAATAATCTACTGCTAACCAATAAATGGCTTTTTGCATGCAAGGATCATCACTTTTACAAGCTGAAGAACTACCTCCAATCATATCAGCAATCATAATGTAAGGCAATCCGTAGTTCGATTTAGCATTTGCCGCTTTTAAAGCATAAGTTCTGGCATTACTATATGAACCCATACTGCTGTATGCCTGAGCTAGTTCAATGTAATACGTTGACTTTTTATCATCGTCTTCTGCCATTTCAATGGCTTGCTTAAAGAAATCAGCTGCTTCACTGTAATTCTTTTTCTTCAAAGAAAGTATTCCCATTTTCTCCGCTGAAATTGCTGATGGGTTAGTGCTATGTAATTGGTTCGCAATATTAAAAAACACAGGAGCATCTGTACATCCTTTCTGGTCTAGAATGTTAGCCGTTCTTTCCATCCAAGATTGATTTTCTTTTTGTTGCTCATAGTTTTTATTCGCCATATCAATTAATACATCACAACTTAAATATGGGCTTGCCAAACTTCCTATGCTCTCTTGCGCTCTTTCATAATAAGAAGCTGTTTTTTGACCTGCATACTTCTTTAAGTTATAATCAACAATCTCACTTAATTCAGAAAAGATAGCTACCATATCTTCTGGCGTTTTCTTTTCTGCTTTTTCCATTAATACGGCAGCGTTCATGTAAGAAACAACGGCTCCTGCTTCTGAATTTTGACCTTGCAACTCAACCGATTTCGCTAATGTATTGAAAGCCGCTTCTTCATCAGAGCTTTTATACCTCAACATATCGGTACCTTTTCTACCAAGCACATATCCTTCTTTTCCAAAATTGGCTATACGCTGATCATAAACCATCATTAAGGTATCATAATAAGCACTTTTTACAGCTTTATCTTTGGCATTCTTCATTTTGTACTCTACCAAATTAGATCCGTCTACATACATTCTTTCTGAAGAGGCTGGGCAAATTTTAAATACAATGTTCCAAAACTTGTATGCATCCTCGTAGGATTTTTGCTTGTAGTAATCGCGATACAATGAAAGATTTTTAACACACTTAGTACTATCCGCACCATACTTTCCTTGACTGAAAGCGAGTGTACTTAAAAAGGTCATTAAAAATACTAGACTTACTCTTTTCATTTTTGTTGTTTTAGTTAAGCTATTAATCATATTTACGTTTGATAAACCATCGGTCATTTATTGTAACTCCAAACTGGAAATTTACAAAGCGTTCCTCAATCAACTCATTATCTGTTTTACCTCTCTGGCCAACTTCTATTCCGAAGTTTAAAGTTGAAAATGATTTTCTCAATGGCATTGCAATACCAAAGCCTATGCCAAACTCTTGGATGTCTTCACCGTTTATATTCAGATAGCCAGAATTATAGCGCAAGCCTGCACGGTAACCCATTCGTTTCCAATACGAACCAAAAGAAGTCAAATCATTGAATTTTTCAAATCCCAAACTAATTTCAGAATAAGATTGTGTTAGCACTTCGGCAGTAATTTGCTCCTCTTCAAATTGAGTGTTTGTATAATCTAAACCTAACATCCACTCTCCTTTATTCTCAATACTTACGCCAAAACCTATATTAGAACCAATTGGAATTGTTGTTTTCACATCATCAACATCGGCGATAGTATCCTTAAAATCTTCAAAGTCTATATCGCCATCGTAATTTCTTAGTAAATACTTTTGCTTTGCATCAATTTCAGAGATTGGAGAACTAGTTAATCCAACTACCATTCGATACTTCGAATTTAAATCTCTAAAATATTGTAAGCCCAAATCAAATGTAAAGGCATTTACATTTAACTCAGTTTGATCTAACGTATTGAAAAAAAATGAACTGTTATTATAAATCACTCTTCGTTCATCACTTAAATTTCCAAATAAATAGTTTCCACTAATACCAATAGACAAATGGTCTATTAACTCAACGGAAGTAGCCACAAAAATTTGACTTAAACCTCCTGAACCGGTATATAAATTCTCTATTTGTTGTCCGTTAGATGTTGTATTTATGTTTTGATATTCATAACCCACTTTGCTGTATGGACGAATTCCAAAGCCAACACCCCAACGAGAAGCAATTGGCATTGCAATCATCATGTGGCTTAAAAAAGCACTATTTTCTGTTTGGCTGCTATTTTGGTTTTCCAAATTGACACTTTGCCCAAATATTCCAGCTTCAAATGTTGTTAAACTTAAGTTTGAGAATGAAGCTGGATTTTTAATATTTATAAAATTCGAACCTCGATCATTGAGCTTTACGTCGCTTCTTGATAGCGAATCATAAATCTGAGGCTTATAATTCATGGGTCTCCATGCATATCCGGTTCCGAGCATACCGAAGTTCCCATTGGTGTATTTGGGTTGAATTAGCCCTATACCATATCTAGAGTAGGGAGAAAATGTTGTGTTTTGTGCTAGAAGTGCTAGGTTGCCCAAAAGCATCATCAACAGCAAAGCGAAGTATTTATTCGCAGTTGTATATAAGTATTTCATTTAAGCCTTTTAGCACCAAATTTGGGTCTGCAAAGATGCCATTTTTTAACTCTTTTTCAAAAAGCTTTGCATCTCCACCTGTTAAAATAACCTTTAAATTTTCATAACTTTTCTCATATTCGTGTATAAATCCATCTATTTCAAGGATTAGTCCCCTAACCGCACCTGACAACATGGATGAAATTGTGGACTTTCCAACTTTCTGAGGCATATCAAATTCCCAATTTAATAAAGGTAATTTATTGGTAAAATGATGCATGGATTGCAATCGCATTTGCACACCAGGAGATATAGCACCACCATGGTAAGCATTGTTTTTGGTTATTAAGTCATAAGTCACACAAGTTCCAGCATCAATAACAAGAACATTCTGGTTTGGAAAAATGGTTCGAGCTCCTGCAACTGCCGCAATACGATCTTTTCCTAAAGTATCTGGTGTTTGATATTCCAAAGTAAATGGCAAAGGCGTTTGATGATTTAAATAAATCACCTTTGCTTGACTTTTTTCAAAATCGAACGCTTTTTCTATTTCAGAATTAACCGATGAGATGATAATTGATTGGGGGTTAAACTCTTGAAAAACTAACGCATTCTTGAATACATCATCATTGTCAAAGCGCTGATGTTGAACCAATTCAATTTGGTTAAATAAACCAATTTTAGTGGCTGTATTACCGATATCTATCGCAATTTGATAGGCCATAATTCAAAGCTACACAATGCAAACTAAATTTATTTGCCAGTATTATAGTTCAGTAAGATTTTATTTTTAAATTTGCCGACCACAAAAAACGGTGCCATAGCTCAGTTGGTAGAGCAAAGGACTGAAAATCCTTGTGTCGCTGGTTCGATTCCAGCTGGCACCACCTTTAGGAGCCAAGCGAAAAGCTTGGCTCTTTTTTTATCCCTATTAATCCACTCTAAAATTCTTTCCTGTTGCGTTTGGTAAATAAAATCCCTGAATTGTCTCATTTAAATAGCGATTAACAAGATTCTATCAGTTTCTTAAGAATTATTATACTTTTGCGACCTAAACTACCCCCACACTATGAGCTTACAAAAAGAATTGAGAGCCCAAGGAGATTTTTTGTTTAAATACAGAAGCTACTTACCGGTTGTAATTATACTTATTGGAATCGGAGTTTACATTCAAAATATTATGGATGGCTCTTTGGCCAGTGGAAAATCAGCAGAAATCTACAAACTTTGTTGTTTGGCTGTTTGCTTCATCGGCCAATACATTCGAGCACATGCTATTGGACATGCTGCAGCCAATACTTCAGGCAGAAATACCTCAGTTGGGCAAGTAGCTGAAGCAGTAAACACTTCGGGATGGTATTCCATTTGTCGCCACCCACTTTATGTAGGCAACTTTTTTATGTGGCTTGGGATTGCTGGATTTACACAAGAACCTTGGTTTTTAGTGGCTTTTGTATTTATCTATTGGGTGTATTATGAACGTATTATGTTTGCAGAAGAAGCTTTCTTAATTGATAAATATGGTGAAGAGTACACCAATTGGTCAGCTCACACTCCTGCTTTTTGGCCTAAATTTGGTCAATGGAAAAGCCCTATTTACCCTTTTTCTTGGGCAAAAATTATCCGACAAGAAAAAAGTGGTTTATTAAACCTCTTTCTCATTCTTTTCATTTTTGAAGTCATAAGAAGCTATATGGTTACCGGAGAATTTTTAAACATGGAACCATATTGGTACATTTTGTTTTTAGCCTCTGTTGTTTGGTACATTATCATAAAAACGCTCCAAAAGACAACAAAGATATTTGAAGGACGATAATTAGAGTTGCTCTTCTAAGGTATACTCTCTTCCTTTATTTTCTTTCTTAAGATAATCCAAAAGTGGAGCAAAATAAGCTGCCATGGCTGAAGCATTCATGGGTTCACCAAGCTTCTCTACTAGATCTTCTCTCCAATCTACCGTTGCACCAGTTTTCATTAGACCTTTTAAGAATTCACCCACTTCTTTATTGCCAAAATAATTGGTAGCATGAGGATCTTGCTTTAGAATGTTTTTAGCAATGTGATTGTGAAACTGAAATAGTAGAATGTTCGACATGGCATAATCATAATACTGAGCAGCGTCATTATTGATGTGAGTTTTGGTAGCCGCATCACAATAATCCTCCCCACGAGGTTCTGGTGGAACTATACCTTGATATTTTCTTTTTAAAGCCCACCAACGCTCATTGAAACTATCAATAGCCAAGTCTTCTACATACAGGTCGTTTTCAAATTCAGTCATAACACCAGCACTCCAAGGTATCAACACTACAAAATCCAAGGCTTCTGCCATTAATTTTTTCATCGCATCCGATTTTTCATTCGCTTGCATAAGGCCTCTATCTATAAGAAATGGTTCTTGCATTGCAGCAAGGCCTATTAAACTCCCCATTGCTTCATGATAAGCTCTATTTGCCCCTTCTCTTAATACAATCGGCACATCTGAATGAGAATACTCTAAGAAATAATAAATGTGTCCAAGCTCGTGAAGAGTGGTTCCCCACCATTCCGTATTTGGAACTACACTCATTAATGATCGCACATCTTGATCTAAATCTAGGTGCCATGCTGAAGCATGAGAATTTTTGCTATAATTGGCATCTTTTGGAGCTGGGTATAAGCTAGATTTGGTATAAAAAGTTTGAGGAAGGGATTCAAAACCCAAGCTTTTGTAAAAATTCTCCCCTTCTTTTACAATCCACTCAGCTCCTTTTTCTTCAAGCTTTGCATCTAAATCGGCACCTTCAAATTCAACTAATGCACCCCACTCTTGTCCCCATTTATTGGGTAACCAATGGGCCGGCAACATCTCCGGAACTTCTTGATTGTACTTCTTAGCCAATGTATATCTTGCCCAAGTGTGCAACTCTCTATAAAGTGGCCACATCTCTACAATCATATCCATGCAAGTTTGCATTAACTCACCTCTATCCATGCCATAGGCCGAAACTTGATAATCAAAATAGTTTTGATAACCCAAGGCTTGAACGGTCCCATTTCTTAACCGCTTTAGTTCATGGAGACCATCTTTTAACGTTTTTCCAACCTCTTTACTTGCATTCCAAGCTTGAAGACGCTCTTCTAAATCTGTTGATTCCTTCAAGATTTTATTAATATCATTTCCACTGACCTTTTCACCGTTTATGGTTGTTTGAAAACCAAAAAGCATCTCCGTTTGCTTGGTTTCAGCAGCTATTCTTTCTTTCACTAACTCCCCTGCTGTTTCAGGATTGTTACCGGCATTATATAAAATGGTTTCTAATTGTCTTCTCTGAATTTCTGTCAGTTCAGGTTCATTTAAATACTGTTTACTTTTTTCAATATTTTCTTTACTTCCTAAAAAGTTTGCCAAAGCTTCTTCTGCATCTTTTGATAGTTGTGCGGTAGTTGTATCATCTTCTACTATATAGGTATTTAGTTTCCACTGCGCTTCAGAAGCCGCATAGTACAATTTCTGATACTCTTTATTGTAATTGATTAAAAACTCTTGAACTGTTAATTCTTTTTCTTTCTTTGGTTCTTGATTACATGCAACAAATACAATTGCAACCAATAATATGGCAAGTAGATTCTTCATTCTGGAAAATTTTAAAGATGGCTAAAATAATAAATAGCCTCTATTTAATTACCCATTCAATTTCTTGATCCCAATTGGCTCGAATGGTAATTTTTTCATCATACAAATAAACCTTCTCGGCCTGAATAGATTGCAGCAAAACACCTGTATCCCAAAGCCCATTTGCATTAGCATCCAGTATTAATTTAATCTGATAGGAACCAGCTCTTAAGTGTTTAAATACTACAGCATGATCTTCAGCTATCTTCTGCTTTAGTACTTTCTGGTTTTGATCTAAAAGCTGAACTAACATTTCGGAAGAGTCTGCCATGTTTACCTTCAAAGCTAAATTGCCAAAATCTTCAATTGAATTAATTCTAAAATCAAACCGCAACGAATCATTGGAATAGTCATAAATATCTTTCACTGCCCCGCTATCAATGGTCAGAAAATATGCACTATCTTGTTTCAATTCTGCCAGTATTTTCATCCATTGAGTATGCATTGAATCAATCTCCAGCTTAACAGACAGTTCAGTAGAATCCTTCTTAAAAAACCTAATCCCATCTTGATTAAATGAAGCTATTGGTCGATTAAACTGCAACTGATAACTTTTAAAGAAGTCTTGTTCGCCATTTGGTTTATTCAACACTTTTAAGCTTGTGTCTTTAAAGTCATTCAGCTTAAGACTAAGCGTATCTTCATAAGCAGGGGAAGCAAACAATTGCATTTCATACGATTGCTTGCCGTTTTCTTTAAACCACAATTCCAATGAATCTTTTCCTTTGCTAATTTCACTGTACAGTAAGCCACCCAAAGAGTCTAAGAAATCAAATGACAAGGTATCAATCCCTTTATTAAACTCTAAAACAACGTGTGCTCCTTCCTCAGACTGGGTTTTTACATATTGTTTCTGATGATCTTCTATAAAGCTATAATACTTTAATCCTTCAATCGGTTCTCTTAGAGAAATCAAGGTATCCGAGAAGGCAATTTCTTCTTCTGGCTTATCAAATAAGAAGTTTGAATTCTCATCTTTAACGACAAATAAAGAGTAATCTCCTTGTTTTAAATTGCTCAAATTAAACTCTCCTTCCTTATTGGTTCTATCCACATAATCTGGTATTTTTTGGTAAGGCAAAGAATCCAATGAAGCACTTTTGTATAAGGCTACAATAGCTCCTTCAACTGGAGTAAGCTCAAAGGCATTAATTACAATCCCCGAAATACTTAAGGTGTCAATAACATTTCCTGTTGAAAAAACATATTTAAAGTTTTCAATTGGGTTTGACTCGTGGTAGTCTACAATTGCATTTCCAAAATTCAATACATAAGTTGTATTCTCTTCCAATGTATCCTCGATGTTAATGCTTAACTTCTTTCCTTTAACTTCTGTTTCGAGCGGATGTTTTAATGGAGGCGAAGAAATAAATTGTTGCTTCAATTGGTTCAATTGAATAAATTCATCAAACTCAATTTCAATTTCTTCATTTTGGTAATTGAGCTTTTCTTGTTCAGGCTCAATGGATAAAATTTCAGGAGCTTGCTCATCTTTTAACCCACCTGTAGGGGCAACTTGCTGAGCACATGAAACTAAAAAGCTTACGAGACTAAGAAATACAACCTGCTTAAACATGCTTACTCCAATCTAAGTTAGCAAGCATTTCTGCTAGTTTTTCTAGGTTTTCTTGATCGACTTTATCAAAGTGATTCAAGAACTCACTATCAACGTCTAAAACCCCAAGTAAACTACCATTTAATACAATTGGTACAACTATCTCTGATTGAGACGAAGCACTACAAGCAATATGCCCTTCAAATTGATTGACATCTGGCACCAAAATGCTTTTTTGACTTTGGGCAGCCTTTCCACAAACCCCTTTTCCTAAAGCAATACGGCTACAAGCAAGCGGACCTTGAAACGGACCAAGTACCAACTCTTCATTCTTTAAAAGATAAAAGCCAACCCACCAAAAGTTAAAGACATCCTTTAAAACGGCAGAAATATTTGCCAAGTTTGCGACCAAATCACTTTCTACATCTACTAAAGCCTTAAGCTGTGGAAGCAACGTTTGATACTTTTCTTCTTTGGAAACGCTTCCTGAAACTAGAATTTCTTCTGCCATGCCGCAAAAATACAGAATAGGTGCCTTTTACTTGGCAAAAGCTAAAGTGAGCAAGCTTAATTTAATATTGGGAACTTGAAGCAACTCAATCCCACAGGCTTCAACGGTTGAACCGGTAGTCAAAACATCATCAACCAATAAAATGTGCTTTCCTTCTAATTGGTTTACATTCTTCAACTTAAAAGTTGCTTTTACATTTTTCCACCGTTTAAATCGACTCTTTTTGGTTTGTGATGCTGTGTGAATTTCCTTAACAATTGCATCTGTACAAATTTCAATTTCAGTTAACTGATTTATTCCCAACGCTAGTTTCTCACTTTGATTGTATCCTCGAATTCGAGCCTTTTTGGCATGAATAGGGATTGGAATTAGATAATCAATATTATTAAAAAAGCCCTTATCAATTAGCTCAGAAGCCATAATCTCTCCCATAGTTACTCCCAATTCTTGCGCTCCTTTATACTTTAAATGATGAAGAATTCGCTGAACTTTACCTTGTTTTTGAAACCATAAAAAAGCTGTTGCTCTTTCTAATGAAAGCCTTCCCCAAAAGGTTTTTTGTAATTCATTTTCACTAAAGTTTTGATGATCTATTCGTGGTAGTTCATGCCTGCAACTTAAACATACATGTTCTATATGCAGGCTCATTGCTTTACCACAAGCCAAACATACTTTTGGAAAAAAGAGATGAGTAATTGCCTTTATCACCTTTTAAAGGTAAGCATTCACATAAAATAAGACTTCGCAGACAATTTAGCATCCTATTTTTCGCTTGCTTTGCAAAAGGTATATTTGCAAAAAAGCTAAGCTATGGCCACAGAAGAAGGTAAAAATTCGTTGAAAGTAATTGCAGAACAAAACAAGTCAATCAATCGCATACTTGTTATAATCATCATTATTCTTTCGGTAGTTCTAGGAATTACACTATGGCAATATTTTGAACTTCGAAAAACGGTTTCTCAAAAAGGGACAGAAATAGAAATCTTAGATGATGAGCGCAATGAACTTCAAAGTGAGCTAGAAGATATGCTAACTGAATTTGATAGTTTGGAAACCAACAACGATTCGATGAAAGTAGAATTAGCACAACGCAGGTTGGAAGTGGAGGAACTATTGGACAAAGTAAAAGACAAAGATTATGCGATTTACAAGTTAAAAAAGGAAACCAAAACTTTGCGAACAATTATGAAGGGCTATGTGGTAACGATAGACTCATTAAATACGCTTAATGTTGGACTGCGAAAAGAAAACCAAGCGGTTAGAGAAGACCTATCTAGAGAACGCACAAAGACGCAAAGTTTAGAGAAAACAAATGAAAACCTATCTAGTAAAGTAGCACTTGCAAGCCGACTTGACGTGAATAATGTTAGAGCATTTGGCGTGAATGTAAAAAGAGACATGACTGGAAAGGAAACCGATCGAGCTAGAAAATCAGACAAAATCAGAATCTGTTTTACCATTGATGAAAACAAAGTAGCCAAAGCCGAAAAGAAAGACATCTACATTCGAATTATTGCTCCTGACGGTGTTCTTTTGTCACCAGGATTTGGAGATGAATACCGTTTTGAATTTAATGGTAGCAAAGGATACTTTACAGATAAAGAAAGCATTGAATACCAAAATGCACCACTTGAAGTGTGCTTAGATTGGGCAAAGCCAACTGAAGATTATGAGGTATTGCAAGGTGTTTACAATGTATTTATTTATGCCGAAGATTACGAAATGGCAAAAACCACTTTTGAATTGAGATAATTTAAAAGAAAGCCCTGACCTGCATTCCTCCAGTATGAATGGTTCTTAAATCTTCCGATTTTCGACCGTTGTAATTGAGATTTAATTGCAAATAGCTGGATAGGTTTCTTTGCCACAAAACACCCCAAGTAAAGTTATTTCCGTTGTTTAATCCATCGAGCATTTCAAATGCTAATGAGGAGTTTCCCTCTGCATTAAAATCGATTTGAATATAGCTTAATGACATTGAAAAACTTCCCTTACCAGCTTGATTGTATTGAAGGTCAACTGTTCCACTGCGGCTAAATGCCTTTTCTTCTCCTTGCAAATTTTCCCTTTGATTGTAATTAAAGGTTGTGCTTAAACGGAATTTCACGCTAGGTTGGTAAACCAATTTTGGACTTACTCCCTCTTTCGCTATTAAAAAGTTTCGATTACTAAAAAACTCTGAAGCCGTTACACTTTCGCTATACTCCACACTATTTTCTATAGAGTATATCCGATTGAGATTATATCTAGCTCTTAATTCATGTTGAAGCAATTGCCGGCTCTCAAAACCATTGGTAAGCAAATTTTTGCTTTTGTTGTCTAGAAAAAAATACTCGACATTAAACTTCGCGCTTAGTCTGTTATAATAAAAGGTATTCGCAAATGAAGAGGATACAGAAATTAGGGTACTATCCGTCAAGTTGGTATTAAAAGGATTATAAATATCTGCTTCATTTTGTGTTTTTCGTTCTGCACGATAAGTAGTTTTATTGGAAAAACGGGCGAGCAATTTTTGCCATTTTACGGAATTGTTCAAAATGGCGTTGGGTTTTAAAAATAGCACTTGATTGAATTGATTGCTAAAAACCCGAATAAATTCGTTGGTAGGTGTATACACTTTAATATAGCTTGCCTGAAATCGGTTATTCTCCCCAGCAACTTCAAACTCATTCAACTCTTGCACGCCGTTTTGATTATAATCATTCCATAGGTGAGTTCCCTGTCCATCGTTCACTTCTAAGAATGAAAATTCTCTTTGATTTTCAAAGCCACTTCCAATTTGATAAAAGGTATTTGAAGAAATAAATCCTTTGAGTGCCTTTAGGTTATAATCCAATTGACCCAATAAAGTATTCTCTTCATCTCTGCTTGTAATCTCATTATTTTTTACCAGCAACTTTCGGTAGGTTACCTTTCCATTCAACCGACTTCTCACATTATTAGCCATTCTAAATTCAAAGTCAAAATTCTCTCCTTTTAAGGCATAATCCAGTTCTTCGTCTTGCGGGAAATAGTCATAAATCTCACTGTAACTTAACCGATAGAAATCTTGACTTGTGCTATCCCCTTTTTCCAAATAAACTTTCCAAATGGAACGGTCAAAGCTTGATGCTTGAAGCGTATCGGTATCTCTTTGAAAAAATAAAATCCGTTCTTGCTCTGTATACAAGCCAACATTAAAGCTGCCAACTTTTTGATTGATGGTTGTATAATGCCTCAAAAATTCACTATTATTTATCGCATCTACGGTTAAGTAACTTCCTTTTGATTGCACAGAAAAACCACGCTTTTTAAACCGTCCATCAAAACCATTGGAAACTCCTTGATAATCTTCTCCTTTGGTAAAGGACCCAAAAACATAATTCAAATAATTGCCTTTTTTAGAAATTCCTGTTTGTGCTTTTACCAAATATTCATCACCGTATAAATTGAGGTTCCGAATGTTCCAATCTCTATCAAACTCAACTCCTCGATATCGTTCTATAAACTGAAAATCAGCTCCTCTCTGTTCATAAAATAATTTAGAATTCCAAAGAGTATTCGATGCAGAGTCACTGTTAATTACTTCACTGTGTTTTGCATCTATTCGAAAACCATACGATTGATTATCTGCCTGATCTTTAGCTGAAAAAGTATTGACATCATTATTGGTAAAAGCTCCTTCTACCTTAAGTTGAGAAAATTTTGTCCAAGTATACTCCCCACCGAGTGTAACCATTTGACGCTTTTTTGGAGTTATCAATGCAATTACAGGTTCATAACTACCTTGTGGCACTCCATTTACGGGTGCAATCCACTGAAACACTCTACCATTCGCATCAGAACGAATTTGCTCATAGTTTCCATTTCCTTGCCCCACATTACTAAATCGGGCTCGATAAATCGCGCTATCAGGATTTTTGGAATAAACCAACACATTTTGAAAACCAAGTGTATCTGTAGCTCGATACATCACCTGATCTGCACTAAACTCAATAGTATCAATTCCACTTACAACGGCCTGGTTTAAACTATCACCAACTTCGGCTAGCACACGTTTTTCTTCATCCGATAATTCTTGTTGCAAAGGTTGATTCCGGTGATCTTGTTCAGAATAAACATTAAAATTTACCTTCAACTTTTCCTTTTGGTAAGTATTGTCAGAAAAAATAACGGATCGGCTGTAGTTTCTTTCCGAGTATTGAAACTCCACTACAATACGCATATCTTTAGAAATTAGCTGACGCGGGGTAAATGTTAATTCAGAAGTATTGTAATCTATTACATAGTCATTATCCTGACCACGTATCATCAATTTCCCATTCACATAAACTTTTTCTGTACCTGACAATACAATGATAAAACTCTCATTGTCTTCCCCTTTAAGTTGGTAAGGCCCTTGATTTCCTTCTTCTCCAGGTATGATGTTTCTTGCAAATTTTCCTCTTGAAATAGCTGCATTAATCGAAGTTTTTAGCGTGCCATTATCGAGCTCATTAAGCTCTTGCTTGGTTACAATTCGGGTATTAAATCCACCTCCTTGTACTTTCTTATTCAAATTCATGAAGTAACCTTCAGGTCGCTGCAAAAGAAAATCTCCGGCAATTAAAGAAGAATTGTCATCAAAAAGTCTAATAAATACACGGTCAAACTCTTGTAGTTGTTGAGTATTTCCTTCAGGTTGAATAGGCAAATTGTTATCACTAATGGCCGCTTGTATGGAGATATCATCTGATATTTTACCAGACAACTGCAAATCTAAATTCGAATTAACGGCCAAATCTTGATTATTACCAAAGTTAACCCCTCTTGAAATAGAACCATTTTTATTCAAACCACTTACTGAAAAGATGTCTAAAGACTCATTATCATCTTTAATGGTAAAATAATCGTACTTCCCAGGATCTGACTGTTCAATTTGCTGCATGGATTTATGAGCATAAGACTGAGTAAATTTTATAGGAAATACCCGATAAGAAAACCGAATCTTTTTACCTATCAAAATCTCATGAAACTGGACCGTACTATTCACATAATCTATTTGGTACAAACTATCAGAAACTATACGCTCATTCAGTGTAAGGATTTCTGAATTTGGAATAATACTCAGACTATCGAGTTCGATATAAGTTGAATCAACTGTTATTTGCTGAATACGAAAATTTGATCCTTCTTGGCCCATACTTTTTAACCCTACTAAGGAAAGTAGAGTAAAAAAAGTATAATATATGCAAGCAGATTTAGGCATAGCAATGCACTAACGGAGTAGTTAAGACTTTAGTCGCATGAATGGTCCAAAATTTCACGAATTTATTCGGAATTTCACGGTAAAAATAAAGATTCACAACAGAGCAATTAAATTATGAAGAGAATCATCAGTTATAATGTTAATGGAATAAGAGCTGCCTTAAAAAAGGGCTTAATGGATTGGTTAGAGGCTAGCCAGCCAGATGTTTTTTGCATGCAAGAAATTAAAGCAACTCCCGAACAATTAGAAACCGATTTTCTTGAAAGTTTAGATTATCATCATTATTGGTATCCAGCTGAGAAAAAAGGATATAGTGGAGTTGCGATATGGTCTAAAGAAGAACCAAAAAATGTGAGTTATGGCTGCGGCATTGAAAAGTATGACTTAGAGGGAAGAGTGATTCGTGCTGATTTTGAAAAATATTCCGTTATGAGTGTTTATATGCCCTCAGGCTCTAGTGGAGATATCCGACAAGATTTTAAAATGCAATGGTTAGCAGACTTTCAACACTATATTGATGAGTTAAAAAAAGAAATTCCCAATTTGATTATTTCTGGCGACTATAACATTTGTCATAAAGCGATTGACATACATAACCCAACAAGAAATGCCAAAACTTCTGGATTCTTACCTGAGGAAAGAGAATGGGTCAGTCAATTTATTGAATCGGGTTTTGTTGATTCGTTTAGAGCATTTAATCAAGAACCACATAATTACAGTTGGTGGAGTTATAGAGCCAATGCTAGAGCTAAAAATTTAGGATGGAGGATAGACTACCATATGGTTACAGAAAATATGGCTGACAAATTAAGTCGAGCAGCAATTCTAAGTGAGGCAAAACATTCTGACCATTGCCCAATTTTAGTAGAAATAGAAGATTAACTTAAATTTGCATGCAGTAAATGACTGAGTATTTGCATTTTTGCAACGCAATTATCAATTTGACCAGAATAAATAAACATTCAATGAGAAAAATCATATTAGCAATTAGCATCGTCTCTTTAAGCGTAGTTGCTTGTGTACCTGCTAAAAAAGTAGAAGACATTAAGAGAAAGAAAGAAATGTGCGAAGAAGAACTTGCAGCACTGAAAGAAAGACACAGAGTCATTGATGAAGAGTATACAGAAGCTAAAGACCAACTATCTGAATTAGAAAAGCGTAACCGCGCTCTATCTCAAGACACCACTGTTATGGGTAAGTCTTTAAGAGTAATGACTAAAAATTACGATAAGCTAAATGAAACCTATGATTTATTACTTGAAAAAAACAAGCAATTACTTCAAGGAAATCAAAGAGAAACACAACAGCTTTTTGGTGACTTAAAGCAATCTCAATCTGATTTAATGAAGCAAACTGCGGCACTTGAAGAGGCTAGAAAAAATCTTGCAGCTAAAGAGGCAAGTTTAGCTCAACTTGAAAGTGAATTAGAAAAAAGAGAAGCCAAAGTAAATGAGTTAGAATCAATATTAAACCGAAAAGACTCTACTGTTAATGCCTTGAAATCTAAGGTTCAAAATGCACTTTTAGGCTTTGAAAATAAAGGCTTAACCATTGAACAAAAAAATGGAAAGGTTTATGTTTCTATGGACGAAAGTTTACTTTTTGCTTCAGGTAGCTATAACATTGGTAGTAAAGGAACTGAGGCTCTAAAAAATCTAGCAAATGTTTTAGCCAACAATACAGATGTTAATGTACTTGTAGAAGGACATACTGACAATGTTCCGTACAATGGTTCTGGCGCTTTAAAAGACAATTGGGATTTAAGTGTAAAACGAGCTACTTCAGTGGTTAAAATTATACTTGAAAATGAAGGAATAGATGCTATGAGGTTAACTGCGGCAGGAAGAGCTGATTTTGTGCCCATAGCAACAAATGACACCAAAGAAGGTCGCGCTAAAAATCGAAGAACTGAAATTATTTTAACTCCAAAATTGGATGAGTTATTAGAAATTCTTGAATCGAACTAAGCTTTGAATTGAATTGAAAAAGGCCTTTGCATCGCAAAGGCCTTTTTTGTTATCTCAATTTATTGGAAATGTAACTTTCTAATTTCTCAATTGGAATTCTTTCCTGAAGCATCGAATCACGATCTCTAACGGTAACACTATTATCCGTTAAACTATCATGGTCTACAGTAATAGAAAGTGGTGTACCAATAGCATCTTGGCGTCTATAACGCTTACCAATAGAATCTTTCTCATCATACTGACAATTAAATTCCATTTTTAATACATCCATTATTTCTCGTGCTTTTTCTGGCAGGCCATCCTTCTTCGTTAATGGCAAAACAGCTGCTTTATAAGGTGCTAAAAAAGCGGGTATCTTTAAAACTACACGTGAGCTTCCATCTTCAAGATTTTCTTGTTGCAAGGCTGTTGAGAAAACTGCTAAGAACAATCGATCTAAACCGATTGAAGTTTCTATAACATAAGGCACATAATTCTCATTAATTTCAGGATCAAAATATTGTAACTTCTTTCCTGAATGCTCTTGGTGCTGTTTTAAGTCAAAATCAGTTCTTGAATGAATCCCTTCTAATTCTTTAAATCCAAAAGGGAATTCAAATTCAATATCAGCAGCGGCGTTTGCATAATGCGCAAGTTTTAAGTGGTCATGAAAACGGTATTTAGCTTCATCTATTCCCAAACTCAAATGCCATTTCATGCGTTCTTCTTTCCATTGTTCATACCACTTCAATTCCTCTCCAGGGCGAACAAAAAATTGCATTTCCATTTGTTCAAACTCTCGCATTCTAAAAATAAATTGTCTTGCCACAATCTCATTTCGGAATGCTTTACCAATTTGTGCAATTCCAAATGGCACCTTCATTCGAGATGTTTTTTGAACATTTAAGAAATTCACAAAAATACCTTGTGCAGTCTCCGGCCTTAAGTAAATGGTTTGAGCTCCTTCAGCGGTTGAACCCATTTCCGTGCTAAACATCAAATTGAACTGACGAACTTCTGTCCAATTCTTAGAACCACTAATTGGATCAGCAATTTCTAAATCTATTATGAGTTGCCTCACAGCATCTAAATCTTCAGAATCCATCGCTGCTTTAAAAGTTTGATTTGTTTCATCAATCTTTTGTTGATTTGCTAAAACGCGAGGGTTAGTTGCTCTGAATTGTTCTTCATCAAAAGCATCACCAAAACGTTTTTGTGCTTTTGCAACTTCCTTATCAATTTTCGCTTCAATCTTTGCTACCCAATCCTCTATCAATACATCAGCTCGATAACGCTTTTTTGAATCTTTATTATCAATTAATGGGTCATTAAAAGCATCGGTATGACCAGAAGCTTTCCAAGTGGTTGGATGCATAAAAATAGAGGCATCAATTCCTACAATATTCTCATGCATTTGAACCATTGATTTCCACCAATACTGTTTCAGATTATTCTTCAACTCACTTCCTAGCGGACCATAATCATAAACAGCACTTAAGCCGTCATAAATTTCAGAGGATGGAAATATGTAGCCATACTCTTTGGCATGACTGATTATTGATTTAAAATTTTCTTCTTGATTTGCCATTTGACAAAAGTAATATTTTGCCTTACTGAAGTAAGTTTAAAACATAAAAAAACCCTCGCAATATGCAAGGGTTTTTTATTAAACCAGATGATTTATCAATCTTCTGGTTCATTGTATTCGATGCAATCAAATTCAGCAGAAAAATCTACTTCATCTTGAGTTAAGTCATCATTTTCAATTTTTACTAAGGTCGCATTTGATATACTAACAGAGCTACTTCCGAAAGAAATATTTCCTTCTGTACCAAAATAAGTATATTGTTGTGACTGCCCCATTTCATCTTCCTCAAATCGAACAACTACAACATATGCATCCAAAGGAGTACCTATTATCCAATCATTGTAATCATAAAAGCTTCCAATTTTAGTAGAGTTATTGTAAGAAATCACATAAATAAAAGTAAGATCATTACTTTCATTCAACCAATCTCCAGCAATACCTACAAAAACTTTTACATCACTTGTTGAATCAGGTAACGAAGTATTTCCACCTACTGGTTGAGAGGCACAATAACCAAAGATTAAATCTTCGGTCTCCCCATTTACAGTAAATGAACCTCCACCAGTTCCTAGCAAACCAGATATTCCAAAGACAGGACCAGTTGACATAGGATCAGTGAAAACTTGACCATTTCCTTCAATGCTGGCAAATACTTGAGCTTCTCCTCCTGCTTCCGCAAAAGTTGCTCCACCTCCACCAGCTGCAGAGAAGTTTATACTTCCACCACCACCTGAGAAGGTACCACCACCACTTTCGGTTGCAGAAGTTGCACCTGAAAATACTAAGCGGCTAAATTTTGCTAATCGATCAGATTCTTTTTCTTGAACCGGGCTGTCTGTATCCTTTTCACAAGCTGTGAAAAGAAATACAGATAGCGCTGCAACGGCTATAGAAGCAAAGGCTGATCTGTATTTCAATGTTTTCATAATATGCTATTTAAGATTAACGTAAAAAAACTTTATTGTTTTTTAGAACAAGAATCCTAAACGAATAGCGCTATTAAAGTTTGGACCTAGGTTAAAGCTGCTTCCATTAGGTGTAGTAACAGAAGGACCTGTTGGAGGTGTATTTTCTGTATCTGCGAAGCTTGTAGTTGAGAATCCAAATCCAACTTCAGTACCCATGTATAAGTGCTTGCTAATATACCAATCTGTACCTAAAACCAAGTTTAAGCCAAAAGTAGTTCCATCAGTACCATTTGAATTTTTAACCTCACTTTCTACAACTGCATCATTTGCGTCCAATGATTCAGAAGTTGTTTTACTGTTAACCATTGAGAAGTTCAAAACTGCACCTACGTATGGAGAAAGACGATCAGTTCCTTCAAAATGCTTTTCAATACCAGGATTGATAGACAATCCAAATGTGCTGCTTTTACTTTCTACTTCTTGGTCTTCACCATTACTATCTTGAACGATTGAAGGAGTAGTAGTTGAAGATGAGCTTACAGAAAATCCTACTCTAAAAGCCATGTCGCTAGAAGAGAAATAACGGAAACGTAAGTTGTTGATTGAGATAGGTGCGTTACCCATTGGGGTAAAGTTTACCTCAACATTTTTTTCACCACCAGCAGGCTTAAAATCCTGTGCGTTAACGTTTGAAGTAGTGAAAACTCCAGCAGCAATAGCTGCGATAAGTAATACTTTCTTTTTCATTTTTAATGTTTTTTGGTTATCGTTTTAAATTAAACTTGGGCCAAACGTAGTAAAAAAAATGATTCACACCCAAAACTCTAGTTCAATTTAGACTCATTAAAGGGATAATTTTACGTTAATTACCCTAGATTCACTCAGTCATTTCCCTTAGCTTAAAATGACTTTATAGCCTAGAAAACCTAGACAAAATAGGAGTAACCACATGCTCACATCTTGTTTTCAACAGCGCTTTTGTTAAAAAAACATGCTTTTTAAATTAAACTTAAGGATTATCAAGACTTACAGAATTCTAAACTCTATTAATTTTGAAGCATGATACAAGTTGATGAAATCTTACTTTCAGAAGAGTTATTCGAGGAACATTTTAGTTGCGACCTTAGTGCTTGCAAAGGGGCCTGTTGTGTAGAAGGCGATGCTGGAGCTCCTTTAGAGTTAAGTGAAATTGATGAAATAGAAGCGAATTTAGATGAGATACTTCCCTTTTTGCCTGATAAAGGGAAAAAGACAATTGAAGAACATGGTGTTTTTGAAATGGATGTTGATGGAGATTATGTAACTCCATTAAATGGTGGAAAGGAATGTGCTTTTACTGTATTTTCAGATGAAGGAATGGCGCTTTGTGGAATAGAGTTAGCCTACAAGGCTAATAAATCTACATTTTTAAAGCCTATTTCTTGTCATTTATATCCCATCCGCATTGGAAAACTAAAATATCATGATGCATTAAATTATCATCGTTGGCATATTTGCAAACCTGCTTGTGATTGTGGCTTGAAACAAAAAGTCAAAGTGTATCAATTTGCTAAAGAGCCTCTTATCCGAAAATATGGAGAAGCATGGTATCAACAACTTATTGAAGTTGATCATTTACTTGAATCCGAAGAATAACTTAAGCTTATGACTCTGTAGGCACTACCCAATCACCATGCGCTTTAATCAATTCAATTAAAGCATCTACAGCATCTTCTTCTTGTACATTGCGCTTAACCACTTCTTTTTCTTTGTACAAAGTGATTTTACCGGGGCCTGTTCCCACGTATCCGTAGTCAGCATCTGCCATTTCCCCAGGACCGTTGACAATACAGCCCATAATTCCAATCTTTACGCCCTTTAAATGCGAAGTAACAGCTCTAATTTTAGCGGTGGTTTCTTGTAAATCGAACAAAGTTCTGCCACAAGAAGGGCAAGAAATATACTCCGTTTTTGAAATACGAACTCTACTTGCTTGTAAAATTCCAAATGAAGTATTGACTACAAATTGACTTGCTATTGCTCGTTTTGATTTCAGCCATATTCCATCTCCTAAACCATCAATCAAAAGTCCCCCAAAGTCAGTAGCAGACGCAAGCTGAACTTCCTCTATATCATCAGAATCATAAGTCCTTTGAATAATCACAGGAAGATCTACCCTTTGATTAAGAAGCGCTATAAAAGCTCTTCGTTGTTCTGCCATACCGTGTTCATTTTTTGTTTTCAGAACAAGTACACTATAGTTTGAAGCTTTTAGTTTGGAAATAAAGTTTTGATTTTCTAAAACATCATTCAATTCACAGGACACAAAATTGAGAACATTCAAATTTTCTTCATTCAAATATTCTTCAACATTTAAAATTGGATAATGCCTTTCTTTTGAGGGGTGTGACTTCCAAACCTTGTAATCTTGTACAAGTCCTAAGGTGCCTGGTATTTGAAAGTCTATTGTATTTTCTCCTATATATATGTAATCCGCAGCTTGGTCTAAAATATTCCACTTGTCTAATGGGACTGAATAAGCATAACCAAAACCAAACAAAGAAGCCGCTTTTATGGATTTGCTTTGAGATAAATCACCAAAAACCACTGGAACAAAGTCGTGACCTATATTATTAATGTTCTTGCTTTCTCGTTTTTTATATTCAAATGGATTAATTGGGTTCTTAGTAACCGGAGCTATTTTAGAATGATTAGCCCTATTAGCATATCGTGTTACTAATTTCTGCGCCACAGGAATTTCAAACTCTGGCTCTTCTGTTAATGATACTCGGATGGTGTCACCCAATCCATCTTCCAACAAAGTCCCTATACCTACAGCCGATTTTATTCTACCATCTTCTCCATCTCCTGCTTCTGTAACACCCAAATGCAATGGATAATTCATCCCCTCCTTCATCATTTCTGCTACTAGTAAACGGTAGGCTTGCACCATTACCAATGTATTACTTGCCTTCATGGATAAAACCAATTCATGAAAATCATTCTTTCGACAAATTCGAATAAACTCCATTGCTGATTCTACCATACCATGGGGAGTATCACCATAACGGCTAAGAATTCGATCAGAAAGGGACCCATGATTGGTACCTATCCGCATAGCCGTTCCATGTTCCTTACACAATAAAACTAATGGAGTAAATTTTTCTTCAATACGCCGCAGCTCTTGATTGTAACTATCATCGGTATATGAAAGCTCTTCAAACTTTTTCTTATCCGCATAATTCCCAGGGTTTACCCTTACTTTTTCAACAATTTTAGCCGCTACTTCTGCTGCATTTGGCGTAAAATGAATATCTGCCACCAAAGGTGTTTGATATCCTAAATCCCTTATTCCTTGCTTAATAAGACGCAAGTTTTCAGCATCTTTTTTACTAGGAGCCGTCAATCTCACAAGTTCACAGCCTGCCTCAATCATGCGCACTGACTGTTTGATCGAACCGGCTGTATCCATGGTATCTGTCGTCGTCATCGATTGAATGCGAATAGGTTGCTTACCTCCTAGTTGAAGTGACCCAATAGTTACTTCACGACTCTTAAATCGACTGTACGTGCTTAAATCATTACAATACTTCATAGACACTTAATTCCTAATAAATACAATTACTTATGCGGTTTCAAAAATAAGTTTCTTCCTATTTATTTTATAGGCAATTCTATTTCATTCATAGACAAAAATTATGTCCTTGTCTATTTATAAACTTTTTCTACTAGTTTAATTCAATTTTCAATTAATTTCACCTAAAATACTGTCCATCAACTTACAAACTAAAATATCGTACATTAAAAGTGCTCCACATTTAATAGTGCAAGCTCTAACCGATTCAGACCAGGCCACATTTGACCTGTGTGATATAAGTGGCAAAATATATAAGTCAGGAATAATTAATCGTGAAATCCCACTTGAAATCGATGTTTCAGGTTTTCATAATGGTCAATATTTCTTAGTCTTAATTGATGAAGGAAAAATTAAAAAGCAGATTATTAATATTGAGATTTGAGTCTCTTCTCAAACTTTACAATCCATTTCAAGGTTTGTTCTTCTCGTTCAAGCGGGCTCATGTGGCCACTATCCTCAATTAATTCAAATCTTCCATTTTCACCAAGCATAGCTTCTACCTTTATTTCATTTACATAAAACAAAGGATCAAACTCTCCTATTAAAAATAAATAAGGGAAAGGGGCAAATTTTAAAACAATCTCACGTTCTTTTCGGATAATCATCCCCTCTATATTAGCAATGACACCTTGTAAAGGACATGCCCTTGCCCATTGTAAATACTTTTTAATATGCCAAGTTGTTGTTCTTTGCTTCATCTTAAACAAGCTTGGCACCAAAACCTGCAATGCTTTATCCTTATTTTGTTTCAACACTTTTACAAGCTGCTTTCGAGAAGCTTTTCGTTCATCAGTATCACCTTTGGCGGTGCTATTAATCAAAATTAACCCCAACAATGCATCTGGAAATTTTTCCGCAAATGCCATAGACACATAACCACCCATAGAGTGTCCAATTAAAATAATTTTACGAACCCCAACATCTTGGATAACTACCTTTACTGCTTCGGCTAATAACTCCATGCTATGAACATATCCAAGAGGCGCAGATTGACCGTGACCAGGTAAATCAATAACAATTACACGAAAGCGTTTACTTAATCGCTTTGAAATTGCATTCCAAAATTGCCCATTGGCTAAAAACCCATGAAGAAAAACGATAGTACGACCCTTACCTTTAACTTCATAGTAAAGTTGTTCTCCTTTGAATGAAATATACTTGCGCATCTATTTTTTCATCGCCGCTTCAATCTCTTCTACTTCTAATGGAATATGTGCCATTAAATCTACATTATCATGCTCACCGATTAGAATATCATTTTCCAAACGAATACCCAAATTTTCTTCTCGAATGTAAATTCCAGGCTCTACGGTAAAAACAGCACCTGCTTTTATAGGCTCTTGCCAACTTCCTACATCATGTACATCTAAACCAATATAATGAGACGTGCCATGCATAAAATACTTTTTGTACGCCGGCCAATTTGGATCTTGATTCTTCACCTCTTCTTTTGTAATTAATCCGAGTTTAAGCAATTGTTCTGTCATAAATTCACCTACTTTTTGATGATAATCGTTTAAAGTAATACCTGGCCTTAAAATGGCGGTAGCCGATTTCATAACGGATAGTACAGCTTCATAAACCTCCTTCTGACGGTCTGTAAATTTTCCATTCACCGGAATAGAACGAGTTAAATCAGAAGCGTAATTTGCATATTCTGCACCAAAATCCATCAATATTACATCGCCATCTTTACATACTTGATTATTTTCAATGTAATGAAGTACACAAGCATTAAAACCAGATGCAATAATTGGCTCATATGCAAATCCTCTTGATCTATTTCTTAAGAATTCATGCATAATTTCTGCTTGAATTTCATACTCCATCACTCCAGGTTTGATGAATTTTAAGATACGATCTACTGCCTTAGCCGTAATATCACATGCATTCTGCATCAAAGCTATCTCCTCAGGCTCTTTAATCGCTCTGATTTTATGCATTATTGGCGCAGAACGCTCAACACGATGCAAAGGATAGTCTGCCAATAATCTTTTTCTGAATCGATCATCTCGAGTTTCAACGTCTACTTTGGCTCGTAAGTGTTCGTTACTATTTAAGTAAATGTTTTCGGCCTCAAAAAGTACCGTTTTTAATAGAGTTTCAAAATCATTTAACCAAAAAACATGTTTAATTCCAGAAGTCTTTGTAGCTGCTTCTTTTGTTAATTTTTCTCCTTCCCAAATGGCTATTTCTTCAGAAGTTTCTTTTACAAATAACATTTCTCTGTATTTCTCTTGAGTTGCATCTGGAAATAGCACTAAAATAGACTCTTCTTGATCTACACCACTTAAGTAAAATAAATCATTGTTTTGTCGAAAGGGCATAGTTCCATCTGCATTTGTAGGTAGAATGTCATTCGAATTAAAAATGGCAACAGACTTTGATTTTAAATGCTTGATAAACTTATTTCTATTCTTAATAAATAGGTTTTGATCAATGGGAAGATACTTCATTTTTTACTTTTTAATTTAAACAAAGTTAATATCCATAAGATGGAATTAAAACGGAATCCATTTTTAATTTGAAAGCTATCAAACCATATTCTGAAATCATTGTTAATTAAAAATAAAATAGCTAAACAGCTATTAAGAATGGTTCTAAATAAAATTTTTATAAAAATAACTTTTGACTACCATTTTTTCTAGAATTATCTTTGGCAACTTATATCAGCGAAACTAAAACTATCAACTGATGAGCGAATCTAGCGGTTTAATAAAATCACACATCGTAAAAAAATATTGGATGGCAGCAACAGGACTATTTTTATGCCTGTTTTTAACTGGCCATTTAGCTGGAAATCTACAATTGTTTTCTAGTTCTTATGAAGGACAATTGCAGTTTAATGAGTACGCCGTTTTTATGACCACCAATCCGGCTGTTAAATTATTATCGTATTTAACTTACTTCAGCATACTATTTCATGCTATTGATGGATTGGTAATTTCTATGAACAATAAAAAAGCAAGACCTCAGAATTACGCTTTCAGCAAACCCAGTAAAAATTCCATGTGGTCTTCAAGAAACATGGGAATTCTTGGAACAGTAATCTTACTATACATCGTAATTCACATGCAAAATTTCTGGTATGAATATAAGTTTGGGGAAACACCTTATATGATGTCAGAAAGTGGTGCTCCCATGTTAATGGACGGAAGTATAGTAAAAGGCGGAGTAATAGAAAATGGAATGGTGAGTTTAAATGGAGAAATGGTTGGTGAAGCCATGAAAGATTTATACACTGTAGTAGAGGTTTACTTTCAAAATCCATTATTAGTTGCTTTTTATGTTATTGCAATGATTGCTTTAGGATTTCATTTAATACATGGGTTCCAAAGTGCTTTTCAATCATTCGGATTGAGCAGTCCAAAATATTCTCCAATAATTAAAAAAGCAGGATTCGCTTTTGCCATTATTGTTCCTTTACTTTTTGCCATTATACCGGTGTACATGCTAATTATGGCCTAAGTTAAAACAAGAAATTGATTATGAGTTTAGATTCAAAAATACCTGAGGGTCCATTAGCAGAAAAATGGACAAATCATAAAAACAACATCAAATTAGTTAACCCTGCCAATAAAAGGAACATTGATGTAATTGTAGTGGGAACTGGCTTAGCAGGTGGTTCTGCAGCTGCAACATTAGCAGAGCTTGGCTATAATGTGAAAGCATTTTGTTACCAAGACTCTCCGCGAAGAGCTCACTCGATTGCAGCACAAGGAGGAATTAACGCAGCGAAGAACTATCAAGGAGATGGTGATTCAACTTACCGATTGTTTTACGACACGATAAAAGGTGGTGATTACCGATCTAGAGAAGCTAACACCTATCGTTTAGCAGAAGTTTCTGCAAACATTATTGATCAGTGTGTGGCTCAAGGAGTTCCATTTGCTAGAGATTATGGTGGCCTTTTAGATAACCGTTCATTTGGTGGAGTTTTAGTTTCTAGAACTTTTTACGCAAAAGGTCAAACCGGACAGCAATTACTTCTAGGAGCTTATTCTGCTATGAACAGACAAATTGCAAAGGGAAAAATCAAAATGTATAACCGTCATGAAATGCTTGATGTGGTAATCGTCGACGGTAAAGCAAGAGGAATTATTGCTCGAAATTTGGTAACTGGCGAAATTGAAAGACATTCTGCACACGCTGTAGTCGTTGGATCAGGTGGATACGGCAATGTATTTTTCTTATCTACCAATGCCATGGGTTCTAATGTAACCGCTGCATGGAAGATTCATAAACGAGGAGCTTATTTCGCAAACCCTTGTTACACGCAAATTCACCCTACATGTATTCCTGTTCATGGAACACAACAATCTAAGCTGACTTTAATGTCAGAGTCTTTGCGAAATGATGGTAGAATTTGGGTTCCGAAAAAATTAGAAGACGCAGTTGCTGTAAGAGAAGGTAGATTAAAGCCAGTAGATATTAAAGAAGAAGATCGTGATTATTACTTAGAAAGAAGATACCCTTCTTTTGGAAACTTAGTTCCTAGGGATGTGGCTTCAAGAGCAGCCAAGGAAAGATGTGATGCAGGATTTGGCGTCGTAAATAATGATACCAACGAAGGGGTATTCTTAGATTTTAGCTCTGCCATTCAACGTTATGGTAAAGAAGAGGCTCATGTAAAAGGAGTTAAAAATCCAACAAAAGAAGATATTGAGAATCTTGGAAAGAAGGTAATCGAATCTAAATATGGCAACTTGTTTGAGATGTATCAGCAAATAACTGATGAGAATCCTTACGAAACACCTATGAAAATTTATCCAGCCGTTCACTATACCATGGGTGGTATTTGGGTAGATTACAACTTGATGACTACCATTCCAGGATTATATGCAATTGGAGAAGCGAACTTTTCTGACCACGGTGCAAACAGATTAGGTGCCTCGGCATTAATGCAAGGTTTAGCTGATGGTTATTTTGTTCTTCCATATACCATTGGAGATTATTTGGCTGATGATATTAGAACCGGTCAAATTCCAACAAATTCACCAGAGTTTGACGAGGCTGAAAAGAGAGTAACTGATCAAATCAATCAGTTTATCAATAACAAGGGAACGAAATCCGTAGATTATTTCCACAAAAAATTGGGTTTAATTATGTGGAATAAAGTTGGAATGGCAAGAACCGCAGAAGGCTTAAAAGAGGCAATTACAGAAATTGCAGAATTGAGAGAGCAATTTTGGAAGGATGTTCGAGTTCCAGGAGACGCAGATGAATTAAATCAAGAATTAGAGAAAGCAGGTAGAGTTGCCGACTTTTTAGAATTAGGTGAATTATTTGCTCGGGATGCACTAGAAAGACAAGAATCTTGTGGTGGTCACTTCCGTGAGGAGTTTAAAACAGAAGAAGGAGAAGCTCTCAGAAGAGATGAAGAGTTTGCCTATGTTGCAGCTTGGGAATACACAGGAAAACCATCAGAGGCAATTTTACATAAAGAAGATTTAGAATTTAAAAACGTAGAACTTAAAACACGTTCTTATAAATAGAAAGAATATGTCAACAGCTAAAGGAATGAAATTAACCCTAAAAGTATGGCGTCAAAAAAATGCTAAAACGAAAGGGAATTTAGAGACCTATGAATTGGAAAATGTATCTCCAGACAGTTCTTTTTTGGAGATGCTAGATATTTTAAATGATGATTTAATTAACCAAGGGAAAAGTCCAGTTGAGTTTGACCATGATTGTAGAGAAGGAATCTGCGGAGCTTGTTCACTATACATAAACGGACAACCTCATGGACCAGGAAAAAGAGTCACGACTTGTCAATTACACATGCGCTCTTTTAGCGATGGAGATACCATTTATGTAGAACCTTGGAGAGCAAGTGCTTTTCCAGTGATAAAGGACTTGGTTGTTGACCGCAGTGCCTTTGATAGAATACAACATGCAGGTGGATATGTTTCTGTGAATACCTCAGGAAACACCCAAGATGCCAATGCTATTCCTATTGAAAAAGAAAATGCAGACAAAGCATTTGATGCAGCAACTTGTATTGGTTGTGGTGCTTGTGTAGCAGCTTGTAAAAATGCCTCAGCATCTTTATTTGTTGCGGCAAAGGTATCTCAATATGCATTATTACCACAAGGTCAAGTAGAGGCGAAAGACCGTGTTAGAAACATGGTAAAGCAAGCTCAAGAAGAAGGATTTGGACCTTGTTCAAATACTGGAGCATGTGAAGTTGAATGTCCAAAAGGAATTTCACTTGAAAATATCGCTCGCATGAATCGCGAGTATTTTGCAGCCACATTGGCGAAGTAAACTAATAACAAAACCGCAATGCCAAGCTTTTCGGCTTCATTGCATTCTAAGCTACCTAAGGTTGGTCAAACTATTTTTTCGACCATGTCAGCCTTGGCTGCAAAAGAGAATGCATTAAATTTATCTCAAGGCTTTCCTGATTTTGATGGTCATCCAGATTTAATATCATTGGTACATCAAGCTATGAAATCTGGCTTTAACCAATATGCCCCAATGGCCGGACTGATGAGCCTTAGAGAGCAAATTGCTATCAAAACTGAAAAACTTTATAGTGGCTCATATAATCCAGAAACAGAAATTTGCATTACTGCCGGTGCAACCCAGGCGATTTTTACGGCCATAGCAGCAACCATCAATGAAGGCGATGAAGTGATCCTATTTACTCCCGCATATGATTGTTATGAACCCGCCATTGAACTAGTTGGTGGAAAACCGGTCTACGTTCAATTAGAAGCTCCAGAGTATAGAATTAACTGGGAAGCAGTAAAAAAGATGGTCAATGGTCAAACGAAAATGATCATTATTAATTCACCACACAATCCTACAGGTAGCATTTTAAGCATGCAAGACTTAAAACAGCTTGAAAAAATCACTGAAGGTTCAGACATATTAGTCTTAAGTGATGAAGTTTATGAACACATTATTTTTGATGGCTATGAACACCAAAGCGTAGCACGTTTTCCTTCGCTTGCTAAAAGGAGTTTTGTCATTTCTTCATTTGGAAAGACCTATCACACTACTGGATGGAAAGTTGGTTATTGTATGGCTCCAGAAGCTCTTATGAAAGAGTTTAGAAAGACCCATCAATATAATGTCTTTTCTGTGAATACTCCAGTTCAAGCAGCCTATGCAGAATTTTTAAAAAGGGAAGAAGAATACCTAGAATTGCGGCATTTTTACCAAGAAAAGAGAGATTTGTTTGTCAATCTATTAAAAGGTAGTCGATTTGAAATTAAGCATACTGCAGGAAGCTATTTTCAATTGCTAGGCTATAAAAAAATAAGCCAAGAAAAAGATACGGAATTTGCAGTTCGACTTACTAAAGAACACAAAGTAGCATCAATCCCTACTTCTGTTTTCTACAATCAGAATTTAGATTTACATGTATTGCGTTTTTGCTTTGCCAAGCAAAATAGTACCTTAGAGCAAGCAGCAGAGATATTGCAAAAGGTATAAATTCTATGAAAAACATAAAGGTTTCTCTAATTCAATCAAGTCTATTTTGGGAAAATCCTCAAAGAAACCTTGAACACTTTCATGAAGTAATTGCAAAACTGCCTAAGACAGATTTAATCTTACTTCCTGAAATGTTTAGTACCGGCTTTACGATGCACTCCAGTCGATTGGCTGAACAAATGGAAGGCCCAAGCATGCAATGGATGCATGAACAAGCAGAAAAGAAAAAAGCAGTTATCTGTGGAAGTTTGATTATTCAAAAGGGAAAAGAATATTACAACCGTTTAATTTGGATGCAGGCAAATGGTCAATACACTCACTATGACAAACGGCACTTATTCAGAATGGCTAATGAAAACCAATATTTTGATGCAGGTAGCAAACGAATCATTGTTGAATTAAAAGGTTGGAAAATTTGCCCATTAGTATGTTACGATTTACGTTTTCCTGTTTTTAGCAGAAATACTTTTGAGACAGATAAAGAAACTTATGTAGAACCTGCATATGATTTACTCATATTTGTTGCTAATTGGCCAGAAGCTAGGATACAAGCCTGGGAAAAATTACTTTATGCCAGAGCTATTGAAAACCAAAGTTATGTTGTAGGTCTTAATCGAATTGGGAAGGATGGAAAGAATATAAGCTATAATGGCAACAGCATGGTAATTGATGCAAAAGGAAATAGTATTTGGAAAGCTGAAGATTATGCAGAAGCTTCTGAAACAATAACGCTTTCTAAAAAAGCGCTAGATGATTTTAGGCTCAAATTTCCCGTAGGAATGGATGCAGATTCATTTGATTTGAAAGCTTAAGATAAGACCTAAGCTATTTCCCATTAAACTCACTCATGGTACGTTGAACACCTATGGTGCAAAACCCTTTAATGATTTGTTGGCATTGATTTATCCTTTCAGTTAGGTTTTTCTCTTCTTCAGAACTCCATTCACCTAAGACATAATCAACTTGCTGTCCCCGATTAAATTCACTTCCAATACCAAACCGAAGTCGTGCATAATCTTGTCGACCGAGAGTTTGATTGATGTGCTTTAATCCATTATGACCACCATCACTGCCTTTTGCCTTTAAACGAAGTGTACCAAATGGCAAGGCCAAGTCATCCGTTATAATGAGCACTCTTTCTAGAGGAATTTTTTCTTCCTGCATGTAATAATTAACAGCCTTTCCACTCAGATTCATCAATGTGGTTGGCTTGACCAATACAAGCGTTCTTCCTTTAAACTTTGCAAAGGAGGTATTGGCATAACGATTAGGCTCAAAAACAAGATTGGATGCCTCGGCAAAGGCATCCAATACTTTAAATCCTATGTTGTGCCTGGTATTTTCGTATTGGGAACCAATATTCCCTAATCCGACAATCAGGTACTTCATGCTATTTTATTCAGCAGCAGCTTCGCTTTCTGCAGTAGCTTCTTCTCCTTCTTCGTCATCTTCATCATCTTCCATGCTAGCCGAAACTGCATTTCTAGAATTTTTCACTGCAACGATAACGGCTTTTGGATGATCTAGAAACTCTACCCCTTCCTTCTCTAAAGTTTCCACTTTGATCACGTCACCAATCTTCATTTTGGTTACATCAACAACAAACTCTTCAGGAATATCATTTGGCAATGCTTTCAAAACCAATTTTCTCATTTTCTCTCTACGCTGACCACCGTTTTTAACTCCAATTGAGTTTCCAGTAAATCGAACTGGTACAGAAATAGTAACTGCCTTATCATCAAAAACCTCCATGAAGTCTACGTGAATTGGATTGTCTGTAACAGGATCAAATTGTACGTCACGAATTACTGAACGCACTTCTTTGTCCTCAAACTTCAAGTTCACCATGTTTACTTCAGAAGTGGCAAGCATCTTCTCTAGTTTAATCATATCAATGTGAAAATTGATATTCTCTTTACCACCATATAATATGGCTGGCACTCTACCTTCTTTTCTTAGGTTGTTCAAACCACTTTTTGATCTTACTTCTCCTCTTTCGGTAGCTTCTAACAATATAGACTTCATCTTAGACTATTTTAGGTAATTGTATTCTGTTTAAAAAATAAAATATGAACTGATAGATTCATAATTGTGGACTTTGTAAATCACCTTCGCAAAAAGGTCGGCTACAGAAATCACACGGATCTTATCGCATTCTTGCTTGAGTGGAATTGTATCTGTAACTAACAATTCTGTCAAAGCAGAGTCTTCTATTCTTTTATATGCATCTCCCGATAAAATAGGGTGTGTACAAATTGCTCGTACAGATTTTGCCCCTTTCTCTTTCATCAAGTCAGCTGCTTTTGTCAATGTTCCCGCTGTATCAACCATATCGTCAATCAGCATAATATCTTTCCCCTCAACCTCTCCAATCACAAACATTTTATCAATCTTGTTTGCCTTTTTTCTTTGCTTGTAACATATTACTACATCACACTCTAAATGCTTAGCATATGCATAAGCTCTTTTTGAACCTCCCATATCTGGAGAGGCGATGGTCAAATCAGGCAGATTTAAGTTTTTAATCGCTTCTGAAAATACAGCTGAAGAGTATAAATGATCTACAGGTACTTCAAAAAAGCCTTGAATTTGATCGGCATGTAAGTCCATAGTCATTACACGACTTACACCTGCTGCTTGCAACATATTTGCCACCAATTTTGATCCTATTGGAACTCTTGGTTGGTCTTTTCTGTCTTGACGAGCAAAACCGAAATAAGGCAAAACTGCAATTATACGTTTTGCAGAAGCTCGCTTAGCTGCATCAATCATCAAAAGCAACTCAAATAAATTATCAGTTGGTGGGTAAGTTGATTGTATGATAAACACATCACAACCTCGAACTGACTCTTCAAAAGAAGGTTGAAACTCTCCATCTGAAAAACGACTCAATGAAGACTTACCGAGTTCTTTTCCAAAACTTTTGGAAATTTTTCCGGCTAAATCCTTGGTACTGCTACCAGCAAATATTTTTACTTCATTGGTCATTGAGCTAATGCGCTGATTAAAAGGGGTGCAAATTTATCAATTAAAAAAAACTAGAGCAAATAATTAACAGCTGTATGTGCACTTTTTTTCACTAGAATTTTAGTCATTAAAAAGTATTGAATAATTTTGCAGTCCAATTCTTACTAAGAACCTAATGCCCAGGTGGCGGAATTGGTAGACGCGTTGGTCTCAAACACCAATGCCTTCGGGCGTGCCGGTTCGACTCCGGCCCTGGGTACTTGGTGATCAAATCACCTTCTTTCTTTGAAGCGAGCTATAAATATAGCTCGCTTTATTTTTTTGGAGCAATAATTAAGAGCGATGAATTCGCTGTGATTTGGCCTAATCCAGAAGATACTTCAGCGAATATATTTTTGAATTTAGCTTATCTAGCTAAGCGAATAGCATTCTCAAAAAAATATCATACCCTTCTAATTTTCTGTATTTTAGAATTCTCAAATAGCTAAAATGATTTCACCTCTAGTACAAAAAGATGATGGTGACCGAGTAGAAAACTTAAAACTTTATCAAATACACGGCACAGCTTCTGAAATAGATTATGACCACATAGCAAAAATGGCAAGTTCAATTTGTGAATGCCCAATTTCATTGGTCAGTTTTATTGATGGCAAACGACAATGGTTTAAGGCTAGCGTTGGAACAAACTTAAAAGAAAACACCCGTGAGCTTGCTCTATGTTCTCACACGATAAACGATATTAAAAACACGACCTACATACCCGATACAACAAAAGACATTCGTTTTAAACATCACCCCATTGTAGATGGGCCAGCTAACATCAAGTTTTACGCTGGGGTCCCTATTATTAGTCCTGAAGGGTATGCGCTAGGAACAGTTTGTGTGATGGACCACCAAGCCAAAAGATTAAAACAGTCGCAATTAAATGCGTTAATTCATCTTCGAGACTTAACACAAGACATTTTAGCGATTCGCAGAGCTAAACTTGAAAGCAAATGCTAATCTCTATTTAATTCATTCAAATTATTTATTTCAATAAACAATTCCGTTGAATGAGTAACGAACTGAAAAACTTCTACGCAAAAAGCCGAAAAGATTGGAGAAGTTGGTTAGAAAAGAATCATGAATCGGAAAATGCCATTTGGCTAGTATTTTACAAAGTTTCTAGCTCTAAACCTTCATTAAGTTGGAGTGAAGCAGTAGATGAAGCACTATGCTTTGGGTGGATTGATAGCACTAAAAAAACAATAGACCAAGATAGTTACAAGCAATATTTTAGCAAGAGAAAGGCAGTAAGCAATTGGTCTAAGATTAACAAAGAGAAGGTTGAGAAGCTAATTGAAGATCAACAAATGACCAAAGCAGGGTTTCATAGTATAGAAGTTGCAAAAAAGTATGGATCTTGGTATGCTTTAGATAAAATAGAAGATTTAATTATGCCAGATGACTTGAAGGAAGCAATGAATCAATACTCAAATGCAATGGAGTACTACGAGTCCTTAAGTAAGTCAGCTAAAAAATTGCTTTTACACTGGGTGTACTCAGCCAAAAAAACTGAAACGAGAGAAAAACGAATCTTACAAATTACCGAAGCAGCAAGTAAAAAAGAAAAACCAAAAGGTTTCTGAGAATTACTTTTATTCTGTACCTTGTTTATTGAAAACTAACGATTATTTAAAATGACTGACTTTCTTAAAAATACTTGGAGATTATATATTAATAGCTTATCTGCCACCGCCTTTAAAGTTTTAGTTGTTATCTCGCTATTATTTGCATCAAATCATTTAGGGGCCCAATCTTTTTATGCAGGTGACACGATAAACACAAATTTTCAATTGGTCAACCAAGGTATGCCAGTCATTCCTTTAGAAATTGATGTTGACAATGATGGTGTAAATGATATTTCTTTCCAAAGTTTAATACATGGCTCTTCTAGTGGTACAGCTTCCAGAACTGTAATACAGAAATCACATCAAAATTCGAATATATACTTTAATTACGACACTTTGAAAGTATGCAGTTTGGTTCCAGCTTTTGGTACCGCTCTGGGAGCAATCCCTTTAAATCATGGAGCACCAATTACAGACCTTATGTTTCAAAGTGATACCTCTCAAAAAGTTTACCTGAGCTTAAATAACACATATACTCCACCATGTTACTTTAACACAACTATTGGGTTGGACACTTTTTACATTGCATTTCAAAAACATGCCCCACACGATACGCTATTGGGTTGGATTCTATTTACACCCTCTAAGGTTATTTCTGTCGCAATTCAGAAAGCAGGAAGGGTAACACATATTATTGAGAACAAAGAAGAAAATCAGTTTAGCATCTTTCCTAACCCCGCTGACAATCAGATTAATATTGAATGGAATTCATCAGGAAGTCAATCCATTTATATTTTTGATTCACAAGGAAGAATGGTATTTGAACTAGAAGACTTAAAGGAAAACCGCTTAAAACTAAATGTAGACTCTTTTAAAATTGGCATTTATTTTATTCAAATTAAATCGAAAAAGGACGAGATAAGCACAAGAAAACTTCTTATTAGATAGTAACAATGACCCTAATTATTCTAATAAAAAAGCCTCGCGATTGCGAGGCTTTTCTTTTTCTTTTAAAAGGGTTTTACAGCTTTTGTGCTACTTCAACTTCTTCGTAAGCTTCAATAATATCACCCACTTTAATGTCGTTGTAATTAGCTATATTCAATCCACATTCATATCCTTTAGCTACTTCTTTCACATCGTCTTTAAAACGCTTTAAAGAACCAAGCTCTCCAGTATAAACAACAACACCGTCACGAATAAGTCGCACTTTGTTCTTGCGGTTTACTTTTCCGTCAAGTACCATACATCCGGCAATAGTTCCCACCTTAGAAATTCTAAAGGTTTCTCTAATTTCAATAGAAGCCGTTACTTGCTCTTCTACCTTAGGTTTCAACATACCTTCCATCGCTGATTTCAACTCCTCGATTGCATCGTATATTATTGAATACAAGCGGATATCAATCTCCTCTTGTTCAGCAATTTTACGTGCATTTACAGATGGTCTTACTTGGAAACCAATTACAATAGCGTCAGAAGCTGCCGCCAACATAATATCAGACTCTGAGATTTGTCCAACCGATTTGTGAATGATATTTACTTGAATTTGCTCAGTAGACAATTTTAACAATGAGTCTGAAAGTGCTTCAATAGAACCATCCACATCACCTTTAATAATCACGTTTAACTCTTGGAAATCTCCAATGGCAATACGTCGTCCAATCTCATCAAGTGTAATGTGCTTCTTAGTTCTTGCACCTTGTTCTCTTTGTAATTGTAGTCGTTTCGTAGCAATGTTTCTAGCTTCACGCTCATCGTCCATTACATTAAACTTGTCTCCCGCACTTGGCGCACCCGACAAACCTAAAATAGACACAGGAATAGAAGGACCTGCTTCAGAAACCTCTTGTCCTCGTTCATTAAACATGGCTTTTACTCTTCCAGAATGAGGTCCGGCAAGTAAAACATCCCCAATTTTTAAAGTACCAGTTTGAACCAAAATAGTAGTTACATATCCTCGACCTTTATCTAAAGCAGCTTCAATAACTGCTCCTTTAGCATTTCGTTTTGGATTCGCTTTTAACTCCAACAGCTCAGCTTCTAAAGTTACTTTTTCAAGTAATTCCTCAACACCTGCTCCTGTCTTTGCTGAAACCTCTTGGGCTTGATATTTACCACCCCAATCTTCAACTAAAATATCCATCTGCGAAAGCTCTTCTCTTAACTTATCTGCATTGGCATTTGGTCTATCAATTTTATTGAAAGCAAATACTATTGGCACTCCAGCTGCTTGCGCATGGTTAATGGCCTCTTTCGTTTGAGGCATCACATTATCATCTGCTGCAATAACTACAATAACCACATCGGTTACTTGAGCTCCACGGGCACGCATGGCAGTAAATGCCTCGTGACCGGGTGTATCTAAAAAGGTAATCTTTTTATTATTCGGAAGCTTTACATTATAGGCTCCAATATGCTGTGTAATTCCTCCTGCTTCTCCAGCGATTACGTTTGCCTCACGGATGTAATCCAATAAGGAAGTTTTACCATGATCAACGTGACCCATGACAGTTACAATTGGGTAACGTTCTTCTAAGTCCTCTGGGCTATCTACCTCATCCTCTACTTCTTCTTGAGATTCAGGTTTAATAAACTCAAGTTCGTAACCAAATTCTTCAGCAACGATGGTTAAAGTTTCCGCATCTAATCGTTGATTTATCGACACAAACATCCCAAGTGTCATACAAGCAGAAATTACCTCATTCACATTCACATCCATCATAGCGGCCAATTCGTTTGCCGTTACAAATTCCGTAACCTTTAGAATACTCTTTTCAAGTTCTGCTTGTTCTGCTTCTTGTTGAGCTTGCTCAGCAGCACTATCTCTTTTCTGCTTTCGGTATTTTGCCCCTTTTGACTTTCCACCTCCACTCGTTAAACGAGCTAAAGTCTCTTTAATTTGTTCTTGAATTTCCTTATCGGTCAATTCAGGATCTTCTTGTTTTTTTCGTCGATTTCCACCTTGCCCAGGTTTTCCACCTCGATTTGGCTTATCATGAATTCTACGACGCTTGCGCTTTGGCTTTTGCGTTTCTTTACTTTCAGAAGAAGATGCAACTGGCTTTTTCTTTTCAGGAAGCTCAATTTTACCAAGAACTTTAACTCCTTCCAGTTTTTCTACATCTGTTTTATGCTCTCTTGGTGGCTCTTTCTTTGGCTTTGCTTTCTCTACTTTCGCCTCTTCTGCTTTCTTCTTTGCCTCTGCTTCTGCTACTTTTTTAGCTTCCGCTTCAGCGGCAGCTTTCGCTTTAGCATCTTTTTCAGCTTGAGCCTTTTTCTTGGCTTCTTCTTCTTTTTGTCTTTTGGCTTTTGAATCAGGACGAGTACGCATATTGATACTGTCCAAATCAATTTTACCAACAACCTTTGGTCCTGAACCTTCTTCCTGCTCTTCTTCTGCAGGAGTGGCTTCTTCTGACTCTTCTACTTCTTGTACTGGAGTTTCTTCAGCCACCGGAGCTTCTTCAACTACTGGCTCCTCTTCTTCAGCTTCAACTTCAGCTTCTTCTACTGGCTCTTCCACTGGTTCTTCTTCAGAAGCTGGAACATTCTTTATTAAAATGTCTTGCTCATCGTTTGGAGCTGCTTCTTCTGGCGCAGGCTTTTCAATAGAAACCGCTTCACGATCACTAGAAGGCATGCTGATGTTCTTCGATTCTTCCTTTGCGCTTTTTTCCGATTGGAATTCATCACAAAGCATGTCGTAAACATCTTCCTCGATTTTAGAGTTGGGCTTTGCTTCTACTTCAACTCCTTTTGAATCAAGGTAATCGACAATAGTGGAAATTCCAACATTAAACTCTCTGGCTACTTTACTTAATCTTTTTACAGCCATATAAATACTTCTCCTTTTTTTCTATTATTCAACTTTGTTTGATATTTTTTATTCAAACTCAGCTGATAGTATTTTTTTCACGTCTTCGATTGTCTCTTCTTCTAAATCCGTGCGTTTCACGAGTTCTTTATTCGACAATTCTAATACATTTTTCGCAGTATCACAACCAATTGCTTTCAGTTCATCAATGATCCAATCATCAATTTCATCAGCAAATTCATCTAATGCTACATCATCATTTTCATCGTTAGCCACATCTTCACGATAAACATCAATTTCAAAACCGGTTAATTTTCCAGCTAATTTAATATTATGACCTCCTTTACCTATGGCTAAAGAAACTTGATCTGGTGCTAAATACACCTCAGCTTTACCAGTTTCTTCATCAATATTGATTGAAGATACTTTTGCAGGGCTTAACGCTCTGGTAATGTACAATTGAGTATTGCTTGTAAAGTTAATCACATCAATGTTCTCATTTCTCAACTCTCTTACAATTCCATGAATTCTAGAACCTTTCATACCCACACAAGCTCCTACAGGGTCAATTCTGTCATCATAAGATTCTACTGCTACTTTTGCTCTTTCTCCTGGCTCTCTTACAATATTTTTAATGGTAATTAATCCGTCAAAAATCTCAGGAACTTCCATTTCAAATAATCTTTCTAAGAAAACTGGTGAAGTTCTTGAAAGGGTTATGATAGGCTTGTTGTTTCTCATTTCCACTTTCTTCACTACTGCACGAATGGTGTCTCCCTTCTTGAAATAGTCATTTGGAATTTGCTCCGACTTTGGAAGAATTAGCTCATTGTCTTCATCGTCTAAAATTAAAAGTTCTCTTTTCCAGACTTGATAAACTTCTCCGTTGATGATATCTCCAACTCGATCTTCGTACTTTTTGAAAATATTATCTTTCTCTAGTTCAAGCACTTTAGAAATCAAATTCTGACGAAGCGCTAGTACGGCTCTTCTACCAAAATCTGCCAGCTTAACTTCTTCAGAGGCTTCTTCACCTACCTCAAAGTCCGGCTCAATTTTAATTGCTTCTGAAAGCGCGATTTGACTATTCTCATCTTCAACCTCACCGTCTTCAACAATTTCTCTATTTCTCCATACCTCTAAGTCGCCTTTGTCAATGTTCAAAATGATATCAAAATTTTCATCTGAACCGTATTTCTTAATGATCATGTTTCGGAAAACCGTTTCCAAAATATTCATCATTGTAGGACGATCAATGTCCTTAAACTCCTTAAACTCAGCGAATGACTCCGTTAAATTTATCTTATCCATTGTATTTATTTGAAAGATATTACCACTTTAGTTTCTTTTACTTGCTCCATAGGAAGCTTTATTTCTCTTGTTACTACTTGTTTCTTTTTCTTGCCTTCTACTTTTTCACGGCTTTGTTGTTCAAGTATTACTTCTTGCTCATCGGCAACTAACAGCTTGCCTTTTATTTTCTCCCCATCTTGGTTTAAAACCTGAACCTCTCTGCCTAAATAGCGCTGATACTGCCTTAAAATTTTGAAAGGCTGGTCCATACCTGCTGAACTAACCGTTAACTCAAAATCTTCTGTTTCTCGATCCAAACTTCCTTCAATATGTCGACTAATTTGCACACAATCGTTAATATTTACTCCTTTGTCTCCATCAATTTCTACTCGTATTGCATTGCTTGTACTTACAGAAATAGAAACAATAAAGTAGTCCATTTCAGGACTCGACGCTAATTTCTCTTCTACTAATTGTGTTATGTAGCTTTCGCTAATCATATCTGAATACTACCTTTATAAAAAGAGGGGACTCTCGTCCCCTCTTTCTTCTTACTTAAATCGCCGCAAAGGTAGTAATAATTAATGATTTAAAATCAGCTTATCTACTTTTCTTCTTCTTCTAACTTTTTACCCTCCTTAAACCGAATTTCCATTTTGAGCTTATCAGCTTGCTTTTCATAAAATCGAAATACGCCATCAGCTAAGCCATCTGTATAGTTTTTCTCACTTTCGAGTGTTCCTATTTCATACCAAGTTGCCACTTTTCCATGCAATCTTCCGGCTTTATAATTAGCCTCCATCATTTTATTACCATTCTCATAATAATAGATCCATAAACCATCTTGATCACCAGAAACATAATTTCCTTCATCTCTCAGTTTGCCACTCTCGTACCAACTTTTTCGAATTCCATTCAACACTCCATCTAAATAATTCTCTTCTAATTCTTTAGATCCGCTTTCATTCCAGTATTCCCAAAGGCCCTCTTTTTTCCCTGCTTCATAAGTTCCTTGATAGCGCTTTTGTCCATTCGGGTACCATCCTGTCCATTGGGCGTGCATTAAACCATCTTGATAGCTTCCCTCATCTTGTTTTTTTCCATCAGGGAAGTTACTCTTCCATAATCCCTCTTCGAGACCATTTTTAAAGTTTCCGCTCATTAATAGTTGACCATTCTCATGCCAAAAATGCCAAGTACTGTCTTTTTTATCATCTTTAAAAAAACCTTCTTTCCAAGGCTTACCATCTAAATAATAATACTGCCAATTCCCATTTCGCTTCCCTTCTTTAAATTCTCCTTTACTTAGCACTTGGCTACTATTTTCATAATAGTAAGTCCATCTTCCATGCTGAATACTTTCCTCAAAGTAACCTTGCATTTCTAGCTTTCCGTCCTCTCTGTACCAATTCCATTTACCAATTTTTTGATTGTCTAAATAATTCCCTTCTTCTGCTAGTTTCCCGTTCTTAAACCATTTTTTAAACAAACCTTGCTTCTTACCTATTAAAAAGTGCTGTTCACTTTGTTTCTTTCCATTCTCAAAAAAATACTCCCAAGCTTTATGTTTTTGACCACCTTCATAATTGCCTTTCCACATCAATTGTCCGCTTTCGTAATACTTTTCCCAAATTCCTTCCGGCACGCCATCAACATAATTTTCTTTACGCAGTAATTTCCCATTTTCTTGATACCAATTCCATTCCCCGTTTCTTGTACTGTTTAATATTTCTCCTTGAAATTTAATTTGATCATTCGAATAAAACTCAATGATTTTGCCTTTACCATATTGGGCTAGCTGCTTACCATCTTCTGTAAAATAGGCATCTATTCGTTCTAATTCTCCTGCATAACTGAGTACTTGTTTTAACCTTCCATTTTCATACCACTCTTGCCAGACTTTCACGCGCTTATCTTGCTCATAAAAGCCTTCCATTTTCTTTTTCCCATTTTCATAAAAATAAGTCCATAAACTGTCTTTATAACCCAAATCATAGTAACCTGTGGACTCAACAGCTCCACTTGCATAAAAAGTTGTAAAAAAACTATCCCTTTTAGCTTCTGTGAATTTTCCTTCCTCTATTAATTGACCTTCTTCGTTGTAATTTTTAAAGGGTCCATTCAGTTCTCCAAATTGATAGGTTACCTTTTGAACGAGTTTTCCAGATTCATTATAATATTCCCAACTTCCATCTTCAATTCCATTTTGAATCATGGTACCCTTGGCTTTCACATTTCCATTTGGCCATTGGTATTCAACTTCATTTTGAGCAACTAAAAAAGTTGAAAAACAACTAATCATTAAAAGGGAGATGTATTTCATCATAAGTTTTAGCATTTAAGCAAATGTATAGCAAAAGGTTGCCAATGGAGATATCTAACATAAGGATTTACTAACAACCCAAATTGAAATGTATGTTAAATTTAAATTGATGGATTTGCTTTACTTTTACAAACTATGAGCAAACAACCACTTGTTATTGCACACCGTGGAGCCTCGGGCTTAGCCCCTGAAAATACCCTTTCTGCTTTTGCTAAAGCAATTGAAATAGGTGTTGATCGGATTGAGATGGATTTAAGGCAAACAGCTGATCAGAAAGTTGTGGTTATACATGACAAAACGGTTGTTCGAACTTCTAATGGGTGGGGAAGTGTGCGAAAGTTAAAACTAAAGCAGCTTAAACGTTATGATGCTGGCTCTTGGTTCAATCCTGAATTTAGTCATGAACGAATTCCTTCATTTAGAGAAGTTTTAGAATTGGTCAATGGGCGAACCACTTTATTATTAGAAATCAAAAATGGCAGTCCATACCATCAGGATATTGAAAAAAACATCATCAAATTAGTTGATGAATATCAAGCGCATGATTGGTGTATCATACAATCTTTTAACGACCGAGTTCTAGCTAATTTTAGAAAGCTTCCTGATTTGCATAGTGATGTGCAAAAACTATTTGCCGCTTTTATTCCAGTTGCTCCCTTTTATGGAGGAAGTCGTTTTAGTTATAAGCGAGTAATGCGATATGATTTTGCGCAAGAGATAAACATCAACTATAAGTACGTAAACCCCAAAGTGGTAAGAAAGATGCACGAAATGGGGAAAAAGGTGAATGTTTGGACGGTGAATCAACCTAAAAACCTTCAAAAATACTGCGAGATGGGAGTTGATGGCATTATTACTGATTTCCCAAATCGATTGAAAGAAATTTTAAATCAAATGTGATTTGGAGGCATCGTTTAATGGTTTGAAATAGTCTATTCACCAAACCGAAAGTGATGATAAAAACAAAACTTTTCTTTTTTTTAACTCTTTGTCTGAGTGTTCAATTAAATGCACAGAGAAGCTATTGGCAAGGCATCAATTCATCAGATGATTTACTTTCAGACACTGTAAATACTGTTTTTGTAGAAAATGACACAGCCATTTGGATTGGAACCCAAAAAGGCATTTGCTTTTTCAATGGTAGAAATGTTTCTATTCGTTTTATATCAGGTCTAACTTCAAGAGAACAAAGTATCCGAAAGTTTTTAAAAATTAATCAGCAATTATGGGTACTTACCACCCATGGTTTAAGTAAATATGAAAATGGTTCTTTTGTCAATTATGATGAAACGAATGGCTTGCTCAGCAATCATATCAATGACATTGCGAAAGATCAATCTGGAAACTTATGGATTGCAAGTGACAAGGGAACTAGCTCTTTTGATGGAAACCAATTTACTCATCATGATAGTATCGTTTCAAAGTTTATAGCTGTTGACTCTTCAAACAGGGTGTTTATTGCGGAATTACCTTATCTCATTGGAAATATCTATACCATACAAGTGTTTCACGGAGGTAGTTGGGAGCGCGTAAATACCCCTTCAAGCATTCTAAGAAGTGAGCTAACCAAGCTCTTTCTTTCAGAAGACAATCGCTTAATTGCTCAATGCAGCGAACCTCATTATTATGAACTGAATTTTCCTTTTAACCCCATAAAACACAATCTACATTTTCCAACCCATGAAAAGAATTACAATGCACTATTCATAGAGCAAAATAATACTTGGGTAGGATTAAACTCAAACGGACCATCATTGCTCTTTGGGGAAGATTCAAACTTGGTCAACTTCAATGTCAACATTCAAAAAGTAAATGATATCACTCTTTCTAAAAATAGCATTTATGTAGCTACTGATTATGGCTTGTTTTATTCAAGCAAGCAAGCAAAACCACTGAATGTTAATACAGACATTGATCTTCAAAACTTCAAGACTAACATAAATGTGAATCAAAGTATTTTTCAAAATAAATTGAATGAAAGTGGTTTATTAATTAAAGACTTTGGGAGTGCAATTTACAGTTCAGATTTTATCAGTGTAGTAAAAAATGGTCAGGCATGGATAAACAACCCTGACATTTATGGTATGTGGGCCCATGCAGGGCCAAAAAGCAACAATTCAATAGGCTATGAATGGCCATATATAATTCAATTGAGTCAGACTGAAATTGACGATCACAAAGCCAATTTTAATAACAGTGGCTATCAGTTGCCCGAAAACATTGCTAATTGGGCGGCCAATGGTGATTCTACACTAGGAATGCTTGTTGATCAAGCTCCATATAAAGACGTAAACAACAACGGTTGTTATGACCCTGAAAATGGAGATTACCCTTTGATTAAAGGAGATCAGGCAGTTTATTGGGTAAGACACTCAATCAAAAAGAATGTTCCGCTAGCTTATCATTACATGCTTTATGCTTTTGAAGACAGTACTGATATTGATTTAAGTAAAGCTATATTTCTTGACTGTAGAATCATTAATAGAGGGAATACTAGAATTGACTCTATCAAAACGGCTTATTTTAAGGATTGGGATTTAGGGAATCCCCAAAATGACTATATCGGCTGTGACAGCTTAAATAATACATTTTTTGTCTACAATGGAGATTCAATTGAAAATAGGCTAGTAAATGGGAATCTAGTAAGCGAGCACAATATTCCTTTTGTGGGTGCTCGTTTTTTAAGTGATTCCATGATGAGTTCTATTGTTTTCCCAACTAATAATGGTCAACAAGGCTGGGTGCTACTTGATTATCATTATTATCTTCTTGCTACCGCTAGATGGATAAGTGGGCATAAACTTACTTACGGAGGAGATGGATTAAACAACTCATCAACTATTCCGACAAACTATATGTTTACCGGAAACCCATATACGCAAAGTGGATGGAATTCAACGTCGCCTGGTTTCGGACTAAGCACAATTGCACCAAATGACGTAAAAAGTTTCAGTAGCATTCCATACTACAGCTTAAATCCAGGAGAAAGTAAAACAATTTCAGTAGCTATAGGCTTTGGAAGAAAGGATTCGGTTCAAAGTCATTTAGAGAATTTTCCTGAAATGCAGAGAGTTCTTAAGCATGCAAAAGCAGTTTGGGATTCGATCAATATTCCACCTACCGATTTTAGTACAAACTTTAATTGTACCGTAATTGGGATTGAAGAAGATGTTCTGGAAGCAAGCTCCTTGAAAATTTACCCTAATCCAACAACGAATGAACTAAATATAAATTCACAAACCCTTCTAAAAACCTTAGAGATTTACAACTTAAATGGTCAATTACTAATTCAAAATCGCTTAGCAACTAACCAAGCTCTTCTTTCTTTAGGTCATTATAATCATGGAATTTACTTATTGCGTATTGAAACCCATGAAGGAATTTGGGAAAATCGAAAAATTGTAATTTCGGAGTAGTTCTATTTTCTCTCTATTCTGAAAATTAATAGTTTGGAAGCATACTCATTCTCCGATTTATAAGGCAGCATATGATTTTGTTAAAGTGTCTAATTCAAAAAACCAATTGAACACTTAAGCCTTATGAAAACTAAATTATTTATCTCCTCTTTATTTGTCTTTTTATTTACTCAGCAACTTTCAGCACAAAACCTAGCATGGAAATTACTGGACAGAACCAACGGACTCAACAACGACACCGTTCAAGCCATTTACGCTGAACATGATTCTGCTTTATGGATTGGCACGCCTGATGGTCTTTGCTTTTACAATGGGAATAGGGTTACTTTTTATTTTAATGGTGGTTTAAGTTTGGCGCAACAGAGCGTAAATGAAATTGAGGCAAGCGGAAATAAAATTTGGTTACGAACCTATTTTGGCATTAGCTCTTTCGACGGAAGCAATTTTGTAAATTACGATACAAGCAATGGCCTACTTAGTAATGATATCAAAGACATAGCCGTAGATTCGAATGGTAATGTATGGATTGGAAGTCAACAAGGAACATCCATGTTCGATGGATCAAATTTTACTCATTATCCAAGCATTGGAGCCTCCGTTTTAGGTGTTGATTCAGGAAATCGAGTTTATGCAGTAGACCCTCCTTTCATGCTACATGCTTTTAGTACTTTAAAAATATTTAATGGAGTCAATTGGGATACTATAGCTCCTCTTACCAATTTACCTCAATTCGGAATTCAACGAATCTTTAAAAGTAATGACGGTCGATTACTAGCTAAATCAGCTAACCAATTGATAGAATTCAACTATCCCTTTAACCCTATTGTCACAACATTTAAGATGCCTGGCAATCAAATTAGTTCTTGTGTTGCTGTAAATGAAAATAAGATATGGGCTGGAACAAATGGCTTCACTTCATCACTGCTCTATACCGAAGATAGCAGTATGAATTTTTATCATGCAGGAATTACTCGTGCAAATGTTATAGAATTAACAGACAAAAAATTATACGTGGGAACAAAGCTTGGATTAGCCCATGTTGACATTAATGCGAGGCCCTTAGTTCTTCGCAATGAATTTGATCTAAATGATATAGGGATAAGCATACGAGCAGATCGCGAAATATTTGGCAGTCATGAAAAAATTGGTTTTGAGGTACCAAAGGGAAGTGGTTTAAGAGGCATTAATTTTTCAGATTTCATTACTGTAGCTAAAAAGGGAGTATGGCTTAGCAACCCAGGCATAGCTAGCCTAGGTGCTTCTCCAGGACCACTAAACAGTAATCGCTTAGGATTTGAATGGCCCTACGTGGTAAAAGTTAGTCAAGCTGAAATTGATGCGCACAAAACCTCCTACAAACAAGTGGGTTATCAAATACCTGAAGGAATTAAAAACTGGCCTGCGAATGGTGATTCTACACTAAACATGTCACTAGATTTAGCTCCTTATAGAGATGTAAACAACAATGGTTGTTATGACCCTCACAATGGGGACTACCCTATAATTAAGGGAGATGAAGCACTTTATTGGATCAAACATTCTGCAGACCCTAACTTAAAGTTAGAGTACCATTACATGCTCTATGGATTTTACCGTCCAATAGATTTAGATATTAATCAAGTTGTATTTCTCGACTTTCGAATTATAAATCGTGAAAGTTCTAGAATCGATTCACTTAAAACTGGATATTTCATTGACTTGGACTTAGGCATTCCCTCTGATGATTATGTGGGTTGTGATAGCATCAACAATTCATTTTACGTTTACGATTCAGACACTGTATTGGGTAGTAATCCCCTTCAAAATCCTTATGGAAATAACCCTCCATTTATTGGGGTTAAATTTTTAAGTGACTCAATGACCAATTTTATCTCGTTTAATATTGGAGGAGGTCAAACTGGTGATCCTTCTATACCACTTCATTGGTATTATTATTTAAACAGTAGATGGTTAAATGGCAAACACCTCAAATATGGTGGTTATGGTTTTCTTAATTCAACTACAATAAATACCTCTTACATGTTCTCAGGAAATCCGCACATGCAAACCGGCTGGACCGAGGCAAATCCAGGAAATGGACAAAACCCTATTGCTCCTGGGGACCGAAGAGGAATAGCTAGTATCCCTTATTATTCATTAAATGCAGGAGAAAGTAAAACCATTAGTGTTGTACTTGGCTTTGGTCAAAAAGATTCAGTTCAAAGTTATTTGGAAAACTTTCCTGAAATGCAAAGAATTCTCAATCATGCTAAATCAGTTTGGGACACAATAAGTACAATTAGTCCCGATTACGGAAGTAATTACAATTGTACCTTAGTTGGATTAGCAGAAAACAATAGCCTTAAAGAAAGAGCAGAATTAAGCGTTTATCCCAACCCAAGTAATGGAATCACTCGCTTAAAATCGAAACAGGCCTTGCTCGAGCTACAAGTGTTCAATATGAGCGGAAAATTGGTTCTTCAGCAAAGGCTCAAAAACAAAGAAAATAGCTTTAATCTGTCTGCCTTTCCAGATGGAATGTATCTCTTAAGGGTACTAACTGAAGCCCAAAAATGGGAAAATCACAAATTAATTTTAGAAAGATAATTACCACTTTTCTTAACTTCGTAAAGTGATTGAACAGCTAAAAAAAGAATTCCAAAATTGGGGAGAAAGTGCTATATCAGCCTCCCCAAAAATACTCATCGGAATCGTTCTGCTGACCTTTTTCGCACTACTTGGCAGCTTAATTAAACGGCTATTTCTTAACCGTTTTAGTAAACGATTTTCGGATCAACTACTGGCTAAATTTTTAGGCAACCTGCTTTTTTGGGTATTTGTTGTTATTGGGTTTTTCTTTTTTCTAGACCAAATTGGATTAGGGAAAGCCGCGGCGGGTTTACTCGCCGGAGCTGGAGTTATGGCTTTTATCTTAGGCTTTGCTTTTAAAGACATTGGTGAAAACCTACTGTCTGGAATCATGCTCGCTTTTAGTCGTCCGTTTGACATTGGTGACACGATTGAAGTGAATGGTTTTACAGGAAAAGTGGATGCTTTAAACCTTAGAAACACACAACTCCGAACTTTTAACGGAAGAGATATTTTCATTCCCAATGCCAATATGATCAAAAATGTAATTGTGAATTACACTAGAGATGGCTTATTGCGTCATGATTTTGTTGTGGGTATTGATTATAACGAACCTATTGCTGAAGTGAGTAAACGTATTGACAATTGTTTAAAAGGTATTGATGATATTGTTCACTCAAAACCCTTGGAACCTTTTATTGTTATTCATGAATTTGCGACAAGCACGATTAATTTAAAAGTGCACTTTTGGATAAACTCGCTTGACTTTGTTGGTTCTTCTGTTTTGCTAAAAAGCAGAGTGATGAAAGAAGTGATTGAAACGCTAAGTCAAGCTGGAGTGAGTATGCCTGCAGATATTCACGAGCACAAACTTTACCAAGAAGACAAAGCAATTCCGATTGAATTAAAGAATCCAACTTAGTCTATTTCTTACTTTTTCTTCCTAAAAATAAGAGCACACAACCGACAACAAATGTTCCTATTTTAAACGAATAACTACTTTTAAAAGTAGACTCTAAAGCATTTGACGTATACTGAATATTTAAACCAGAAATAACTGCATAAATGATTAAGAGAAATCCAAGAAGGTAAAGTAATCTCGCTAGTGTCATTTTCTTTGTTTTAGACTAAAATAATTAATTCACCTTAAAATTAAAAGAGGCATCCGATTTTGAGCATGTCTTAATAACTCCATTCCAGAATACCCAAAGAGGAGAATATATTCCACAGCAATTAATATAAAATTCTCTTCATACAATTCTGTTTGGTAAGTAGCATAAGAGAACAACACTAAGAATGACCAAATAATAGCAAAAGTGTATTTGGTAAAAAGCGAGAGAAAAACCATTATACAGATGTACCAAGGATGTATAATCATTGCAAGTGAGTAGTAAAGGAAAAAAGCCATTAACATGGGTGTAAAAATCGATTTCAAATTGGGCCATTTCTTTCTCCATAATATGAAGATAATTCCAATAAAAGCTAGTTTAGACAAAATAGGACCTAAAGTTTGAATGGGATTATAACCAACCGCATTTTGCCAAATCCATCTGATTAAATAATAGATACTAGCATTGAATTCAAAAGTTGAAAAATAAAGATTCACAGAACTGAAAAAGTGCTCCCAAAATTGAAAGCTTTGAAAAGGAAACCACAAGACTAAGAATACAAATGCCGAAAACGCGTAGAACCAAAAGGGCTTCGGCCATTTCCAAAGCCTTAAAAACACAGGCAAAAGTATTAATGGAGTCAACTTGCAAGCAGCCGCAAACGCCCAGCTAAAACTGGCTAAAACCAATGTGTTTTTTTGTAACAAATAAATAGACAAAAGAAGAAAGAAGATTACAATGGCTTCAAAATGTAAATTGCCACTCAATTCAACAATGACTAAGGGATTTAATGCATAAATCAATGTTTTTTCACGATTCATGAAAAAAAGTTTCAAAAGCTTTGGTAAAAGATAAAGAGTACCGATTTCAGCCAGCAGAATGAGCAAACGCATACTTACTATTCCACCCCAAATTGAATTGGGGAACAAATAGGCAGCAAATGCATAAATATACTGCGCTATAGGAGGATAAATGGAATAATAGTTTGGACTATTCATGCCTGCTAATAAGCTTTGCTTAAGCGCAAATTCACCTTCAAATTCATGAGGAGTAAAATCGAAAGGATTAAAGCCATTGGCAATTAACTGTCCGTCCCACAGAAAGCGAAAATAATCATCAGAAAGACTTGGAATTGCCACTAAAAAAATCAGTCTAAATAAAACTGAAAGTCCAATTAGGTATTTAAATGACGGACGTTCTTTTCGCCAAGTAAGCATGATAAAATAGGCGCCAAATGGAATGGCAAAAGCTACAAGCAATTCTGCAAAATGGGAGCGATTAAGTCCGTAGCCAATCCAAAGATATGCTAAAGTGGAAATAAGCGCGAGACCAATCCACAAGCCCTTTTTCATCTGCTCACTTTTAAGCCATGCCAGAATGAAAGAAATGCAACATAACTAAAACCAACAAAAAGCATTAAATGAAATGGCATTAAACCATAATCTTGATATTGAAATCCAAGACGGATACCAAAGGCAAAATAAATTGCAAATACTAATTCTAGAAATGGAAGAAACGGAATTTGTTTACTTAGGTACTTATTTTGAAACCATTTTTCATTAGAACCTTCATTCAAGGCAAATTTTGGCGTTCGTAAAAAGGGGCTCTTTTTGCCAATATAACCTTCTAAAACTGCCCATGCATTGTGCAAGGACAAACCCATGGATACCGATAAGAAAACTGGAAATCGTACACAAAAATGAAGAAATGCTTTCCATTTATTGGTATACATTCTTTCCCAAGAAGTCCAATAAAAAAGAGCTAATATGGGTAAACTAATAATGAAGACACTTGCCAATAAAAAAAGAAGATGGTATTCTACAAAATAGTGCTTAATAACCAACATGGGAATGCTGAGCAAAGCCAATACAACGATGCAAAGAAAAACAGCGGAATTCATCAAATGAAAAACAGCATTTAACTTGGTAGTGAAGGGTAGGTTGTTCGCATTCAATACCTTTCCCAAATTCTTACGCACACATTCAGCAGCGCCTTTATTCCAGCGAAACTGTTGTGTTTTAAGCGCATTCATAGCAGCTGGAAGTTCAGCAGGAGTACCGAGTGATTCAAGAAATTTAAACTTCCAACCTTTTAATTGAGCACGATAACTTAAATCTAAATCTTCCGTTAAAGTATCCGCTTGCCAACCACCTGCATCAATTATGGTTTCCTTTCGCCAGACACCCGCTGTTCCATTAAAATTAATAAAATGTTGTCCTGCATTTCTACCTCCTTGTTCAACTGAAAAATGAGCATCTAATCCAAATGCTTGTAATTTGGTTAACCAAGAAAATCCTTCATTTAAATGTTCCCAACGACTTTGTACCATCCCAAGCTGTGGTGAATTAAAGGCCGGCATTGCTTGCTTTAAAAATTCTTTGGGTGGTAAGAAGTCTGCATCAAAAATGGCAATAAACTCCGCATCGGTTAATTCCAAACCATTCGCTAATGCACCTGCTTTAAATCCAGAACGATCTACTCGATGAATGTATTTTATATTCAGAGAATTACTTTTTAACTCCTTCACTTTTTTTTGTAAAATCGCTTGGGTTTCATCGGTTGAATCATCCAAAACTTGAATTTCTAGTCGATTATTTGGATAATCAATTTTGGCAACAGCTTCTAACAATCGATTGACCACATAACGTTCATTAAAAATGGGCAATTGCACACATACGCTTGGCCAATCTTGATTTTCTGAGTAAAGAGATTTTTCTACCTTGGCTTCTTGCTTGTACTTTTTATACTTAAACACCAGCTGCAATTGGATTAAACTGTAGCAAAAGATAAAAGCAAGTGCCAAACCATATATAACAATGAGAACTAGCTCCATAGGTCAATTTCAGAAGTCAAAAGTATTTAAATAGGGTGGCAATAATTTTATATCCTGCAAGGAAAGTTCCTTTTACAGTTCCGCTAATCTTGCTGAAGCCAATTCGATTTCTATAATCGACAGGAACTTCTATAAAACGTAATTTCTGCTTAGCCGCTTTTATTTGCATCTCTACAGTCCA
>CAXFAI010000020.1:0-31386 GCA_964001305.1 uncultured Flavobacteriales bacterium
AAGGGGCTGTTGTTGTGTTAGTTAAACAGATTTTATTAGGGTAAAATATCACATTTCAACTCACTCAATTCGCCAAAAGCTAAAAAAGTTCCAATTGTTGATGAATTTCTGGAGTATCTTCTTTTTTTCGAGAAAGAAAAACTTCCATCATACCAAATTGCTTATCAGTTAAATGCAAAATGCACACATGTCCTTTGGGTGGCAACATCTTTTTCACTCTTTTAATGTGAACCTTGGCATTATCCATACTTGGGCAATGGCGCATAAAAATTGACCATTGAAAACGATCAAATCCATCTAGTTCTAATCCTTTGACAAACTTTCGATAATTCTTTGTATCGGTCTTTGTCTCAGTTGGTAAATCAAAAAATACAAGCACCCACATAATGCGGTATTGATTAAAGCGACTGCTTAGTGAAGCCATGTCGGTAATTTTAGTGACTTGCTTTCTTTCAAAAAACATGCCGCTAAGGATGAAGTAGTAGATTGAACTGCAATCATTAAAGGCCTGCGTTGTTTTTTCATACCCACATCGAGGGTTGGTATTTGCAATAACTTTTGTTTGATGTTCCATTCCAAATCCTCAACCACTCCTTCTTCACTTAAAATTTGAAGCACTAATCGGTCTACAAATGGACGGTAAGGTTCCATGAGATCATCGGCCAAACAATAGGCATTGTATTTATTGTGATGATGAATTCCCAAAGAAGGATGTAAACCTGAACCCACTAATGCCCTTGCTACAACTGCTCTTAAAATGGCATAGCCATAGTTTAGCAATGAATTTATGCCATCCTCATAGCGTCCTCGTTTAAATTCTTGGTCAAAGAGCTTGTTCCAATAATTGGCAGCTGCCCTAGCTTCCATGTTTTCTACATCGTCATTTTTTACTTGTGAAGCCCAATACTGCATATTGTTAGCCAGAAAATTTTCTTCTTCTAAAAGTGCAGCTTGATTAGTAATTTTTTGTTTGATTACTTGCTTCCACAAACGACCTTTTAAGGCAGCAGACGCTTCAATTTGAGCACTTAAATGCGCTTGTTGGGTATAATGTCCATCTAAATTTAAAAACATTCCCTGTGGCAAATGCCTTTCATTGCAACTAATTACAGCCACATTATTATCGAGCAATTTGGATAGCAAAGGTTGAGTAATGGTTAATTGAAAATGGTCTAAGAAAAGAATACCAACATCTTCAATGGGTAAGCTTTTACCCTCCCTATCATCCGAATAATTGACTATAAGCTGCTCATTCTTTGTGGATAAATAAGCCGCACTTCCAAAGTAGATAGTTCTTTTAATCACTCTCCTACTTTAATAATTTTACCTAAATGATTAACCTTCAATTTCACTAATCTCATTAAATGAGTATTAGAACCATGTTCATCCCATGTCAAAGTTTTAAGGTTTACCCCTCCTCGATCTATACTTGTCTCTAGATGATGTCTATAAGTAACTTCAAAAGTACCTGTGCTTTTCTTTGTCATTTTCTGGACTCTATAAAGCTTATCACTTATCAATTTTCTATTACGTACATCGAAAAAATCAATCTCATTTTCATCTGTTGGATTCCTTGAGTGCTTTAGGTCAAAAACGAAAAGATCATTGTTCTGCATAGAAAACTGAAATTCGCCCAAATCAGGATCATTATGCCTTTGAATAATTGGATAAGGCTTACCTTTTTGTTCTATATTTAACAAACCTATTTGTACCGCATCATTGAAAGAAACAACCTTATCATGATATTTCCCATTTTCATCTTTATAAATCAAGGCGTGATGATTCCCTCCTGTCTTTGCTGTTCCACTACGAACATCAATAACTTTACTTTCGTCATAAACTGAGACAGATTTTACCTTGATTCCTTTCTCTTTATTAAACCAAAGTGGTTCAGCTTCTATGTCTTTAAATGCTGATTTGATAGACCTAAAATCATTTATTCTCTTTTTAACAAGTTCTTTTATTCTATCATCAATTATTTTTTCAGTTTGTGCAGAAGTAAAGCTCTCTGACAAAGGAACTCGCTTCGAATTAGTTACTTCATAAACACTAACACTTTCTAACTTTTCTCCTTCAATTAATATTGGGTCCTTTTTTAAAGTTTTACTGCTAAAAGCGATGTTAGTATCATTATCATATTTCTTTAAGTGCCTTTCTATTACTTCTTTTTCTAATTCACTAACAACATCTTCTACTCTATCAAACTTCATATTAAGTTTAATCTTTTTGTTTGAGCGTCTTTTACGCTCTCCCATTATAGTGTCTTCATGCAAGCGATTTCTTGGAACCCAAGTTATTTGATCGGGTCCATTTTTTATATTATTTAAATTCTTAGTTAAAACTTTAGAAGTTGGTTTCTTAAATGATATAAAGATGCTTTCTAGGTGGTTCTTAGTTTTCGAACGTAAGCTATCTATTGGCTCTTTAAACTCATAGGCTGCTTGTTCTACAAAATGCTTTAAATCAAAGTTCGTTTGATTAATTCTCTCAAGCTCTTGAATTTCTTCGGGACTTAAAGCATCTCTTTCATATTGAAATATTTTATTGAGATTATTAAGCTTAAAAATCACCTTTTGGTCTGTAAGCGCGCAAATTAAGGCATCTACTGCATGATGTCGATGATCATCACGCTTACTCCAATCTATTATTTTTTCAATTTGTTTTATATTTCCTTCTTTATCCTTGATTGTTTTAGTTTCAACTTGACCAATGGCTCTATACTTGGGTAAGCCAAGTTCTTCTAAAACATGCTTTAGTCCCCATTCTGCTCTTAATAAATCTGTCACTTGTCCTGTTGTAGTTAAGGTTCTGGGACAAATTGTCTTGAGCATTTTAACTGTTTCCTTTGCGATATATTGAGAGTCTTTTTTCATTCTCTCTATGAAATCAGAAGGGATATCATCACCTGAACACAACAGATTATCAAACTTAGTTTGAGATATTTTTTGCTTTTTCGCGTTATAAAGCTCATTGACTTTATCAACGTAAGCTTCAAAGTCAGCTTCTGATTTATTCTTCATAAAATCATAAGCTGTTCTTTGCCCTTTATCTGAATTACATTTTTTATGGGATAAAATGTAATTATTCATTGCATTATTGAACGATCGAGACTTTGGTAAAATGTGCTCAATTTCAGCATTACCGTTCAGAAAGTCTGTATTTGTAATTGGATTGGAACAATACAAACATTGTTTATCAGTTTCCTGCCATAGCTTATATCTTTTTACATCTCTTCCATTCACTATATTAAAACCATATTCATCTTTTAGTCTTTCTCTAATTTTCTGATTTTCCTTTTTGTTCCTATTTATATTTGATGAAATGCGATTTCTTGCTCGAGCGCTATTTCTCAGTTCTCTTGCTAACTCTACCCTTATCTCATCAAATTTTCCATATTCATCAATTGCAAGGTTCACCATATTTACTACCTGGTTTAAAACTTGCTCAACAACCGGGTTTTTTAAGCTGTTAGGTTTTACTTGAGTTAATTTGTCAGCAATTGCTTCTGTATTCTTATACCCGCTGTGATCATATCCCACTTTATCACAAGCCTCACTATATTGTAAACCTTCTTCCATGTAAGGCAAAATCTTTTTTATTGCCCTACTCGAAAGTTTTCCAAAATCAGATTTGAAGTTTACTTCTGATGCGATTACAGTTGCTTCATCTTCTGTAAAACCAAACCTTTTTTGAAGAGTAGAAATGATACTTTCTTTATCGGGCAATGAATAGGATATGTGCCACAATTCATATAACCCACCTTTTTCATCATGCTGATGGTAATCAAAACTTAAAAGTGCGTCTATATTCTTAACCTTAGCTTTCTTTAACGCTTCTCTAATAATTTTTGCGGTTTTACTACCTTCTATTTCTTTAAAATTAAAATAGACTCTTTGATTACGTGAAAAACCAAAGAACTTCTTTATCTCAGAAATTGATAATAACCCTTTTGAATTCAATTTCTTGCCTTTTATCATTAGGTCAGCAAGCTCTTTCTTCTGCTCAAGATTTGGTTTTACAAGAGTTCCATCATCAAGCCTCCAATTCAAATCATTAAGTCTTTGCCAAATTCTAAAAAGCTCAAAAACAGGTGAACTTTTAGGAATTGATCGATGGAATTTTTCGAATTCACATTCAGAAACTAAGCCTTTAGCACTTTTCAAAGGTCTCTGATAATAGATGGTTTTATTTTTTATTTCATCATATAATGTTCCTCTAACTAGTTCTTCTTGAGATCCACCCGTAAGTAAATCTGGATAATATTCCTTTTGAGCTTCCCATATTCGATCAAATTCTTCAATATAACTAGACCTTAAATAAGTTCGCTCTCTTAAAACTATCTCATGTAAATTTTCAGATTCTTTTAATTCCTTATACAGCTTTTGTCCAATGGTTAAGTTCGCTCTTTCTGTTTCTAAATTTTCAATTGCCTTTTTATATTCAGTGGCATTTTCTTCATTATCAGCTTTTCGATTACTCAAAAAGCCCCTTCTCTGATTAAGATGAATTAGAACCCTACCTAATTCTTGTAACTCTAGTTTTTCTGAGATTGCTCTCGCTCTTAATTCATATAGCTTTTCTGCATTCAATTCAAACAGCGCTTTGTTCGGAAACATCTCATGCTTTTTTAAAATTCCATACAGTCTATCTCTGCGTAACTTAAAACGTTGGTTATTTCTTCTTATTCCTCTTTTAATCCTTCTTTCAAGATTCTTACTTGCTGTATTTCCACTATAAAACTTTCCATGAAAGTTTGGATCTTCTGGAATAACTCTTACTGCTAGTTTTTCAATATCCTTTCTCCCATTTTCATCTTCTATTACTATTGCCAAACCAACTGATGATACTCCAATGTCTAACCCTAAAATTCTTTTACTTGCCATTTCTATAATATTTTCTATTTTTGAGTCACAATTTGAAAGCGATTCACAATAAGGATTATTCCGTTGTGAAAACATTCATGGCGGGGGAACTCGCCTTTTTTATTTCAATCTTGTTCACTTTCAAATAAGCCAATTTTCTGTTTCAAATCCTATACTAGTTTATGAGTATTTTTTAATAAAAAAACCCAAATACTTCAAAAACATATTGATGGCTATGATTTAAAGTATTTGGGTCAAGAAAATAAAGGAAATGCACTGAAAATCAACTTTAAAGTACGCCTTTCCTTCTTAGTTAAAATGGAGTTTCTTTCCTAGACTTTCAACTCCATTTTAAAGTGTTCAATATCACATTCTAAAAACAACTCTCCTACTTTTTCAAATCCTCTTCTGCTGTAAAATGGAATAGCTTTGAGTTGGGCATGCAAATACACCGGTTTTTGAAAAGGAAGCACATCGGCAATTACTTTTTGTAAAAGCGCATCACCCATTTGTTTTCCTCTAAATTCTTTTAAAACCGCAAAGCGCTCCAGCTTGATTTTATCGCCAATAAACCGCCACCTTGCTGTTCCAACCGCCTGATTATCTGCCATTAATAAATAGTGTGTGCTTTCCTTTTCAAAATTGTCAAATTCTTCTCGCTCATCCACTTCTTGTTCCATGACGAAAACAAGCTCTCTAATTTTTCGGGCTTGTTCAAAGGCCATTTTATCGGTGGTTTTAAAAGGGGTCACTTTTAGCTCAAAGTCAGTATTCATAGGGCTTAACATTAATTAACAGCGGAATAAATGGGCAACAAAACACATGTTTTTAATTTCGCAACAAATGTAATGACGATACTCATGGAAGACCAAAAACAAACTTCTGAGGTAGAAACTGCTCCACAAGCGAGCACAAGCCCTACCAACGACATTAAGGCAATCAACGAAAAAATACAACAGCACAGCTCCTTTGTAGACCTCTTAAGCATGGAGATGGACAAAGTGATTGTTGGACAAAAGTACATGGTTGAACGCTTGTTAGTCGGTTTACTATCTGACGGACACATTTTATTGGAAGGCGTACCAGGTTTGGCAAAAACCCTAGCTATTAAAACTTTGGCAACAACCGTTGAAGCTGATTTTAGCCGAATTCAATTTACACCTGATTTATTGCCTGCCGATTTGGTAGGAACCATGATTTACAGTCAAAAGAAAGAAGAATTTTCCATTAAGAAAGGACCCATTTTTGCCAATTTCATCTTAGCCGATGAGATTAACCGTGCACCGGCCAAAGTGCAATCTGCACTGTTAGAAGCCATGCAAGAAAAGCAGGTAACCATTGGTGAAGAAACCTTTAAACTACCCAAACCATTTTTGGTTTTAGCGACTCAAAACCCGGTTGAACAAGAAGGTACTTACCCTTTACCCGAAGCCCAAGTAGACCGTTTTATGTTGAAAGTGGTTTTAGATTATCCAAAGAAAGAAGAAGAGAAATTAATCATCAGACATAATTTGGCGAAAGCTGGAATGCCCAAAGCCAATACCATTTTAAAGCCTGAAGATATTGTAAAAGCGCGTGAAGTGGTACGTGAGGTTTACATGGACGAAAAGATTGAGCAATACATTGTCGATATTGTTTTTGCAAGTCGTAAGCCTGAGGATTACGGTTTGAGCAAACTCAAAGACTTAATCACTTTTGGAGGATCACCTAGAGCAAGTATCAGCTTAGCGCTTGCCGCAAAAGCGTATGCTTTCATTAAGCGAAGAGGTTATGTAATTCCTGAAGATGTGCGAGCCATTGCCAAAGATGTATTACGTCATCGTATTGGATTGAGCTATGAGGCTGAAGCAGAAAACGTAAGTACCGAAGATATTATCAATGAAATATTAAATGCGGTAGAAATTCCGTAAAGTCTTATTTCACTTAAAAGCATGAGCAAACCGAATCAACATACTAGCGATTTGCTTAAAAAGGTGCGTAAGATTGAAATTAAAAGTCGCGGCCTTTCAAATCAAATCTTTTCTGGCGAGTATCACTCTGCCTTTAAAGGGCGTGGTATGGCTTTTAGTGAAGTGCGTGACTATCAAATGGGCGATGAAATCAGAACCATTGATTGGAATGTTACCGCTCGCTTTAATCATCCGTATGTAAAGGTTTTTGAAGAAGAACGCGAGATGACCGTCATGCTTTTAGTAGACATGAGTGGCTCTAAGAACTTCGGTTCAAAAAAGCAATTCAAACAAGAATTAGTGACTGAAATTTGTGCGGTACTGGCATTTTCGGCCATTCAAAACAACGATAAAGTTGGAGTGCTGTTTTTTAGTGATCAAGTTGAAAAATTTATTCCTCCAAAAAAAGGGAAAAGCCACATCTTGATGATTATTCGTGAATTAATTGACTTTCAGCCCGAGCATACCGGCACCAATATTAAAGAAGCCTTGCGCTACTTTACCTCTGCGATTAAGAAAAGAAGTACCGCTTTTTTAATTTCTGACTTCTTAGCTGATAATTATGAAGATGAATTAAAGATTGCCAACAAAAAGCATGACTTGGTAGGGCTTCAAATTTTTGATCAAAGAGAATTGGAAATCCCCAATGTGGGCATGGTTCAATTGCAAGACCCTGAAAGTGGTTCCGCTATGTGGTTTGACACAAGTTCTAAAGCCAATCGACTGGCTTACCATAAAAATGCTTTAAAAAAGCAAGAATGGATTCAAAACGCCCTGAGAAAAAGTGGTGTTGATCATGCACGAATTGGAACGCATGAATCTTATGTTCAACCCTTGATGAATTTATTTAAAAGAAGGGAGGCTCGAAGATGAAACAAGCATTGACTTTCTTCTTTCTATTTATACTTGGTTTTACAAGCTTAGCACAAGAAGCTAAAGCCTATTTGAAAGACCAAGAAATTAGAATTGGTGAACAAACAGAGATAGAAATTGAAGTTCGTTTTAAAGCGAATGAAGCTGTAATTTTTCCTGCTTTGCAAGATACTATTAGTCAGTTTGTAGAAATTGTAAAAGCTTCAGACATTGATACCACCTTTGATGAAGAAGATATTTCAATTAAGATTTTTACACAAACCATTACGGTAACTTCATGGGATAGTGGATTTCATGCCATTGCACCATTACAATTTAAAATTGGGGATAAAACAGTCGAAACTGCTCCCCTATTACTTTCTGTAATTACCGTCCCCCTTGAAGAGCAAGCTGATATTAAAGACATCAAACCTATTATAGAAGTTCCCTTTTCGTTAAGTGATTTTCTTTTAGCTAACCGTCTTGAAATTGGAGGTATTCTCCTACTTATCGGATTGCTCATTTTGGCTTATTTCTTATACCGAAAATATGCAAATCGACCTCAAGAAGAAGTTGAAGCAATTATTCCCAAAGAGGCTGCCGACTCATTGGCTTTTAGAAAGTTAGAAGACCTAAAAAACAAAAAGCTTTGGCAGAATGGTAAGACGAAATTGTATTATGTTGAGTTATCCTATATTCTGAGAGAATACATTGGAAATCGCTATCAACTTCATGCTTTGGAACACACCACTGACGAAATCATGTTATTGGTTGAACGGCTGCCAGAAATTGATAAAAGTTGGAAGCAAAAATTGCATGATACGCTTCTACTAGCCGATATGGCCAAGTTTGCGAAACAAACCCCATTGGCTAGTGAAAATGAGACTAGTTTACAATTGGCCTATGGTTTTATTGAAGCTACAGCAGTCAAAGAAAATGAACAAGAATCAGAGGAATTGAATCAAAAAACGGAGGTACAAGCATGATTAAATGGTGGAATGACATACAGTTTGCCAATCCGGAATTGTTTATGCTGTTTGCGCTTATTCCCATTTTAGTGCTAGCTTACATTTTGCGTTTGCGAAAGCAGCAAGTTGCCTTAAGGCTTTCCTCATTTCAGTTTTTACCCTCTAATTCTTCAGACATAAAAATGTGGGGACGACATCTCCCCTTTGCTTTAGCTTTACTTGCCTTAAGCGCTATGATTGTGGCACTTGCACGTCCACAATCTACCTTAAGCTCACAAGAAGTGACCACTGAAGGTATTGATATTGTCATTTCTATGGATATCTCAGGAAGTATGTTGGCCGAAGATTTAAAACCAAATCGTTTAGAAGCTTCTAAAAATGTGGCCATTGACTTTATCAGTGAACGACCGAACGACCGCATTGGATTAGTCACTTTTAGTGGAGAAAGCTTTACACAGTCGCCTTTAACCACAGATCATGCCGTTTTGAAAAACTTATTTAAGGATGTGAAAAACGGTCTAATTGAAGATGGAACTGCCATTGGTATGGGTTTGGCTACAGCAGTAAATCGCTTGAGAGAAAGTGATGCGAAAAGTCGAGTTGTCATTTTACTGACAGATGGATTTAACAATGCAGGTTCAATTCCACCTTTAACTGCTGCCGAAATTGCCAGAGAATTTGGTGTTCGTGTTTATACCGTTGGTTTAGGAACCAATGGCAAAGCACCTTTTCCCTTTAAAACCGGATTTGGCACCATTGCTTACCAAAACGTAGAGGTTAAAATTGATGAAAACACCATGAAGGAAATCGCGAAACTTACTGGTGGAAAATATTTTAGAGCAACTAATACACGCTCACTAACAGCCATTTACGAAGAAATTGACCAATTGGAAAAATCGAAAATAGAAGTAACAGAATATCGCAGAAAAAAGGAAGAATTCTTTCCCTTTGCATTGGCTTCTGTCCTCTTATTAGTGATTGATTTTAGTTTACGAAATACCATTTATAGAAGTATCAATTAATGTTTAGAGTAGAACATACATGGGTTTTATGGGGTCTTGCCTTGGTACCGCTTTTTTTAATGGCATTTTGGGCTATTAAGCGTTGGCGAAAGCAAGCTAGAGAACGATTTGCAGAACATGATTTGTTTGAACAATTATTGCCTTCTCACTCCAACTTTAAATTTGGTTTGAAGTTTAGTTTCTTTTTAGTGGCTTATATTTTCTTAGTTATCGGTTTAGCTAATCCGCAAATTGGCACTAAGATGGAAGAGGTAAAACGCGAAGGGATTGATTTAATCATTGCCTTAGATGTTTCAAATAGTATGAAGGCTGAAGACCTCTCTCCTAACCGATTAGAAAGAGCAAAAAGAGCCATGCTTCAGTTGTTGCAAGAATTGAAAAGTGATCGTTTAGGAATTATCGTATTTGCTGGTCAGGCTTATACTCAATTGCCTGTCACTACGGATTATGCAGCGGCAAAACTTTTCTTAAACACCATAGACACAGATATCGTTCCTACACAAGGGACTGCGATTGGTGCAGCTATTGAACTTGCTAATGAAAGCTTTGACTTTGAGCATGGTGGACAAAAAGCACTTATTGTAGTTACTGATGGAGAAAACCACGAGGATGACGCCATTACTGCGGCTGAGGAAGCTCGAGAAAAAGGCATAAAAGTATACACGGTAGGAATGGGAACCCCCATGGGAGCGCCTATTCCAATAATTCGAAGAGGAAAACAAATTGGCTTTAGACAAGACCAAGAAGGTAATACCGTAGTAAGTAGCTTAAATGAAGACATGCTTCGAGAAATTGCCGGAGCAGGCGATGGTTTGTATGTTCGCGCAACCAATGCTTCTGCCGGTTTTGAAAGTATTCTAACTGATTTGAGTGGATTAGAAAAATCAGAATTTGAAACAACGGTTTACACTGATTACGAAGATCGATTCCAATTTTTTATTGGTGCTTCATTCTTCTTTTTACTTCTTTCCCTACTTATCAGTGAAAAGAAATCCAAATTCAATGAACGAATAAAACTGTTTGAGTCATGATGAAAAAAAGTATCTCAATCAGCCTATTTTTCTTCATTTGTGTGCTTCAATCTTGGGCGCAATCCCCTTTGTATGAGGTAAGAGCAGGAAATGAAAAGTATCATGAGAATGATTTTGTAGCTGCGGAAGAACTCTATCGAAAAAGTTTAGCGAAAGACCCAAATACAACAGAATCTGCTTACAACCTTGGAGATGCATTATACAGACAAGGTAAATATGAAGAATCTGCGAAATACTATGCAGCAGCAGCAACTCAAGCTGAGGATGAAGATACCAAAGCAAAAGCTTACCATAATTTGGGCAATGCTTTGCTGAAAAATCAAAAATTGAAAGAGAGCATAGAAGCCTATAAAAGTGCATTAGTCAACAACCCTAAGGATGAAGACAGCCGTTATAATTTAGCTTACGCCCAAAAACTATTAAAAGAGCAACAAGAGCAGGAGCAGCAACAACAAGACCAACAAAATCAGGATCAAGAGGAAAACCAAGAAGAACAAGAGGAGAAAAACGAACAAGAGCAGGATCAAGAGGAGCAAGAAGAAAATCAAGAAGAACAACAACAAGAACAGCAGGAACAGCAGGAACAACAACAAGAGGAACAAGAAGAGCAAGAGCAGCAGCAACAACCTCAAGAACAACAAGTTTCTCGAGAAGACGCTGAACGTATATTAGAAGCCTTGAATGAGAAAGAAAAAGAAGTTCAAGAAAAGCTGAAAAAGAAGAAAGGAAAGGCAGTTGAAATCAATATTGAGAAAGATTGGTAATGAAAAAGTGGATTTTAGGCATATTGATTTCTTTGAGTTCGGCCTGGTGTTGGGCGGGAGCTGTAAACTTTGAAGCAAGTCTTAGCCATAATATGGTTGAAGTTGGACAACGCTTCCAGATTACCTTTTCCCTAAATAACCAAGGTGGAAATTTTAGACCTCCTACTTTTGAAAACCTAAGAATCTTATCAGGTCCTAATCCTGCTTCCAGTACACGAATAATAAATGGTAGTGTTAGTCAGAATATGTCTTACAGTTATATTCTGGTAGCTGAACAAACTGGAAAATTCACCATTGGTTCAGCAAGTATTGAAGTGAATGGGGAAACCTACAAAACCAAACCACTTCAAATTGAAGTAGTTAAATCTTCGAAAAATGGAGCGAGCGCGCAAAATCAAAGGCAAAGAGAACGTAAAGAGAGTGGAGATGAACTTTCTCAATATGTATTTATTCGTGCTGTAGCTGATAAGAACAGTGCTTATGTGGGTGAAAAAATAACCGTTACATATAAACTATACACTCAATTAAGGTTGAGCAATCCGCAAATGGAAAGCATGCCCAGTTTAACTGGCTTTTGGCATCAAGAATTACGTTCCATTTTTAAGGATGACATTCAATTTAAACAAGAACAATTTAACGGACAAATTTTTAATGTAGCTGAAATACAGCAAAATGTACTCTATCCCCAACGTTCAGGAGACTTGGTGATTGATCCCCTTTCACTTAAATTTTTAGCCACTGTGCAACGTAAGCGTGCTAGAAATATGTACGAGCAAATGTTTGGCTCATACGAAAGAAAAGAAGTTATAGCTTCGAGCAAACCCATTAATATAAAAGTAAAAGCACTTCCTTTAAAAAATAAACCAGCTGACTTTTCGGGAGCTGTTGGAAAGTTCAATGCAGTTTTAGAAGCGAATAAAACCAGTTTAAAATCAAACGAAGCCATTGATGTAAAGCTAACAATTGAAGGAACTGGTAACTTGCCATTAGTTGCTGCACCTCAGCTCAACTTCCCTCCTGATTTTGAAGTTTACGACCCAGAAACAGAAAACCGCTATAAAACAGGCTATAATGGATCAAGCGGAAAAAAGGAATTTAAGTATTTGGTAATTCCAAGGCATGCAGGAAACTACGAACTTGAACCATTTACATTTAGCTATTTTGATTTAGCTAGCCAAAGCTACAAAACCATTTCTACGGAAGCTTTAGCGTTTGAGGTAGCTAGAGGAACCGATGAAGAAAATGTGGTATATCAAGGTCAGCGAAAAGAAGATGTGGAACTTTTAAAAACGGACATCCACTACATCCACCTGAATAACCTAAGCCTGATTAATATTGATGAACGTTTTTACGGATCTACATCATTTTATCTAATCTTAGTTTTTATTCTCTTGTTGGCAATTGCGCTAAGTATAATCGCTAAAAAACAAAAAGCTAAGCAAGGTGATCAAGTTGGTTTAAGAAAATCAAAGGCTAATAAGCTTGCTAAAAAGCGTTTGACAAAAGCGAAGAAACACTTAGATGCTCAAGAAAATGCGCTATTCTATGAGGAGGTCTCCGAAGCACTATTTGGTTACTATGCAGATAAGTATAATATAAATCGAGCCGATTTATCGCAAGAAAAAATTGTAGAGACTTTAGCTCAAGATGGACTTCCTGAATTAGCAGAAGAGCTAAAAGGTAGTTTAGAAGCCGCAGAAATGGCACGATTTGCTCCATCGGCTGCCATTGCTCCTGCTAAGCTTTATGAAGACGCTATTAATTTGATTCAAAAAACTGAAAATAGAAACGCATGAGACTAGTCTTTTTATCTTTTCTGTGGATTGTGTTAAGTTCTTCAGTTATGGGTTCTACTGCCCTTAATGAATTTAATCGTGGCAATGCCTACTATGAAAAGCAAAATTATGACTCAGCAATTGTGGTATATGAAGGTCTTATTGACAATGCCTACTTTTCTGATGATTTACATTACAATTTAGCCAATGCCTATTTCAAAAGTAATCACTTGGCAAAAGCCATTTTACATTATGAGAAGGCCTTAAAAATTAATCCATCAAATACCGATGCGGCATACAATCTTGCTATTGCCAATGAAAAAACAGTAGATCGGATTGAGGCTATTCCTGAACTATTTATTTATCGATGGTGGAAGAGTATTTTTAATTTATTTAGCGCAGACCTGTGGTCAAAAATTGCGCTTTTCTTCTTTTTCATAGCCTTAGCAGGAATCAGTTTGTATTGGTTTTTATCTACTATCAGCATACGTAAAACAGGCTTCTTTGCTTCTATCATTAGCTTGATTTTAGCACTGTTTAGTTGGTTTATGGCTATGCAACAAAATAACTATTTGAACAAACTCAATTTTGCCATCATTATTGAACCTACAGTAAATATTATCAGTTCACCATCTCCGGGGAGTTCTACCCTTTTTGTTTTGCACGAAGGCACTAAAGTGAAAGTAAAAGATGAAAAAGGAGAATGGTATAATGTGAGTTTACCCAACGGCAATGAAGGCTGGATTAAAAAGTCTTTGGTTGGGGAAATTTAAATCTATTTTCTACTTCTCAAAGACATCATAAAACTTAAGACTTTCTCCAAGTCTTGCTCCCTTTTCGGTATCCTTTAACGTGATGATTTCATTTTGAGCATCATGTTCTAAAAACAAGAATAGACTTTCGTCAATCGCACGTTTATAAAACCGCTTACGGTCTTCCATAGTTAATAAAGGTCTTGTATCATATCCCATTACGTAAGGCATTGGAATATGACCTGCTGAAGGTAGTAGGTCAGCCGTAAAAGCTAATTTTATTCCTTGATAATCCAAAATGGGAATCATTTGAGCATCGGTATGACCATCAGCGTAAAAAATCTCAAACCAATCGAACTGCTCGGCCTCATCATCCACAAATTTCAGTTGCCCAAATTCTTGCATAGGCAAAATATTTTCTTTCAAAAAGGAAGCCTTTTCTCTAGGGTTAGGTTCAGTAGCCCATTTCCAATGTCTTCTATTAGTCCAATAATTAGCATTTTTAAAAGTGGGCTCATAGCCTGTTCTATCCTTATTCCATTTAATTCCACCACCACAGTGGTCAAAGTGTAAATGAGTTAAAAAGACGTCGGTTATATCATCAGGATGGAAACCGTTGATTCGCAGTGAATTTTCCAAAGAATCATCCCCATGCAAGTAATAAAATCCGAAAAACTTTTCCGATTGCTTATCCCCCATCCCATTGTCAATGAGCATCAAACGGTCACCTTTTTCAATGAGCATGCATCGTAAAGCCCAAGAACACATATTATTACTATCTGCCGGGTTGGTTCTTTGCCACAATGATTTTGGAACTACACCAAACATGGCTCCGCCGTCTAACTTAAAATTACCTGTAGGGATTGGATATATCTTCATTTCTTATTTATTAGCTAATTTCATGACCGTTTGGCACAGCCCTTTCTGTCTCTAGTAACACAATATTACCATTTGCATCAGACACGCCCAAGATCAAACACTCTGAAAAAAAGTTGGCAATTTGCTTAGGTGGAAAGTTCACCACAGCAATAATTTGCTTTCCAATTAGGTCTTCTTTTGCATAATGATGAACAATTTGTGCAGATGATTTTTTTATTCCTAATTCCCCAAAATCAATCTGTAGTTGCCATGCAGCTTTTCTCGCTTTAGGGAATTCAGTCACTTCAAGAATTGTACCTGTTCGTATATCTACCTTTTCAAAATCTTCCCAGCTTATCATTTTACAAATATTTGGTGTCAATTATTTTTAAATGGTGCATTTCATGACCAATGATTATGTATAATATCTGCTCTACGGTCAACTCTTGACCATTGGCTACTCCTTTTCTATTCATCATTTCATCTGAAAAAGAAGCAAATAAATCCTTAGTACTTTGTCGCAAGCGTTTTAATTCCTCCAATAAATCTTTTAGTGTTCTATGGTTGGCATTAGCTTTTACTACATAAGCATCGTGGTCATAACCATGTATCTCATTTTCATCTGCCCTAGCAAATGCCAAAGCTCGAAAGCAAAAAATTCGCTCGGTGTCAATTAAATGCTGAACTAGGTCTTTAATACTCCATTTGCCTTCTTCATAACCAACCGAAGATTGGTCTTCACTTACCATCACTAAACTTTTAAATAGCTCTTTTAAGGAATAATCAAGTAGTTCGAAAGGGTCTGCATTTTCTGGAATTTTATCAATATAAGATTGATAATAAACTGGATAAGTTTTTGAATTCATGGTTTAAACAATCAATTGTAATAAATCTGGTAAGAACAAAATTATACCAGTTATCAAAGCTAAACAGGAAGCCACGAATACGGCTGCAGCTGATACATCTTTAACTTTTTTTATTAAGGGGTTATAATCTAAAGAAATCAAGTCACAAGCATTTTCAATGGCCGTATTAAGTAACTCCGTAATCCAAACCAAAGCAATGCAAATCAATAAAGCAATCCATTCCATTTTTTCCAGTTCAAGGGCAAATCCTAAAAGAATAGCAAATCCTGTAGCAACAAAATGTACTCTAGCATTATGCTCATCTTTTATCACGATTCTCAAACCTGCAAAAGCATGCTTGAAACTATACAATCTGGACTTTAAGCTAAACTTGGTTTTCATTAATTGATCAGTTTGATATAGAGATAGTATAAACTAAAACAGTATAGAAAAAGTATTCCCACTCTAGCAATCGTTTTTTCCCCTTTACCAAGGATTTCAACATCTAATTTATTCACGGCATAGTAAATCATGCTTGCTAATATGGGAGCTGTTAAAAAAGAAATACTAGTGGCTAAATCCACCAATTGTTTCATGTTTTTCAATTGAAAAATCAGCACAAATAAAGCTCCTATAATCGTCAATAGTAACCATAAATGATAATTGGCTAAAAACTGAAATTTGGGAAATGACAATTTAATGGCCTTACTTAAAACTCTAGGATAAGCATCTAACACAGTAAGTGTTGTACTAAACATGGTGGTAAATGCTGCAAGGGCAATAAACGCAAACGACCAATTGCCAATGGTGGCTGTATACATGTTTATAATTTCGGAAGCAAATGCTGCTCCTGAAGCCGGCAAATCTTCACCATAACCTCTTAAAAGCAAAGCCCCAAGACAAACAAAAGCCGCTGCTAAAAATGTAGTACCCCAATAACCAATTTGAAAATCAAAATTGATTGCTCTTAGTTGTTGTTTTTGTTCCTTTTTATCTGCCAAAGTCCATTCTGAGTGCCAAATTGAAATATCTAAAGGTGCAGGCATCCAGCCCACCAAAGCAATTAAAAAGAAAATATCAACTTGATTTAGAAATGAAAAAGTATTCCCTTGAACTTCCGAAGGGGATACGATGCTAAAAGCAGCAACCAAAGTAACAATAGAGGTTATCGTAAGTAATAAAATAACCCATTTCATGACTTGATTCAACCACTTAAAATGACCTAAAAGTAAAATGAAGCCACATAGAAATAAAATGGCTGAGGAAATTTGCCAAAGCGGAAAACTGAGTTGAAATATTGAAGCAAGAACGCTTGCACATATTAAGGTTACAACCGCTTGCACAGTAAACATGCTACCCAAAGACACGATGTAAAAGAGTGTCATCGCCCCTTTTCCTTGTTTGGAAAAAGCACTTAATAAAGATTGTCCGCTTTTGGCTGCATAAAGCGGGCCTGCTTTGAAAAATGGATACTTTAAAACATTGGCCAATATAACTACAAGAATCATCCAAAAGCCATAAGCTGCTCCCGCTCTTGTAGATTGAACTAAATGTGATACCCCAACAGCCGCACCTGCGTAAAGTAAACCGGGTCCTAGGCGAGCAAATATGCTCTTCATTAGCCTACTCTTCCAATTTTCTTGGTATAGCTATCCACAAGTTTTTCTAAATCTTCTCGTATTCCACTAAAATGTTTTTTTATTTTTGAACGGCTTTCTTTTTTAGGATAAGCTGAAACTTGATTAATTATAGCATATCGTTCATCGATTAACTCATCAATCAGTTGATCCATTTTAGCAGCTTCCTTTGCATCTCCTTCCATAGATTCCATAAAGGCATCTTCAATTAACAAATTGGTCGCACTTTTTATTTCCTTCTTAATATCTCTTCGATTAGGCATAGTTGTTATGATTTAGTGCGAAAGGTAAGATTTAATATTTGTGGATTCAAACCTGCCCAATTCCTATGAGTATTTTTGCGTCGATTTGTTCGCTATTTTAGACATAGAAGCTACAGGAGGTAACGCCAAAATTGGAAAAATTACTGAAATTGCCATTTATAAGCATGATGGCAAAAAAGTAATTGATCACTATAGCTCTCTAGTAAATCCCGAACGTAGTATACCACCTTACGTACAGCGGTTAACAGGCATAAACAATGACATGGCCAAGCAAGCACCGACTTTTGAACATGTACTTGCAGAAATTGAATCCATTACTAAATCTTGTGTTTTAGTTGCACATAATGTAAAAGTGGATTATAGCTTTTTGAAAGCCGAATTCGAAAATCATCAATTTTCTTTTCAAAGAGAAAGGCTTTGTACATTGCAATTAAGTCGAGAGTTAATACCAGGTATGGATTCTTATAACTTAGGTAAACTATGCAAAAGTTTAAATATACCGCTTGAAGGACATCACAGAGCCGACAATGACGCAAAAGCTACCGTACAATTGTTTGAGAAACTTTTAGGAATTGATAAACCTAAAGTTATGAATGCAAAAAGAAAGATATGAAAGAAGAGAAGCAATCCGAAAACAAACTCTTTATATGGTTAAAAAAAATAGGAATCGTTGGATTCCTATTTTTCTTACTTAAAGGTATTATTTGGTTGCTAATTTTTTATGGAGCATTCAATTATGTAAGTTGCTCTTAAAAGAAGAATGATAAATGAATGAGCGCTTCTGGCATCATATCAATCTCAACCACACTTAACTGACTTTCTCTTTTCGTAAAAACAGAACTTGAACTACCATTTACAGGAGTTGTAATTTGATTATCGGAAATGGTTCCGCCCACATTTGCATATTGAATAGCCAAGCCTAATTCTGAACCAATACTAAAGTTTCTTGCAATAAAATAATTAAAGCCAAACCCACCTACAATTCCTAAACCAAAGCCGCCATCGGCTTTTATATTTCGCTCTACTTTCGCTGTACCTGCATTACTAATTTCTCTTTCTTCAATATCTTCTTTAAACTTTCCGATAAATGATAATTCAAGTTGAGAATATAAATAAGGATCTAAACGTTTTGTTGCTTTCAAATGCTTTTCAATTCCTCCACTAATACTAATTATATAGTTACTACTAGAAGAATCCACTTCTACCAAGGTATTTCCTACACTATCGGCGGTACTTCTTGTGCGTGAATTCAACTGCAATCCAAACCCTCCTCTCAACACTAAATCATCTTTAATGTAGTATCGCCCAAGGAATAATGGTAGTCCACCGACATTTTTCTGTGGCTCAAATTGAATATTATCAATTAAACCATTTACCACTAAGCTTAAACCGAAGCTACCAGCTTTAGGCGTGTAAGATTCATTGCTTTCTGTTTCTTGAGCATTTAAACCAAAAGCGGTAAAAACACTAAATATTAAAATGAGGCCGTATTTTTTCATATTGATTGTTATTGGTTGAGCAAATAACCTCAATTTAGGTAAGTTATTGCTTAACTATTAAAAGATTTATCTTGCAACATCGGTACAAAACTAAAATCACCGTAGACTTCAGTTTGAAATTCCGTATCTGAAATTTTTGTCAAACGTTGCATTTGTTGATTTTTACCTTCACCTAATGGAATAACCATAAAGCCACCAACCTTTAATTGATCTTTTAAATCTTGTGGAATATGTGGGGCAGCAGCTGTAATAATCACCCGGTCAAAAGGGGCAAAAGTAGGTAGTCCTTTAAAGCCATCCCCAAAAAACAACTTGGGAAAATAGCCTAATGAATTCAATTGTCTTTTGGATCTTAAATGAAGCGAACGGTGTCTTTCAATACTAAAGACTTTGGCTCCTAGCTCTAATAAAACACAGGATTGGTATCCACTACCTGTACCAATTTCCAAAACCTTCTCCCCTCCCTTCAACTCCAACAACTGTGATTGAAAGGCTACGGTGTAAGGCTGCGAAATGGTTTGATCTGCGCCTATTGGAAATGCTTGGTCTTTATAAGCAAAATTGACAAAGGCATTATCCATAAATAAATGCCTTGGAATAGCATCAATAGCATGCAATACCGCTTCATCACTTATTCCTTTTGAAGCTAAAAGTTCAACGAGTTTTTTTCTTAACCCCTTATGTCTATACGTATCATTAATCACATTGCAAATCAAATCAGAATCCATCAAATTTTGTCTATTCACAATGGGTGGTTTTCCCCAAGTTAATGTTAACAAAGCAAGGACTTGAGCAAGCTTAATCACTTAAAGTTTACTTTACTTTTGTAAAAAAAGAGCAGATGTTAAAAATTGGTGTACTTGGCGCAGGTCATTTAGGTAAAATCCACATAAAGCTATTAAAGCAAATAGAAGCCTATGAGTTGGTTGGTTTTTACGATGCAAACCCCGAAGCTGCTCAAAAAGCATCTGAAGAATATCAAATTCCTGCGTATGAAAGTATTGAAGCATTAGTAGATGCAGTTGATGTAATTGATATTGTAACCCCTACTCTTTCTCATTACGATTGCGCAGTTCAAGCCATTAAAAAGTCGAAGCACATTTTTATTGAAAAGCCAATTACCAATACAGTTGAAGAAGCTAGAAAGTTGATCAATTTAGCAGAAGAAGCCAATGTACAGGTACAAGTTGGCCATGTTGAGCGATTCAACCCTGCTTTTACTGCTACCAAAGAGTTTATTAAACACCCCATGTTTATAGAGACTCACCGACTTGCTCAGTTTAACCCAAGAGGAACCGATGTATCTGTCGTACTAGACTTAATGATTCACGATTTAGACATTGTTCTTAGTATTGTAAAAAGCAATGTTCGACGAATTAGTGCAAGCGGAGTTGCTGTGGTAAGCGACAATCCAGATATTGCCAATGCTCGAATTGAATTTGACAATGGTTGTGTTGCCAATTTAACCGCAAGTCGTATTTCGCTTAAAAATATGCGCAAGACTCGCATTTTTCAGAAAGACGCATACCTTTCTATCGATTTCTTAGAAAAACAATCAGAAGTAGTTAGACTCTCTCATGTTGAAGGTGAAATTGACCCTTTATCGGTTACTATTGACTTAGGTGAAGGCAAAGGACATAAGCAGATTTACTTTGAAAAACCGGAGGTAGAAAACAATAATGCTATTTTAGATGAACTGAGTACTTTTGCCGACGCAATTAATCAAGGTAAAACCCCATTGGTAACTATTCACGATGGATTTAATGCTTTGGATGTTGCACATCGAATTATTGAGAAATTGGATTTAACCAAAGAAAATATCGCTCTTTAATACAATAATGCTATCCATTTAAGCGTTGCACAATCGAGTTGTGCAAATTTCAACCTATGACCAAATCTTTACAGTTATTTTTTCTGTTGCTGATTTCTTCTCTATTCGCTTGTGAAGATGATGATTTAGCCGCACCAGTTCCTGCTTTTATTACCATCAACGATATTGTGGTGAAAAGCACTGACCCTTCACAAGGCTCAACAAGTGATAATATTAAAGATGCCTGGGTGTATGAGGGAAGTCGATTATTAGGTGCTTTTGAACTGCCTGCTACAATTCCAATTCAAAATACTGGCAATGTGAAATTACAAATTGGAGGAGGAATTTTTGAAAATGGCTTATCCACTGACCGTAGAATTTATCCTTTCTACGAATTGTATGTTTTAGATACTACTTTACTTCCTGAACAAAAACTTGAGATTACTCCTGTGGTTGAGTATACCGATAATGCCATTTATGATTCACCATGGAGTGGAGAAGATTTTGAAAGCGGAATCAATTTTAACTATCGTTCAAATAGCGATACGACTTTAGTAAGAACAACCCAACCAAATTTTGTTTTTGAAGGAAATGCTTCTGGCGTTGCCTATTTAGATGCAAGTATGGATTTGTTTGAAGCCTATACTCCAACATTTTCAGCAATTCCAACCAATGGATCTGCGGTTTATTTAGAAATGAATTATTATTGTTCACACGACATAACCATAAGTATTTATGCCAATGATCAAAGCGCTCAGTATCCTGTAATCAACTTCAAACCAAGAAGCACTTGGAACAAAGTTTATGTAGAGTTCGGGCCTGTTTTTTCTACCCTTTTTGCCGCTTACAATTTTAACATAGCTATCGGTTTTTCAAAACCACTTGGTGAAGAAGGTTGGTTGTATTTAGATAATGTAAAACTGATCCATTTTTAATGAATAGCGCTTTACAACGGTTTAAGTATATCTTTCTAGATTTCATTGCAGCTGCTATTGCATGGACTTTATTTTATCGATTTCGAAAAATTTATCTAGAACCATCTAAATTTGGCTATGAGATTCCGGTTGAGTTTAACGAGAATTTCTTCATTGCGCTAATTCTCATCCCCATAGCTTGGATTATCCTATACGCTTCGTCGGGCTTTTACCAAAAAGTTTATCGCAAATCTAGATTAAAAGAGTTTGTGCAAACCCTCACTACTTCTGTCTTGGGTTGTTTACTGCTTTTTTTCGTTTTTATTCTCGATGATGAAATTGATACCTATAAGGATTATTATTTATCCTTTTTATACATCCTCTTTTTTCACTTTATTCTTACCTATACATTTCGGTTTATACTGACTAGCCGTACAGTTTATAAAGTTCAAAATCGAAAAATTGGTTTCAATACCATTATCATAGGTTCTAGCCAAAAGGCCGTGGATTTATTCTTAGAAATGGAAGGAGAGCAAAAATCCTATGGAAATAAATTTGTTGGCTTTGTTCGGGTAAACAAGCAAAAGGATTACTTGGTAGAAAACCATTTGCCTTTTTTAGGAAATACTAAAGAACTCCGCAAAATTGTAGATGAGAACAAAGTTGAAGAAGCCATTATAGCCATTGAATCTTCGGAGCATGAGAGCTTGGAGGCTATCATTAGTGAATTGGAAGGCTTAGATGTTCTGATTAAGGTAATTCCGGACATGTATGATATTCTTTCTGGTTCAGTTAGAATGAGTTCTATTTTTGGTGCACCATTGATTATCATCAACCGAGAAATAATGCCCGCATGGCAGCAAACGGTTAAAAGAACTATCGATATTCTTTCTGCACTTTTTGTGCTAATTGTTTTTAGTCCTGTATTTATTATTGTTGGACTTATAGTCAAATTCACTTCTCAAGGTCCTATCATTTTTTCACAAGAGCGAATAGGTATTCATGGCAAACCATTTATGATTCATAAGTTTCGCTCCATGTATACGAACGCAGAGCAACATGGTCCTGCTTTGTCTAGCGACCATGATCCAAGGATTACCAAGTTTGGTCGCTTTATGCGTAAAACCCGTTTGGATGAAATCCCCCAATTCTATAACGTATTAATTGGTGACATGTCTTTGGTTGGACCTCGTCCAGAAAGACAATTTTTTATTGACAAAATTGTAGAGAAAGCATCGCATTACAATCACTTACTAAAAGTGAGACCTGGCATTACCTCATGGGGACAAGTTAAGTATGGATATGCTGAAAACGTAGATCAAATGGTTGAACGTTTAAAGTTTGACATTATTTACATTGAGAACATGTCACTTTTGGTTGATTTTAAGATTTTGATATACACCGTATTAATTGTTCTTCGCGGAAGCGGAAAATAAGTTTTGTAAGCCTACCCCCTATCTTTATTTTTGCAATCCTAATTTAAAAGAAATTTCAAATGAATAAAGTTGCTGTTATTGGAGCAGGTACCATGGGAAATGGAATTGCCCATACTTTTGCTCAATTTGGTTATGCTGTTTCCTTAATCGATATCTCTCAAGATGCTTTAGATAAAGCAGTTAAAACCATCGAAAAGAACTTAGATCGAATGGTGAGCCGCGAGAAAATCTCAGAAGAGGACAAAAACAACACCTTAAATAATCTAAACACTTTTACCGAAATGGAAAAAGGGGTTGATGGAGTTGATTTAGTGGTTGAAGCAGCTACCGAAAACATTGACATTAAGCTAAAGATTTTTGAAAACCTTGATAAAATATGCCCGGAGCATGTGATTCTTGCTTCAAATACATCATCAATTTCTATTACTAAAATTGGTTCAGTTACCAATAGACCAGATAAGGTAATTGGTATGCACTTTATGAATCCGGTTCCGGTAATGAAACTGGTTGAAATTATTAGAGGTTATGCCACTTCTGATGAAGTGACGAATACCATTATGGAAGCTTCTAAAAAGTTGAACAAAGTTCCTGTAGAAGTAAATGATTACCCAGGTTTTGTGGCAAACAGAATCTTAATGCCGATGATTAATGAAGCAATCTACACTTTGTTTGAAGGTGTTGCTGGTGTTGAAGAAATAGACACGGTTATGAAATTAGGTATGGCTCATCCAATGGGACCTTTGCAATTGGCTGACTTTATCGGATTAGATGTTTGCTTATCTATCTTAAACGTATTACACGAAGGTTTTGGAAATCCGAAGTATGCACCGTGTCCATTGTTGGTAAATATGGTGACTGCCAAAAAATTAGGCGTTAAATCTGGAGAAGGATTTTATTCATACGGTCATGGTACCAAAGATTTAATTGTTGCTGATTCATTCAAGTAATCATTAGCGTAACTAAATAGAAAAAGCCTCACAAAAGTGAGGCTTTATTATTTGCATCCTTTAAGCAAAACTTAACTCACATCTTCCTTTCTCTCTTTTCATAAGGTATTTGTCCACTTTCAATCCGAAGTACAATATCTTCAATCATCCAATCATCGCCTTGTGGGTCATACTCCAATTTTAAGTTTGAACCAAATAATCGCGCTAATGACTGCCATAAGAAAGCTGAAAAAGAGCCACGCAATTGCTTAATCAACTCATAGGAAGTATTTCCAGTTTCACGGTCTATGAGTTTCACCAATATGATTCCTTGCTTAATGGTTAACTTCTTCAGTTCTCCTTCAAATTCCTCTTTCAATTGGTTTTCAACCTTCTTTAAATATCGCTTTCTAGCATATTCTGTTTTAAACGACCTTAAAGTATCATCAAAGTATCGAAGCATTTCACCGGCTACTTCTGCATACGGATAAACTTTTACCACATATCTTTTTAACCTTCCGTATTTCCGTTCTTCACGTTCGCTTTTAAATTCCACTGGACCGTAAATAGGAACCAATTTTAAATCAAACAAAGGAATGGTATCTCCATTAAATACAGTTGTTTTAACGGTAGACGTGCTATCATTTTTTGCATTTTCTTGAGCAATACCAATTGCTGTAAACACAAAAAGATGAATGAATAAATGAAATAGATAATTCCGCACCATACAAACTTAAGTCTGACTTTATAATAACCAAAACCATGCCTTGAATATTTCCTTGCTTACTTTTGCAAAATGAATCAAAATGAAGCGATAACAAAGGCAGTTGAACATTTGAAAAATGGTGATGTCATTCTTTCACCAACCGATACCATTTATGGTTTAAGTTGCGATGCAAGCAATGAAAAAGCTGTTGAAAAAATAAAGCAAATCAAAGGAAGGGATGAAGGAAAAAGCTTCATTGTTTTAATCAACAGCGACCGGATGATGAACCAATGTTTTAAAGACATTCCCGGTGTAGTTTGGGATATGGTGGATTTGAGTGACAGTCCTTTAACCATTGTTATGGATGAAGGTCGTTTTGTTGCCCCTAATGTTTTAAATGCAGATGGAAGCCTTGGGGTTAGAATGGTTAAAAAAGGCGCAATTAATCAAATCCTACAGAAATTCGGAAAACCCATTGTTTCAACCTCTCCAAACCTATCTGGAGAACCAAGCCCTTTAGAGTTTCAGCTTATCGACAAAGCCATTAGCAATCAAGTTGACTTTACTTTCCCTTACAGTTCTGATATAGAAATGAGTGGCAAGCCCTCAAAAATTATTCGAATTGCGCAGAATGGAGAGGTTAAAATTCTCAGAAAATAAGCGCGAAGCCTTACCTTTGCTAAAAATTTCACTTTTGAAGGAACATCTTCAACATCCCATATTTAAAGCCATTTCTAAAGCAGCCGACCAAATCGGTTTAGAAACCTACGTGGTTGGTGGCTACGTTCGCGATATTTTTCTAAATAGAGGCGGAAAAGACATTGATGTGGTTGCCATTGGTAGTGGCATCGAATTAGCGAAACAAGTGGCAAAAGTTCTAAATATTAAGGGCCAAGTTCAAGTATTTAAAAACTTTGGTACCGCCATGATTAAACACCAAGATTGGGAAATTGAATTTGTAGGCGCTCGCAAAGAGTCTTACCAACGAAATTCTAGAAAACCAATTGTTGAAAATGGCAATTTAGAAGACGATCAAAATCGCAGGGATTTTACCATAAATGCCATGGCCATTCGCTTGAATGAATCTCATTTTGGAGAATTAATTGACCCTTTTAATGGTCGTGCAGACTTGCAGTCTAAAACCATTAAAACTCCTCTTGAGCCAAGCATTACTTTTTCTGATGACCCTTTGCGAATGATGCGAGCAGTTAGGTTTGCTACTCAATTAAATTTTGTCCTTCACCCGACTGCATTTGAAGCCATTAAAAAAGAAAAAGATAGAATAAAAATCGTTTCCCAAGAACGCATAAGTGCAGAATTGAATAAAATTATCCTTTCAGAAAAACCGTCTATTGGTTTTAAAATTTTATTCGATAGTGGTTTGTTGCATCTCATTTTTCCTGACATGGTAAACTTACATGGGGTGGATTTTAGAAATGGAAAAGGTCATAAAGACAATTTTTATCACACGTTACAGGTTTTAGACAATCTTTCTGAAAACACCAATGATCTATGGTTGCGATGGTCTGCCATATTGCATGATATTGCTAAACCAGCTACCAAGCGATTCGATAAAAAACAAGGTTGGACCTTTCATGGGCATGAAGATAAAGGGGCTCGTATGGTGCCTAAAATCTTTAAACAATTAAAGTTGCCTTTAGACCATAAAATGAAGTATGTTCAAAAACTGGTCAAATTGCATTTAAGGCCCATTGCTTTAGTTAAGGAAACGGTTACAGATTCAGCCGTAAGGAGATTGTTGTTTGAAGCAGGAGATGATATTGAAGATCTAATGTTATTATGTTCTGCGGACATTACAACGAAGAATGAGAAAAAGCTTCAACGCTACTTGAAAAACTTTCAATTGGTAGAACAAAAGCTCAAAGAAGTTGAAGAAAAAGATCATTTGAGAAACTGGCAGCCTCCCATTTCAGGAGAAGCGATTATGAAAACATTCAACCTCAGTCCTTCTAAAGAAGTTGGAATCATTAAAAATGCCATTCGAGAAGCGATATTAGATGGGGAAATTGAGAACAACAAAGAGCAAGCTAAATCACTGATGATAAAAGTAGGAGCAAAACTTGGCTTATCTCCAATTAACGATTAAATACCATGAAGCAGATTAGTTTAAAAGTAATTCTAGAAAGTGATGAACTGATCTTTAGAGATTTAAAGGTTGCAGAATCAAAAAACCTTGAAGAACTACACTATGCCATATTAAATGCCTTTGATTTTAAAGGAAGAGAAATGGCTTCATTTTTAAAAACAGATGAGAATTGGGAAGCTTTAGCCGAATATACACTTGAAAAAATTTCAGATGATGCGAAAGCCAAACTCATGAATGAAGCAACAGTGGGCGAAGTTTTTACTCAAGAAGGTGATTCATTGAGTTATATCTACGATTACTTGAAGGAATGGAAATTTGAGATAGAAGCTTTTCATATTTCTGAAGAAGAAAGCGATGAAATTGAAGTGATACACAAACATGGTAAATCACCCAATGAGAATGAGAAACAGCTATGTGGTGATGATGCTGAAAGCATTTTAATGAATGCTATTTTAGGAGATGAATTTGAAGAAGAAGAGGATGATGAATTGTTTGGAGATGATTTTGAATCCTTAGATGATTATGAAGAATATTTATGATTGAAAATCATTCAAATCATACGCTCATTTCAGTTGTTGGTCCCACAGCAATAGGAAAAACATCACTTGCCATAAAATTGGTACAACATTTTAATACGGAAATCATTTCTGCTGATTCAAGGCAATTTTTTCGTGAATTAAGCATTGGAACAGCCAAGCCAACCTTAGAAGAACTAACACAAGCCAAACATCATTTTGTCAATAACCTATCCATTGCAGAGGATTACAATGCAAGCGACTTTGAAGATGAAGCAATTGACTTACTTAACCACTTATTTAAAAAACATCAAAAAGTAATTCTTTGTGGTGGCTCAGGTATGTATGTTGATGCGGTTACCAAAGGTTTTGATAGCCAAATGCCTAGCTCTGATGAAACTATTCGAAAGCAATTGAATGAGCTTTTTGAGCAAGAAGGAATAAAAGCGCTACAAAATAAACTACTAGAATTAGACCCTGTTTTTTATCATAAAGTTGATTTACAGAACAGTAAGCGGCTTTTAAGAGCCATTGAAGTTTGCTTAATTAGCGGCAAACCCTATTCTTCAATTCGAAAAGGAGAAGGTAAAAAAAGACCCTTTCAGATTATAAAAATTGGCTTGGAAATGGATCGCAGTTTACTTTATGAACGCATCAACCAAAGAGTTGACCAAATGATTAAAGCTGGATTGCTAAATGAGGTAAAATCGGTACTTAAATATAAGGATCAAAATGCTTTAAAAACCGTAGGATATCGAGAACTATTCAATTATTTGGAAGGAAAACTTACCTTTGAAGAAGCGGTTGAGAAAATAAAAGTCAATAGCAGAAGATATGCGAAGCGTCAGCTTACATGGTTTAAAAAAGATGCTGAAATAAATTGGTTTAATCCCTCAGAATTGACTGCAATTGTTACTTTTATAGAAGAAAAATCCAATGCGCAATGAGTAGAGTTGATGAGATTAAAAAAATGCTAAAAACAGATCCAAAGGATAGTTTTTTGACTTATGCACTTGCCTTGGAGTACGAAAAAGCAGAAAAGCCAAAAGAAGCCATCAAAATCATTGAGGGCTTAATTCAACATGATCCAAACTACTTAGGTGCTTACTATAAATTAGGACAACTTTACGAGGCTCAAGATAAACTGACAAAAGCACAAAAAATATATAGCACAGGAATTAAACTGGCAACTGAAAAACAAGATAATAAAGCCAAAGGTGAGCTTGAAGAGGCTTTATGGCTTATTGAAGAAGAGTAAAATTTCAGCTTCTCTTTTTATTTCTCAAATACTTTATTTCTTAAAAACAATACTGCTGTTTAATTGTCTTATTAATAGACAACTAAAAGTAATTTTTGGTTTGGTTTGGTTGGAGCCCGTTACCAAAGCTCATAGAGCGGTAGCGGGCTTTTTCCTTGTATTAAACAACAAAAGTTAATTGTAAACGTATCTTGACAAACACAACCTTAAATCATCAACTGCAGTGCTCAAGTTTCTTAAAATAGCTTCCCTTATTCTCTTAGCCATCATCATCGGTATTGCCACATTCTTTGGCATTTTATATTTAGGTGGCTTTGGGCATATTCCCTCCAAAAAAGAACTTCAAAGTATTGAGCATGAAACAGCAAGTTTAGTTTTCAGCGAAAACAATGAATTAATTGGAAAGTTTTATGCTCAAAATAGAACCGAAATTAAGTTTGAAGATTTTCCAAAAAGCTTAATTGATGCACTTATAGCAACAGAAGATGCTCGCTTTTACGAACATGATGGATTAGATCAAAAAAGCATGGTCAGAGTCATGTTTAAAACCATTTTAATGGGAATTAAAAGTGCCGGTGGAGGAAGTACAATTACACAGCAACTTGCAAAAAACCTCTATGGCAGAAAAAGCTATGGACAGATTAGCATTGTTGTCAACAAGCTAAAAGAAATCATTTTAGCTCGAAGAATTGAGAAAGTTTACGAGAAGTCAGCCATTTTAGAACTGTACTTAAACACGATACCTTTTGGTGAAAATGTTTACGGTATTGAAGCTGCTGCTAAACGATACTTTAATAAAAAGACTTCTCAATTAAAGGTAGAAGAATCTGCGGTGTTAGTTGGTTTACTCAAGGCCAATTCATATTACAATCCCCGTCTTTATCCTGAGCATGCAAGCGACCGCAGAAATGTAGTGCTTCACCAAATGACCAAATACAACTATTTAAGTGATGCAGCTTATGACTCATTAAAGCTTTTACCCCTTAAATTAAGCTACTTAAATTTGAGTAAAAGCAATGATGCTCCCTATTTTCTTAAGAAAGTAAAAAGTGAAGCTTCTCATATTCTTAAAGAACTTGAAGGAAAAGGAAAGCAATATGACATTGAAAAAGATGGTCTAAAAATTTACACCAGCTTAGATATTGCGCTTCAAAAAAAGGCAAAAGAGAGTATTGAAAATAACTTAGCCAAAGCACAAGACTTACTTCGGAAACAATATCAACGATCTCCATATGCTCAAAATCTCCAAAAACTAGTTGATAAGTTAGCGAAGCAAAATGACTTAGATTTAAAAAACAGCACTCAAAAAGAACGATTTCTCTTTAACTGGAATGATTCTTCGGATTATCAAATGGCTAATTTGAATGACAGTTTAAAACATGTGCTTTCTCAATTACATGCAGGAATTATTGGAATTAATCCTCAATCAGGAGCCATAAAAGCTTGGGTAGGTGGCATTAATTTTAGGCACTACCCTTTTGACCAAATAGTTGCACGAAGGCAAATGGCTTCCACCATCAAACCATTTTTATATGCCACTGCAATTTCATCCGGAAGCGAACTGTGCGATTACCTGAGTAATGACCCAATAACACTTCAAGATTATGAAAATTGGAGTCCTCAGAACTACGATGGTGAAATTGGAGGAAAATACTCCCTAGCTGCAGCATTAGCTCGTTCTAAAAATATTCCCACTTTACATCTTTTCTTTAAGGTAAGTTCCGATAGTTTAAAATATTATTGGGATCAATTGGGCTTTATTGAACCGCTCCATGATGAACCTTCTGCCATTTATGGTACAAACTCGGTAAGTCTATTGGAATTGGCGGTGGCCTACAGTGCCTTTGCAAATAATGGATATACAGTAAACCCGTACTGCATACAACGAATAGAAACTCAAGATGGCGAAGTTATTTTTGAGCATGAATCATCAAAGTCCATTCGTGTCTTTGAAGAGGTAGTTAGTTTAAAAATTAATGCAGCCTTGCATAAAGCTGCTAAAAATGGAACTGGGCAAGCTTTGTATAACCGATATGGAGTAACTACAAAATGGGCAAGTAAAACTGGTACTTCCCAAAATTTTGCTGATGCCTGGTATGTGGCTTATAATCATGAAATAGTTTTGGCTAGTCGTGTTGGAGCTTCATACCCAAATATCCATTTTGCTAATGGAAGTCAAGGCTCGGGAAGTGCCTTAGCTTTACCACTAATTGCAGACTGTATTGCTTCTAGCAAATCTGAGAAATGGTATTATGCAGGTTTAAAAAACCTACCTGAAATTGATTGCGAGGATTTCATAGCTGAACGGGATTTGGATAAATTTTTAAAACTATTTCAAAAAGATAGCAAGACATTAAAAGAAGCTAAAGACAAGGCTGCTAAAAAAGAAAAACGGAAAGGATTCTTTAAAAAGTTGCTGGGGAAGTAAGATTTTACAAATGAAAGTTTCATTCAAGTAAAATAGATTTCCCTTCGCTTTGCTTCGGGCAACCTTGGGAGAAAGTTCCAAAGCAAAACCCTGAAATTTCATTTCATTGTTTTTCTATGCCCTTTAGCTTGAAAGCAAGCTTTAGCAAGAGGGCAAATACTTTACTTAGATAATTAAAAAGTTTCCCTTCGCTTTGCTTCGGGCAACCT
>CAXFAI010000021.1:0-9247 GCA_964001305.1 uncultured Flavobacteriales bacterium
CTCAGCAAGTTGACCCCAACCAAAACATCAAACTCACCTAAACGTAATCCTCTTAAAATTTGAACTCGTTCTAAAGTGTCAACATCCGAATGAATGTATCGGGTTTTAATACCATTCTTAGTAAAGTATTTGGTCAGTTCTTCAGCCATCCGTTTGGTTAAAGTGGTTACCAAAACACGTTCGTCTTTCTCAATACGCTGGGCAATTTCTTCCATCAAATCATCCACTTGGTTTTGGGTTGGACGAACCTCAATAATAGGGTCTAATAATCCAGTCGGACGAATCACTTGTTCTACTAAAACTCCTTCCGATTCTCTCAATTCATAATCAGCCGGAGTTGCCGATACATAAATGGTTTGGTTTCGAAGCGCTTCCCATTCTTCAAACTTCAAAGGGCGATTGTCGATGGCTGCAGGCAAGCGAAAACCGTATTCTACCAAATTGGTTTTCCGAGAACGGTCTCCACCATACATGGCGTTTATTTGAGAAACCGTAACATGGCTTTCATCCACCACCAATAAATAGTCATCTGGGAAATAATCCATCAGACAGAATGGTCGTGTGCCAGGTGCGCGATTGTCGAAATAACGAGAGTAGTTTTCAATGCCTGAGCAATAACCCAATTCCTTCATCATTTCTAAATCATAGAGCGTTCTTTCTTCCAATCTTTTGGCTTCAAGTGGCTTTCCAATTTCTTTAAAGTAATCCACTTGTTTCACCATATCTTGTTGAATTTGCCAAATGGCATCATTCATTCTACTTTGGGTGGTCACAAATAAATTAGCCGGATAAACATTTAAAGAGTCAAAACGCTCAATGGTATTGCCATTGTATGGGTCAAAAGATCGAATATCTTCAATTTCATCGCCAAAAAAACTAATGCGATAGGCAATGTCTGCATAAGCTGGAAAAATATCCACCGTATCTCCTTTTACTCGGAATTTCCCTCTTTCAAAATCACCATGCGTTCTTGAATAAAGTGCTGAAACAAATTTGTGCAGAAGCTTATTCCGACTAATCAGTTCCCCTTTTTTAATGTGGGTAACATTCTGTTTAAAATCAGAAGGGTTAGATATACCATAAATACATGAAACCGATGAAACCACAATCACATCTCTTCTTCCTGAAAGTAGAGATGAGGTGGCACTTAATCGAAGCTTTTCAATTTCATCGTTGATGGATAAGTCTTTTTCTATGTAAGTATCCGTAGTTGGTAAATAGGATTCTGGTTGATAGTAATCGTAGTAAGAAACAAAATATTCAACGGCGTTTTTCGGAAAAAACTGCTTGAATTCTCCATACAATTGTGCCGCCAAGGTTTTGTTGTGACTCAATACTAGGGTAGGTTTACCAGTTTCTTGAATGACATTGGCAATGGTAAAGGTTTTTCCAGAACCAGTAACACCTAGCAGCGTTTGCGCTGCATCACCAGAAATCAGTCCTTCTACTAATTGCTTTATGGCTTGTGGCTGATCACCTGTGGGTTTGTAATCGGAGGTAAGTTCAAACTTCATGTAGCAAAGTTACAAGGAAGCTTGAAGCTAACCATATAAATTAGCCATCTTTAGGTTCTTTTTATTTCCCTTATGGAAAGTAAAATGGCCTTAGCAAGCTCTTCCCGATATGCTGAATCTAGCAACTTCTTGCGGTCTTCTTCATTACTTAAAAAGCCACATTCTATTAATATAGAAGGGCAATTCACTTCTTTAAGCACATAAAAAGGAGCAGGGAGAAACTTTACTTTTTCATTGATGTGATTACTAAAACTTTGTGCAAAAGTCTTTGCTGTAATGTAATTTGGTAATGTGTCTTTTTGAGTTAACAATTTCGAATAATAAATTTCAATTCCACTTTTAGCTGAGGTTTTTTCATTAGCATCATGAATTGCATTTATGTGTAAGCTTAAGTAGAAATCAGCTTTCTTATTCTTTTGAACTTCAACTCGACTTTTTAGGTCTATGAATTCATCTTTATTTCGGGTAAAATGAAGTTGAATATTATGAAATTGTGCTTGTTTTTTTAATTCTTCGCTAACTAATAAAACTAAATCTTTTTCATGTATTCCATCTACACTTGTGCCATGGTCTTGCCCACCATGCCCGGGATCTATGATGACAATTAATGGCTTTTCTTTTGGAGTGAGTTTAAAAGAATTTAAAGTGCAAAAGAGTGCGAATGCAAATAGAATTATGGATCCTTTCCAGATTCTGTTTTGATTGGAGTAGTTCTTATTCATCATAATCATTCTGTTTTTAAGTTTAGGATAGCTAAATTGACTTACCAGCCTGCTTTTTGATTGCTTTTGTGCAAACTGTAAAATCAGATTTTGATATAAGGTGGTTTCGGTTTCCGCTTGGCAAACTTGATCAGCGAGGTACTCATGGTTTTGTTTTATGGCTTTTTTGAATAACCATATCATAGGATTAAACCATAAAAAGATGCTTACCACTTCAATAAATAAATTGTCTAAGCTGTGTCGTTGTTTTCGGTGGATATGCTCATGAAGTAAAATCGTATCTAAGTTTTCTTTATTTTGAAATACTTCAGCATTGATAAATAGAAAATGAAAGAAAGAGAATACCCCTTTAGATTCTTCTAAAACATATACTTTAAAGTCATTTATATTTTCAAATGGTCGCTGTGTAAGCTTGTAGAGAGTATTTAGTCGGTAGCATAATTGAAGTGCAAGCAAAAGAAAAACCATCCAATAAATGGCGATAAATGTCTTTTTAAGGAAGGTTTCTTCAGGTTTAATATATGTTGTATCAAGTCCTGATGAAACATTTATTTTCTCTATTTCAAATAGGCTTTGACTTTGTGCAATCAATTCATGTTCAGCGTTAATTTCAATTCCCCAATTGAATTGAAGAGCAGGTATAACTAGGCTTAAGATTAGACCAGCTAAAAGGAAGAAGCGATTGAATTGAAACCACTTTTCATTTTTTAAGAGAAGTTGATAAGCACTGAAAAAAATCACAGTGCCTAAAAAAGATAAGATGAAGTAGTTAATCATTTTGATCAATTTTTTGGTCAATAATGCGCTTTAATTCCTTTAATTCTTCTTGACTCAAATCGCTTTCTTCAGCGAAAAAACTAGCTAGTTTGGCTGCTGAATTATCAAAAAAGTGTTGACTAATTTTTTTTAAATGCTGACCGAAATAATTTTTCTTTTCCAACAAAGGGAAGTAGTGTTTATCGCGACCAACTTTTTCAAAATCAATCACCTTTTTATCACAAAGCCTTTTTAATAAAGTTGAAATGGTCGTGTAAGCTGGCTTCGGCTCTTCATAAGCATTCATAATGTCTTTCATGTAGGCTTTTTTCAATTGCCACATGTACTTCATCAGTTCAAGTTCTGCTTCTGTTAATTTTTTCATTACTACAAAAATAGTAATAAAAACTATATTTGTAGTAATGAGTCTATTTTTTATTGAAATTCCTTATCTCATCCCAAGTCCAAAAGCGTTTTTGTTCAGTGTGTTGAAATGCCTTTTTCAGATAGTTCAGTACTTTTTCTCGAAATACTTCTTTGGGAATGGAGGAAGAATAAATATCTCGGCGATATGGTTGATCAAAGCGATCCGCCTTGCTTAAGGCTTTAGATTCTAAACGTAAAATAGGGCCAGTATCTGTTACTTTATCCACTTCCCACTTGTAGTCACTCTTTTCTATTCTATTTAATGCTACTGCTAAGGGTTTTAAATTTAAACGCGGAAAGCTACTTCGGCTTGCTATGTCTACCCAAGTCGTGTATTTACATTCCAATTCATATTTATGGTTGTCAAAGCAGCTCAGCACATAATCAAAACCATAGCTTTCTGAGAAGGCTGCATAATAATGAATGGGTTCTGAAAGCTCTTGTACAAGCAAAGTCAGTTCTGGATAATAAGTGCGATTACCTTTTTTTAAAATGGAAAGGTCATTTTCAACCTTTTCTACTTCTTCTTTCCAATTTTCAGCAAAGCTTTCAGGATGTTGTAGTACTTTAGGAAAAACCTCCAAGAAATACTCAAACTTCTGCACGCAAAGCTTCATTTCTTCTTTTTCGCCAAACGGTCTGTAGAACTTATTACTTTCTACTTGATTCATCCAGCAACAGAGTTTTAACGCATACTGGCTGTTTTTATCCTTGGGTTTATATTCTCTAAAATCACCAATAATGGCCATTTCTCTTAAAACGGCATCGTACTGTTTAGCCAATTCGGGGTAGATGAGTGCAAATACCCCTACAAAACCATCAATATCGAAATGATTGGCTGAAACCCACTGTTTATCTAAACCACCAAATTCGTTCTGCAAAGCATTGAGGACAATTTCGCCTGAAGTGTCTGCTTCTATGGAAGGGTGAAAATTGGCTCCACGCCAATGCGAAAGGATGGTTGCGTGTGGGTGTAAGGCATCTACTACAATGCATTCTTTGTCTTCAATTGCTGAAAAGGGAATAAATTCTCTCAAATCTCTCAAAGCTTATTAGTAAACTTGGGTGCAAATTAAAAGGAAATGTTTAGAGACTTTTTAAAACAGAGTCATTCTTCTTCTAAATATGGTTTTAGATATCGAGGCTTGGAAACTAGCCGAATCGAAAATCTTACGGATGCGGTGTTTGCATTTGCAGTAACTTTACTCGTTATTGCTTCTGAAGTACCAAATAGTTATGTGGAGTTACAAGCCTCTATGTATGATTTTATTGGCTTTATTTTTTGTGCTCTATTAATCTTTGGTATTTGGAACAATCACTACAATTTTTTCCGCTACTACGGCATGCAAGATAAGTTGACCAAATCGCTAAACTTCATTTTTATATTTGTCTTGCTTTTTTATATATATCCTTTAAAGTATTTGTTCTCTTACTTAGGTTCAGCCATATTTATCACTTTTCTGAAGAAAATCAATTACACTTCTCCAGCCATGCAAATGGCTTTGGAAAATATTCAATCTGCCCATATGAATTCAAGTCAGTGGACAGACTTGATGATTCGTTTTAGTTTGGGCTTGCTTTTTATTTACCTGATTCTCTTTTTCATGCATTTAAATGCACTAAAAAAAAGGAAAATACTTGACCTTAATCCCTTGGAAGTTTACGAAACCAAATGCTTTATGAACTCTTATTTGTTTTTGGTGTTTATTGCCATATTAAGTATTACTATTGTCTCTATCGGAGGAGGTGCTTATGCTCCACAAGCTGGTTTTACGTATTGCACAATTCCTATAGTTTTGCCAATTTTTAGAAAGTTTCAAGTCAAAAAAATCAAGAAAAAATACGCTGAATATATACCTGAATAGCCATACTAAACCTACTTAACCATCCTATAATTTTTAATAATGAAGAATAAAATAAGTTTAATCCTTGCCCTAACTTTTTGTTTCCAGTTTGCCATTGCCAAAGAAGGCATGTGGCTGCCACTTTTGCTAAAAAGTTTAAATGAGGGAGAAATGCAAAGCATGGGTTTAAAGTTGAGCGCTGAAGATATTTACAGCGTCAATCAATCCAGTTTGAAAGATGCAGTCATTTCTTTTGGTGGTTTTTGCACTGGTGAAATCATTTCAGATCAGGGTTTAATTTTAACCAATCACCATTGTGGTTACGGCCAAATACAATCGCATAGCTCGGTAGAAAACGACTATTTAACCAATGGATATTGGGCGATGAATCACAGTGAAGAGTTAGCTAATCCTGGCTTAACGGCCACTTTTATCGTTCGTATGGAAGATGTTACTTCGGAGGTTTTAATGGGCCTAGATGCTAATTTGACAGAGACTGAGCGACAAGAAGAAATCAGTAAGCGAATTAAAACCATAACAGAAAAGGCCACGGCAGATACGCATTATGATGCCTACATCCGTCCATTTTTCTATGGCAATGAATATTATATGTTTATTACCGAAACGTTTAAGGATGTTCGCTTAGTGGGTGCTCCGCCTTCTGCTATTGGTAAGTTTGGTGGAGATACCGATAATTGGATGTGGCCAAGACATACTGGAGATTTTTCCTTGTTTCGAATTTATGCCGACAAGGATAATAAGCCTGCAGCATACAGTGAAGACAATGTTCCCTACAAACCCAAACATTATTTCCCCATTTCCATGGAAGGAGTGAAAAAAGGTGACTTTACTATGGTTTATGGTTTTCCAGGAAGAACTCAAGAATATTTGACTTCTTATGCCATTCAACAAATCAAAGAAGTGCTAAATCCTGCGCGCATAGAAATTCGTGCTCAAGCCTTAGAAATTATGGATAAACACATGAAAGTGAATGATACCGTAAGAATTAAATATGCTTCAAAGTATGCTCGAGTAAGTAATTATTGGAAAAAATGGATTGGAGAAAACCGCGGATTGCAGAAGGCAAATGCGATACAAATGAAGCAGGAACAAGAAGAGGCGTTTTTGGAAGCTACTGCTGGAATAGCAGCTTATGATGGATTAATGACTGCTTTTGCAGAACGTTACCAAGCCATTGAAAAATATGCCCAAGCGAGAAGCTATTTTGTTGAAATACCTTACCGAAAGTTAGAATTGATTGGTCTTGCGGCATCCTTTCGAACAGCTGTAGATAATGCGATGGAAAAGAAAGACAATTTGGAAGAAGTGGAGAAATTGAAAGCAAAAGCGGAAAAGCATTTTAAAGATTTTGATTATCCTACAGAGCTTGAAATGGCAGTAAAACTGTTGCAGAAATATGTAAACGATATGCCTGCCGAATTTGTACCTGAGCAATTACTTAAGAATAAATCAAACTTAGAAGGCTATATTACCAAAGTATATGAAACGAGTATTTTTAACAAGCAAAGCGAAGTAGATTTCTACTTGAAAAAATTCAATAAAGGTTCAGCCAATCGAATAAAAACGGATCCAGCATTTAAGTTGATGCAAGACTTTTATGCGATTTACAATGAGCAGATTAAACCTGAGTACAATCGAATTTCAGACGAGATAGACTCTTTGAGTAAGATTTATGTACAAGGTTTACGAGCTAATGTAGAAGGCAGGTACTACCCAGATGCGAACAGTACCTTACGCTTGGCTTACGGACAGGTAGATGATTTTGAGCCCAATGATGCAGTGGAGTATGAGTTTTTTACAACCACTGCTGGTATTTTAGAAAAGTATGATGCTGGTAGTGCAGACTTTGATTTGCCAAAACGCTTGGTCGATTTAATAGAAGCGCGTGATTTTGGGCCTTATCAAGACGATGCCGGACATATGCCTGTTTGCTTTACCGCTTCTAATCATACTACAGGAGGTAATTCTGGAAGCCCAGTTTTAAATGCGAAAGGAGAACTTATTGGGTTAAACTTTGATAGAAACTGGGAAGGAACCATGAGTGATATTACTTACGATGTGAATCAATGTAGAAATATCTCTGTAGACATTCGCTATGTTCTTTTTGTGGTGGATAAGTTTGCCGGAGCGGGGCATTTGGTAAAAGAAATGAAATTGGTGAATAACACAAAGGAGAAATAAAATAGTGAAGACAAAGAAAGAGATAGTTGATAATTGGTTGCCGCGCTATACCGGAACCGCTAGAGAAGAATTTGGAGAATACATTTTACTGACCAACTTTGGCAACTATGTACGCATGTTTGCCGAAGAGTTTAAAGTAGAAATAAAAGGGGAGAAGCACCCCATGCAAACAGCCACCGCAAACGGTATCACCATTATTAATTTTGGCATGGGATCGGCCATGGCCGCTACGGTTATGGATTTACTTTCGAGTATTATGCCAAAGGCAGTGCTATTTCTAGGGAAATGTGGAGGACTGAAAAAGAAGACGCAAATTGGTGATGTTATTCTTCCAATTGCTGCCATACGAGGTGAAGGGACTTCAGATGATTACATTCCGGCTGAGGTTCCGGCCTTGCCTTCTTTCCGTCTGCAACGCTCAGTTTCTTCCATGATTAAAAAGCATGAACTAGACTACTGGACTGGAACCGTTTACACTACCAACCGAAGGGTTTGGGAACACGATGAAGAATTTAAAGAATACCTAAGAGAAATAAGAGCCATGGCCATCGACATGGAAACAGCGACTATATTTTCGGTAGGTTTTGTCAATAAAATACCACATGGAGCACTGCTTTTGGTTTCTGATAATCCCATGATACCCGAAGGGGTGAAAACCAGCGAAAGCGACCAAAAAGTGACTAGTCATTTTGTGAACCATCATTTGCAAATTGGCATTGATGCTTTACTTGAATTAAGAGAGTCAGGGGAATCAGTGAAGCATTTGCGCTATGAGGATGAGTAAATATAAGTAGAGAAGTATACACTGCCTTCTTAGGAGTACTATTGCTTGATAACTTTAAGTTTATCAATTAATTGATTTTGTGAAAAAATCTCTACAAAGTAAATACCTGCCTTTCCTTTGAGAGAATAGTTGACTTTGCTTGTCCCTTCAAAAGTTTGACTTTTAATGAGCTGTCCGTGCACATTTGACTGCACTACTGTAAATTGATCTTGTTTTCTATTTAATTCAATACATATATAGCCATTACTAGGATTCGGGTAGACTTGGAATTCTTGAATGCTTAAATCATTTAAGTTTGTGCTTAATAGGGTATTAAAACTCCAAATATTTGACCATGGTGAATTCCCAAAAGAATCGCTACCTCGAACTCTCCAATAGTATTGTTGATTAACTAATAATCCATTGAATGTAGTTTGCAAAGCAGTGGTGCTTCTTCTTATTGGATTGGTAAATAGGCTATCTGTAGCTATTTCTATTTGGTAACTATTGGCTCCATTACTTGCAGTCCACTGAAATGCTTGACCATTGCTGGGAACCATTTGGGCTGTATTTGTTGGTGATATTAGAGTAGGTGCTTGGTTTAGTTGATAATTCGTGGTAAAGCTCCAAACTTCAGACCACATTGATGAGTCATTTTGATTAAAGACTTTAGCACGCCAGAAGTAATGCGTTCCATATTGCAATGAAACACTATTGCTGGAAATATACTGCAAAGAACTAACGTGTTGAACACCAGGTATTCGAATGGCATTTCCACTACTAAAATCGGCACGTTCATCTATTTCGAACACATAATTACTTGGTCTTGTATTATTGATTTCTAATCTACTTCTAAGAATCGGGTTTGTAGAAATGTTTATCGCATTCTTTGCGGGTAAATAGAGAGTTAATGTATCCAAAGTGGTAAAACTCCTAATCGTACTCCATTGGCTACTATCATTCACATTGGTTGCTCTAGCTCTCCAATAATAGGTTGTACCATACAACAAACTATTGGCA
>CAXFAI010000022.1:0-55204 GCA_964001305.1 uncultured Flavobacteriales bacterium
CTAGCGTTCATCCTGAGCCAGGATCAAACTCTTCGTTGTAATTAAAAGTTTAATGTTTTGCTAGGCTCAGTTACTCAAAGTTTTTAAAACTCAAGGTATTTACCTTTCTTCTTTTCCTCAATCTTTTCAAAGAACTTTCAACTTGCGTTGAACTCTTATATTTTAAAGCTTTTACACTTTTAAAATCTATTTTAAGAACTCCCGTTTTTAATTTGGGGCTGCAAATGTACAACTAAAATTGAATCTGCAATACTTTTTGAAAATTATTTTTGAATTATTTTTTCAAACTCATTTCTCAAAAAGAACGTCCCATTTTTTGGGGCCGCAAATGTACAATTAAAATTAATTCCTACAATACTTTTTGAAAAAAAATATTTTCAAATCGATTTCAGCTCTTTCAGTGAACAACCCGCTTATTTTTTTCGGGAGGGCAAATGTAGTTAAGATAATGTTATTGAGATGTAAATTTTGACCACTTTTTTTCATCTTTTTTACTGTACATTGACTACCAATTCTTTACGGATTACCTAAAGCAACAGAAAGGACTTGTCCATTGAAATATTTATGCTCTTCAGTTGCAAACTGACAGATGTATTTGGCCATTTCTTGAGCTGACAATGGTGCTTTATAGTCAGGAAATGCTTGATTTAGCATCTCCGTTTGCACTGCTCCTAAGGCCAAAGCATTCACTTTTATGTTAAACTCTGACAATTCCAATGCTAAACATTCTGTTAATATACTCAATGCTCCCTTTGAGCTACTGTATGCAGAAAGTCCACTAAATTTACTACTACCTTGGATTCCTCCCATACTGCTAATGTTTACGATATGTCCACCTGGCTTCATATAAGGTGAGCACAGTTGTATGGAACTTACAGCAGTGAGTACATTCGATTGAAACATGCTTTGAAAGTCTGCTATAGTTGTTTTGAGAAAAGCTTTATTAATCAACTGTCCAGCATTGTTTATTAATACATCCACCCTTCCCCATTGATTCAAAACACCTTTGATTTGTGCTTCTTCCTTGGGCTCGTTTAAGTCAATTGCTAAAGTTTCAAGGCATTCTGTTTCCTTTTCAAGGGCCTCTAAAGCAACCTGACTTCTTGCAATTGCTAAGACTTTATGTCCATTTTGATCTAACTCTTTCGCGATTTCTCTTCCAATTCCTTTACTTGCTCCAGTAACAACTATATTCATATATACTTTATTTTCGGTGAAATTATCCATTATCACTTATGAAAACCATTATATATAGGAGTGTGTTTCATTAAATTTGTACTGTGGGCAAGTTAAAACTGGATTTACACGACATTTATAATAAAGGAAAGCAGATAGATGTTGCCTTAAATGAGCTTATTGAAGAGGCAGTAACTTATAAAGTAAAAACGGTTGAAATCATCCCGGGCAAAGGAAGTGGACAACTTAAAAAACGTGTAATCCGATTCCTTGAGCAAAAACACATTAAAAAACAATACCATCGAATCGAAAAAGATGGGAAGAATTTTGGACGATTATTTGTTCACTTTAAACATTAATACATTATATATATGTTCACTTCAGGTCGGATTGCCTTTGTTATCTTCTTTTTAGTCCTTTTTATTTCTTACTTAGTTTGGGCATACCGAAAAGACATTCAAAAGTTGCCATGGTATTATAAAGGATCAGGTAAGATTCTATTAGCTCTAATACTAATTTATGCTGCTTATTTTATTCTTACCCGTTGGGTTATTTGATGATTGGTTCTAAGATTTCAGCAAATTCTTTCACCATCATACCGGTTGCACCCCATATTATTTGCTCTTGAATGGGATACCCAAGTACTTTTTGATTCAAGCCTGTATTGAACATTATGGCTCGTTCTTCAATTTTATCTTCCCCAATTAAGTCATTTAATTCTACTTCTATAAAAGACTCCACTTCTTTTTGTTCAGGAATGAACTCGATTGTTTGATTTGTATAACCAACAAAAGGTGCTATTAAGAAGTTGCTAGGTGGAACATAAATGGAACTAAGTTGTCCTATGATTTCTACTTGTTGCGAAGGTATGGCCAATTCCTCTTCCGCTTCTCGGAGTGCCGTTTCCATTAAACTTTTGTCTTCTTTTTCATGCTTTCCTCCTGGAAAAGCAATTTGGCCACTATGCACTCCTTTGTATTTTGTTCGTTGGATAAATACCGTATGCCAATTGAATTTTTTAAGGTAAAGCAAGACTAGCACGGCACTTTTTTTAGGCTTCAGTTCTTCTAAGTTTAATTGTTGAACTCCCTTTCTTTGTGGCATGAGCTTTTGGTGAGCTTGTATACCTGGCAATTCTTCTTGTAACCTTTGACTTAATTGATTGATGAATTCTATTTGCATTATTCAGTTACCAAATATGATTTGTTTTTCAAGTCATAGTAAATTAATTGTTTCTCATTTTCAAGAGCTATATATCGATTATCGAAATTGGTGATGACATTCCAATTAAATGATAGCTCAGATTTATCTCCTAATATATATAGCGCCTTTTTCTTCTCCTTACTCAATATATACAAACTATCTCCAATCCATTCTATCTCATCATAATTGGCATCAAGTAAATATTTCCCATTTTCTCCTATAATACCCCATTGATTATCCTTTTTAACTACACCTACTTTATGATTAAAGCTTAAGCAATAGTCAAATTGATAAGGGATGACTAAGTTTAGGCTTGGATTGGAATACCCCCACTTTCCTCTTTTCTTTACCGCAGTATAACCATCTACTCGATATTCACCGACATCTTGAAATATAGCTGGAAAGACCTTTTCTCCTTTAGTGTCAATAATGCCAAATTTTTCCTTTAAATGAAATTTAGCATAACCTTGGCTAAACTTACCAAACAGTAAAGCTTCTACTTTGAAGTCAAATTGAATAGGAATAACAATTTCACCTTTGGTATTTATATATCCATACTTGTTTTCTTGAACAATCATGGCTAAACTGTCGGAAAAGTCGCCAATTTGATCATATTCAAAAGGCAATATTTCAGAACCATTTTTATCTAACAATCCAAATAGGCTGTCTTTTTTAGCTCGGGCAAGTCCAAATTCATTAAAGTTTTCTAGCCAATTATAAGTGCAAGGAATCACTGTTTTACCATTTTCATTAATAATCCCTTTCTTCCCGTCCAATGTAATTAGCGCAAAATCTCCTTCAAAATCATCTCCATATTCTAGCGTTAAAGGAATAAAAACATTCCCTTTTTCGTTTACATATCCATAGGCGGTGTCATTGGCAACCAAGGCTTTTCCTGAAGACATTTTACCTACCAACTCATACTGAAAAGGGACAATTGCTTTATTGGTCTTATCAATTAAACCATAAAAATCATCCTTCATAACAACGGCTACACCTTTTTGAAAACCTTCTCCATCTTCATACATAAATGGAATTACCGATTTCCCTTGCTTATTGATATACCCTATTTTTCCATTTTTAATAGCCAAAGCTAAACCTGACTGAAAAGAATCAACACTTTCAAATTGGGCAGGAATCATAACTTCAGCATTGGTGTCGATAAATCCGTATAATCCATCTTCTTTATAAGGTAAGAATGGTTTTAGACTCAATTTCATATCACTCAAAAGCTCTTCGGTATATGGATAATCGGGAAAGTCAATTCGAAACTCAACAATTCGATCAGGACTATAATCTATCATATATAACTTATAGATATTTCTCCAAGCTTCCTCTACATTTCTATTCTTGGGATTTGAAAGAACAAAATCATGGAATTCTTGGATACTTTGATTTGGTGTTGATTTAGAGTAAATAGAGTCTTGTGCTTCTTTGCTATAAGGACTTTCGGGATGACTTTGAACAAAAGCTTGAAAGTCTCCAATATTCCCATTTTGCGTAAGTTCTTTGTAAAGCGATAGGTCGAAAAGGTTTTTGGCTTCATAAAATTGTTCTGCTTCAGGGTATGTAGTCATAAAAAAGCGATAAGCCGACGAAGTATTTTCTTGCTTGGCGGCCATAAATGCCAATCTATTTCTTTGCTTTATGGCTTCATCTTTAAAGTCAGAATCGTTGTGTTGTTCAATATACTTTTGATACATTGAAACAGATTGTTTTTGTTGTATGACTCTGAATACTTTGGCATCAATACTATCTTTCCAGTTTTCAATTCGTATCGAATCTACCTTCAATTCGCTTAAATCAGACTTTTCTTTCTCAGTGAGCTTTACCCAATTGGTATCTGCTTGTATTATATACTTAAAAGCAGAATCTAAATGATAAAACGGATTATTCGTCCTTCCATAAATCAAACTCAATCCATAAGGAGCAGCAACAATTTCCTTTTCCTTTACCTTTTCAAACAGTTCTTTGGCTTTAAAGTAGTCAAAAACCTCAAGTGCTTCAAAGGCCTTTTCCAGTTTACCTGCCAAAACCGATCCTGTAATTATCGTTAATCCTAAGACTAATATGTGCTTCTTCATAAAGGTCAAAATTACTTGCTTGCTATATTTTTTGCAGCAATGATTCAAAGAGTTATTAAAATCAAACTGTGTACCACTTTACTTGTCAATTTTACCTATCATAATAATTCCGTATTATTGAAGGAATGAGAAAACTTTACTTTTTTAGTTTACTTGGCTTCTTTTTATTCCACTTAACCGCTTGTCAATTCAATTCAGAACAGGCTAAAAAAGATAAAGTTTCAAAATTGGAAGCGCTCTTCGACTTAGACAGCATCAAATCAAGAGGTAGTTTAAAAGCCCTCATTGAAAATAGCAGCACATCCTATTTTGTATACAAAGGTCAACCGATGGGTTTTGAATATGAACTCTTAAGTCGATTTACCAAAGAGATCAATGTTGACTTAGAATTAATTCCCATTCAAAATATGGATCATGTGTTTGATTCATTAGAAGAACTTAAAGGCGATGTTATAGCAGCTAACCTTACGGTAACAAAAGAAAGAAAATCACAAGTTGAATTTAGTTTACCATTACTTTACTCTAATCAAGTTTTGGTGCAACGAAATGAAGGAGATTTGGTGAGAACTCCTTCACAAATGGCCCATAAAACAATTTTTGTTCGAAAAAACTCTTCCTTTTACAGCAGACTACATCACCTTTCCGAAGAAATCGGTGATAGTATGGATATTCAAGAAGTGAGTGGAGACATGACTGTAGAAGAATTGATTAAACAGGTAGCTGAAGGTGAAATTGATTATACTGTTGCAGATAGACATGTTGCCAAAATCAATCAGGCATTCTACAGAAACCTATATACAAAAACACCTGTAAGCTTAGAGCAGCAAATAGCTTGGGCTTTGCGAAAAAACACGCCTCAACTTCTAAAAGCAATTAACCTATGGCTTGAAGAGTTTAAAAAGACAAAAGATTTCCGCGTAATCTATTTGAAATATTATGGAAATACGAAACTCTACCGTTCACGGGTAAAAAGTGAATTATTTACACCCAAAAGCGGACAAATTAGTCCTTATGACTCTTTAATTAAAGAGGCTGTAAAACCTTTGGGTTGGGATTGGAAACTATTAAGTGCCTTAATTTATCAGGAATCTGGCTTTAATCATTATGTGGAAAGTTGGGCAGGTGCTTATGGTTTGATGCAACTCATGCCAGAAACGGCTGAGTCGTTTGGAGTGGATTCCATTTCTAGTCCAGAAGCAAATGTGAAAGCCGGTGTAAAATATTTATTGTGGTTGAACAAGGAGTTTTTAGAGAAAGTGAGTGACTCGACCGAACGAGTGAAATTTGTATTAGCTGCTTATAATGTTGGACTTGGTCATGTATTTGACGCGATTCGATTAGCAGAGCACCATGAGCTTAACCCTGAAGTATGGGATAAAAATGTGGCTGAAATGCTCAAAAACAAAAGCCTCCCAGAATACTATAAAAGTGAAGTAGTTTATTATGGCTATTGCCGAGGTAGCGAACCATATAAATATGTAAAGGAGATTTTCGAGCGCTATGAGCATTATTTGAATATGGTAGAAAAGGAGGAGTAAGTAATTGCTGTAAGCTTCCTTTAACTACTTTTAGCCTCCATGAAATACAACAGCGAATTCATCACCTTTGACTTACCAAACGGTTTACGTGTTATTCACAAACAAACCGATAGACCAGTTGCACATGTTGGATTATTTATTAATGCCGGTAGCCGAGATGAAATTGATGGTGAAAGTGGTTTAGCTCATTTTATAGAACATGCCTTATTTAAAGGGACCAAAAATAGAAAGGCCTATCACATTTTAAATCGTTTAGACAGTGTTGGTGGAGAATTAGATGCCTACACGACCAAAGAAATGACCTGTTTGTATGCTTCTTTTTTAAAGGAATACTACAATCGGGCGCTAGAGTTAATTGCTGACATTAGTCTCCATGCTACTTTTCCTGAAAAGGAATTAGAAAAAGAAAAGGAAGTTATTCTTGATGAAATTCTAGTTTATCAAGACAGTCCCTCTGATCAAATTTTTGACGACTTTGAAAGTCAACTCTTTAAAGGTCACTCATTAGGAAACCCGATTCTAGGAACAAAAGAAAGTGTCTTGGCCCTTGGTAAAAAACACATTCAAGCTTATCAAAATCGATTATACACTGCATCAAATATGGTAATTAGCAGTGTGGGCAATATTTCGGTTAAACGATTGAAAAAATTGATTGAAAAGCTTTTTCAGGAAGTTCCCACGAAAAAAGCAGAAATCGACAGAAAAGCATTTCTTCCTTTGGCTCCAACTCATCAAGAAGTAAACAGAGGGAGTATGCAGACACATTATATGATGGGGAAGGCTAGCATAAGTGCAAAAAGTCCTAAACGCTATGGCATGTCTTTACTCAACAATGTATTAGGTGGCCCAGCGATGAATAGTATTTTGAACTTAAAAGTGAGAGAGCGATTTGGGTATACCTATCACTTGGAATCGAATTATTCTGCTTTTTCAGACTCTGGTGAATTTTCAATTTACCTCGCTTCAGATCCAAAATATATGTCTCGTTGTATAAAAGCTATAGAAAAAGAGTTGAAACTCTTGACTCAAAAATCGCTTAGCACTAGCAAATTGCATTTAGCCAAACAACAATTGAAAGGACAATTGGCTATTTCCCGTGAAAACAATGCAAGCCTAATGCTATCTTATGGAAAAAGCTTTTTAATGAGCAATCAAGTGAAAACCATAGAAGAAATTCATCATCAGATTGACCAAATCAGTGCATCTGAATTATTGGATATAGCCAATCAAGAATTTGATGCTAATCACTTTTCTACTTTAACCTATCAAGGAAATTAAAAAGAAAGCTTAAGCTTTTGCAATACTTTTTGATCGATGGGAAAAGTCAAGGTTTCATTTTTAAGTGACTTTAGATCATACCAAAACAATTGATGTTTGTTTCCCTTTTCTACATCCAATGCAGATTGTCCGTGTTTAATTGGCTCAAATGAACTTGAATCGACCTTGTAATAAATAGAAATCAATTGATCATTTTCATTGAAAGCCGAAGGCTGAAAAAAGTCAGTTGTGTAAAAATGCGATTCAATATCAATTTGAACACCCAATTCCTCTTTGCATTCACGCTTTAAAGCATCTGAAATTCCTTCTCCCCATTCTACTCCCCCACCTGGGAATTTGGTAAATGAAAATCCCTTTCTATTCTCAGTTGAAAGTAAAATGAAACCATCATTTCTAACTACCAAGGCATAAACTCGGATATTAAAGCGTTTTTGTGGTAAACTCATAGACAATAATTGACTGCTATTGCGTTAATGTTTGGATATTTGTCGATCTACAATTTTACTACTTTTGAAGCCGTGCTAAAAAAACAGCTTTTCACATTTCTTGTTTTCACTTTTCTAGCTTTGTTGATTCATGCGCAAGAAAAAGCTACTGTAAGCGGTTATATTTTCAATGAAAATGGCAAAGCTGTAGAAGCTGCAACAGTTGGCGTAAAAGGAGAAGCCGGCGGAACTTCAAGTAAATCGGATGGGTATTATCAAATTTCAGTAACTGCTGAAAAGGAGATTACCTTGGTTATTAGTCACATTAGTTTTGAGCAAGTTGAAAAAAAGCTAAACCTAAAGAAGGGTGAAAAGCTAAGCTTAGATTTTCGATTAAAACCTTCATCTGTCAATATTGGAGAAGTTGCTGTAGAGGAAGAAAAGAACCGAGGAAATACCATGGAATCGGTTGATCCGAAAAACATACAATATATTCCTTCTCCTAATGGAAGCTTTGAAGCCGTTGTTAAAACACTACCCGGTGTTAGCTCAAATAATGAATTAAGTTCTCAATATAATGTGCGAGGAGGAAATTTTGATGAAAACCTAGTTTACGTCAATGATATTCAAATTTATCGTCCTTTCTTAATTCGTAGTGGAAACCAAGAAGGTTTGAGTTTTATTAATCCTGATTTGATTGAAAATATCAATTTTTCGGCAGGTGGGTTTGAAGCAAGGTATGGCGATAAAATGTCTTCCGTTTTAGCGGTTGAGTATAAAGAGCCAGATGAATTCGCAGGTTCAGTAAGTGCAAGTCTCTTAGGAGGGTCAGCCCATGTTGAAGGTAGTTCAGAAGATAAGAGATTGACATATATAGGTGGTGTTCGTTACCGAAGTAATCAATACGTATTGGGAAGTTTAGATACGGATGGAGATTATCAGCCAGTATTTGCCGACATTCAGTCATACATTACTTATGACTTAAGTGAAAAGTGGGAAATTGGCTTTTTAGGAAATTATGCTCGAAATCAATATAACTTCATTCCAGAAACAAGAGAAACCAATTTTGGTACGATTCAACAAGCGCTTCGATTAACTATTTACTTTGAAGGACAGGAAGTCACTGACTATGAAACTTATTTTGGGTCTATTACCAATACCTACAAACCCAATCCCAATTTAGAACTAAAGCTCATTACTTCGGCTTTCCGTTCGTTCGAAACAGAAACATTTGACATTTTAGGGCAGTATTTTATCGACGAACTGGAACGTGATTTAGGTAGTGACCAGTTCGGTGATGTGGCATTTAATCGAGGTGTTGGTTCTTACTTAAATCATGCAAGAAACTATTTGGATGCAACCGTTGCTAGTACACAACACCGTGGTAAATTGATTAAAACAAATGGAAGCATTGAATGGGGATTAAACTTCCAGCATGAAGAAATTATTGATGAATTAAACGAATGGGATTTAATAGACTCTGCAGGATACTCCCTTCCACAGCCTCCACAAACTCCAGGTCAAAACCCACAGCGCCCTATTGAACTTAACTTATTTAATGTTTACCGTGCTAAGAATACACTCAGTAGTAACCGACTTATGGGCTACGGACAAAGAACTTACCGATGGGAGAGAAAAGATTCTAGTTTAATGAGCTTTACCGGAGGTATTCGATTTAATTATTGGGATTTGAACGAAGAGTTCTTAATTAGTCCAAGAGCCAATTTAGCCTATGAACCCAATTGGGAAAGAGACTTTTTGTTTCGTTTCAGTACAGGTTTTTATCATCAACCTGCCTTTTACCGAGAACTTAGGGATTTTGAAGGAAACCTGAACAAAGACATCAAAGCGCAAGAATCAATTCATTTTGTAATAGGTGCTGATTATAACTTTAAAGCTTGGGGCCGACCTTTCAAATTTGTAGGAGAAGCTTACTACAAACAAATGAATAACATTATTCCTTATGAAATTGACAATGTTCGAATTCGTTATTATGCCGAAAATTCAGCCACTGCTTATGCCGTTGGTACCGATTTTAAAATCAATGGAGAATTTGTAAAAGGCGTTGACTCTTGGGTTAACTTAGGTTTTTTACAGGTACGAGAAGATATCAATAATGATGCTTACTATGACTATTACAACAGTGATGGAGAAAAAATTGTACCTGGATTCACTTTCAATAATACACCAACTGATAGCGTAAAAAATGAGCCTGGTTATATTCCTAGGCCTACAGACCAACTGATTAACTTTAGTCTCTTTTTTCAAGATTACCTACCGAGATACCCTAGCTATCAAATGCACATGACATTTCATTATGGTAGTGGATTACCATTCGGTCCGCCTTCAAATGAGCGATATAAAGATACCCTTCGAATACCTGCTTACCTGCGCGTTGACTTAGGGTTTTCAAAACAGTTACTTGGAGAAGACAGCCAAGTAGGACCTAAAAGTCCATTGAGACATTTAAAGTCAGTTTGGTTAGGCGTAGAAGTTTTTAACCTTTTACAACGTAACAATACTTTATCCTATTTATGGGTCACCGATGTAACCAATAGACAATATGCGGTACCCAACTATTTAACTTCTCGCCAAGTAAACATCAGGCTGCAAGTTAAATTCTAAAGCTTAAATACAAAAAAAGGGTAGCTATTCGCTACCCTTTTTATTTCAAGTTAAGTTTCTTTAGATGTCTAAGTAATACCTATAACCAAGTGCAAAAGTTAAGACTCCTGCTGTACCGTCAAAACTTCCTGTATTGGATTCAACTGTATATTCCATTGGGATAAAGTAGGCTACAGAAAGTAAAAAACCTTCGATATCAATTCCAAACTCAGGTCTTATACCAAAAGAAGAAACTGTTTTTCCATAAGTAGTAGATTCATTTCCTGAAGCATCTGTATAAGTTACATCGGGAGTAGAAAATTGACTTAAGCCTAAACCTAATCCAGCATAGGGACTAAATGTTACATATTCTGGTTCCTTTAGCCTGAATTGACCTTTTATACCATATAATGAAAGTCCATAAATACCAATGTCAAAAGCATCTGAGCTGTTTTTTCCAAATAATGCATTTGCATCATACATAATACCAACCGCTACTCGGTTATCAAAATCTTCCAAATGATATAAAGCATCAAAAGTAAACCCAAGACCAAACGAACTTTGTTTTTCTTTAGTTACCGGATCTGTAAATGCATCTCCTTTAGGAGAAGAGTATCCCAACTGCCCTCCTATTGAAAAGGTTTGTGCCTGCAAACTTGCAGAAGCTAATAGCCAAAATATGAGACTAATTTTTATTGATTTCATTCAATCAGATTTAAATATTTACTTTCTATTTATAGTCCTAAAACCTCAACACCTTGTTTGAATACCACATCTACAGGTATTCCTTTTTCAGCCAAACGGTTTAAATCTGCTTGAAGTTGCACACCTATTTTAGCCTTATTTTCAACTAGCTTTCCAACACCTTCATAATCTCCCTCTCCTTGTAACTTGAGAATTAATGCTGAAAGCTCATTCATGGCATTTGTCATTTGATCATAATCAATGGTATAGATGCCTTCTTCATTTCGAATTAAAACACCTCTTTCTTTAAAGAAATTAAATCGAATCATATTGGCTTTTCCATGAGCAGAAGATGCTCCGAAGCGCACTGAACGGAAAATACTCGCCATAAATGTGGTGTAATACTCTCTGATATCTCCTTCTATTTCGCCTTTTTTATGTAATTGAGTAATCATATAAAGACCAAGTATATCTGCCTTTCCTTCTTCCAAAGCTGATGCATGTTCTTTTAGCGCCTCACGAACTGTTCCTTTATTGTTTATGGTGTTCTTAATTCCTAATCCGTGTGCCACTTCATGAAACATAGTATTTGAAAAGAAGGCATTGAAAGTGATAAACTTTTGTTGTTCTTCATTCATCAATTCCTGAGAAATAGGCATTAGGATTTGATCAAATTTAGCTCGCATAGCATTTTTAAGCTGAGAGCGTCTGGTGCCTTTTTTCAATTGAACTTCTTCATCATTCGGTAAATTAACGGCTATGGTTTTACTTCCACCATTACAATCTCCTGCATAATACACCACATCAAAAGCGGCTAATTGCGAATCTGTTCCTGGCTTCTCTGACTTAAACTTATCCTCAACCGGTAAATTTTTCTGCAACTCAGGGAGCATACTCGCATATTTTGCTAATCGCTTGCTCCAATCCATATCCTTTACCAAAACGTAAGTTTCGTGTGCGGCTTTATAACCGAATAATTGATCTTCATACGTTTCTATTGGTCCACAAATAATGTCAATTTTATTGTCTTTCATGTCCATCCAAGCAATGTCACTTTCGTAATAGTTATCGTTAAGAAGTGCTTCAGCTCTTAGATTTAAATATTTCTTGAAGGCATTATTTGTAGTAATTTCTGCAGCCTCTTTTAACAACTTAGCAGCCTTTTCTAATTCATCCTTGAAAGCTACATGATAAGGAACTGTCATCAATTCTCCAGCTTCATTTCTTCTTAATAAGGTATACAAAGAAGCTTTGTCAGCTAAAGTTGATTTTTCAAATTCTTCTTTAGTCATATCTACCGGATAGAAATTTGCCCCTTTAGGTTTCTCTCCTACCCCATCTACAAAAGGCTCATTTCCTGCTAATCGATCCCATGGCCCATAGTTAATTTCAGTAAAGCGTTTTACTTTCTCATCTGCAATGCTACTCAATAAGTCGCTTTTGTCTCCATAGGCTTCCTGCCAAAACAGTCCATCCATAATTTTACCAACCTCAATCAACAAGGGAATAAGCTTTTTTTGTTCTTCAGAAAGCTTTGAGACATCGGTTGTTAACTCAACTTCTACATATTTTAAGAGCTTTTTATCAATTTCACTTAACTCTACCTCAGTTTCTTTCATAACTGTTTGTGCCGCTTGATCATCATTCTGCTTTGCGCCTCCTGAACAAGCGATTAATCCTGCTGAAATAGCAGCTACAAATAATCTTTTCATGGGATAAATTTTAATGCCACGAATATAACTAATAGAATATAAAATGACTCGGCTTTTCACTATGGCACTTCCTTTGTTTACATTCGCTATGTATATAAAACAGCATTTCAATGAAACTTTATCTAGCATTAGCACTTTCCCTTGTTTTTTTAACTCAGTGCAAAAACCAAAAAGAAGCAACAAATACTTTAGAAGACATGAAAGAATCTGAAGTGCTACAGGTGGAAGAAGCAACAACTAAGTTGGAAAGCAGTGATATTGTCGGTAAAACCTTTCAAGCGGTATTACCTTGTGCAGATTGTATGGGCCTACAATCTGAGATTTCTTTCAAAGAGTCTAATCAATATGAAGCAAAATCCTTTTACCTAGGAAAATCAGAAAATGTAAAAACGGTGTTAGGCACTTATGAAATTGTAGATCAAGGCAAGCTAATTGTATGTCGAATTAATAATCAAATTGTAAGCCGATTTAAAGTTGAAGGCGATAAACTCAAGCAAATTGGTTCACAAGGAGAAACAACAGGAGGTCTTGCTGATAAGTACATTTATGCTGAGAAAACAAATCAGATGGTAAATCGCATGTGGGTTGCTACTGAAGTTATGGGGCAAATAATAGATGAAGAAAACAAAGGAAAAGTTTACATTTTGCTTTCAAATGATGGACTTATCAATGCGAGTGGAGGTTGCAATAGTATGTTCGGAGGATATACGATTAACTCAAAGCAATTCATCCAATTTTTAGATATGGCCAGTACAGAAAAGGCCTGTTCTTATGCTCATTTTGATAATGAACTTCAAGAAGCATTAGGTAGAGCAACTCAATATTGGATTAGTAAAACTGGCGATGAAATGCATTTAATTGTTGGCAAGGCAGCACCCTTAGCTAAATTTAAATTTGAAGGCATTTAATGTAACCTAAGTTACAAGCGGTTAATATCCTTTCGCTTATTTTTAAAAACTAAATAAAAATCAATAGTTATGAAAAGTAATATGGGCTCAACCGATAAGGTGATACGATTTATTTTGGCTGCCGTTTTCGCCGTTTTATATTTTACAGGAACTGTAAGTGGAACTTTAGGCTTGATTTTATTAATCTTAGGCGGTGTATTTGTTTTTACAAGCATTATTAGTTTTTGCCCGCTTTACGCTCCTTTTGGATTAAATACTTGCAAAAAAAAGTAAACTACTCTGTTTCTCTTTGAGAAGTATATCGCTCCCACTTTTCAAGAATTGCCTGCATATCTTCCGGTAATTCTGAATCAAAAGACATCCATTCTTTTGTCTTCGGATGAGTAAATGCTAAAGTTTTGGCATGAAGTGCTTGTCTTGGGCAAAGTTCAAAACAATTTTCAACAAATCTCTTATACTTTGTAAAAGTTGTTCCTTTTAAAACTCGGTCACCCCCATATTCAGGATCATTGAATAATGGATGTCCAGTCCATTTAGAATGAATACGTATTTGGTGAGTCCGACCAGTATCTAATTTATATTCCACCAAAGTCACATACCCATAACGTTTTAATACTTTGTAATTTGTAATCGCCGGTTTACCAATGTCTCCCTCTGGAAACACATCCATCACTTTTCGATTCTTAACTGAACGCCAAATGTTTCCTTCAATTCTTCCTTCATCTTCTTCTATATCTCCCCAAACCAAGGCTTGATAACGTCGATCAGAAGTACGATCGTAAAATTGCTTCGCCAAATGCGTTAATGCATTTTCTGTTTTAGCAATCACCATTAAACCTGTGGTATTTTTATCTAAACGATGAACAAGACCTGGTCTTCCTTCATTCCCATCCATTTCTGGCAAATTTTGAAAATGATAAATTAATCCATTTACCAGGGTTCCAGAAAAATTACCATACCCCGGATGAACCACCATGTTTGAAGGTTTATTTAAAACCAATAGGCTATCATCTTCATAAACAATATCCAGAGGAATATCTTCTGACTGCAATTCCGTTTCTCTCGGAGGATAAGGCATAACGATAGAAACTTCATCCAAGGGTTTTACTTTATAGTTCGGTTTTACCTCAACGCCATTTACCAATACATTTCCCGAATTGGCTGCTTGCTGAATTTTATTTCTTGAAGAATTAGGTAAGCGATCACTTAAAAATTTGTCGATTCTTAAAACAGCTTGTCCTTTATCTGCAACTATTTTATGATGCTCAAAAAGCTCTTCTTCCTCTTCGTGTTGCTCCTGCTCTTGCATTATTTCGCAATCAAAAATTTCTTATTAACTAGCTTTCCTCTATTGGTTCTTAGCTGTAAGATGTATAATCCGTTAGATAAGTCTGCAACAGAAATGGAACTTTTTACACTTCCTTTTTTAACCAAACTTCCATATTGATTAAAAAGTTGAAAATCCTGCCATTGGGTAACTTGATCATATTCTAAGAAAATTGAATTACTCGCCGGATTTGGATACAGTTTTACATCCAACTGTTCTTTCTTTTGCTCTTCTATACCAACTCCCCAAGCCTTTTTCCGGAACACAGGACGCATCATTAAACTTCCATCAAAAATTCCGTTGGAGGGATTATACCAATTTTGGCCATCGAGACTATAAAAAATTCGATTTCTATTATTGTTGTTTAAATCATAGCCAACATTTAAAGATACTGGGCCAATCGCTTTTATTCCGATATAAAAAGTTTGAGGTACTTCTATTAATGTATCCAGCCAATAAGTCACAAACCCATTGTCATCAGAATACAATGGTTTATCTAGCTCGGCTTTTCTATAAATGACTTGAGCAGGATTTAAACTATTCCAAATTGTAATTTCAAAAGATTGAGAAGTAACGGGATTATTATCGAAACTAAAACGTTGAGGTAAAAAGTACAACTGCAATCCTCCAACAGAATCCATCATAGGCATATTGTATTCTTGAACCATATAAGAAACCAGCCCATCTGCTGAAGTTTGTGGATTTACTCCATAACCTGCTTCTGCAGTTCCATCATCATAGGCATAATAATTATCTAAAATGGCGTTTGCGCGAAGGGTATCGTTTGCACGAATAAAGTCTTGCACAGCAGTTTGACTCGGTCTAAAATCAATGTCCGCAATGGCAGACAGTACTCCTGCCGTATCTATATAATTGGGATCAAAAGTGTAATTCAAGGGATAGTTAAATGTTAATGTTCCATTATCCGAAATAATCGAAAACTGATCATTTGCCGGGAAACGATAAAAGTTGGTATTGTTAACCGTATCCGGAATAACGACTTTATTGTAAACATTCAAGCCACCATCGAACAAGCTACGGATTTTCAAATTGGGCATGCTATCCGCCATAAATGCACCGGGGTTTGGCTTAAAATGCCACCAAGGCATAGCGTAATAGTCTTTCAATAATGACTTTGTAGCATTAACAAAGGCAATGTCTTTGGTATTAATACTTTGCTTGGTTCGCTGATCGTTTAAGTAAATGTAATCGATGTGCCATTGGTCAAAGGCCCCTGCAGCATTGGCATAGGCTCTGAAACGAAACTGAAATGCAGATGTCAAAAACTGAGAATCTACCTTTAGCATGACTTGTTGAAAGGTATCTACACTAAAGCCATCTATTCCCCAAGTCTTTTCCCATTTCTGATCTACTGAATTAAAAAATTCAACTACCAATGAGTCTCCAATTTCAGGTCCATCAAGACTTATGCCCTTGGGTTGAAAGTAAAAACTAAAGTAGGTTGTATCTATTGTTGAGGACAAATCAATTGGAACAGAAGTTAAATAATCTGCCTTTACTTTTATTTTTTGCTCAATGTCGTATGGCATTCCATATTGATCTAATCCATCAAAAGTGGCCATTCCTCGCGTAGGTGGATCAATCCCAAAGGTTTCGTTCAAGTACACATCTCTATCTGTATACCAAGTATTAGAGTCAATATCTACAAAGTAGTAGGAAGTTGAGTCTTGAGCAAATCGACCTTCTACAGCAATGGTATCCACCGCTTTGTTTACCGTATCATATATATTGTAAGGAAAATAGTAATTGGTATCTTCAAAAGTGGTTGGAAAAACCGAAAGGTCATGAATTTGAATTCGACCTGCGAATAATTCAGTTTTAGAAATAATACTACTATCTACCCCAATTTGATAATAGAATGTAGAGTCTGTAACATACGCATTTGTATCTGTTACTTTTTGACCATTAATATACAATTGATAAACTGTCGTATCCGTTACTCTTGGGTCTGTAATACTATCTAAACGCGGTGATAAATGATTAGAGGTAAAATCATCTACAAATGGCAACTTCAACGTATCATATTGATAGATTAAACTATCTTCAAGCACATTTAACTTTTCTCTTTGCTTAAAATCGGCTACCGCTTTTTTTGAGCCTGGAATTAAGAAAGGGTTGTAGGATGGACTCACCAAAAAATCTTGGGCATTGAGGTTTGCTAGTCCTATAAAGGAAAATAGAAATACTATTAAAAAATACCGCATTAGATAGAATCTTGAAGATTAACGGTATGAACAATACGATTCGTATCAACGGTCAGAAAAAGATCTATCGAACTTCCCATGGGAGTAGTTGGCTCTTCAGAATAAAAGGGAGAATACCTGTAAATTCTGGCCTTAGCACTATCTTCTCCATCTACAACCGTTTCATCGTAAATCATACTTCCAATATTTAAGTACTTTGATTGTAACAATTCTTTGGCCATTTCGAGCTCAAAACCTACCAAGTAAGGTATATCTGTTAATTCATTGCTTAAACCTTGACCAATAATCAGGTCAATCTTGGCACCTTTTTCTATACGGTCGCCTTCTTCTAACTTTTTTCCATCAAAACTTACATCTAAAATACAATTGGTACAAGGATCAGGTTGATACGTTAACTTCCCTAATTCCAAACCATAAGTACCAATTAAAGAGCTTGCTTGGCGAAGTGATAAATCGACCAGCTTTGGCATTTCAATTTTAGGCGGTTCATTCGCTGAAATGGTTAAATAAATCTTTCGGCCTTGTTTTACTTCATAAAGTGCTTTTGGGTCTTGTTCTAAAACCACTCCTCCTTTAACTCCTTTCTGATATATAGAATCTGCAACGAACATGCTAAACTCCCCTTCGCTCAACTCTTCTTTCACCTCATCAACAGTTTTACCGACCAAATCGGGTACTTGTATGCGCTTTCCATGCATGGTATAATCATCTAGATAGACCAAAGTAGCATACAAACCACCACTTATTAATAGCAAGGCTATTATTAAGTTAATCACGAAAACTTTGCTAAAAATAAAGCGGAAAAAATCGATCATTGAGTCACTATCCTAAATACAGCCGACAAAGATATGAATATTAGACCTGCCTTGTTAATTATTAATTGTTACTCCTTCAAATCGCTTTGTCTAATATCACTTACTTTGAATTATTAAATCATCACTCATGAGAAAAATAGTAGCCATTGCGGCTGGAGGAGATTCTGCGGAAGTTGAGATTTCCCTTTTATCGGCTCAAACCATCTACGAAAATTTAGATAGAAGTAAATACGAAGGCATTTTAGTAAAAATGGTAAAAGGTAAGTGGGAAGCCATAATCAATAATGAAAGTTACCCCATCAATAAAAATGACTTTAGCTTTCAGTTTGAAGAAAAGAAAATCAAATTTGAATATGTGTTCATGATGATACATGGCACACCCGGTGAAGATGGTAAATTACAAGCCTATTTTGACTTATTAAATATTCCATATTCTTCTCCAGATCATATTGGTTCTACACTCACATTTAATAAATGGTATTGCAATACCTTATTGAGTCAGTTAGGCTTCCCCGTAGCCCATTCTGTTTATCTTCGAAAGGGAGATCGTGTAAATGAAGAGGAAATTATAGAGCAACTAGGCTTACCTTGTTTTGTAAAACCTTGTTCATGCGGAAGCAGCTATGGAGTGAGTAAAGTAAAAAGTAAAGAAGGCTTATTAAGCGCCATTAGCAAAGCCTTTGAATTTGATCATGAAATAATGATTGAAAATGAATTAAAAGGAAAAGAAGTAACCTGCGGAGTCTACCGCAAAAAAGGGAAAGTAGTCCCTTTGCCCATTACTCAAATTATTCCGGAAGGTGAATTTTTTGATTATGCTGCCAAATACCAAGGGGCTTCGCAGGAGATTACTCCTGCAAGAATAAATGAAGATATATATACCCAAGTACAAAATACAACTGCCAAAATTTATGAGAAGCTGAACCTTCGCGGAGTTATTCGGGTAGACTTTATGTTAGTTGAAGACACCGCATTTGTCATTGAGTTAAATACAGTACCCGGAATGTCAAAAGGGAGTTTGGTACCTCAACAAGTTGCCGCTGCAAAGCTAAATTTGACAGACTTTTTAAACGACATTATAGATTCAACTATTTAGAAAATGGATTTTTTACCAGAAGATATAAACGAATACAGCGAAAAATACAGCCAAGCCGAATCGGATATTCTTGCTGAATTAAACCGAGAAACTTGGAGCAAAGTATTGCAGCCGCGTATGTTGAGCGGGCATCTGCAAGGTCGTGTGCTAAGTATGCTTTCTAAAATGATTCAACCAAAGCGAATATTAGAAATTGGAACCTACACAGGATATGCCGCATTGTGCATGGCAGAAGGCTTAAGTGAAGAGGGTAAACTTTTTACTATAGACAAAAATGAAGAGCTAACTGATATGGTAAATCGCTATGTGGAAAAAGCAAACTTTAAAAACCAAATTGAAGTTTTGGTAGGCAATGCTTTAGATGTTATTCCTACCTTAGAAGAAAAATGGGATTTGGTTTTTATTGATGCAGATAAATCCAATTACAGTAACTATTATGATTTGCTTATCGACCAAATGCCTTCAGGTTCTTATTTAATTGCCGATAATGTATTGTGGAGTGGAAAAGTGACACAGAATTATGATGAATTGGATTCAGAAACAAAGGCACTAATTGACTTTAGCAAAAAAGTTCACGAAGACGAACGTGTAGAAAACGTTTTGTTCCCTATTCGAGACGGACTTATGCTCATTCGAAAAAAATAAACCCTTGCAGAACCAACACTATAAACGTAAAAAAGCGCAAAAACCGACTGCCGAGCAATTGATTGAAGGAATACTTCTAGGTGATTTTATTGCTCTAAGCCGTGCCATTACTTTATGTGAAAGTAAAAAAACAAGCGATCGGGAAGAAGCCAATCGCATTATTCAAGCTTGCTTGCCCCACAGTGGAAATAGCATCCGCATTGGAATTACAGGAGTTCCAGGCGTTGGGAAAAGTACCTTTATTGAAAGTTTTGGTTTACACTTGATTGAAAAGGAAAATAAAAAACTAGCCATTTTAGCAGTTGACCCAAGTAGTGAGAGAAGCAAAGGCAGCATTTTGGGTGATAAAACGCGCATGAAAAAGCTGAGTGTGCATCCAAACGCTTTTATTCGTCCGAGCCCAAGTTCTGGAAGTTTAGGTGGAGTAGCACATCATAGTCGTGAAAGCATTATTTTATGTGAAGCAGCAGGCTTTGAGGTAATTATAGTTGAAACAGTTGGTGTTGGTCAGTCGGAAACGGAAGTACGACAAATGACCGATTTCTTTTTACTACTAATGCTTGCCGGTGCTGGAGATGAATTACAAGGCATTAAACGTGGAATCATGGAAATGGCAGATGGCTTACTAATTAACAAAGCTGAAGGAGAAAATTTAGCTGCCGCAAAACGAGCGAAAAGAGAATATCAAAATGCCCTTCATTTATTTTCACCTAGTCCAAGCAAGTGGCAAGCAAAGGTTGGTTTATGCTCAGCTTTGCATCATGAAAACATGGACATGGCCTGGCAAATGATTCAAGATTTTAAATCTACCACGCTAGAAAGTGGATTTTTTGAACGACAAAGACAAAAACAATTACGCTCTTGGTTTATCAAAACCATTGATGAGCTTTTACGCCGCTCCCTATTTTCTTCAGAAAATTTAAAAAGTAAACTGCAAGAATTAGAGCTACAGGTGGAACAAAAAGAAATTTCGCCTTATGAAGCTGCTAAGGTAATTTTTGAAGCGTTTAAGCAGGAGATTTAACTACCAAACCACCAACTTTATGGGTTCATAGCTTCTATTTGTAGATTGAACTTTTAAGTAATATACTCCCTTAACTAAGAAAGATAAATCCAATTCCTTTTGAAGATTGTTTTCTTCAAAAACAAGTTTTCCTTTCAAATCAAATACTTCGATTTGTTTTGGCTCTTCAATTCCTGTAATCTTCACTTTTCCATTAGTTGGATTAGGAAAGACTGTTATGGATTGCACACTATACTCATCAACACTTACTGTTTGACTTAAACTTAATAAAATGGTATCAGAAAGTAGACAACCATAAGGATCTATGGCTTGAACCCAAATTTGATGCGTGCCTATCCCAAAATTTGAGCTATCTACCAAAAGCGTATTTGTAATAGCTCCATTGCTCCACAATACTTGACTATAATTTGAAGGGATACTTAAACTTATAGAAGAACCTATTGAGATGGTTGTATCATTACCCAAATCAAGTACTTCTTGACTCCAACTTGCTTTAACCTCAACACGGTCGGTATGGCAATCTCCCAAAGGATTATAACCATAATGATAAAACACCTCGCCACAATAGTTTCGAGGGGTATAAATGGTTCCAAAAGTATGGCTAATGCCGCTTCCACTTGGGATGCTTATTTTGCTATTTTGAATGGTATCTGGACCTGAGGTTCGATAATAAGATAGCTGAGCCGAAGAGTTTTGCATGTAAAGATATACTCCCAAGGTATCGTTTGGAGCTAAAGTTTTAGTTGGAAGGTGAAGTATCCCAAAATCTCCGCTGTTGGAAATACTCACTGTATCTATATCCCATGCAGTCCAAGCAGTAGATTGAGTTTCATAGCCCAAATAAGAGCCATTTCGATAGAGCGCTTGCACTCCAAGGGTCCCAGTAGAATTAATTTTCACACTCAGGCTATCAATTGTAATACTATCTTTCGCAATGATGTTGAACATCACCCCATTATAATTCACATTGGATGAACTTCTTGTAAGTAATGACTCATGAAAATGAAGTGGCCCGCGAATGGACTGAACATAAACACAACGATTTGCCTGTAACAATAGAAACACAAGACTATCTCCACTTGCAATTGGATTCATCGAATGAAGAGAGTCGTACCAAAATATTTGATCGGCATCACTTTTAACCCACAAATAAGCCGAATCTTGAAAACAAACCGTATCATGAAACACGGTTAAATTTGGTTTCCCAATGGTAGAATAATTTTCAATTAAAGAACTATCATTTTGTATGATTGAATCAGAAGTGTTTAAATATCCAAACATTTCAAAATTTACACCCATACTGGTATTTCTAATAAATCGAATGGTATCTAAAACACAACCATTTAAAGGAGAATTATTAATCCATTGCATGGTATCGCTCTGATTGGTAATGTGATCGTAAAAAATAAGCTCAGTTCCAATTCGTTGGTTAGATTGCTGACCAAAATTACCTACAACCACATTAAAAACTGTTGCACTATCTCCGCAAACCGATGGATTTTCTACAAAAAAGTTTAACCATTGATGGTCTACATAATTTAAGGTATCTGCCAAGTAATTTAACACTTGCTCAGCGATCACTTTTTGATAAAGTATGCCATGAGCCGTATCATTCATGTGAACACCATCACCGGAATCAAAAATGGGATTAATCACATTTGAAGAATTCGCAAAGGGATTCCAAAAGTCGATGGCAAATTGACCAAAATTAGCCAATACCGAATCTCTTGTATTTAATTGAATGGCAATTTGACTGGCTCCAAATGTTCGAGGTTGAGTTGTGCAAATCCAAATAGGAATGGCTGCACTATCTGCAATTTGTTTTAATAATCTAAAATTGCCCATTTGTTCAGCAGCATTATGTCCTCGAGCTGCATCATTGGAAGGCATATTTACAATAATTGCATCTGCTCCTCTTCGCAAGGCTTCAGAAATGTTCTTTGTAGTATCTCTTACAGGTCTATTAGAAGGAGCTATGAACCAATCAGGCATGATGTTATAAGTAGTTGTTCCCCCAACCGCTAAATTGATAACTTGATTCTGAGCATGAATACCTTGAACATATTTTCGGTAACGGTTTACCCAGGTACTGTCTGAACTACTTGGGCCGCTACCGGCAGCCGTTGATGAACCTAAAATAACTATGGTTTTAGGATTATTATAGGCACATGGAGAAACTACAACTTGACTGAAAAGAGAAGAAAATAAGAATAAACTGATACAGAGACTAAGATACTGCTTCATAAATCAAAGCAATATAGACATATTTAACTTTCGTTTGCTTTAAATTCATTGTAGAGTTGATGAACTATCCCATCTACCAATCCGACTTTGGGCACTATAAAATGTCGAACACCTGCATGTCGAGCTGCAAAAGCAAATAAATCTAAAGCTGGTATAATTACATCTGCTCGGTCGGGACGTAAACCTAATTCAGCAATCATTTCATCAAACGTAAGTTTGTTTAAATCCATGCGCCATTTGCGAACTTTTACTACCGATAGTGGCTCCATGGGTTTAAGCATGGATAATTTAAAAACGGTATTGATATTTCCTCCTGAGCCAATGATGTTCTTTGGGTGACTTTGCTTTTGGATATTTCGAAGCCACCTTTCCATCTCCTTCCAACTTTCTTCTGTAACAAGGTTTTCTTTTAAACGAATGGTTCCAATGTTAAAGGAACATGAATCTACTTTCTTTCCATTTTCAAAAAGGGTAAATTCTGTGCTACCTCCTCCAACATCCATATAGAGGTATGAAAAATTATGGTCGAGTTTTTCCGCAATGTGGTTTTCATAAATCAAAGCGGCTTCCTCTTCCCCATCTATCAATTCAATTTCAATTCCACTGCTTGTCTTTACTTTCTCAATCACTTCTTGACCATTGGTTGCATCGCGCATGGCAGAAGTAGCACAAACCCGAAATGCTCTTACGCCATAAGCAGCCTTTAAGTGCTTAAAAGCAATCATGGCTTCTACTAGAGCTTCTACTTTTTTATCACTAATGGCATTTCCATGAAAGGAATCTTCGCCCAAACGAATGGGTAATCGAACTAAGGATGCTTTTTTGAAAACAGGGCCTAATTGGGTTTCAAATACATAACTAAAAAACAGGCGAACAGCGTTTGAACCTATATCAACAGCAGCAAATCGGAGGGTATCTTCCATAGCGCTTAAAGGTAAACAATGAACAAATAAGAACTAAGCTTCACAGCAATTTATACTTGTTCTAATTTTTTAAAATAATCGTATAGTTCATATTGCGAACGGAAAGAGGCACGTTTTCCTTTTTGTTTGTATGTATTGCTCAATTTGGCATCCCAATATCGAGCTTTTACATTATCCTTAAGTTGATAATTAATTACCGTTTTAAGCATTTCTCTTACTTTCTCATCGTAAACTGGAACCATCACTTCTACTCTACCATCTAAGTTTCTTTTCATCCAATCCGATGAACCCATGTATATTTTTTCTTCACCTCCGTTGGCAAAAATGAGTATGCGTGCATGTTCCAACATGCGGTCTACAATGCTTATCGCTTCAATATTCTCACTTTGGTTTTCAATGCCACATACTATATTGTTAATGCTTCGTGCAATAATTTTAATTTTCACTCCTGCTTGACTGGCTTTGTATAATTTTTCAGCCATCTCCTTATCTTGAATGGAGTTGACTTTTATGACCATATAAGCCTCTTTACCTGCTTTGGCATTTTCAATTTCTTGCTGAATTAAATCATAAAATCGATGTCTGGAATTAAAAGGGGCAACCAAAAGCTCTTTAAACGAATAACGCTTGTAATTGTCTTTAAAAAATTTAAACACCTTATTGACCTCATTTACAATTTTGGGATGGCAAGTCAATAAAGAATGGTCGCAGTATAAACGTGCAGTGCTTTCATGAAAATTACCAGTACCAATGTGTGCATAACGCACAGACTTTCCATTTTCCTTGCGTTTAATGAGTAACAATTTAGTGTGCACTTTTAAACCAGGTGCTCCAAAAATCACTTGTACTCCTTCGTCTTGCAACTTATCAGCATAGTTCATATTCGACTCTTCATCGAAACGGGCTTTAAGCTCTACTACTACCGTAACCTTCTTTCCATTTCTAGCGGCATTGATTAAGCTATGCACCACTTTTGAACTTCGGCTTACCAAACGATAAACTGTAATTTTTATCGATTGAACATCAGGATCAATAGCCGCTTCACGCAACAAATCAATAATGTGGTGATAGGATTGATAAGGATAACTCAATAAGATATCTTGCTCACGAATGGCTTTAAAAATACTTTGAGATTCTTTTAAAATTGGATGCTCTAATGCAGGCAATGGTCTATAGCGCAAATGAGGAGCCCCAATTTTTGGAAAATCAATGTAATCTTTGAAGTTGTGATAGCGCCCACCAGGTACAATTACATCATCGGCTTCCATTCCCACCTTCCGAATCAAAAATTTCAATAAATCCTTTGGAATTTTTTCATCATGAACAAAGCGAACCGGATCTCCTTTTTTTCTATTTTTTAAGCTTACCGCTAGCTTTTCCATAAAGCCAGTGGTCACATCATCTTCAATATCCAATTCCGCATCACGCGTAATTTTTATGGTATAAGCCTCAATGTGTTCGTAGTGAAAAATGTGAAAAACATCATGTAGGTTAGCTCGAATAACATCATCTAATAAAACAATGTTTTTTCTTCCTTTTTCATCGGCTAAAACATAAAAACGCGAAATAACCATAGAAGGAACTTCTAATAACGCGTAACGAACATCCGTTGGGTTTTTAGCTGGTCCATTGTACAATTTAATGGCCAAATAAATGGCCTTTCCGTTTAGTTCAGGTAACTCACGTTCTTCCGTAAGCATCACAGGAACTAAGGTTGGTCGAACCGTGCTATCAAAATACTTTGCAACAATTTCTCTTTGATGCTCGCTCAATTGTTTTTCATTGAGAAAAAAGATTTTCTCTTCTTCAAGCTCCTTCTTTAAATTGACATAGGTTTCCTCAAAGCGAGCCCGAAGTTCTTTGTTCTTTGCGTATACTTCTTTCAGCGTTTTTTTAGGGTCAAAACCAAGTAACGGTATCGCCTGCTTACCAAAGCGAATCATGCGTTGAACCGTTGGGACTCTCACCCGAAAAAACTCATCTAAGTTGTTTGAATAAATTCCTAAAAACTTCAAGCGTTCAATTAATGGCACGTTGGGGTCTTCTGCTTCTTGAAGTACTCTTTCGTTGAAAGACAACCAACTAATTTCTCTATCGTGAAACTGATAAACTTCTCTTGCCATAATTTGCTTAAAGCTTGTAAAGCAACATTTTTTGTTTTAACTGAATGTTAATTAATCTCTAGATTAAAGTGCCGCTAATTGTTTTTGCAACAACTCAATTTTATTCACTGCATCCGCCTTTTTCTTACGCTCAATTTCAACCACTTTCTCAGGCGCATTTTGCACAAATCGTTCGTTGGAAAGCTTTTTCTCCACGCTTTTCAAGAATCCTTCTTGATACTTAATTTCTTCTTCAAGTTTTGCCTTTTCTGCTTCCACATCAATTTGGCCACCAATCGGCACAAAGTATTCCATTCCATCTACTACAAACGAAAGACTGTTTTCCACTTCATTTGCTTCAAAGGAAATAGCACTCAAATTACAGAGCTTCTTAATCACTGCATTATACTTATTATCTGCAATACTTGAATCATTTCCAAAGAGTTCAAGGGTTTCCTTAAATGGAATATTCTTTGACTTTCGAACATTTCTCAGTTCTACAATCAGTTCTTTAGATGCCTTAAAATCATCTTGTTCAGAAGGTTCCGCACTAACTTTTGGCCATGTTCCAACCGCTAAGCAATCATCATCTGCTCTTTCTTCTAACAAATGATAAATCTCTTCCGTGATAAAAGGCATAAAAGGATGCAAAATGTTTAACAACTTTTCAAAATGGGCTTTTGCCTGCTGATAAGTTTTAGCCGAAATGGGCTTTCCATATTCAGGCTTAATCATTTCTAAATACCAAGAGCAGAAATCGTCCCAACTTAATTTGTATACGGTCATTAAACAATCTGAAATTCGGAATTGCTTGAAGTTATGATCTAAGTCAAGCAAACTTTTGTTGAACGCATTTTCAAACCAAGTATTAGCCACCTCAGCCGCTTCGGTTGGTGCTGCATTTTCATCTATTTCCCAAGATTTTAATAAGCGCATGGCATTCCAAATCTTATTCGAGAAATTTCGCCCTTGCTGACATAAATCTTCGTTAAACAACAAATCATTTCCTGCAGGTGCACTTAGCAACATTCCAACACGTACCCCATCTGCACTGTGTTTATCCATTAATTCAATAGGATCAGGAGAGTTGCCTAACTGCTTACTCATTTTGCGTCTTTGCTCATCGCGAACCATTCCGGTGTAGTACACATCACTAAATGGTTTATCACCTCTAAACTCATAGCCAGCCATAATCATACGAGCCACCCAGAAAAACATAATGTCAGGTGCAGTAACCAAAGTACTAGTCGGATAGTAATATTCAATCTCTTTGTTCTTTGGGTCCTTAAAACCATCGAAAACAGAAATGGGCCACAACCACGAAGAAAACCAAGTATCTAGCACATCTTCATCTTGTCTCAAGTCATTTTCAGTAAGTGACTTTCCACTTTTTTCAATGGCTAAAGGCAAGGCTTCTACTGCCGTTTTTGCAATTACATAATCTTTTGGTCCGTTACCATAATAAAAGGCCGGAATTTGATGCCCCCACCACAATTGCCTTGAAATACACCAATCTTTGATGTTCTCCATCCAATGTTTATAGGTGTTTTTGGTATTGGCCGGATGAAACTGAATGGTATCATCCATTACTTTTTCCAAAGCTGGCTTGGCCATTTCTTTCATATTGCAAAACCATTGCAAAGAAAGTTTAGGTTCAATCACGGCATCTGTTCTTTCTGAACGTCCCACTTTATTCGTAATGGCTTCTACTTTAACAAGCAGTCCTTTTTGTTTTAACTCTTCAGAAATTTTCTTTCGAACTTCAAAACGATCTTCCCCAACATACAATTGAGCGTTCTCATTTAAAGTTCCATTATCATTTAAAATATCAATACTTTCTAAGTTATGCTTAACGCCTAATTCGTAGTCATTGATATCATGTGCAGGAGTAACTTTTAAACAGCCTGTTCCAAACTCCAAATCCACGTATTCATCTTCAATAATGGGAATACTTCTACCAATTAAGGGAACCAAAGCACGCTTTCCTTTCAAATGGGTGTAACGCTCATCATTGGGGTTTATACAAATAGCGGTATCACCCAAAATGGTTTCAGGTCGCGTAGTGGCAATGGTCAACGTATCATTACTACCTTCAATTTGATATTGAATGTGATATAAATTCGACTGAACTTCTTTGTGAATCACCTCCTCATCAGAAAGGGCTGTTTGCGCAGCCGGATCCCAGTTAATCATGCGAACACCACGGTAAATCACTCCTTTTTGATACAAATCGATAAAGACTTCTATAACCGCTTCTGATAAATCATCTTCCAAGGTAAAACGCGTACGATCCCAATCGCAAGAAGCACCCAAACGTTTTAATTGCTTTAAAATGGTTCCTCCGTATTCGTTGGTCCAATCCCAAGCGTGCTTCATAAATTCTTCACGGCTTAAGTCTTCCTTTTTGATTCCTTGGGAAGCAAGCCTTTTTACCACCTTAGCTTCGGTAGCAATTGAGGCATGATCTGTTCCGGGCACCCAACAAGCATTCTTCCCTTCTAAACGAGCTTTACGAATCAACACATCTTGTATGGTGTTATTAAGCATGTGTCCCATGTGTAAAACACCCGTTACATTTGGTGGTGGAATTAAGACCGTATAAGGTTCTCTTTCGTCGGGCTCAGACTTAAAAAAGCCTTGATCGAGCCAATGTTGGTACCATTTGTTTTCGCTTTGTGCAGAATCGTAATTCTTAGGAATATCCATGCCTTAAAATTTAAGGGTGCAAAGGTAAGCGAAGCACCTTAAATGAGAAAGATGAAAGTAGAGATTCAAGAACCTCTTTTCGTTTTATGCTTTTTTAAAAAACATGGTTTCGTTAGCAATATTCAATACCAACTTCTAGCACCCCACTAAAACCATAAAAACTATGGCTTTACAAGTTTATGCTCTTTAATTAATTGTCCTTTTTCATCGAGTACATGTATCAAGTACAAGCCTGATTTTAATTGACTAACATCTATTGTGCTTTTGTGCGATTGGCTTTGCGACTCTTGCAGCAAAGCACCTTGCAAATTGTAGATACGAAACTGCAAGCTTTGCACAAAACCATATTGCTTTATGGTAAATTCATGCTCAACCGGATTTGGATAAATCTGTATGTCCTCTGCCTTTTTTGCAGGGGTTTCTATCCCTACAGCCCCAATGCGAGGCCAATATGCCACACTATCTACATAACCTACTTTGATGAAACTCTCATATTCTCCTGTGCTTGTATTTAAATTCTCAGAACATTGAGCTACATACCATAAGCCTCCCTTTTGGTCTGGAATAATATCACTGATGTAACAATAATCATTCAAAGGTTCATAATACTCCCAATGCTTTTGCCCATGCTCATTTAAACCAAACAAAGCCAATTCGGTGTCCCATGGTTCAGGTTGTGGGTTATAAAATCGAGAAGTCATGCCTACATAATATAAGTTTGAATCAACTTTCTTAAATGTATTTAAGTCTAATGATGAGCTTTCTGCAGTATCAATTTTTCCATGGGCATAACTAGTGCTTGTTTCTAACAAAGTAGAAGTAGAACGTTGACCTGCAACTAAATCTTCCAAATAGTTAGGATTAGTGTTGGGTGTTTGTGATGGAAGTTGTAAGGGATTATTAGCAGGACCTACAGATAAAAATTGATGCGCATTTATAGGTTCGATGCCTACTACATATTCATAAGGATTTGGAGAAGTGATGAGGTGAGTGCTATAATTGGACTGTAAAGTCTGGTTGGAACCCGGAATTAAATTTAAGTGGGTATCTATTCTACAGATACCTGCTCCAAAGGGTGGGTTGGAATTTTCAATTTGTGCGGGGCTTGTTACTATAAAATTTTGATTTATAGAGTCATAAATTGCATCACTAAAAAAACGAAATGGAGCATTGCAGGTAAACGTCTGCAGCTGTATTTTTTTTGTTTGAAGATTAATTTTAAAAGCAGTGGGATTGGAAAATGTTTGACTTTGATATCTTACTTCTCCAAATAAATAAAGGTTATTACCAAGTATTAGGTTAGCTTTTATAAAAACTCTACCAAAACTTGAATCATAAAGAGGAAACAAATACATTGAATCAAAAGGTTCTTCAAATTTCTTTAACCAAATTGTGCTGCTATCATGAAGATTTGGTCCCATTAAACAACCGAATTCATACACTTCATTACTCCATTCAAAAATTTTACTATAAAAACTTGGAAAGCTATTCTTTAGAACCTGAATGCCAGTAGATTGTATAGAACTGTGAGACTTAATTAACTTTACCTCTTTAAATAATTCATTACCATCAATAGTATTTACAAACTTACTACTCAATAGGTAATGTAAATAAAGTGTATCGTTTTTTATGTAATTGGCTCCTATTGAATAATTATTTAAAGATTCATTGACTCTAATAGGAATCTGACTAAAAATAAAAGAGTAGAATAGAAAAAAAAGAACTAAAGCTATAATTTGTTTTTTTATCATAATTATTGATTTAAAGAGAGCCTCCAAGGAGGCTCTCTTTGTATATTAATTCTAATTATTATAAAGGGTCAATCGGTGGACACCATACATCCGCATAACTTACTGTCAATTCATGTGAAACATTTGTACTAGGTGACGCAGCATTAAGTTTTCCTATCATATAATCTACATGAACGTTATAAACTGCTGGTTCCATACTGCTAGCCTCATTAAGCGCTCCTGGCTCCCAAGTATTATTAATGGCTGAAGCACTTATACATGTACTCGTTGATGTTCCATCCCATAAATTACTAGTACTAAAACCACTATTGGTTGCAAAAGTGATATGGCTAGAATAATAAGCAGTACACCAATCGGCCATTTTTAAGCTATTGCATGAAGTATTTGTTATCATACTTTCTATACGCATGGCTGCATCAATAAAATGGCCTCCGGTACATTTTCCCAATTGATCTAATGCCTTCCAATTGTTGTCGGCATTACAATTAGGTATGTCAGGCTCTACATCAAATTTCAACATGGCTTGTCCATTAACACCTATGGAGCCTGCTTCACTTGGTGTACCATCAATAGTTAAATCAATGACACTTACAAATGCATCGCCTCCATAGCTATAAAACAAGCTACTATTATCAATAGCCGAGTTTAATTCAGAAACTAATTCTGTATATAGATTAAGGGCATCAGCACCTTCTATGATGAAGCCTTCAGCGCTTGAAGTAATATCTACTTCAGCTGAAAATTCAATGAGTTCACTATGTGTACTTTTAGGCAAAGGGGTAGCTTCTGTATGGTTTATAGCAGACTCTATCATCAATAATGATAAATCATACATTTCATCACCAGGTGAACTATTTGCCTCCAATTCAGAAACATAGTTATCGATTAATGTATAACTTAAGCCTCCTGACTTATTATTCATTAAACTTTTCTTACTCGATTTAGTTGAATTGTTTTCCATGGATGCTGAAGGTTGATCAACATCTTTTTCGCAAGCTATTTGAAAGCTCGCAAGTGCCGCTATTAAAGTTGCGGTTATCATACGTTTTTTCATCGTTATTAAATTAAGTTATGAGATGCTGAGAAAGTCAAACAAAGCTGAACAGCTTGTTCACATCACATATATTTGGCTGTTCACTCTTCAAAACTTTGTTTCTTTCAATACCGTCACCAAAAACTTCCTCTACCTAAAAAATACCTTCGCTTTCCTTTTCCAAAATACCCACGAATAGGTAGGTAGGTAGGTAGGTAGGTAGGTAAACCTAGTCTACAATTTGTTTTTTCCATGACCCTAATTTATTAAATTTTAAACAATTAGCAATCCCTAAGAAGAAATTTATTTAAAAATCAGAGACAAAAGTTGCCTATACTTTCGCTCATTCTTTTGTTTAAAACCAATTCATTGCTCTAAAGCATATCAATTCAAATACTTTTGACTCATCTTTCTTGTTAAACTTCTGTTAAAGAAATTAAGAAGCCATTTATGCTGCTTACATTTGGCCATGTATAAAAATTAAAAAAATATAAAATGAAAAAATTTGCTACTACATTAACTCTTTTCTTATTCGCTTTTGTAGCGCTTTTTGCGCAAGAGTCAGCTGAAGTATCTACAGAAGGTGGTGCTGAAATGACATTTGAGTCAGAAGTAATTGATTACGGAACAATTCCACAAAACGCCGATGGTGTTAGAACATTCAAATTCACAAATACGGGAAATGAGCCTTTAATCATTTCAAATGCAAAAGGTTCTTGTGGTTGTACAGTTCCTACTTGGCCAAAGAAACCTATTAATCCAGGTGAAAGTGCTGAGATTAAGGTAAAGTATGCTACTAACCGTTTAGGGCCTATCAATAAATCAGTTACTGTAGTTTCTAATGCGAAAGAAAAAACAAAAGTATTGCGTATTAAAGGAAACGTAATTGAAAAAGAAACTACTCCGGTAAAAGAAAAAACAGACATGGCACCAACTGCCAATTAAGATTATCACCAATCTAAATACAAACCGCTTTAAACTTTTTGTTTGAAGCGGTTTTTTTGTTTTTGATTTCTTTGAATTTCTCTCATTTTTGCTGCACTAAAATACAAGCTATGCCACATGTTTCAAATCGGGCCAATCAAATGCCCGAATCTCCTATCCGTAAATTAGTTCCTTTTGCTGAAAATGCGAAAGCTGCAGGAAAAGAAGTGATTCATTTAAATATTGGTCAACCCGACATTGAGACTCCCGATGTTGCTCTGCAGGCCGTTAAAAATTTAGACCGAAAAGTATTAGAATATAGCCATTCCGCAGGAACCGAATCTTACCGAAAAGGATTAGCTACATACTACAATAAAGTAAGTTCAGGTATAGGACATGAAAACATTATGGTAACCACTGGAGGTTCAGAAGCCTTATTTTTTGGGTTTACGAGCTGCCTAAATCCAGGTGATGAAGTGATAATTCCAGAGCCCTTCTATGCTAATTACAATGGCTTTGCTGAATCTACAGGAGTAAAAGTAGTTCCTATCAATTCTAAAATTGAAGATGGATTTGCTCTTCCTCCCATTGCTGATTTTGAAGAAAAAATTACAGATAAAACCAAGGCGATATTAATCTGTAACCCTGGAAACCCAACTGGTTATTTGTACTCTGAAGAAGAACTAAATCAATTAAAAGGCATAGTACAAAAACACGATTTGTTTTTGTTTGCTGATGAAGTTTATAGAGAATTTAGCTATGATGGAAAAACGCATCATTCCATTTTAAATCTTAAAGGCATAGAAGAAAATGTGATTGTGGTTGATTCAGTTTCGAAACGATACAGCATGTGTGGCATACGCATTGGAGCGCTAATTAGTCGCAATTTATCAGTGATGAGTGCTGCCTTAAAACTAGCACAAGCTCGATTAAGCCCACCTTTATTAGGTCAAATTGCTGCAGAAGCTGCCTTGCAAACCCCTGCTTCTTATTTTGAAGAAGTAAGCGCAGAGTATATTAGTAGAAGAGACCTTTTGGTAGATGGCTTGAATGCCATTGATGGCGTATTTTGTCCTAAACCAGGTGGCGCTTTTTATGCAGTTGCGAAACTTCCTGTAGAAGATACCGAGCATTTTTGTCAGTGGATATTAGAAGATTTTTCACATGAAGGAAGAACAATAATGATGGCTCCGCTTAGTGGATTTTATTCAACAGAAGGTTGCGGAAAACAAGAAGTTCGATTGGCTTATGTATTGGAAAAAGAAAAGTTAAATCAAGCCATCGCCTGTTTAAAAGAAGCATTAAATCAGTACCCACACAAACTGAGCTAAATGGAGCTTTTAGATGCAATTATTCTTGGTATCATTCAAGGTTTAACCGAATTCTTACCAGTTTCTTCCAGTGGACATTTAGAATTAGCTAAAGCCATTTTAGGCGATGAATCATTGCCTGAAGATAGTTTACTTTTTACCGTTGTATTGCATTTTGCGACTGCCTTAAGCACAATCGTTGTCTTTCGTAAAGACATCATAGAAATCCTTCAAGGCATTTTCAAATTACAATGGAATGAAGAGATGCAGTTTGCGGCCAAAATTGTTCTTTCTATGATTCCAGCAACTATCATTGGTTTGTTTTTTGAAGAAGAATTAGAAGCCTTATTTGGTGGAAATGTGCTATTTGTAGGTTGTATGTTATTGGTTACAGCGCTTTTACTTTTACTTGCCGACCGAAGCAAGAACACCAATAAAAAAGTAAGCTTTAAAAACGCTTTTGTTATTGGTATTGCACAAGCTATTGCCATGTTACCTGGCATTTCACGCTCGGGAGCAACCATTTCTACATCGGTAATCATAGGTAATGATAAAAGTAAAGCTGCTCGATTTTCATTCTTAATGGTTGTTCCACTAATCCTTGGAAAAGTGGCTAAAGATATTTTGGGTGGTGAAATTGATTTTGCAAGTGATCAAATGATTCCTCTTGGAGTTGGTTTTATGGCAGCTTTTCTTTCCGGATTAGTTGCCTGCACTTGGATGATTGCGCTTGTGAGAAAAAGCAAGCTAAAGTACTTTTCTTTATACTGCTTAGTGGTTGGCGCTTTAGCTATAGGCGTATCCTTGTTTGCTTAATTAGAAGCATAGCAAGTCTAAGCTATTGAGCTATTTACCATTTGATTAGATTTTATTATATTGCGCCCATGAAAGGCATTTTATTATCTCTAATCCTCTTAGGTACAAGCATTTGCTCGGCAAATTCTTTCGAAAAGCTGAGAACAGAATACATGAAAGCCCTGCATGATGCAGAAGAAGCCCCCTCTGTTTATGAACTCTTTTTGGAAGTTGAAAATCCCACTGCTAAAATATTAGCTTACCGTGGTGCGCTTGAAGCAATTATGACTAGAACCACTTACAACGTTTTCAAAAAGGTAAATTACCTGAAGAAAAGTCAAGAATCACTAAATAAAGCGGTTGAAATGGCTCCAAATGATTTGGAGATCAGATTTATGCGTTTGGCGGTTCAATATGAGATTCCTCCTTTTCTAGGTATGAGTGAGAATATTGAGGAAGACAAAGCTTTTGTCGTAAAGCATATTCCCAATTTTGATGCAGAGAAATTTCCTAAACAAACCTGTCGCGAAATCTTTTCTTTTATGAAAAGATGCAATTACTTTTCTGAAGATCAAATTGAACGATTCAGAAACTACTTAGCCTTAAATGATAATTAAATGAACCTCAAAATGTTAAGCATTACTAGTCTACTACCACTTTTTTTAAGCTCTTGTCTATTTTGGGGCAACTGCGAAGAAGGAACAGGTCCTATAGTTGAGAAAACCATTTCCATTGACCATTTCAGTGAATTGGAATTATCAGGTTCTTACATCGTTCATTTGAGACAAGGTGAACAGCAAGAAGTAAAAGTTAAAACGCATGAAAATTTAATTTCCCTTTTAAATACAGAAGTAGATGATAACGAATGGGATATTCAGTTTAAAAAGTGCGTTAAGTCCGACAAGAAAATTGAATTCTTTGTAACTGTGCCTACATTAACTGATTTAACGATTGAAGGTTCAGGCAGCATTATCGGCAAAGGAGCTTTTGAATCCGACGAAATGGAACTAGAAATCAGTGGTTCTGGAGAAATTGCCATTGAATTAGCTAATGTAAAGAAACTAAATAGCGAAATAAATGGTTCAGGTGATTTAAAGATAAGTGGAGTAGCCAAAACCCATAAAATGGAAATTAACGGCTCAGGTGACATATCTGCTTATGAATTAAAAACTGACAACAGTGAAGTAGAAATCAACGGTTCGGGAGATGTAAAAATTTACGTTTCTTACGAACTAGAAGTAGAAGTTAATGGCAGTGGTGATGTTTATTACAAAGGCGATGTTAAAAATATTCGCACCGAAGTAAACGGTTCTGGAAACATCAAGCAAGCCAACTAAGGGTACAATAAATACTTCTTTCTCATTTTTTGATATTCGTCTAAGCCTAGCTGCCAAGATTCTCTTATTTCATCTGCAGTTCGATTGTTTCGAATAGCTTCTTCTAAAGACTTTGTACCTGCCAATAAAGTAAAAAAAGAAGTAAAGAATTTTTCTTTATTTGGATAAGCTTGATAAACATCAATTAAATAATCAAGATTCAATATAGTATCCAAACGCAAAGAATCTATGTTTTGAGAACTTAAATCTTCTCCAAAACAAGTTTGTCCATTTAATTTTGGATTACTAGCCCCAAAACTTGGCTGTGGTGTAAATCGATGCGTATATTCTCTTAAACTCGGATGACCAAACTGTTGAAACGGTTTGTCAGTTCCTCTTCCAACGCTTATTGGAGTTCCTTCAAACAAACACAAGCTAGGATACAATAAAATAGCAGTAGTATTAGGCAGATTAGGCGAAGGAGATAAGGTTATTTCATAAGGCATCTGATGGGTATAATTCAAGCATGAAATCACGCTTAAATCACATGACACTCCATTTTTCAACCACTTTTCTCCTTGTATCATTCGGGCGTACTCACCAATGGTCATTCCATGTACAATAGGCACAGGGTGCATGCCAATAAAAGATTGATTAGCTTTTTCTAGAATAGGTCCATCCACATAATGCCCATTTGGATTTGGCCGATCCAAAACAATAACTTTAATCTTACTTTCCGCAGCAGCCTCCATGACATAATGCAAGGTTGATATGTAGGTATAAAATCGAACACCAACATCTTGAATATCAAACAGAATAACATCTATTCCTTCTAACTGTGAAGCTGTTGGTTTTTTATTCTTACCATATAAGGAAATAATAGGTAAGCCTGTTTTCACATCTATTCCATCTTTCACTTTTTCTCCGGCATCTGCATCACCTCTAAAACCATGTTCTGGGCTAAACACTTTTACAAGTTTGATTTGAGCAGCCAACAAACTATCTACTAAATGTTTACCTTCTAAAATAGAAGTATGGTTTCCCACAAAAGCCACATTTTTATCTTGAAGCAATGGAAAATAAAGCGCTGTTTGCTCTACACCCAATAGCACTTTTTGAGTAGCCTGTTGCTTTGGTTTAGTTTGAGCACAAGCCAAATGACAAATACTAAGACATAGCACAATTACAGTGGCAAGTGATTTTTTAAGTTTATGGACTATTGAATTGCTATTTTTGTTTTGCATCTCTAGAATGAACAGCTATTGAACTTTGAACTATATTTTGCGAAGAAGATCATCCAAGGCAGAAAAAACTCCTTTTCTAAGCCAATAATACGCATTTCCATACTAGCAATCAGTTTAGGTATAGCTATGATGACCATCTCATTGGCTATTGTAGATGGATTTCAAGAAGAAATTCGAAAAAAAGTAATTGGTTTTGGCTCTCATATACAGATTACCAACTATCAATCAAAAGGCTTACTGGAAAGCTCACCCATTAGTAAAAATCGTCCTTTATATGAAACGCTTAATTCCATTGAAGGGATAAAAAACATTCAAGTTTATGCACTAAAAGGAGCTATTCTTCAAGCCAATGAAACGAATTACGGCGTTATTCTAAAAGGAATCGGCAGCGATTTTAATTGGGACTTTTTTAGCCAATACATTAAAAGTGGGGAGCTACTAGCCATTACTGATTCAACTTCAAATCCCGGTATTCTTATTTCAGAAAACATAGCGTCTAAACTTCAATTGAAGGTAAATGATGACTTGCTGGTTTATTTTGCACAACAACCGGCACGTTTGAGAAAATTAAAAGTAAGCGGTTTATACAATACCGGTTTAGGAGAAATGGACGACCAAATGGCATTAATAGATATTGGTCATTTGCAAAAAATTAATCAATGGGATTCTACGCAAGTAGGAGGTTTTGAAGTATTTATCAATGATATAAGAGACTTGGAGGCTCTAACTGAAAAAGTGTACCAAAACATTGATTATGATTTAATGGCAAACTCTATAGTTGAAAGTAGACCTGATATTTTCAATTGGTTGGAGTTGCAAGACATTAACGTAATTATCATAATCACACTCTTACTAGTGGTTTGTGGAATTGATATGATTTCTGCCCTTCTAATCCTAATCTTAGAAAGAACAAAGATGATAGGTGTACTAAAGGCGCTCGGAGCGAAGAATACAAATATTCGTAAAATATTTCTATACAATGCCGCTTTTCTCATTATATCAGGTTTGGTAATCGGCAATGTACTTGGCATTGGCTTAGCATTGCTTCAATTGAAGTATGAGTTTTTAAGTTTACCACAAGAAGCTTACTTCATCGATAAAGTTCCAATTCAAATTAACCTTGGGAAAATTATTCTTCTTAATATAGGAACCTTAGTCGTTTGTTTACTCATGTTGTTGATTCCTTCTAATATTGTCGCTTCAATTAAGCCAGTAAAGACATTGAGATTTGATTAATAGCAACATTTTTTATCATTAATTAAAGTAATTCCAAGGGTCTAAACCCTAAGGCTTTTAATACCTTTGCAAACTGAAATTTAAGACATGAAATATTACAATAACATACTAGAAACCATTGGGAATACCCCTTTGGTGAAATTCAATAAGATTACCAAAGACATTCCTGCAACGGTGTTAGCGAAAGTAGAGACCTTCAACCCAGGCCATAGTACTAAAGATCGAATGGCTTTAAAAATGGTAGAAGATGCTGAAAAAGCTGGTTTGTTGAAACCAGGAGGAACTATTATTGAAGGTACTTCGGGGAATACAGGAATGGGACTTGCTTTGGCTGCTATTGTAAAAGGCTATAAATTGATTTGTACCCTCGCTGACAAACAATCGAAAGAAAAAATGGACATTTTACGTGCTATGGGTGCAGAAGTAATCGTTTGTCCAACAAATGTATCTTCAGATGATCCTCGTTCTTATTACTCTGTAGCGAAAAAATTGAATGAAGAAATTCCAAATTCATTTTACCCAAATCAATACGATAACCTTTCAAATAGAACAGCACATTACGAGCAAACAGGACCTGAAATTTGGGAACAAACTGAAGGAAAAATAACTCATTTTGTTGTAGGAGTTGGCACCGGAGGAACTATTTCAGGTGTGGCTAAATATTTAAAAGAAAAGAACCCGAATATTAAGATTTGGGGAATTGACACTTATGGATCAGTTTTCAAAAAATACCATGAAACTGGCGTATTCGATGAAAATGAAATCTACTCTTACATTACAGAAGGAATTGGAGAAGATATTTTACCAAAAAATGTTGATTTTGATTTAATTGACCACTTTGAAAAAGTAACAGATAAAGATGGTGTAATCATGACTCGCCGCTTAGCGAGAGAAGAAGGCTTTTTCATGGGAAATTCTGCAGGTTCAGCTGTAGCAGGCCTTTTGCAAATGAAAGAGCAATTAACCAAAGATGATGTGGTAGTTGTTTTATTTCATGATCATGGTAGCCGTTATGTGGGTAAAATGTTTAACGATGATTGGGTAAGAGACCGTGGATTTATGGAAGCAGAAAAAGTAAATGCCATGAGTCTGATTCGTTCGCATGAAGGAAAAAGGTTAATTACAGCTCAAGCAGATGACAGGCTTGGTGATGTGTTGAACAAAATGACTCAGTACAATATATCTCAAGTTCCAGTGGTAGAAGGTGAATCATTTACAGGATCTGTAAATGATTCCATTTATACTAGACTGTTAAATGAACCCGAATTAAAAGAAGCTCAGGTGAAAGATGTTATGGAAACGCCTTACGAATTTGTGGATGGCAATGCTTCTTTGGATGAAATTGCAAAAAAAATTGACAAGAAGAATAGAGCAGTTTTAGTAAAGAACAGATCAGGCGAAGTTCATATCATAACCATACATGATATTATTGAATCGATTAATCCAAAATCATAAGTTTCCATTCAACAAAGAAAGAAACCGTCTGAAATAGCTTACTGTGAAGCAAGACCAAATTTGCTACTTTTAGAGTTCGGATAGAAAAAGCTCCATGAAAAAGGCAATCTACTTACTCTTTTTACTCATTTCTGCTCAGCTAAATGCGCAAAAAGTAGGATTGGTATTAAGTGGTGGTGGTGCTTCAGGTATGGCTCATGTGGGAGTTCTAAAAGCCCTAGAAGAAAACCAAATTAAAGTAGATTACATAGTTGGCACATCAGTAGGGGCATTAATTGGAGGCCTTTATGCTTCTGGATATTCACCAGATGAAATTGAGCAAATTGTAACTTCAGAAGAATTTAGAAATTCAGCTAGTGGAATCTTAAATCCTGAGCATAGTTTTTATCTGAAAAAAAGTGAACCCAAAGCCGGAATTATAGGTTGGAACTTTAATCTAGATTCCATTTTTGAGGCTAACATTCCTACCAATTTTGTTTCCTCCACACCAATCGACTTTGGTTTAATGAGTCTATTTTCTCAACCAAATGCTTTGGCAAACAACAACTTTGATAGTTTAATGATTCCTTTTAGATGTCTAGCGGCAAACATTACAAAAAGGGAACAAACCATTTTAAAAGCTGGTGACTTGGCTACAGCTATTCGGGCTTCAATGACTTATCCGTTTTACCTTGCTCCAATAAGCTTAAATGGAAATATTATGTTTGATGGAGGTTTATATAATAACTTTCCAGTTGATGTCATGTGTCAGGAATTTCAGCCCGACTTTATTATTGCAAGTAATGTAACAACAAAAACTCCTCCACCTGACGCAGATAATTTGGTTTCTCAAATCAAAAGTATGCTGATTAAAAGCTCAGAGTTTGAAATTAATTGCAGTCAGGGCGTTATTGTTAATTCAAATGTAGAAGATATTTCAACCTTTGATTTTCTAGATAATAATGAGGCCATTCAAAGAGGTTACGAAAGTTGTTTGGCTAGTTTAGATGAAATCAAAAAGGGGATTGCAAATGATTCAAGAGAACTTATTTCAGAACGAAGGTTGGCTTTTAATAAACAAAAACCGACACTACAATTCAACGACTTAAATTGTACTGGAATTCATCCCAATCAAACGACCTATTTTAAAAGAAGGCTAAAAATAGATACTTCTTTTGGGGTTAAAAAGCTTGAAAATGAACTTTTTAAATTAGCCTCAGATGAAAAAATAAAAAGTATTTACCCAACCTCCTTTTATAATAAGACCTCCAAGTCGTTTCAAGTCGATTTAGATTTTAAGAAAGAAAAAGCTTTTCGGGCTGAATTTGGAGGAATTGTAGCTTCTAAACCTTTTAGCACAGGATTTTTTCAATTGGATTACAACATTCTACAAGCTACTGGACTCAAACTACATGGTAATATCTACTTTGGTAGTTTTTACACATCTGTAGAAGGTGGCGTTCGTTGGGATATTCCTTTTGATATACCATTGTATATTCAAAGTCAATACACGATTAATCAATTTGATTATTTCAATGGACGTTCTAGCTTTATTGAAGAAAATGACCCACCTTATATCATAGATTCGGAGCAGTATTGGGAAACGCACTTAGGGCTTCCTGTTTTAACTAAAGGAAAAATCAGTCTAGGTGGTAGTTACTTGTGGCAAGAATATGAATATTACCAAAACGATAATTTTGATCGTGGAGATACTTCTGATCTAACCAAGTTTGAAGGCTTTTCAACCTTTGCCAAGTATGAATTCAACTCATTAAATCGGAAAATGTATCCAAGTAAGGGAAGTCAATTTGAGTTTATGCTCCGTTATTTAGATGGCACAGAGAAAACGAAACCCGGCTCTACCGCATTGTTGAAGCAAAAAACTAAACAAAGCCACGATTGGGTAATTGTACAACTTAAATATGATAAGTACTTCTTTAAGAAAGAGCATTTCCGAATTGGAACATCTGTGCATGGAGTATACTCCGACCTTCCTTTTTTCCAGAACTATACTGCAACTATACTTGCGGCACCAAATTATGCCCCACTTCTTGAGAACAATACGTTGTTTCAAGATAAATATAGAGCGATGAGTTTTGTAGGAGCTGGCTTGAAAACCATTTATTCCATACGTGAACAGCTCGATTTTAGGTTAGAGGCTTATGTTTTTCAGCCCTATGAATCGGTTGGAGTAGCTGAAAATGGTGAAGCTAAGCTTGGAGAAGAAGTGTCAACCAGAAACTATATTGGCACGTTTACTACGGTTTACCACAGCAGAATTGGACCTTTAGCTGCTAGTTTAAATTACTTTGATGGGAGTACACCTGAGCTAAGTTTTTTACTCCACTATGGATATTTAATCTTTAATAAAAGAGCTAAGGAATAATTTGTACTTTACATGTCTCTATTGAGAAGTATGAATAAGGTTTTAGAACAAAATTTACCGCATTGGCCAATAATTCTAGTAGGAGTTTATCTTATATGGTCAGCTTTAGGAATATCTAAAACAATTTCCATTTCCCCATTTTGCTTGATTAAGTATTGGACAAAATTTGAATGTTGGGGTTGTGGGACAAGCAGAAGTATTCATGCAATTTTACATGGAAATTTTAGAGAGGCCCTAGATTACAATCCACTAGGATATTTAGTAATAGGGACTTTTTTAAGCTACCTTTTATTACTTATTTATAAAAATTTTAAAGAAATCAAATGACAAATTTTGAAAAACCATTAACTGAAGGGTATGAATTTAAACCAAATCTTTATTTCCAAAATGGTTGGAAACTATTCAAAGAAGAAGCGGGAACTTATATAGGAATGACTTTTCTTTTTTTTCTGATTCAAATCGTTCTAGGATTTATACCTGTTCTAAACTTATTTAACAATATCGTTTCTAGTGTTTTCGTAGCAGGATATTACGTATATGCGCGCAATCAAAAACGAAACCAACAACAACCAAAGCACTTCTTTGAAGGCTTTTATTACCTTAAAGATGTGTTTCTATATTTACTTACCCTTTTCGTTATTCTTATTCCCTTGTTGGTGCTCGTTTTTCTTTCAGCTAATTTTTCAGCTGAATATTACGAATTAGTGGCCCAAGCTCTTTCTTCAAATGACCCCGAGGTAATGAGACAACTAAGTGATATTGGAGAATCACCTAGTCCAAACTTTTTTATTGCATTTATTCTATTTATGCTCTTAGCAGTCTATATCGGCTTATCTTATATATTCACTATTCCCTTAATCGTTGACGCAAAGCTTGGTTTTTGGAAAGCCATGGAATTGAGTAGAAAAACAGTTGGGATGCACTTTTTTAGCTTTTTAATCACAGCTATAGCCCTAGGAGTATTGTTTGTGCTAGGTACAATTATGACCTGTTTTGTTGGTGTACTTTTTTTAACTCCATTTACATACTGTATTTTGTTTGAAGCTTATAATGATATATTCAAAGTAGAAGATCCGGAAGAAAATTCATTCAACATGATCCAATAAAAAAAGGCCGTCTAAGACGGCCTTTTTTGAAAATTTATTTGATTTATGCTTCTGCTTTGGGTCCTCCAAAATTCATTGGAAACTGAGGTCCATCTGCATCTTTAACTTCTCCATGTTGTGATTCAAATTTCATCACATTATCTTGCAATGCTCGCATTAAGCGCTTTGCATGTTGTGGAGTCATTAATATTCGCGATTTAACCTTAGCCTTGGGTAGCCCAGGCATCACCTTTATAAAATCAAGAACAAATTCAGAGTTTGAATGACTAATAATGGCCAAGTTTGAATAAGTACCTTCTGCTACTTCTTCTGTTAGCTCAATATTTAGCTTATCTCCCTGTTGTGGGTTATTGTTATCGTCACTCATTTTCTTTCTTATTCTTCTGATTCTACTTCTTCAACATAAGTCTCAGCTTTCTTTAGCTTATCATATTCTGCTTTAGAACCGATTACATAATCTTGAAAATCTCTGGTTCCTGTTCCTGCAGGTATTAAATGACCCACAATTACATTTTCCTTAAGACCTTCTAGAGTATCAATCTTACCATTTACAGCAGCCTCGTTTAACACTTTTGTTGTTTCCTGGAAAGAAGCAGCAGAAATGAAACTATCTGTTTGTAATGAAGCTCTTGTAATACCTTGTAAAACAGAGTTTGATGTTGCAGGTACAGCATCTCTTGCAGATACCACTTTCTTATCCTGACGCTTCAACTTCGAGTTTTCTTCTCTAAGCTTTCTAGGTGAAACAATTTGACCTTGCTTCATCGTGTCAGAATCTCCTGCATCTTCGATAATCTTTTTACCAAAAATCCAATCATTCTCTTCAGCAAATTCAGTTTTATTTACAATTTGCTTCTCTAAGAATCGAGTATCTCCTGGATCTTCAATGATTACCTTTCTCATCATTTGTCTAACAATTACTTCAAAGTGCTTATCATTGATTTTCACCCCTTGTAATCGGTAAACCTCTTGAACTTCATTTACTAAGTACTCTTGAACTTGAGTTGGTCCTTTAATCGCTAAGATATCAGCTGGCGTAATAGCACCATCTGATAATGGAATACCTGCTCTTACAAAATCATTTTCTTGAACAAGAATATGCTTAGAAAGATTAATCAAGTATTTCTTAACTTCTCCAGTTCTAGACTCAACGATAACCTCTCGATTACCTCTTTTGATTTTACCAAAGCTAACAATACCGTCAATTTCTGAAACTACTGCTGGGTTAGATGGATTTCTTGCCTCGAATAACTCTGTTACTCTTGGAAGACCACCCGTAATATCACCTGATTTACCTGAGACTCTAGGAATTTTAACTAAAGTTTTTCCTGCTTCAATTTTATCTCCTTCTTGAATAACAATGTGAGCTCCAACCGGTAAGTTGTATGTTTTGATTACTTCCTTCTTGCTATTTACTAGCTTAATTTCAGGAATCATCTTTTTATCTCTTGTTTCAGTAATTACTTTCTCCGTAAAACCAGTTTGTTCATCTGATTCTTCTTTATAGGTAACTCCTTCAATCAAGTTTTCAAAAGCAACTGTCCCAGGCATTTCAGCAATAATCAAGGCGTTGTATGGATCCCAATGACAGATAATGTCACCCTTCTTCACTTTAGAACCGTCCGGTTTCTCTAGAATAGAACCATAAGGAACTACACTAGTCGTAAGTGCAATCTTTGTTTTTGGATCTAATATTCTTGCTTCGGCAGAACGTCCAACAACAATGGTTACTTTATTGCCATCTCTATCTTCACCTTCAACCGTTCTTAATTCATCAATGTCTAAAACACCATCGTATTTTGCCTCAACTCTTGATTCATCCGCAATTTTAGATGCTGTACCACCCACGTGGAATGTACGTAGAGTTAACTGTGTACCAGGCTCACCAATTGATTGTGCTGCAATAACACCAACAGATTCTCCTTTTTGAGCCATTCTACCAGTTGCCAAACTTCTACCGTAACATTTTGAACATACTCCTCGCTTCATTTCACATGAAAGAACAGAGCGCATTTCAACTTCATCAATTGGTGATTCTTCTATCTCTCTAGCAACTTCTTCAGTTACTTCTTCTCCTGAAGCTAGAATCAAATCTCCAGTATTTGGATGAAAAATATCATGTACAGTTGTTCTACCAAGAATACGATCATAAAGTGATTCTACTTCCTCATCGTTCTTCATTAAGGCGGAAATCATTGTTCCTCTTAATGTACCGCAGTCCTCAGCTGTAATTACAACATCTTGTGAAACATCAACTAAACGACGTGTTAAATAACCTGCATCTGCCGTTTTAAGTGCCGTATCCGCAAGACCTTTACGAGCACCGTGAGTTGAAATAAAGTACTCAAGGATTGATAATCCTTCTTTAAAGTTCGAAAGGATTGGGTTTTCAATAATTTCTTGACCAGTTGAACCAGATTTTTGTGGCTTCGCCATCAATCCTCTCATTCCTGAAAGCTGACGAATTTGTTCTTTCGAACCACGGGCACCTGAATCAAACATCATGTAAACGGAGTTGAAACCTTGGTTATCGTTTTTCAAGCGCTCCATAACCGTATTGGTTAATCGCGTATTGGTATGTGTCCAAATATCAATAATCTGGTTATAACGTTCATTGTTAGTAATGAATCCCATGTTATAATTATCCCAAACTTCTTGAACTTGCTGATTGGCTTTTTCCATCATTTCTTCCTTAGCATCTGGAATAATTACATCCCCTAAGTTAAATGATAAACCACCTTTAAAGGACATACTATATCCCAAGGTCTTAATTTCATCTAAGAAATCAGCTGTTTCAGCAACACCCGCTACTTTTAGAATGTTTCCAATAATGTCTCTCAAAGACTTTTTGGTCAACAATTCATTGATATAAGGCACTCCTTCAGGAACTACTTGGTTGAAAATCACACGACCACAAGTCGTTTCAATCAATTCTGTATTTCCATTTTTGGTAATTCTAACTTTAATTTTTGCATGAATGTCTAAACGACCTTCGTTCTTTGCTATAATTACCTCTTCCGGAGAATAAAAAGTTTTTCCTTCTCCTTTAACGGTAATATTCTCATCAGAAGTTCTTTCTTTGGTTAAGTAATACAAACCTAAAACCATATCCTGAGATGGAACCGTAATCGGTGAACCATTAGCAGGGTTAAGAATATTGTGAGAAGCTAACATCAGAAGCTGTGCTTCTAAAATAGCAGCATTTCCTAAAGGTAAATGAACCGCCATTTGGTCACCATCAAAATCCGCGTTAAATGCAGTACACACTAATGGGTGAAGACGAATCGCTTTTCCTTCAATTAATTTTGGTTGAAAAGCTTGAATACCTAATCTGTGAAGTGTAGGAGCCCGGTTTAATAAAACTGGATGTCCTTTCAATACGTTTTCTAAGATATCCCAAACTACAGGCTCTTTCTTATCTACAATCTTTTTAGCAGACTTTACTGTTTTTACAATACCTCTTTCAATTAGCTTTCTAATAATAAAAGGCTTGTACAACTCAGCAGCCATATCTTTTGGTAAACCACACTCATGTAATTTCAAATCTGGTCCAACCACAATTACCGAACGAGCAGAATAATCAACACGTTTACCCAACAAGTTCTGACGGAATCGACCGGACTTACCTTTTAAGCTATCACTTAAAGATTTAAGAGCTCGGTTAGAATCGGTTTTAACTGCAGACGATTTTCTTGAGTTATCAAATAAAGAATCTACTGCTTCTTGAAGCATTCTCTTCTCATTTCTCAAGATAACTTCTGGAGCCTTTATTTCCATTAATCGTTTTAAACGATTATTTCTAATAATCACTCGACGATATAAGTCGTTCAAATCAGAAGTTGCAAATCTTCCACCATCTAATGGAACAAGTGGACGTAATTCAGGTGGAATTACAGGAACCACTTTTACAATCATCCATTCTGGCTTATTTTCAATGTGCTCATTTGCCTGACGGAAAGCCTCAACCACCTGAAGTCTCTTAAGGGCTTCATTCTTTCTTTGTTGAGAAGTCTCTGTACTTGCTTTGTGACGCAATTCATAAGATAATTCATCCAACTGCAAACGCTTTAAGCACTCATAAAGCGCTTCAGCACCCATTTTAGCAATAAACTTATTAGGATCACTATCGTCTAAATAAGCGTTTTCTTTAGGCAAAGTATCTAAAATGTCTAGATACTCCTCTTCCGTTAAGAAATCCAAATATTGCAATTCCTCCCCTTGTGGGTTCTTTGCAATACCAGCTTGAATAACTACATACCTTTCATAGTATATAATTGAATCTAACTTCTTTGTTGGTAAGCCTAATAAGTAACCAATCTTATTTGGTAAAGATTTAAAATACCAAATATGAGCAACAGGAACCACTAATGAAATGTGCCCCATTCTCTCTCTTCTAACCTTTTTCTCGGTTACTTCAACTCCACAACGGTCACAAACGATTCCTTTATATCGGATTCTTTTATACTTTCCACAATGACATTCGTAATCCTTAACAGGACCAAAAATTCGCTCACAAAATAAACCATCACGCTCTGGTTTGTACGTCCTGTAGTTTATTGTTTCAGGCTTCAATACCTCTCCATGTGATTTTTCTAAAATCATTTCTGGAGAAGCAAGGCTAATGGTAATTTTTGAGAATCTATTTACCTCTTGTTTGTCTCTTCTAAAAGCCATTTTTATCGTGTTGTTTTTTTAACTATTTGTACTTCGATTATACTTTAGCTTCTTCACCTAAAGTAATATTCAATCCAAGTCCTCTTAATTCATGAAGCAATACATTAAATGATTCAGGGATACCTGGTGTTGGCATATTTTCACCTTTCACAATTGCTTCGTATGCTTTAGCTCTACCCATAACGTCATCCGACTTAATAGTCAAGATTTCTTGAAGGATGTTGGCAGCTCCAAATGCTTCTAGCGCCCAAACTTCCATTTCTCCAAAACGCTGACCACCAAATTGTGCTTTACCACCTAATGGTTGCTGAGTAATTAATGAGTAAGGTCCTATTGATCTAGCATGCATTTTATCTTCAACCATATGACCTAGCTTCAGCATGTAGATAATACCTACTGTTGCTGGTTGATCAAATGGCTCACCAGTACCACCATCACAAAGATGGGTTCTACCTAATCGAGGCACACCTGCTTTGTCTGTCCATTCATTGATTTCATCAATGCTTGCACCATCAAAGATTGGTGTTGAGAACTTAACACCTAGCTTTTCACCTGCCCAACCTAAAACAGTTTCGTAAATCTGTCCTAAATTCATACGAGAAGGTACACCAAGTGGGTTTAGTACAATATCTACAGGAGTTCCGTCATCCAAGAATGGCATGTCTTCCTGTCTTACAATTTTTGCAACTATACCTTTGTTACCATGTCTACCGGCCATTTTATCACCCACTTTCATCTTTCTCTTTTTAGCTAAATAAACCTTAGCTAATTTCATGATGCCAGTAGGTAACTCATCTCCAACCGTTAAAGCATATTTCTTTCTTTTGAACTTTCCAATAATTTCAGTTGCCTTCATATTATGATTATGCAACATCACTTTAATGGTCTCATTCAAATCTTCAGAAGTAGTCCAATTTTTGTAATCGATAAACGCAAAATCGTCTATTCTCTGTAATACCTTTTGAGTAAACTTAGTTCCTTTTGGAATAATTTCCTCATTGTAATAGTTGGTAATACCTTGAGCAGTCTTTCCGTTTACTACCGTATATAATTTTTCTACCAATTGCTCCTTCAAAGCAGCAATTTCCTTTCTTTCTTCTTCATCCAACTTAGCAATTAAAGTCTTCTCTTCTGCTCTAGACTTTCTGTCTTTAACTGCTCTTTCGAATAACTTCTTATCTACAACTACTCCTTTGGTTGAAGGTGGCACTTTTAAAGAAGCATCTTTAACATCACCTGCTTTATCTCCAAAAATCGCACGAAGTAATTTCTCTTCAGGAGTTGGATCAGATTCACCTTTTGGCGTAATCTTCCCGATAAGTATGTCTCCTTCTTTCACTTCAGCTCCAATTCGAATCAAACCATTTTCATCCAAATCAGCTGTGGCTTCTTCACTTACATTAGGAATATCAGCAGTTAACTCCTCAACACCTCTTTTCGTATCTCGAACCTCAAGCGTAAATTCATCAACATGAACAGAAGTAAACAAGTCTTCAGAAACTACTTTTTCAGAAATTACAATCGCATCCTCAAAGTTATAACCTTGCCAAGGCATAAAAGCAACTTTTAAGTTTCTTCCTAAGGCAAGCTCTCCTTTTTCTGTAGCGTAACCTTCACAAAGTACTTGACCTTTTTGAACTTTATCGCCTTTTCTTACGATTGGTCGAAGGTTTACAACAGTACTTTGGTTTGTCTTCTTATACTTTGTTAAGTGATACGTTTTTGTAGGCTCATTGAAAGAAACCAATTCTTCCTCTTCAGTTCTATCATATGTTACTATGATTTTCTTCGCATCTACATATTCAACAACACCATTTCCTTCTGCATTAACCAATACTCGAGAGTCTATAGCAACTTGCTTTTCCAAGCCTGTTCCTACAATAGGAGAATCAGGTCTCATTAATGGAACTGCTTGACGCTGCATGTTAGATCCCATCAAAGCACGGTTTGCATCATCATGCTCCAAGAATGGAATTAGCGATGCCGCAATTGAAGCAATTTGGTTGGGAGCTACATCCATCAAAGTTACTTCACCTGGCTCTGCCATTGGGAAATCACCTTCATATCTAGCTTTTACTCGATCTGCTTCAAACTTACCTTCTTCACTTACAATAGCATTGGCTTGAGCAATAGTTTGCTCATCTTCTTCTTCAGCACTTAAATAAACGACATCTTTGGCTTTTAACCCAACTTTACCTTCTTCTACTTTTCGATAAGGAGTTTCAATGAAACCTAATCGATTTACTTTGGCATAAACACAAAGAGATGAAATCAAACCAATGTTTGGTCCTTCAGGTGTTTCAATTGGACAAAGTCTACCGTAGTGTGTATAGTGAACATCACGAACCTCGAAACCTGCTCTTTCTCTAGAAAGACCTCCAGGTCCTAATGCTGACATTCTTCTTTTGTGCGTAACCTCAGAAAGTGGATTCGTTTGATCCATAAACTGAGAAAGCTGATTGGTTCCAAAGAATGAATTAATAACAGAAGACAATGTTTTAGCATTAATCAAATCCGCTGGAGTAAAAACTTCATTATCACGAACATTCATTCGTTCTCTAATAGTTCTTGCCATTCTGGCTAAACCAACACCGAACTGATTGTAAAGTTGTTCTCCAACTGTACGTACACGTCTGTTACTCAAGTGATCAATATCATCAACATCTGCTTTAGAGTTTATTAACTCAATTAAGTACTTGATGATAGAAATGATATCTTCTTTAGTTAATATCTTGGTATTCTCTTCAATGTTCAAGTTCAATTTCTTGTTGATTCGGTACCTACCTACTTCACCAAGATCATACCTTGTTTCAGAAAAGAAAAGTTTATCAATTACACCTCTAGCCGTTTCTTCATCAGGTGGCTCAGAGTTTCTTAATTGACGGTAAATATGTTCTACAGCTTCCTTCTCAGAGTTAGAAGGATCCTTTTGCAATGTGTTATAAATAATTGCAAAGTCAGCTGAATTTATGTCTTCCTTGTGAAGGATAATATTCTTCGTTCCTGATTCTAAAATAGGATCAACATGTTCCTTTTCAAGAATGGTTTCACGATCGATAACCACTTCATTTCTTTCAATAGAAACAACTTCACCGGTATCTTCATCTACAAAATCTTCTACCCAAGTTCTCAGCACTCTAGCTGCTAACTTTCTTCCTAAACATCTCTTTAAACCTGCTTTACTTACTTTTACCTCATCAGCTAATTCAAAAATATCTAAGATATCCTTATCGAATTCAAATCCGATAGCTCTTAGTAATGTGGTTACAGGTAATTTCTTTTTACGATCGATATAAGCATACATCACATTATTAATGTCTGTAGCAAATTCAATCCAAGAACCTTTAAATGGAATTACTCTTGCTGAGTATAACTTCGTTCCGTTCGCATGTCTTGATTGACCGAAGAAAACTCCTGGAGAACGGTGTAATTGAGATACGATAACTCTTTCAGCACCATTTACAAGAAATGTTCCTTTTGGAGTCATATAAGGAATTGTTCCAAGATAAACATCTTGAACAATTGTTTCAAAATCTTCGTGCTCGGGATCAGTACAATAAAGCTTAAGTTTTGCTTTTAATGGTACACTGTAAGTCAATCCACGATCTATACACTCATCAATGCTATATCTTGGTGGATCTACGAAATAATCCAAGAACTCCAATACGAACTGGTTTCTCGCATCAGTGATAGGAAAATTTTCACTAAAAACTTTATAAAGACCTTCTGAGTCTCTGTTTTCAGGTGAGGTATCTAATTGAAAAAAGTCTTGGAAAGATTGTAATTGAATATCCAAAAAGTCAGGATACTCAAGTTTATTTTTTATGGAAGCGAAATTAACACGCTCCTGAATGTTCGATAATGATGCGTTCGCCATCTCTAAGAAATGATTAGTTAATAACTAGATACAAACAAGAAAGGGTTTAGACCCCAAAATGTTTTTTGGGATCTAAACCTAATAAGATTAGTTGTTCGCTATTTTACTTAAGCTCAACTTCAGCTCCTGCCTCTTCTAATTGTTTCTTAAGAGATTCAGCTTCGTCTTTTGCTACACCTTCTTTTAATGGTTTAGGTGCTCCATCAACTAATTCTTTAGCTTCTTTTAATCCTAGTCCAGTTAATTCTTTAACAAGTTTAACAACTGCTAATTTAGAACCACCAGCAGCTTTCAAGATTACATCGAAATCAGTTTTTTCTTCTGCTCCACCAGCTTCACCGCCAGCAGCAGGTCCAGCAACTGCAACTGCAGCAGCAGCAGGCTCGATTCCGTGCTCTTCTTTAAGGATTTCTGCTAATTCGTTAACATCTTTTACTGTTAAGTTTACTAACTCTTCAGCAAGCGCTTTTAAATCCGCCATTTTATTCTGTTTTTAAAAAATTTAAATTTATATGAGTTGAGAGTGCGTACAAATTAATTACCTCTTTCTTCAAGAGCTTTAACCAATCCTGCAATTGTATTTCCACCAGATTGAAGGGCAGAAACAACATTTTTAGCAGGAGATTGTAACAATGCAATAATGTCGGCAATAACTTCCTCTTTAGATTTGATTGAAGCTAATGCATCAATTTGTTCATCACCTATATAAATGGCTTCATCAATATAAGCCCCTTTTAAAATAGGTCTATTTGAACTTTTTCTAAATTCTTTGATCAACTTTGCAGGTGCATTTCCTACTTCTGCAAATAAGATTGAAGTATTACCTTTTAGAATATCATAGAATTCTTCGTAGCTACCTTCAGCAGCCTCTAAAGCTTTCTTCAATAATGTATTCTTAACTACATTAAGAGATACTTCTCTTTTATGAGCTAACCTTCTAAGTTTAGTTGATGTTTCAGCATCTAATTCTGAAATATCGGCTAAATAAAAAACTCCACTTTCGTTAAGTTTTTCTGAAAGGATTTTTACAATTTCTTCTTTTTCTTGTCTAGTCATTGCTAATTAATCTAGAATGATAATATTAATCTTCAATAAATCTTTTGGTATCAATGTGAATACCAGGTGTCATAGTTCCAGAAATACAAATGCTCTTGATGTAAACACCTTTAGCAGCAGCAGGCTTCAATTTTACTATCGTTTGAATCATTTCTAATGCATTTTCTCTTATCTTAGAAGCATCAAATGAAACTCGACCTATAGAAGTATGAATAATACCATACTTATCTACTTTAAAATCAATCTTTCCTGCTTTTACATCAGAAACGGCTTTTGCTACATCCATAGTTACTGTACCTGACTTTGGGTTAGGCATCAAACCTCTTGGTCCTAAAACACGACCCAAGGCACCAACTTTACCCATTACGCTAGGCATAGTAACAATTACATCAACATCAGTCCAACCACCTTTAATCTTCTCTACGTATTCATCTAAACCGACAAAATCAGCACCTGCTTCTTTTGCCTCAGCTTCTTTATCCGGAGTAACTAATGCTAATACCTTAACCGATTTACCAATTCCATGAGGTAAGGTAACAATACCTCTAACCATTTGATTCGCTTTTCTTGGATCTACTCCTAAACGAACACTAATATCTACAGAGGCATCAAAATTTGAGGTAGAAATTTCTTTTACCAAATTCGCTGCTTCCTTTAAAGTATACAGCTTATCTTTTTCAATTTTCTCTAAAGCAGCTTTACGCTTTTTAGTTAATGTTGCCATAATTTCTACTTCTTATTTAGAAAGGTTTTTTACCTTTTACATTAATACCCATACTTCTAGCAGTACCCGCTACCATACTCATAGCTGACTCCACTTTAAAAGCATTTAAGTCTTCCATTTTATCTTCAGCAATTTCCTTTACTTGATCCCAAGTAACTGAAGCCACTTTTACACGGTTTGGCTCAGAAGAACCTGACTTCACTTTTGCTTTTTCTAGTAATTGAACAGCCGCAGGAGGCGTTTTAATTACAAAATCAAATGATTTATCTGAATAAACAGTAATTACAACTGGCAATACTTTGCCCGCCTTATCTTGAGTTCTACCATTAAACTGCTTACAGAAGTCCATGATATTTACCCCTTTGGCACCTAATGCAGGACCCACTGGAGGTGAAGGATTCGCTGCTCCTCCTTTAATCTGTAATTTAATAATGCCGTCTACTTCTTTAGCCATTTTTGCTTGTATTATAAACTTTCTATTATGATTCTTTCTCTACTTGCAAGTAACTTAAATCTAAAGGGGTTTTACGCCCGAAGATCTTAACCATTACTTTCAATTTTTTCTTTTCTTGATTTACCTCTTCAATATTTCCACTAAAACCATTGAACGGACCATCAATTACTTTAACCGATTCGCCTACCATAAATGGAATATCAAACTCCTCCTCACTATCAGCAAGTTCATCAACCTTACCTAATATTCTATTTACCTCACTGGCTCTTAAAGGCATTGGGTCTCCGCCCTTTTCTCCTCCTAAAAAACCAATTACATCGGTTGTATTCTTAATTACATGTGGTACTTCACCAATCAGATTAGCCTCCACTAAAACATATCCTGGAAAATAATTCCTTTCCTTGCTAATCTTCTTTCCGTTTCTAATTTGAAAGACTTTCTCTACTGGAATTAAAATTTGATTAACATAATCTTTTAATCCTGATCTTTCAATTTCATCCTCTAGCAATTTCTTTACTTTCTTTTCCTTTCCGCTAATTGCTCGGATAACATACCACTTTTTATCTCCTTGATCACTCATCACAAACCTCCCTCTTACTTAAAACAAACTGTAGATGTATTCCATCAACCTACTAAAAGTAGAGTCCATTAAAAAAATAATTAGTGAAATGATGATAGAAGCTATCATGACAACAATTCCACTGCTTTGTAATTCAGACCAAGTTGGCCAACTCACTTTGTTAAGCAACTCATCTGAAGACTCTTCAATATATGTTCTAAGTTTCGACATCAATTTATTTTCTTCGCACGGGTGGAGAGACTCGAACTCCCAGCCAATGGTTTTGGAGACCACTACTCTACCAATTGAGCTACACCCGTTTGGGTTTATAAAAGTCACGAAAAGGTATCCCGAAAATCGGGACACCTTTCGTGCAATTATTTATCTATACCGAGTATATTACTCGATGATTTCAGTTACCTGACCTGCTCCTACTGTTCTACCACCCTCACGGATTGCAAACTGTAGACCAACGTTCAAGGCTACCTTGTTGATTAAGTTAACTGTAATAGTTACATTATCACCAGGCATTACCATTTCTCTTCCTTCTTCTAAAAGAATCTCTCCTGTTACATCAGTTGTTCTTAAATAGAACTGAGGACGGTA
>CAXFAI010000023.1:0-76440 GCA_964001305.1 uncultured Flavobacteriales bacterium
TAGATATTTATAAAAATGCAATTAAAGACAATTTATTAATCTATCACGAGCCAAAAAAAATTAAAAATTATAAGGTTAGAGAGAACGCTATTGCTTTTTGGAAGGAAAAATCAAAAGAACCTTTTTATTGGGGAAACAAATATGAAGGTGAAGAAAATGTTCCTTGGGTTGCATTTGTAGGTTATCAAATTAGGTATGACGGTCTTATTAGAATAAGAAAAGACTCAATAAGAAAAGAAATTAAAAAACAAGGAAAAGAGATTAATAGAATTCATAAGTCTTTAGGCAGAAAAGGAAGAGATATTAAAAGTTATACAATTGATGGTAGATGGAGTAAGAGAAAAATATTAAAAAGTGCAGAAGAGAGATTAATAGCTATGTCTGTTGGTAGAGTTCAGATGCATAACCATAAATCAATAAATGAAAGTGGTCTTTGCTGGACAAATGGATTCAAATTAGTTGAAGATAATTTTATAGCTCGTTCTCAAATGAGAAGACTTGATAAGAATAGAAAAAGAAGAGTCGCAAGATTAAAAAAAATTCTACCCGAAGAAATGAAAACAAAAAAACCAAGAAAAGATGATGATAGAGAGAAAAAGGAAATAGTGCATTTTGGCGGGGCCTTTAGTTATTACAACTATTTAAAATACAAATAATGATAACTAATCTTGAAAGGGCTTTTCTACTCATAAAATCCATGTTTTTAAAGAAACAGAAGTATTAGCCTTTGTTATAACCCAATCAGGAAAGGAATATCAAATAGACGTTAGAGTTCTCGACTTATCCCAACCAAGACGAGACAAAACCATTTAAACTCCAAAAACAGTTTTTGAAAGAATAGTGGGGGAGTCGTAAGTTACCAAAACTCATACTTAATAGCGTAAATTTCGTCTGGCTTTCTTTTTTTTCTCTTTCGTTTCTTATAATAAATCTCAAGAATTGAGGACTCATCCAAATATTGATAAAGCAATATTTTAAATACCTTTTTCTTATGGTCTAACTCCGTATACTCAATAGTTCGTCCTTCTTTATCATATTTATAGCTATGAATACCTAATAAGTATTTCCTATCCACAAATGCTTTTGTTTCAATCAACCTATTTAAACTGTCGTATTGATGAGTCTTTTCTAAATAATTCTCTAAAGAATTAAATTCTTTAATAAGATTTCCATATTGGTCGTATTCATATCTGCGTATCTCTTGTTTTTTATAATATACGCTTAATAACTGATTATTTTCATTATAACTATAGTGTTCAATAGTATCACCACTTGGGTCAATGAGATAGCTAACATTTTTACCCGAATAATGATAACAACAGGTGATTGTTGTATCTCCCATGAAATTCCATCGTTTTGTCTTGATTACACGACTTTTCTCATCATAATGGTGTTCAAATCCATCCCCTCCAATTTTCAGCTGTTTTACTATTTTGTCATCGTTGTAAGTAAAATCCCAATCTATGCTATTATGTCCATATTCATAATCATACATAGAGCAATTTAGCATTAAGCCATCTTTAGTAAAGCTAAAAGTGGATTTAATCAATAGACTGTCAGAATTAATTACTTTGTAAGTAGTTATTTTTTTTGCACCTTTAATCCAAGCTCTCTCAGGTGCTGGTTCAATTATAAAATTTCCTGGTCTATAGTCGTTTTGAGAATATAAATGCGAATGAACAAAAATGATAGTTGATAAAAGAACTAATCTATTCAAAATATGTATTTTTAATAAACATACAGTAATCTTTAGTCGAAACCAATAGTTTTCGAATATCTACTTCAAGAATTTCTGAAATTTTCTTAAGGTCTTTCAAATTTGATTGAGTGAAATGTTAATTGAAGTAATTTTCGAATTGAAAGATGGCTCTTCTAATTAGTTGTAAATGCTAAACTCAAATTGCTTTTAAAAGTGGAGTAGGGTAATCACAAAGCCTTATTCTTTCCCTACCTTTACCTACTAACACCCACTTTTATGAAGGCACTTTATCTCTTTCTCTCCCTGTTTATTTTTTTTACTTCCTGTGAACAAGCTACAAATCGAAGAAGTGGGAAAAGTTCCATTTCTAAATCAAAGGCTGATGATCCTTTTAAAGATAGCATGGTGGAAAGCCAATTCTTTGAAATTTCAACAGAAAGTGATACCATTATTGAAGGTAAAAAGGGAACGATAATTCAAATTCCAAAAGAGGCTTTTACAGACAAAAATGGCCAAGTAGTTAGTGGAAAAATTCAAATCGAATTAGCAGAACCTGAAGGCTTAGATGAGTTTTTGCTTTCGGGCATTACTTCTCAATCTACTAAACAATTGTTGGAGTCAAAAGGGGTGTTTTTCCTTAATGCCTCTCAAAATGGCCAAGCATTGTTGGTTAATCAACAAAATCCCATCTATATTGAAAAGTCTATTCCCCAAGGTAAAAGGGGAGAAGTATTGATTTTTAAAGGTGAGAAAAATGAGGAAGGTCAATTCATTTGGGAAGAATCTCAATCGGCTGAGAAGTTTCTAGTACCCGTAGACATGAGTTTGATTGATTACCTGCCAGAAGGCTTTGAAAAAGCGGTAGGAGAAGGTATGCCTTTTCGCTCTTACACAGAAGCCACAGATGATTTAGTAGATAGTCTTTATTACAGTTTGTTTCATCAAGGAGCAATACAACAAGTTAGTGCTGTGCCTATTGATTTGGAGAACAATCTGATGGGTGAATTAGTTGATAAAACCCATGACCTGGCAGCTGACACTTTACCTTGCGGCATAGATCCAGCTAGCATCAAAGCCTTAAGAACTAAAAAGTTTGCCGGCAGCTTGTTTGCTACCCGTGCTTTTGAAGAACGTTTGCAAGCCATTTTTAAGTCTTGCGACAATGACTTACTTCAGCTCTATATTGAAAATTTTGACAGAAACTTATGGGAGATTGATGCGATGGCAGCTAAAAAGTTAGGGGAGTCGCATGCTATGTATGAAAGCTTTCAAAATTTCTCAAAAGAGCGATTAACCAAGGTGAAGCAAAGCAAACAAACAGTTCAACTGGCAGCTTATTATAAAAGAAAACTGGACCGAATCAAAAAGGAGTTAGCCCATTTGAAAAGAGAGGCTAAGGAAGCCAAAGAAAAGAAAGATAAAATAGCAGCAGAGAAAAGAGAAGAATACACGGAATTGCTGAGAGCAAGAGAGCGTTATCGCATGCATAAGTTCGGCTTTGAATTGACCGAATTTGGATGGTACAAAGGAGCCATTTATATAGAAGATTTGGAGAAGTTTATTTTGGAAATTACCGTTAGCCAAGGTGATCAGTTTGACCGGGTACATACTTATATAGTAAACAACAAGATCAATAGTCTATTTTCCATGATTTCAGACAATCAAATCTTGTTTAATCGAGGCTACAATGAAGATAAATATTTGTTGATGTGGAATGAGCAAATGGCTGATGCCATTGTGATTGCCTACAAAGGAGAGCAGATTTATTTTGAAAAACAAGTCTTTCAGGTATCTAAGGATGTTCCTGCACTTTTGACTTTTAATCCTGTCTTGGTTTCAGAAAAGGAATTGCGCCAAAAGCTAAAGGGTGATTTTTGGAACAGAAGAGAAAATCGCATCAAAGTTGACTTGGTCTATCAAGCCTTTTTTGACAAAGAAAGTAAGCGTCAAAAGCGCTTAAGAGAAGAGCGTCAATTTATCAATAAATTGAGAGAAAAAGCTTTTGCTTGTTGCTTGGAAGATTTCAATGGTGAAGTGTTGTTCAATAAACATTGTGCAAGTTGTCATTCCCCATATACCAATTATTTGGTTGCTCCAGGTTTACATGGTGCCACAAGCAGACATTCTATGGATTGGCTAATTCAATTTACTCAAAACTCTCAAAAAATGGTTGAGGAAGGAGATAGAAAAGCTATTGAAGTATATAATGAGAATAGTAAATTGTTGATGCCAATTCAGCCACTTTCAGCCCGTGAAATAGAAGCCATTTTTGACTATGTGGATGGTTTAGGGTTGGAGTGAAGCTAGAGGGTTTAGAATCAATATTGATTGCCAACCACAAACCCTTCTTTAACAAGGAGTATTTACATTACCTTGATCAGTCAGTTTTAAATGAAAAGTATATCCTCATTAACAATGGCAATCACGGAGCGTTAAAGAACGCTTGCACCAATTATTGGTGGGTTCAATAGAAAAGAAGTAAAAAGGGGAGGGGTAGCAATTTAAAATATGCATCAAATAAAAAACCTTTCTTTAATAGATGGGTAACGCTAGAAAATAAAAACATTGTCAAGCATAAAAAAAGAACTAATCTATAAGAAAGGATGTTATAAGTAGTAACAACGGTATAGTATTTATAAAAAAGCCATTATTTCAAACTTAGAAAACATTAGTCGGCATCATAAAAGAGTTATTCATTCCCAAAAAGTAAATTAGCATTACTATTTAACATAATATTTATGCATGTCCTTTTTGTTTGTTCGGCCAATAAAGATCGTTCTGCTACAGCAGAGGAAATGGCAATGGATTTATGGCCAACACATACATACGGTTCGGCAGGAACCAATCAAAAGTTATGTTTTCAGTATGGTACACAGTATATCAATCAAGAGTTAATCAATGATTCGGATCTAATCTTGGTGATGGAAAACAAACACAAGAAGTCCATTTTAAAAACCTTTGGTACAAATCATGGTAGTAAAATTAAAGTGCTGAACATCAAAGACCATTATGAATACGGTAACGCTGAATTGAAAGAAATCCTCAAAGAGAAATTAGCTGTTTATTTATAATGGCATTTCCTGAGCGTATTTGTAAGAATGCTTTATTAGTTATCGTATAGCTTGTAATTTTTAATATCAGAATAGATGATATGGATTCTAAAAAACTTTAATACCAGAACTTATTTAACCATAAGGACTGAGTAATAAAAGAGATTCTTTGGACGAACCGTAAATCCTTTAACATAACCCTTAATGCTTGCAGTATTTTCTTTAACATAATATCTATCGATATTGAACAAACTGTCGTTTGTCGCAATATCTGATATTATGTATAAATTCAGCTAATCACTGAATTACAGAAAATACTATCATACATTGTCATTCTGAGTTTACTTCGTCAAGCTCAGCACAAGTTTGAAGAATGCCCTATAATTAATATTATGTTAAATAAGTATTTTAGTTAACTAAAACATTACCTCACCTGTAGCCTTAAATGAAAACTGTAGACCATTTGTAAACCGATTAAAATATCAACTAAGTCTATGTCATCTGAGATTTGTAGTCCTAAATTAAAAAACAAATCAGATGAAAAAAATTACATTCATAACATGTTTACTAATCAGCACCTTATTACACGGGCAAAATTTACAACATGGTTTAGTCGGATATTATACCTTCACACAAGGCAGCTTAGCAGATCAACACAATTCCTTAGATTGGGTTTCTTCTTCTGCTGTTCCTACAACCACAGATATCTTTAGTCAATCACAAGGAGCTTTAAATTTACAAGCAGCAAATTCATTACCTACAATCAGTTTTCCTGGCGCCTCTCAAATTCCAAATGGTTCATCAAGTCGATCTTATAGTTTGTGGTTTAAACTCAATCAAATGCCTGCTTCAGGTTCCAATAATTATCAATTCTTATTTTTTCATGGTCGCAGTCAACCCAACCAAGGTTTTGGTTTAGCATTGGGGAACCATGATATGATCATTATCGGTTATTTAAACGATATTCATTCGCAATTTTCATTTCCCTTGCAGCAATGGAATCACCTAGCCGTGACCTATGATGGTACAACTGCTAGTCTCTATTTAAATGGAAACTTCGTCGTTTCTAATAACATCAACTACAACACGGCTAATGCAGCCATTCGAATGGGCTTTTTATCACAAGGTTCTAGTGGTTACATCAATAAGTTTCGCGGGGCATTGGATGAATTTCGAATTTACAACCGTGCCCTGACTAATGCTGAGATTCAGCTGTTGAGCAACATTAGCACTACCTCAATCCAAGAACAAAAAAATAGAAATACTAACTTTCAAGTTTTTCCAAATCCGGCAGCTGAAAGTCTATTTCTGCAATCAGATGAAGCAGTTAATAGCCATGACATTCAGTTTGTAAACCAAATGGGACAAAAAGTAAAGGTTCATTTTCATAAAATCTCTTCAAAACTGTTTCAACTTGACTTGTCGACGATAGAGAATGGAATTTACTACCTCCGCTTGGTAGATAAAAGCCATAAAGTTTTGGTGCAACATTAAGCTTTAGAGACCTTTGCTTTAATATAATGATCTAAAGAAGCTGAGCTTTCCAAGTTCAGCTTCTTTTTTAGGCGGTATTTAGCCATCTTAACTGATGAAGACGCAATATGTAAAAGTGCCGCACAAGCTTTGTTGTCCATGTCTAAGGCAATTAATGCCGCTAGCCTCTTCTCTGCCTTGCTTAACTTCTGATTGCTTTCTGTTTGTAGCTCTTCAAAGAAATTGGGATGCAATTGGTCAAAGTAGCCTTGAAACTCCTTCCATTCTTTCTCGCTCTTCTGGTTTAGCTTCAACTTTTGTCTAATGTTGCGAATGTTTTCATCGCTTCCTACCTTTTTCTCTAGTGGCTTTAGTTCTGCCTGTAGTTCATCTATAAACTGACTCTTCTCAGAAAGTTGCATAGACTTTTCAACCAATAACTTGCCTTTGTTTTGCAAGTCTTTTTTCATTTGCACTTTTTCTCTTTGTCGTTCCTTAAGTTCTAATTTCAAAATGTCATTTTTTTGCCTAGCAATTACTTTATCTTTTTTTCTCTTTTGAACCAAATAATATGTACTACTAAAACTTAAAATAAAAAGAGCTAAAAGGCCAATATAGAGTCTACTACTGCGAAGTTTTTCTGCCTTTTTCTCCCCTTTTAGCTTTTCAATTTCTAGACTTCTCTCTTTTGCTTTAAATTGTTCTTGCAAGCTATTGATTTGTTGGGCATGTTCTGCTTTTCGCTTTTCATCATATAAACTTAAAAACTGATCTAAATAAAAATAAGCTTGTTGAAAATCCGCTTGTTTAGCATAAAGTTTAGAGCGTTCAAAAGCCACCAGCTCTTCATGACTGTTTAAATGATGTTGTTGAATGATTGAATCTGCTCGATTAATTGCATTTAGAGCCTTTTCGGTTTGCTTTAAGTTGGTGTAAGCGGCAGACAAGGTAAAAAGAGCATTCACTTCCTGATTTCGAAAGGCAGTCTTTTGGCTTAATCGCAATGCTTTTTGAGCATAGTGTAATGCAATCTTCCCTTCTTCTAAACGATTGTAATAATAAGCTAAAGAGCTATAAGTACTTGATAAGCCGATACTATCCCCCAATGACTTACTGTATTTAATAGCTAAATCACTGTATTTGTTAAGTGAATCCTTTTGAACCATATCACTATATATCAACACCAAAGCATAATATACTTTAGGTAAAAAAGCAGGATAGTTGAGCTTACATTCTTGAAGTAACAATTTGTACTGTTTTAGTGCTTCCTCTTCGTTAAAAACCTTTAGAATACTTAAAGAGTTTATCCGATAACTATAATAAAGTTTTGGTTCTTGAACTTTATCAATTAGCTCAACTGATTGATTAAAAGATTCTGCTGCTTTATCGAATTGAGCTAAGTAACTGTAAATTGCTCCCATTTCATTGTAAGCCCTCGCTAAATTGGTGGTATCATTTGATCTACTCAGCTTAGCAATAGCTTCTTCTGCATAAGGTATCCCAATTGAATAGTTAGATTGAACCACTGCATGATTAGCTTTTAAAAGTGCCACTAACCCTTGTAGTTGTATGGATTTCTGATAAATTGGATCCTCTTCAGCTTGTTCTGCGAAATAAAGTATGGTGTCCACATAAAAGTCATTAATATCGCTCAAATGATGACAGAAGTATTGATAACGCTCAATTCCGGATAGCTGATGGGCTGAATCCAAGTAACTGTCTACTTTAGATGCGCTTATGTCTAGGGTAAAGAAAATACAAAGCAATTGAACTATACAAAAGCAAATCTTATTCATATGACTAGTAAAATCAATTGGCTAAAATATTGAATTAGAAATTTGCTTAGCCATGTTAATTAAGCTGATTTAAAAAATTAATTAATAAGCTATATTTGAGGGTAAGAAATTGATTTTTGATTCATGCTTGATTCTCTAGCTCCATTAGCTGTTTTGGTTAGCACTTTGCTGATTTTACCTGCAATCTTTACCGCTTTTTTAATCTTAAAAGAAATCAATGTTACAAGTATTCGACAAGCAACTTATTTCAAATTCTTTCTGGCTCAGGTATTCCTGCATTCGCTTTTTTTGATTGCTGCCTTATACCATCCAAGTTATGACATTCCTTTTCTAATGCACAGTTTTGTCATGCTTCCTTTGTATACTTTACTTCTATTTCGTTTGTATCATTTGAAGTGGAAAAGAAATCAGCATATCAATATTCACAAGGCAATTTTGGAAGAAAAGAAGACAAAAGCCATGAGTGAGCAATTTAGAAGACAACGCTTGCGTATTCGAGCACTTCGAAAATCGAAATGGCATTAGCATATAGGCGGCTAATGTGCATGTCCGCTCTCTTCATTATCTCCCACAAAATGATAAGCGCCTGACAACACCTGAGGCATTGATTCATCGTTATTTTCAATTTTGAAGTATACAGAATCTCCTTGCGTTTTCCATACCTCAATGTTTTGCTTATCAAAGGTCAGTAGTTCATCTTGAGTCGTTTTTTGCGTCAACAAAAAGTGTTGCCCTTCTAATTTATAAACGGCTGAAGCAGGCAATCGAAATGCCTTTTTTTGCCCCACTTTAATTTCTGCCTCTACAAACATGCCGACCGCTAAGTTCAAGCTATCCAAATCATCTAAATGGCCATGCACTTTTACAGTTCTCGTTTCTGGAGAAATTAAGTTGCCAATCAAGTGTACTTCTCCCCTTCTTTTTTCGCTGTCTAATTCAGTCAAGCTGAACCTTATTTCTTGATTTTTTTTCACCTTAAAAATGTCTTTTTCAAACACTTCCAATTCCAAATGCAAATGATCGGTATCTAGTATTTCCATCAAGGCCTCGGTGGGGTTTACATAGGTTCCTTTGCTAATGTTTACCATCGCAATCGTTCCATTTATAGGAGATTTCAACTGAATTTGTGCGCTGATATTTTCCGTTGTTAAACGTTCAGCATGGATTCCAATTAAAGCCAATTGCTCGGCTAAACCTTTCTTTTTGGCTTGTGCTTTCTGCCATTCACTTTCCACCTTTTGGAAGTCCTTGGTCGAGTTGATTTTGTCCTTTTGAAAATCTGCCTGACGTTCATAATCCACTTTTAAGTAATCTACATCTGCCTTTGCTTGTAAATAGGCTTCTTGCAACTCTACATAAGCTGGATTCTCTAAGCTAATAAGCACTTGTCCTTTTTTCACTTCATCGCCTACTAAAAGCGGACTTTCTTTTACGTAACCGCCCATAATGGCCGTTATCTTTGCCCTGTTTTGTGGTGGTACATCTATAGTGCCATTGCAACTAACCGTCTCCTCTAAAAAGGCTTCTTCTATGCTGATGACTTGCATTTGGTTTTGTTCAAATTGTGCTTGGCTTATTTGAAAGTCATGAGTATGCAAATTTGTAGTGCTTTCTGATTCTTTCTCTGCAGGTTGACAAGCAAACAAACTGTAAGCAAGTCCGCATAAAATGATGGTATACCGATTTTTATTCATTTTATTCTAAGGTTAAATAATTCAATTGTATAATGGTTTTGTTGTACTCAAAAAGGCTTTTATAATAGTTCAACTTGATTTGTGTGACATTTTCCAAACTTTGCACATAACGGAAAAAGTCAATTTCTCCAGCTTCAAAACTATGAGTGGCCACTTTCATCATTTCTTTCGACAATGGCTTGCCTTCCTTTTCATAGTATTGCAAAGCCTCCGCTTGCTTTTTTAATTCGGTTTGTAAGTGTAAGAAATGTCGATTCAGTTGTATTTCGTAGTTTCTTGCTTCCTCTACAACGCTTTCTTGCTGCAATTTGGCGGCTTTTACATTGGCAGCTTGAGCATGAAAAAACAAGGGGATTTTTACACCAAACTCATAACCGATATAATTCCGATCGATGTTAGCATTAGAACCTTGAAAATAGTTGAGACTTAAATCGGGCATCCATGCTTGTTTTTGCACTTTATGCTCTTTTTCCATCAATACTACTTTGCTTTCATAAACAGCTTTTACCACTTGCTGATCTGAATTTTCGATGTCGACCAATAAAGGTTGCATTTTTTCGTAAAGCGGTAAAATGGAATCTTGACTCTGCACCACAGCTTGTATAGCCAATATGGCTTGAACTACAGCTTCATCTGCTTTTTTCTTTTCTAAGCTGTAAGCTTGCTGTTTGGCTTTTGCTGAAAGGCTTTCTAAGTAGGTGCTCTCCCCTTTTTCAAATTTGCGTTCCTCCGTTTCACTAAATGCACGATACAAGCTGTCTAAATGTGCATAAAGCTGTGCTTGCTCTTCCGTCAACAAGTAATTTTGATAAGCCAAAGCCAAGGCTTTTTCTATTTCCAATTTTCGCAAGGCCAAATTGCTTTTTGCCAAATTTTGACGGGCTTTATTTCTTTGTTTTTGTGCTCCATAAAGCGTTGGAAAGGCAATATTTTGCTGAATACCCCAAACATTCAAGACTCGATTATCAGGGGTTAAATTGTTTTCATCGTAGCCATAGTAAACAGCTGTTTTTTCTAACTCAAAAGCAGTTCGTTGCAAGGCTTTCTCTCTTTCTACATCTAAGGCTTCCGCCTTGATTAAGCCGTTGTTTTGCAAGCATTCTTGGCGTAATTCCTCAAAGTTTAAGCTTCTTTGTTCTTGTGCTTTCGCTGAAAATGAACCTAGGAATAAGAAAGCCAAAACAAGACCTAGTGGAGTCATTTTCTTGCCTTTCCCGTTTTTAAGCCCGAGTTCATAGCGCGCATACAGGAGTGGCAAAACCAATAAAGTAAGTATGGTAGCTGAAAGTAAGCCCCCAATTACTACGGTGGCTAAAGGTCGTTGAACTTCTGCTCCGGCAGAGCTTGACAAAGCCATGGGTAGGAAGCCCAAAGAAGCTGCAAGGGAAGTCAAAATCACTGCACGTAGTCTGTTTTTGGTGCCCTGCATAATCAACTCCTTACCTTTCAAGATTCCTTTTTCTTTTAGTTCTTTAAACTGCTCTATCAACACAATACCATCCAACACTGCAATGCCAAAAAGGGCAATAAAGCCAACTCCTGCTGAAATGCTAAAAGGCATACCGCGCAGGGCCAAGAGAAAAACACCACCCACCGCAGCTAAAGGAATGGCCGAAAAGATTAGCACAGCTTCTTTCCAAGAATGAAAAGCAAAATAGAGAATGATAAAAATCAACAGCAAGGCAATGGGCACAGCTACCCACAAACGTGCTTTCGCTGACTGTAAATTCTCAAACTGACCGCCAAATTGTAAATTATAGCCTGGAGGCAAATTCAGTTTTTCCGCTAGTATGCCCTGAATATCATCCACTACCGACTGTAAGTCTCTTTCGCGAACCATTACTCCCACCACCACTCTTCTTCTTGTATTGTCTCTTGAAATCATGGCTGCTCCTTCGCTATAATCAATGTTTGCCAATTCCCGCAAAGGAATTTTTTCATCATTTGGTAAATCCACATACAGATTACGCACATGGTTCAAATCTTTACGCTGACTTTCGTCTAAACGAAGTACCAAGTCGTAGCGCTTTTCACCTTCAAATACCACCCCCGCTGTAGCACCTGCAAAAGCCAGGTTGACCAATTGATTCAAATCGGCAATATTTAAACCATAGCGTGCTATTTTGCTCCGATCATAATCTACTTTGATTTGAGGTAATCCCACTGTTTTTTCAACTGTTATATCAGCAGCACCTTTCACCCCTTCAATGAGTTTTTTAATTTGCTGAGCCTTGGTATTCAACAATTCAATGTCCTCTCCGTAAACTTTTATGGCAATGTCAGATTGCACACCGGTAATTAGTTCATTAAACCGCATTTCTATGGGTTGTGTAAACTCCACACCAACACCCAATTCTTCCACCTTTTCTTTGAATAGATTAGCCAATTCATCTTTTGATTTGGCAGATGTCCATTCGGATTTGTCCTTTAATGTAATAATAACATCGGGTTCCTCCATCGACATGGGATCTGTAGGCACTTCAGCAGCTCCAATGCGGCTGACAACTTGCTCTACTTCAGGAAAGTGATCCAAGAGCGTTTGTTCTATTTTTGTACACACTTCAATGGTTTCACTTAAAGAAGTTCCCGTTCTTAAAATGGGTTGAATTACGAAATCTCCCTCATCCAAGGTGGGAACAAATTCAGCACCCATGCGACTAAAGCTAAAAATTGCAGTAGCCAATAGTATTATTGCCAATCCAAATACCTGCTTTTGATGATTGAGACTCCACGCCAAAATGGGTGTGTATTTTCTTTGGATGCTGTTCATGATTTTTTCTGAAAGTCCCGCCTTTTGTTCTTGTTTCGGCTTTAGCAGCAAGGATGCCATTACTGGCAAATAAGTAAAGCATAAAATCATGGCACCAATTAGGGCAAAGCAAAAGGTTAAGGCCATGGGTTTAAACATTTTTCCCTCAACGCCTTGCAAGCTTAGAATAGGAATAAAGACAAGGAGTATAATCAACTGTCCGAAGATGGCTGATTTCATCATTTTTATAGAAGCCTTTTGACTGATTTCATCCTTCTTTTGTTGTAGAGCTTTACCTGTTAAGGTGTTTAATTCATGTGATTTTGAAGCCATTTGAAAAGCAACAAACTCCACTACAATGACTGCACCATCAATCATAATTCCGAAGTCAATGGCACCCAAACTCATGAGGTTGGCATCTACATCGAAAAATTGCATTAAACTAAAAGCAAAGAGCAAACAAAGGGGAATAATGGAAGCCACCAATAAGCCTGAACGCCAATTTCCTAGCATTAAAACCACCACAAAAATGACAATCAAACAGCCTAAAATCAGGTTTTCTTCAATGGTAGCAGTGGTTTTGGCAATCAGCTGGCTGCGTTCTAAAAAAGGGTTAATGTAAACCCCTTCCGGTAAGCTAGATTCTATTTCGACTACTCTTTCTTTTACGGCTTCAATCACTTTTTTAGTGTTTGCGCCTTTTAGCATCATCACTTGTCCCATTACCTTCTCTCCTTCTCCATTTCCAGTTATGGCGCCAAAACGGTTGGCATGGCCCAATTGAACATGTGCCACATCTTTTACATAAATGGGAATGCCATTGTTGTTTTTCACTACAATATCTTCTATGTCTTCAAGGCTATTCACCAAACCTTCTCCCCGTATAAAATAAGTCTTGGGGCCCTTTTCAATGTAGCTACCCCCTGCTATGCTGTTGTTGTTTTGCAAAGCCGTAAAAAGCTCAGAAACACCAATATTCATGGCAAGTAAACGCGAAGGTTTAATGGCTACTTCATATTGTTTTAAGTATCCGCCCCAAGTATTGATTTCTACCACACCCTCTATTCCTGAGAGCTGCCGTTTTACCAACCAATCCTGAATGCTTCTTAAATCTCTAGCCGTATATTGATTTTTATAGCCCGGTTTGGTGTCTAATACATATTGGTAAATTTCTCCCAAACCCGTTGTTATGGGGCCCATTTCTGGTTTGCCAAATCCTTCAGGTATTTGCTCGGCAGCAGCATTTATTTTCTCCGCAATGAGTTGTCTGGGTAGGTAGGTACCCAATTCATCATCGAAGACAATGGTTACCACAGAAATGCCAAACTTTGAAATAGAGCGTATTTCTTTTACGCCAGGCAAATTGGCCATTTCCAATTCAATGGGATAGGTTATAAACTGCTCTACATCTTGTGTAGAAAGGTTTTGTGAGGTGGTAATTACCTGCACTTGATTGTTTGTAATGTCGGGAACAGCGCCAATTTTTAACTGACTTAAAGCATAAAAACCATAAGCGGCTAAAAAGAGCGTGCCAAGTAGTACCAGAAATTTATTCCGTATACTGAATTTGATAATTGAAGTAAGCATAGTTCAACAGCATAATTAATGTATTAAGAAAGAATGAGAAAATGCCTCAAATTGATTTGAAGGTTTAGAAACTATGCTTGTTTCGGCGGTTGAAAAATATCCGTTGGCGCTAAAAAGGAATAATGTTCGATGTAGTTGATTGTCTTTTTCTCTTTGGAGAATGACTTGGTAAAGTTCAGAGATTTTTTTTCTTCTTGCAGAATAACAACGGAAAGAACAGTTGAACACAAGTGATCATGATGTGGCAATTTTTCATGTTCTTCAGGATGTTCTTCGTGTAAATGCTTTTCTTTCTCGCTTCCTAGGTGTTTTTGAAAAAAGGCAAACCAATCGTCTCCAAATTCTTCTTGATGGTAGGCAGCATGCTCTATCAATTCATCCAGTTTGGTCAAGTCACCTAAATGAATATTCATACTCTGACTCAAGAGCAAAAGAGAAACGAAATAAGCGAGGATTTGCTTCACTTTTCAAAAGTAGGGAATTCAAATGAGAGGATTTGTTAACTATGTTACACAAGCATTCTACTTACATTTGTAAGATGCGTGTAGATAAATACATTTGGTGTGTTCGTTTAGCTAAAACACGAAGTATAGCAAGTAAGCGTTGTGCAGCAGATCAGGTCAAAATCAATGAGGAAATCTGTAAGCCGGCCAAAACGCTAAACCAAGGTGATGTTATTGCATTAAGAGAAACTCCGATATGGAGAACATACAAAGTACTCGATTTTCCGAAGTCTCGTGTTGGTGCCAAATTAGTACCTGATTATGTAGTGGAAACCACTTCTGAAGAAGACCTTGCACTTTGGCAAGAAATTCAAGAAAGCAATCGACAGAACCGAATGCTTGGTTTCCGTGGTCGCCCAACCAAACGTGATCGTAGAAATTTAGATCGCTTTAAACGCTAAATATTTTCTAACGCAAACGCTAAAAGAAGAGTTGGTAAACGAGCAATTTTTACCATTTTAGCGGCATGAAAAAAATCCTCTTTGCCTCTGCCCTTTTGACTGCGCTACAGCTTGTTGCACAAGAGTCGAACAAACAAATACTCGGCCCACGTTTAACCGAAACATCACTTTTTTTAGACCCTACCGAAGTGCAAATGTTTGCAAGTATCACGGCTTTAGCAGATCAAGAAGTTTCTGAATACCAGTACATTCCTTTTGGTTTTGGTGCCTCTTTTTCCTTATGGGGAAAACAACTTAGTGAAGAAAAAGCATGGGAGGTTTTCGGGGAATTAGGCACGTTTACTCAATTTGAATGGGCCATTGTTGACAATGAACAGCAACGCAACTTATTAAATACCGATTATAAAGCAGCTGTTAGCTATAGTCGTCAAATCAGTAATCTTTGGACTTATCGACTTCGCTTTTTTCATGTTTCCTCTCATTTGGGTGACGACTTTGTCTTTAGGAGAGGAATTAAAAGTCATACCACCAATAAGGTAAATTATGAACAATTAGAGCTCAGTGTATTTCGCAACTTTAAAGGCGATAAACGCTTAAATGCAGGAGTAGCTAGTATTGTAAGACCCAATGCTTTGAGACTCCCCTTCTCTTTTCATTTAGGCTTTAATCATGAGCTTTTTAAAAGAGCTAATCATTGGGGAATAACTTATGGAGTATTCTTAAAATGCATGCAAGAGCATGAATTTAATCCAGCCATTAAATTAGGAATTGGACCTGCCTTTTATACTGAGCACAAAAAAGAACCCTTGCGTATTGTTTTCGAATACTACAAGGGTCATTTGCCTTATTCCCAATATGAGTTCAATGAGATCGAATGGTTCGGATTAGGACTCTACTTCTATCTCTAAGCAATCCATGATTTTCGTTCGGCCTTTTTAGCATAGAAATACAAAAAGACACTGATTACTATTATAATTATTGGGAATATGGCTGCTGAAGAGCCTTTAACTTCCAAAGTATCTGACAAAAAGAATACATAGTTTTCTTGAACTAAAACTCCAAGTAATGAAAGCATTAAAAATAACTGTGCAAGTGCTTTACGCAATAACAAGAATAAGCTACCCAAGGCACCAAACCAAACTCCAACCGCAAATGCCCCCATCACCCATGAGGGCATGGCGTTCATCAATTCAATTTCTTGTTCAGGGAGTTGAGCCAAAGTAGCTTCATCCATTAATGCTGTACTTAGGTAAGCACTAACGCCCATAAGGTTCCAAATTAGTGCTAAGGCGCTGATTATCCAAAAGGAAACAGGAGGTTTAAGTTTAGTAGTCATTGGATTTGGTGTTGATTAGCACTAACATAGATAGTGAAAAATTAAATCAACACCAAATTTCTAAGAACGGCCTCTACCCTTTCTTCCTCTTCCTTGTCTTCTATTTTGGTCACTGCCTCTACCTCTGCCTCGGCCGTTGTTCCTTCCACGAGGACCTCTGCTTCTTCCTCGTTCTTGGTTTCGGTTATTCTCTTCATTTACCTTTATGGAATGTCCATTTTCCATTTCTAAGCCAACAAAGCGATCAGGGAAGCCATCTTTCTTACTTCTTTCTAAGTCAAAGAAAGAACGACGATCTTGAATGCTCAAATCACCGAAATACTTCTTTTGAATGTCACTGACTTCAGAAAGGAAATTCAATAGCTCTTTTTCATTTAAGCCATCTTCTTTTCCAATGTTAATAAAATAACGTTGAGGGCCAGTTTCATTTCCTTTAGATCTTTTGCTATCTCTACGATCTCCCTTTCCATCAGCACTTACATTTAAGTCACCACCTTCAGTTTGTTCTAAATGCTTTAACTCTTTTGATAAGAAACGAAACAGTAAATCCTCTTTACTTAATCCTTCAAAATGACCTTTCAATCGTTGGTAAGTAGCTTCAGCTTCAGCATGGATTGGCATGTTGTGAATGTCTTTCATCCACTTGGTAATTCGAATCTCTTTAATTTCTGCAACATTAGGAACTTGAATGGCTTCGAATTTTACTTTTAATTTACGCTCTATATCGTTGATTCTTCGCGTTTCACGAGAGTTAATAAAAGCAATAGATAAACCCTTTCTTCCTGCTCTTGCTGTACGTCCACTACGGTGGGTATAGGCCTCAATTTGATCAGGAAGTTTATGATGTAATACATGTGTCAATTCATCCACATCAATACCTCTAGCTGCAACATCTGTTGCTAAAAGCAAATGCATGTCTCTTGCCTTAAATCGGCGCATAGCAGCATCTCGCTGTGCTTGAGATAAATCACCGTGCAATGCTTCAACTTCATAACCCAAATTGGCTAATTGTTCTGTCAGTTCTTGCGTTTCACGCTTTGTTCTGCAAAACATAATGCCTTTCATATCAGGCTGCAAGTCTAAAAAGCGTTGTAATGCGGCTAATTTGTCTCCAGTTCTGGTAATTACATATTGATGCGTAATGTTGGCATTACTCTTCACTTCAGTATTTACAGAAACCTCATGAGGCTCATGCATATACTTTTTGATGATTCTTCTTATTTCATTGGGCATGGTTGCCGAAAACAACCAAGTTGCATGCTCCACTTTGATATTCGAAAGGATTTCGTCAATTTCTTCTTTGAAACCCATGTTTAGCATTTCATCGGCTTCGTCTAATACAACGTATCTTACCTTTTCTAAACTTACGGCTCTACGGCGAATTAAATCCAACAAACGGCCAGGTGTAGCAACTACAATTTGAGTAGGCTGCTTTAATGCTTTAATTTGGTTACTAATGGCAGCTCCTCCGTAAACTACTTCTACATTAAGCTTTTTATGTTGTGCCGAAAACTCGTCCAATTGTTGAGCTGTTTGCTGTCCTAACTCACGAGTTGGAGCTAGAATTAAGGCTTGCGGGTGACTAGAGTCTCCTTCAACTAAATCGATTAATGGCAAGCCAAAAGCAGCTGTTTTTCCAGTTCCTGTTTGGGCTAAGCCAATAAAATCTCCTTTTGGATTGGATAATAAAAAAGGAATAGCTTTTTCTTGGATTGGAGTTGGATTCTCGAATCCCTTTTGTTCTAGTACTTTCAAAAGATTTTCAGAAAGCCCTAGGGTATTAAATTTATTCAAAAATTGAGGGTATTAAATGAGCGGCAAAAGTACGTAAAGCAAAAGGATTATGCTAAAAGAGAATAACAGATACTAAAACCTCACCCATATAGACAAATACAGTTAAGCACAAATAGGCAAAAATCAAGAGCAGCCCTTTAAACAAGCTATTTTTAAAGCGTTGTTCATAAACGGTTTTGAGTGAAAAAATAAAGTGAATGAGAAATACCAATGCTAAAATGAGAAGAAAGGATGGCATAAATTGCTTTAAGCTTGGCATTAAGCTGATTAGCCCAAAAAGAAATCCAAATAGAAAAAAGGCAAAACTTTGAAGGTATAAAGTGTGAATTAAATGAGCGACAAAATAGTTGTTCCGCTTTCTATAAAACCATTTTAATATGAGCGCAAACAAAGGAATTAAGATAAACATGGCAATGGACATGTTTCCAATGATGTATCTTCTTAAAAGTTGGTCATCTGCTCTTGTAATTCGGATTAAACGTTTAAAAAGTAATTCTTGAAAAACTGACATTTCATGGTCTTGAACTACTTTTTCATAAACTTCTTCATCGCTTAAATGAGTGCTATCTTGATATAAGAAGATATCTGATCCGTTGATGTCTGTTTGTTCTTCTTCAACTTCCTGCTTATTTCCTATTTGGGCCAATAATGTGGTATCGGCTAAAAGTTCAAAATGATTTAATTCTTGAGCACTCAATTGCTGAATAATTTTTCCTTGCTCCTCTTCAGATAAACCTAGATATGCCTTTTTAAATCCATCTTGTTTTAATGAATTGAGTTTACTTATACTCGATTTTGTCAATTTGGAATTAAGCTCAAATTGAGATTTCTGAGAAAGACCTTCAAAAGATTCTAGTTGTGTTGTGGATATTTGAAAAATCGGTGTGTTAACCCCTACTTCTTTGTGGTTGATGTAACTATTAAGGCAAAAGAAAAAGAAGATACTACTTAAAATATATAGTCTGAATGGATTGGCAAAGCTAATTCGTTTACCTTCGGTAAACTTTTTAGCCAGTAATCCTGGTTTGAAAACAAATGGAATTAAGCTTCTGCCAAATCGGCTATCCAATGAAATGTAGTTCTCAAAAAACTCTTTGCTTACATCTTTAAGGGCTAGTTTGTTATTATCTACTTTTTGCCCACATTTTGAACAATAAACATCTTCTGCTCTTAAGGATGAAAAGCAGTTTAAACAATGCTTATTTTCTAAAATGGGTTTGAGATCTTCCACCGTTTAAAAATAGAAAATTCTTAATCTTTTTCTCTATACTCTTTTAATTGAAACAAATCCCATCGAACACCAAAAGAGTATTGATTTCCAGAATCTACAATCCGATAGTTGTAATCATCATGTCCATGAACAAAGGATACAAAAAAGGAAGTAATCCATTCTTGAGGAAAGATATTTAAACGTGTTTCAAATCGCCAAGGATTAATAAATGGGTGTGCATCAAAAACATATTCTGCAGATTGAGAAAGACTATACCTAAAATTGAGATTGGTATGCCTAATCAATTCATATTGAAAACGGATGTCATTTCTTCCTACTATTTTTATATCACGATCTGAAGAACCACCATATTTAAACATAAACGCTAAAGCTACATGTTTGTATGTATAATCTAAATCAAATCGGTGAATGTTTAAATTTCCCAACCCCCTTTTGGGCAAAACATACTGAAATCGAATCTTACTCAAGTTGGTCGAGAAGTTTCCATTTACACGATTTAAGCGCTTAGATAAGTCTTCATCATCGGTTAGACTTTCTGCAATTAGTTGACAAGAATATGTACCATCACTTGATGTATCGGCCCAAGCACAGCCTGATTGTCCATTTGAATAGTGGCCACTTTCAATTGCAAATGAGAAATAATCTCGACCAAAGTCGTAGCTTCTTTGCCAGCCCATGAAAATTTTATAAGAAGGCATTCTAACAGGTCTAGATCTCCCTTGAAACATTCGAAAATGAGAATTAAAATACATGTAAAAAGCTTCTGCTTTTGGGTTTTCTTTTGACTCGTAGTAAGGATAGTTGTTATATAAATTATAATATAATATAGGTTCAGCCTCAAATAGTAAAGGCTCAGAATTGATCATAGGAGAACTCCAATTTAACTCTGGACTTTCACGTATAGGTAAATAACCATTAAACGGACTATTTTTTATACTTTGACAAAAAGTCTGTAAGCCAACAGTTAGCCCAATAAATAGAAGTAGATATTTCATAGCTGCGAAAGTCGCCAAAAACAGACATGCTCAAACGTTGTTTGATTAAAAATGAATAATTCTTGTGTAACTTCGTTTAAAATCAACGTGCTATGAAAAATATTATCCTTTTTTGTCTCCTTCTTTTTTCCGTATCATTAGTCGCTCAGCCACCTTTAGATACCATGGTTACCGATTGTAATGGAAATACCAAGAATATTCAAACTGTATTGGGAACTGGTAAGGCCTTAATTATTGCTCATAAAGGAGTTGATTGTAGTATTTGTCGTTCTTCTGCTCCGAACCTGCAAACCTTTGCTGCTCAAAATTCTTCACGCGTAGAAGTTTGGGGAGCCATGACTTGGAAATACAATCAATCATCTTTTACTCCTGCTTGTACAGAAACCCAAAATTGGAAAAACCAATATAATTGGAATGACATTTTCACTTTTGCTGATAACAATAGATCATGGTTAGCTAGTGGTACCCCTCGTTATTATGTTTATTCACCGCGTGATTCTTCTATTGTTTGGCAGGGTTCAAACCAGGTAACAGCTACCCAAAGAGCTTTACAAGAATCTACTGTTGGCATATCAGAAGAACAAAGAGCAGATCCTGTTAGAATCTTTGGCTATGATCATCGAATTCAAGTCTTAAATATTCCTTCTAATATTACCGCTATTCGATTAGTGAATACTAACGGACAAGTAGTATTTGAAGATCAAAATGTAAATTCAAGTACATTTCAAATCAATTCGCTTAAAAATGGAATTTATTTTGTCCAATTAGAAGAAGACGGACAATACGTAAAAGCCAAAAAAGTGATACTTTATTAAGGATTCAATAGTTCCCCTATTGCTAAGTCAAATCCTTTGGCATTTGGCCAATTTTGTTGATGTGCTATATCTTTTATGTTCAATAGGCGTTTGCCAAATTCATTTTGATAACCATTTTCACTAATGTAGACAATAGCATGCCTGTATGATTTTAACATACTCGGATAGAAAGCAGCTTGTTTAATGGGATTTTCTTCGGTGTAACTCTGAGCAATTTCGAGATTAAATAACATCAAGTCAGCGAGCAGTTCAGGATTAAACTCTAATCGTATGAGATCTTGAAAAATTTTCTGAGCGACCGAACGTCTTTTTTTAGCTCTTCTCCGGGTTTCAGGAAAATACTCTTTAGAAATTTTTAGCTTGGCCTCTTGGCAACACTTCTCTTCATTAGGATTGAAGGAAAAATCATAAAACGTTTTGACTTCTTTAAAGCGTTGGTACAAATCCATCACTTGCTCTTCCAATTCAGAGCGATCTAAATCTTTTAAAAAGGAAATGAGTTTACGTTTACTCAATTCAATAAATTTTGATAGCTAGTCAGCCGTAACAAATGCCTTTCTAATCTGAGAACGCAATCTTCTCAAATAATCCTCCTCTAACCACACCAAATAGTTCTTGGTGGTTTTAATGGTACAATACGAATAATGCTTGATTCGATCTTGAATATCATCGAGAAGTAAGTCCGCTAAATCAAGAGCATCCCACATATCCTCTGCATTATCAATACACATGGCGGCGTGTTGGTCTATCGATTTCTGAATCACAATTTTAGAATGCTCTAAATTGGACATCGCTTTTTTATACTCCTCTTCCACATTAAAACTAATATCCGTTGAATTAGGAAATTTTTGTTTTAACTCTTCAGGCATTTCATAAATGAATTGCCTTTCAATAATCTCGTCCGACTTTAAGTCATCGTAATACTGATGAGGAGCTTGGAAAATATGATACCAATCTACCGGATCATCCCATAAACCAAATCGATGAAGGTTGTTTCCTAAATCAATTACCGTAAAAGTCTTCTTGTTAGGTAAAATTCGAGACCCCCTTCCAATCATTTGGTGATACAGTGCTAAAGAGCGTGTAGCACGATTAAGAATAATGGTTTCTACAGTTGGTTCATCAAAACCGGTGGTTAAAATCCCAACCGAAGTTAAAATTGCATCGGGTGTTTCTTTAAACCATTGAAGTATATCTCTTCGCTCCTGCTCTGCTGCATGATGATCTAAATGTCGAATATCATAACCTGCGGCTTTAAAGGTATCATAAACGCCATAGGAAGTAGAAATACCATTGTTGAAGATCAAAGTTTTCTTGCCTTGGCACTTTTCTTCATAAGCTCGCAGCAACTTCTCTTGCATCATAAAGTTGCCGTACAATTGCTCAGACGACTTAACGGTATAATCACCGTTTATACCCACCTTTAAACTATCCAGATGAACATTATAACTGTATGTAGTTGCCTTTGCTAAATAACCTTCATTCACCAAGTTAGAGATCGACTCTCCAATCACCAATTCCTGATAATTCTCATTCATCGGAAGCTTTATACTCGAACTTAGAGGTGTTGCTGTAACACCTAAAATATTAACCGCTTCAAAGTATTTGAATAGTTTTCTAAAGCTATTGTAATGCGCTTCATCTATAATTACCAATCCGATGTTATTGATGGTTACCTTTTCATCTTGTAGTCGATTATTTAAGGTTTCAACCATGGCAACAAAACACATAAAGTCGTTTTTATCGGAAACTGACTTTACTTTACTATTGATGATTTTGTTCTTTACACCAAACTCTGTTAGCATACCCGAAGTTTGCTTGCAAAGCTCTATTCGATGTGTTAAAATGAGCACCTTTTTCTGAGTAGCTTTAATATACCGTCGTGCTATTTCAGAGAAAATCACCGTTTTTCCTCCACCAGTAGGCAATTGGAAAAGGATGTTGTGATTATCGTCTAGTTCATTTAGCTTATCTGATATACGAGCTATGGCTTGATTTTGAAAGGGATATAAGTCCTTTCCTTCTTCACTTTCAGCTATTTCAGTAAGGTCTATGGAATTCTCGTCGCTCATAAGGTTTTGCAAAAGTAGTCAGAATTAAAGGTTTAAAAAGCGATTCATTAAAGTTGTTTTCTCGATTTGATAATAATTTTTTATAACTAATTGAATTCAAGCTTCTAATTAAAATGGTTAACAAAGCTGATGGCTTGATTCAATCAATTTCGCACTTCATTTCACTACCTTTGCCCGCTTAAATTGTGTTTCAGATGAAGATTAAAGAGGAAATTAACAAGCGAAAGACCTTTGCCATTATTTCTCACCCCGATGCCGGTAAAACCACATTAACAGAAAAGTTTTTGTTATTTGGTGGAGCTATTCAAACTGCAGGAGCTGTAAAGAATAATAAAATCAAGAAAACAGCTACTTCCGATTTTATGGAAATAGAAAAACAGAGAGGAATTTCAGTTGCTACTTCTGTGATGGGATTTGAATACAAAGACAAGCTGATAAACTTATTGGATACTCCCGGTCACAAAGACTTTGCAGAAGATACCTACCGTACTTTAACTGCTGTTGATAGTGTAATCTTAGTCATTGATTGTGTAAAAGGGGTTGAAACGCAAACTGAAAAACTAATGGAAGTATGTCGGATGCGAGATACTCCAGTAATTGTTTTCATCAATAAATTAGATTTAGAAGGTCGTGACCCTTTTGATTTATTGGATGAATTAGAAGAAAAGCTTCAAATAAAAGTTAGGCCAATGAGCTGGCCCATTGGTATTGGGGTCACGTTTAAAGGAGTTTATAACCTTCAGCATCAGAAGGTCAATTTGTTTCAATCTTCAAAAACTAAAATAGCTACTGAAAGCATAGAGATTAGTGATTTATCAGACAATAGATTGGATGAAATGTTAGGTAATGAAGCCAATCAATTGCGAGATGATGTTGAGCTTGTTGAAGGAGTTTATGACGAATTTGATCAAGATGCCTACTTAAAAGGACAATTGGCACCAGTGTTTTTTGGTTCTGCAGTAAATAACTTTGGTATTCAAGAAATGTTAGACCAATTCATTGAAATTGCTCCAAAGCCAAAAGCAAGAGAAACAGATCAAGGTGAAATAGCCGCAGATGGCACTAAATTCAGTGGTTTTGTTTTTAAAATCCACGCCAATTTAGACCCGAACCATAGAGATAGAATTGCCTTCTTAAGAGTATGCAGTGGAAAGTTTGAGCGAAACAAATTCTTTCACCATGTAAGGCAAGATAAAAAGTTGCGCTTTAGCAACCCTACTTCATTTATGGCCAAAGACAAGAGTTTAATTGATGAAGCATTTCCTGGTGATGTGATTGGTTTATATGATACTGGAAACTTTAAAATTGGAGACACTTTAACTGAAGGAGAGCAATTTACATTTAAAGGAATTCCAAGCTTTTCACCTGAAATATTTAAAGAAGTAGTAAACGACAACCCAATGAAGACCAAGCAATTGGAGAAGGGAATAAATCAGCTCACAGAAGAGGGAGTTGCTCAGTTATTTACCGCTCGAATGGGAAATAAGAAATACATAGGTACTGTTGGAGAATTGCAGTTTGAAGTGATTAAATACCGTTTAGAACATGAATATGGAGCAACGGCTAGCTTCCATCCAATGAATTTTTACAAAGCCTGTTGGTTTACTTCTGACAATGAAGAGCAGTTGGATGAGTTTATGCGTTTAAAAGGAAATTACATTGTTTATGACAAAGACAAGCATTTGGTTTTTCTAGCACAAACCCAAGGTATTTTAAGAATCACTCAAGATAATTACCCAGATATTAGCTTTCATTTCACTTCTGAGTTTAAAAAAGAGCCAACTCTACTTTAGGAGTTCGCTCATATACTTCTGGTATTTCTTCATGCTTTGCATGTCGCTATGCGCTGCACCTTTTACCGCTATAAACTTTAAATTGGGATTTGTACCTTTTAATTTTTCACCCAAATAAAAGGGAACTTTTCGATCTTCTGTCCCATGAAAAATATACAAAGGACTTGCGACCTGTTTGAGGTATCGGTTAGTTCTAAAATGGTACTTACTAATTAAATCAGCTGGTAAGTAGGCTTTATGATACTTCACCAATTCAATGAAGTTATAATAAGGTGCTTCTAGAATTAACGCTTTGGGATGATTTTTACTTCCAAGTCGTGCTGCTATTCCGGTCCCTATTGAAAAACCGTAGATGATGACATCCTGCTCATCATATTCTTTAAGCATTTCATGATAAAGCAATTTGGCATCTCTTTGCAAATTTCGCTCTCCTTTAATGTTACCATCACTTTTACCAAACCCCCTAAAGTCATACATAAAAACATCGTATCCCCTTTTTAGAAAAAATGGAGCAAAATCTCCCCAATACCTTAAATTATCAGCATTGCCATGAATATAAAAAATTAGTCCTTTGGGATTTTTGGTTTTGAAAAGAAGTGCATTCAAAGCTGTTTTATCATCTACTTGATAAAAGCGTTCTTCAAATTCAGTTTTGAATGGAAATTGATAATCTTTTGGAAGTTTAATGGGATTGAAAATGAGTTTCTCTTGCAGAAAATAGAAGCTAAACAACACACCTGCCACTATCCCAACCAGAATGATGATAATTATTATTGACCAAGTTAAAACTTCCATGAGCGAAAGGTACGAGATTTGTATCTCAAAGGATTCAAAAAACAGCAATTGGCTCTTATTTACTTTTAAATGCAGAAGTAGCTCTTAACAAGCATTAACAGCAATAGCCTAAGCATAAATATTACTTTTGATTTAAACTAAAATAGAAGGATGAAAAAAGCTTCACTATTAATTTCGCTTACATGCTTAATCGCATTTTTTACTCAAGCACAAGAAGAAGAAAAATACACCGTTGAAGTTGAAGTAAACGGATTGAAAGACACGGCAGTATATATGGCCTATTATTATGGCAAAGGGCAGTATTACAGAGATACCGCCTATTTTAATGAAAAAGGTATCGCCGTATTTTCTAAAAATGATAGTCTTGAACATGGTATGTATTCCATATTTCTTAAAAAGGCAAAACTCTTCGACTTTATGGTTGATGTTCAAGAACTCTCCTTTAAAACAGATACCTCAAATTATGTTGGTCGTATGGAAGTTAAAGGAGGAAATGAAAATAAAATATTCTTTGATTACCTTAAGTATCTGAACGAACAACAAGTAGTAGCTACCAATCTGCGAAATAAATTAAAGTCAGCTGATGAAAAGGAAAAAAAGAAAATCGAAGAAGAATTACTAAGCCTAGATAAACAAGTTAAGAAATATATCAGTAATCTTCATGAAAAACACCAAGGAACCTTAACAAGCAATTTTATTCGTGCTTTGGATTATCCTGAAGTACCTGAAGCACCAAAAAATGAAGATGGAACTATTGATAGTACGTTTGAGTATAAATACTTCAAAGCACATTTTTTTGACAATATCGACTTTACTGATGGAAGATTGGTTCGCACTTCTGTTTTTCACGAACGCATTGATTATTACTTAGATAAGTTAACTTATCAGAATACAGACTCTATTATAAAGTCTGTTGATTATATATTAGAAAAATCATCCGCAAGTCCTGAGTTGTTTAGATATAGCTTAAGCTATTTAACTTCAAAGTATGAGCGTTCAGAGCGCATGGGCATGGATGCTTTATTTGTTCACCTGGGTAAAAATTACTTCATGAAAGGCAAAGCAAAGCCTTGGTTTAGCGATAAACAACTAGAAAAGCTAACGGAACGAGTTGAAGCTTTAGAGCCGTTACTAATCGGTAAAAAAGCACCCAATATTGTGGTAAAAGACACTGCTATGAAGCAGTTCCTTCAGTTGTATGACATAAAAGCGAAATACACTATTGTCTATATATGGTCGCCTGAGTGTGGACATTGTAAAAAGGCTACTCCAAAATTGCGAGATTTATACCATAAGGTAAAAGATCAAGGTGTAGAAGTGTTTGCTGTAGGCAATGAATTTGAAAACGAAGAATGGTTGCGCTTCATTCAAAAACATAAATTAGACTGGATTAATGGTTCTGATGGAAATGACTTTACAAGTAACTTCAGAACACTCTATGATGTCTACAGCACACCACAAACTTATTTGCTAGATGAGGATAAAAAGATATTAGCAAAGAAAATTAGTATCGAAGCCTTAGAGGATATTCTAAATTACTATATGGAAAAAGATAAAAAAGCTCCAGAAAATTCCGATGAAAAATAAGCTTGCATTAATTATTCCTGCCCTTCTTCTTTTTGTAGGTATAGGAATAGCTTACCAAATGATTAAGGCAGATCGAAAGTTGCCAATCTACTCCCCCATTATGCTTAATCCTGAATTGGTAGACAAATCCATGCAGGATGTAAAAAAGAATCATCGTATTGCTGATTTTTCACTTATCAATCAAGATGGAGAAGAATTTACTAGTAGGGACTTAGAAGGAAAATATTATGTCACTGACTTCTTTTTTACCACTTGCCCAACCATTTGTCCGGATATGAGTAGTCAGTTAATGCGCGTTCAAGAAGCATATTCTGATGTTAGTGATTTTATGATTGTTTCTCATTCGGTTACTCCAAAAATAGATAGCCCATCTGTTTTAAAGGCTTACGCTGAATTGTATGATGCAAATCCAAAGCAATGGGTATTTCTTACAGGTGATAAAAAAGTAATTTACGATTTAGCACGAAAGTCTTACTTTGCAGCAACTACTGAAGGAGATGGTGGTGTTGATGACTTTATTCACACTGAGAATTTTATTTTAGTTGATAAAGAAAAGCGAATTAGAGGTTTCTATGATGGTACAAATCCTGAAAGTGTGGATAAACTCATAGAGGATATTGAGATTTTACAACAAGAATATTTGCCTTAAATATGCGTTGATACTTTCATTGAGTATCACATTAACTTCATGTTTTATAGCTAAGAAGAAAAAACGAAAGCAAACTAAACTTCCAAGTATTGAGGAACTTCGCAAAAATTATGGCAAACGTTAATTCAAAGTACTTTTTCCTTTTGAGTATCTGCTTAGCCCTAATGGCTTGCAACCCTTATAAAGGATTTAAGGGAGTTAACCCCAAAGGAATGAGCAACAAAACGGCTCCAAGTCAAGAGCTAAAGGATGATTACAAAAAGGCTTCTAAAAAAATGAAAAGGCAATACAAAAAAGAAATGCGGAAAAGACGAAAACGCATGGGCTCGAAGCCAGAAAATACGCCTTAAATTTTTATTCGAAAGTGTTTGTTTTCAATATCATATCGATAAGTATCTCCTAAAAGAAGCTGCTGGTACACGCAATTTTCGTAAAACTCTTCAACAGCAAACTCATGCAAACGTTGATTAGCAATTAGCCACACTTTTGTCGCAATTTGCAAAGCAAGCTCAAATTGATGAGAAGAAAAAATGATAGTTTTTCCCTCCTCTGAAAGTGATTTCAACAGCTTAAGCTGTGTACTTATGTTCTTAATATCTAAATGAGTGGTTGGTTCATCAAGAATTAGCAAATTGGTTTGTTGAGCAATAGCTCTGGCTAAAAATACTGTTTGTCGTTCACCATCACTTAACTCTGCAATTCGTTTGCTCCCAAAATCTGCTAAGCCACAAATCCGCTTACTTTTCTCTATAACGGCCATATCCTTTTCTGACAACTTACTTAGCCAATTGGTAAAAGGATATCTTCCAAAAGCGATAAACTCATCAACTTGCATTAACCCATTAACCGATTTATAAGTTAGTACCAATGCCATTTCTTTAGCTAGTTCAGACTTTGACCAATCTACAATTTGTTTCCCTTTAAATTGAATATCTCCTTTTAAAGGTTTTTGTAATGCAGCTAGGGTTTTGATCAAGGTTGATTTACCAGATCCATTTTCTCCAAGCATAAGTACTATATCTCCTTGGTTTACTGAAAATGAAGCATTTTCTATTACCTGTTTCTGACTTGTATAACCCACAGAAAGTGATTCACTATGTAGTATTGTTTGATTCAAAAGCTAGCAGAGATATTTTGTTTCTTGAATAAAATCCACAAGATAATTGGGATGCCAATTAAGCTTGTGATGGAATTGATTGGGAGGCTAATTCCAGATAGGAAAATACTACACAACAAATCACTTAAAAGTAAAATTACGGCACCTAATAAAGCGCTTATAGGAATTAAATGAAAGTGATTGGTAGATTGAATCATTATACGTGCTAAATGCGGCACAATAATTCCTACAAAACCAATTGGTCCGCAAAAGGCGGTAACCATTCCTGCTAAGGTTCCACTAATTAAAATTACAGCTAACCGTATAGGGTAAATTGAATAACCAAGGCTTTGCATGTACTCCTCTCCTAGCAATAATACATTTAAAGCCTTACCTAAAAGAAATGCAAACAAAACCAATAGTAGATTAACTATACCGAACCAAAACAATTCAGGATAAGATAAGCCTTCTAAACTACCTAAAGTCCAAATGAGAAAGGCCTTTAATTGGTAGTCTGTGCTAAAGTATTGTAAAATTCCAATGATTGCAGTTGCTATGGAACCAATCATAATTCCGAGAATGAGTAAACTCATTACATCTTTAAGCCGAAGAGAGACAAGAAACAGGACCAACATTACTGCTATTGCACCTAAAATGGCTGCTACAGTTAAACTAGATTGAGCTAAAAGACCAAAACCGAATGCACCAGCACTTAAGACCAATAATGCGACTCCTAAGCCTGCTCCTGAACTAATTCCTAATAAATACGGACCAGCTAATGGATTTCTAAATAAGGTTTGCATTAATAAACCTGATACAGATAGTGAAACTCCACATAAAATGGCAGTAATAGCCTTTGGAAGTCTAGATTGTAATACGATTAATTCGTGATTCGGAGCGATATCTTCTCCAAATAACAGTTGAATGATTTCGGTCATTGGAATGGAAACACTTCCATTAAAAAGACTTAATAGAAATAGTACTGGTAAAGCAATCAATAAGATAAGTATCCAGCCTTTTCTCATCATTTTAGTTTTTGATAATACTTTAATTCATGATTAGACAACACTTCTGGATGAAAAATGTGAATTAAATCTGCTAATACCCAATGCGGTTTACAAACTGCTGACTCCCAATAATCATTTCCACCAAATTGGTTGATTCGCTTATTGTTATTAAAGACTAATCCTGTTTTAATGGAAGAAAAAGCATTAAATCGTTCGTCAAATTCTATAAGTTCATCAATGCTAGATTTTGCTCCTGGGTTTATCCAATACTCTGAAGGTATTCCTTTTTCAAAAGCAGTTTCGATATCTAAGGGTATACTAGCTTGCTCTTGATATTCTTGCCAAACATAAGAGGCATTAGCATCCTTTAAATATTGAGCTTGAAATGAATTTCCACCACTTACATACCAAGTTCCTTTCCAGGGTAAGCTAATCATCACTGTTGGTTTATTTTTTACTTTAGAAGCTATTCCTTTTAAAGAATCGTACCGTTGCTGAACTTCTTGACTTTTAGCTTGTGCAAATTGAACCGATTCATTTCCATAAAAAGCAGCAAAAGCAATTAGCCATTTAGCCTTTTCAAGTGGAGTTGTTTCCATGAATTCGGCAATATTTACGGCTTTAATTCCTTGTCTCCTCAACGATTCTACTTCTTTTAAATCTGAAGCATCGATACTAAAAGTGAAGAGCACATCCACTTGTGAATCAATTAATTTCTCTGCATTTAAAGTCTGTTTGCCAAACTCTTCAATCTTATGATTCTTAATCCGTACTCTAAATATTGAATCGTAATACAAATCGGTATTGCTTGCTCCAATGATACTTTCTTGTTTACCCAATTCATTGATAAATCCTAAATGTGTAGTTGAATTAATCACTGATTTATGAATTGGGATTTTGATTATATGAGTGAACTCTCCTTCTAAATTATCTGGGACATCATTATTGTATAAATAGTATCTCTCTACTTGTTTAGCATCTTTAAAAGGGGATTTTACCTCTAGGATATAGTCCTTGTTTTCTAATTCTAACAACTTAAAATGTTTCGTAGAATCGATTAAATGACTAATCGGTGTACTTACATTTTCCTTGGAAGGTGAATGACAAGCGAATAATACACCAAGTAGAATAAATAAAACTGCATTGCGAATCATGAAACTAGCGACTTTCTTCATCCCAAATTTCTTTGGTGATATTAGCTCCATTTTTGGTGTAAAATATTCCACCCCAAGAGTAGAGGGTCTTTTCGTAAATATCCGTTTGTGTACCTTCTACAACAATTCGTCGAATGGTTGTGCTACCATTTGAATTCTCAATAATTTTTTCAGTTACACCTTGAGGATATTCAGCAGATTCCGGATCTTGTCTAGGTTTGTCTTCACCGCTATAATATTCTTTTTCACTATTCTCTTGTCTTCTCTTCTCCGATTCCGCATTTAAGCTCTCTGTTTCTTCTTTTAAGTCCACTTGGATTTTTTCAATTTTCTCTTGATTTTCAGAGTAATTGTCCTTTCGCTCATTTTTCATTTGCTGATCCAACTGAGCTTGGTCATTAATGTTTTCTTGCTGCTCTCCAATTCTACGATCTGCATCGTTAACTAACTCCTTCTCATATTCAGGAACAGCTTGCTTTTGTTCATCAACAACTTCTTGACCATGCTTAAATGAATTGGCTTGTTTTTGTTGCTGCTCTTCAATTAGTTCTTCTCTGAATTCTTCAATATTTTCATTCTCTTCTTCTGTACGTTCATTTCCTCCTTCTACATACTCTTTCTGTGTCTCAACGTATCTCTCAGATTTTTCATTTAACATTTTTGTATGTTGTTCTCCCCTGTTTTCCGCTTTTTCTTGATTAAACGTACGTATGTCTTTATCTATTTCAACTACTTTATTTTGCTCTTCTCCAATTCTTTCATCTTGCTTACTGTAGCGGTATTCACGACTAATTTTTATTTCTTCATTTTCATTTTCTACAAGCTCCTTTTTGCCATCAACCAATTGAAGGTTACGTTCTTGATTGTTTTTTTCCTGATTGGCTAAAAAGTCTTCTTTCTCTGCCATCACATCTTCTCTATCTCGTTTTGCTTCATTTCTATTTTCCTTTTCTTCTTCACTAATCGCCTTTTCTTTTACCTTAACCGTTTCATAATTTTTCAAGTTAAGTTCATCAACTTCTTCAGTTTGCTTTTTGAGGCTAACACTTATTTCTTCAATTTTAGATTGAGCTTCCAACCTTCTTTTTTCCTCTTCTTCTCTTTCTTTGTTTTTAAGCTCTTCTAGGACTTTTTGCTTTTCCGTTAAGGTTTTATTTTTATTCGAATTCTTCTTACTCCACATTTCTTTGTAAAGCGCGTCAATTCGAGCTTCTGCATCTCCATCAATCGTAGCTTTAGGACCAGTTTGTATTTGAATCGGCTCATCCATCTTCTTCAAAGCCTCTGCTTTTCTTTTTCGTTGCTCTTCTAAATTCTGCTCAATGATTACAAGTTGTTCTTTCGGATAACTCTCTTTTTTAATACCCAAAGCTGCTTGATATTTAGATTTTGCTTTTAAGTAATTCTCTTTCTTAAATGCATCATCACCTTCATTTATAAATTGCTCATACTGAATTGCATCTTGCTTTGCTTTCGATTGAGCTTCAGCTTTTGCTTTGAAATAAGCTGTAATCTTATCCATTTGCTCTTGGGGATAAGTTTTGGAAGGTTTTAAACTCAAAGCAAGACGGTACTCATTTTCAGCATCATTGTAATTCTTTTCTTGATACAATTTATCTGCATTTGCAATAGCTGTTTGGTAAGCCATTTCATTTTCAGCTTCTCTTTGCTGTTGTAGTTTAATTTCCTCTTCTTTTGCTTTGGCATTAGCGATAGCTAACTCAGCTTCCTTAATCTTATCTTGAGGTAAAGTTTCATTTGGTTTTAAGGTTTTAGCTCTTTCGTAGGCTCTAATTGCGCCTTTGTAATCACCTTCGCTAAACAGGGTTTGCCCTTCTGTCATAGCTGCTTCATACTTGCGTTGAAGAAATTCATTTTGCTCAGCCTGAGCTAATTTTAATTGCTCAATTTCTTGAATTTTTGTTGTCGGATATTCTTCTTCCGCTTTTATACCCAATGCTTTTTGATAGGCAGCAATTGCCACATCGTAATTCTTATTTGCCAAAGCTTGATCTCCTTCTGCAATCGCATTTTGATAATTAGCTTCTTTTTGAGCCGCTTTGGCTTCAAGCGCTTGTTTTTCAGCTAATGCCTGTAATCTTTTTTCGATTTCGGCAATTTGCTGAGCCGGATAAGGATTTTCTAAAACCCCTAAAGCTTCCTCATATTTGTCTTTGGCACCTTCTAAATCGTTATCAGCTAAAAGTGCATCACCTTCGGCGATTAAGGCCTGATATTTTGCCTCTTTCTGCGCTTTTTCTTTTTCCGCAGTTTTTAATGCAATGGATGCTCTTTGTTCTTCAATAGCAGCAAGCTGATCTTTGGGATATTGCTCGTCTTTTACAGTTAATGCTTCTTCATACTTAGCCTGTGCCTCATCAAGCTTACTTTCTCCCAACAACTGATCCGCTTCCGCGATTAGAGCTTGGTATTGTGCATCAAGTTTAGCTTGCTCCTCGGCTGCTGCTTCTTCTTGTGCAGCAGCGGCTAATTCTTGTCTGGGTGTTTCAATAGCAGCAAGCTGATCTTTGGGATATTGCTCGTCCTTTACAGTTAATGCTTCTTCATATTTGGCTTGCGCCTCATCAAGTTTACTTTCTCCCAACAACTGATCAGCTTCAGCAATTAACGCTTGATATTGAGCATCTTTTTCTGCTTGGGCTTCTTCCTTCAATCGAATCTCTTCTTGCTCAGCCGCCAATGCTTCAAGTTTCGCATCTATCTCAGCAATTTTATCTTTAGGATATTGTTCTTCTGATTTAATAGAACTTGCTTCAACATATTTCGCTTTGGCAGCTTCTAACTCTTCCTTATCAAACAACTTATCGGCCTCCTTAATAGCTTCTGCATAAGCTTTTTCTTGCTCTTCTGCATCGGCAAGAGTTGAATTAATCTCTTCTATTTTTTCTTTTGGGTATGATTCTTCACTTTTCAAAGACAATGCCTCTTGATAGCTTTTTCTGGCATTTTCTAACTCATTAGCAGCCAATTGTCCATCAGCGATATTTATTAATGAATCATATTGAGCTTGAAGTCTTTCTTGCTTCGCTTTTTCTTCTGCCTCTTCAGCTAATTGCTTTTGCAAAGTTTCTAGCTCCTTTATTTTATCTTTTGGATATGCTTCATCTGCTTTAAGTTCAACTGCCTTCTGAAAAGCAACAATGGCTTCAGCATATTTTTTGTCATTTGTAAATTGATCTCCTTCTGCAATAGCTGCTTGATAATCGGCTTCCAATTTTGCAGCTGCTTCTTCTTCGGCAGCTAACTGTTCTAGTTTTGTCTTTATCTCATCAATTCTACCTTGTGGGTATGAATCTTCCTTAATCGCAAGGGCTTCTTCATAAGCAGTTTGCGCTTCTGCCCATGATTCCTTATCAAAAAGCGCATCTGCTTTTTCAATAGCTGCAGTGTAGCTTGCTTCTTTTTCTGCTTGCTCTGCAATTTGCTTTTCTATATCTGCAATTTTATCCTTTGGGTATTGCTCTTCTTTAATTTTAAGCGCTTCTTCATAATCCGACTTAGCTCCTTCTAAATCCGTATTCGCTAATAATTCGTCTCCTTTTTGAATGGCCGCATCATAGGCAGCATTTTGTTCAGCTACTTCGGCCATTAACTTTGAAATCTCGCCTAATTTATCTTGCGGGTATTTCTCTTCTCCCTTAATGCTTAATGCTGTTTCATATTCTTTTTTTGCTGTTTCATAATCTTTTGAAGAAAAAGCGGCATCTGCTGCCTCTATTGCAGCCTTATATTTAGCATCAGCCTCAGCAAGGGCTTTCTGTTTAGCGTCAATTTCTTGTAACTTATCTTTCGGGTACTGTTCCTCAGCTTTTAATGAAAGTGCCTCTTGATAAAACTTCTTTGCATTTTCAAAGTCTTCATTCGTTAAAGCATCATCTCCATTTTGAATGGCCTTCTGATAAGCAGCTTCGCTTTCTTGCATTTTAACAACAATACCTTCAATTTCACTAAGCTTATCTTTCGGATATTGCTCATCTGGTTTAATCGCAATTGCTTCATTAAAGGCCGTTTTAGCCGCTTCAAAATCTTCAGCTGCTAAGGCTTGATCTCCTTTCTGAATGGCAGCATTGTAATTCTCATCCTTTTTAGCTTGTTCCGCGAGTAAGGTATCTATTTCCTTTATTTTATCCAGAGGATATGTTTCCGTTGGCTTTAATGAACTTGCCTCTTGAAACAATGTCTTTGCGTTTTCATAAGACTGACTTGCGAGTGCTTGGTCTGCTTCTTTTATTTTATTCTGATACTCCTGCTCTTTCGCTTCTTGCTTAGCTAATAGCTCATCAATTTCTTTAATCTTATTCTTCGGGTACTCTTCATCCGACTTTATTTTAATCGCTTCTTGAAAGGCAGCTTTAGCCGTGGCAAAATCATTAGCAGTTAAGGCATCGTCTCCTTTTTGAATAGCTGCTAAGTAGTCTTGTTGTTTTTTTACTTCTGCTGCTAGCAGCTCATCCACTTTAGCTATTTGGTCAGCAGGATATTTTTCAGCAGGTTTTAAACCTAATGCCTTTTGATAGGATGATTTAGCAAGCTCATAATCTTTTGCAGCTAGGGCCTCGTCTGCTGATTTGATGGCATCTTGATACTCTTGCTCTTTCGCATTTCGTTTTTCAAGCTCAGCATTAATTTCAGCTAGCTTGTTTTTTGGATAGCTTTCTTCAGGTTTTAGTGAAGCCGCTTCTTCAAATGAAGTTTTCGCTGTATTTAAATCACTTGCTTTTAGTGCATTATCTCCCCTTTCTATGGCGGTTAAATAATCTTGCTCAACTTTCGCTTGCTTTGCTAATAAAGTTTGAACTTCCTTGATTTTGGTTTGTGGATATTCCTCATCCGGCTTATATCCTGAAGCTCTCTTAAACTCAGCAATAGCTGTTTCATAGTTTTTAGAAGCTAAAGCCGCATCAGCTTTACCGATTGCATCATCATATTTTTTATTCGTCTCTCGAATTTTAATGAGCTTGGTCTCCAATTCTGCTAATTGAAATGTAGGATATGTTTCAATGGGCATCAATTCAGCGGCCTTTTTGTAATACGTTTCTGCATCTTCCCACTTTTCTTCTTTAAAGGCTTTGTCTGCTACTTTAATCGCTTCATCGTATTGCTTTTGCTTTTGTGCCTCATTCTGAGCTTCTTGTTCTTTCTTTTCTAGGTAATCTTCTTCGAGTTGCTCTAGTTTAGACTTCATTTCCTTGGTGTAACCTCTATCGGCATCAAAACCGGCAATGGAAGGGTCATATTGAATTTTACCAATCGGCTTATTCAAAATGTTGTAGTCTAAACCATCAATTTTCTTGAAAACATCTACTTCTGCAGGAAAATAGGTTTCACCTTGAATGTCTTCGGGCGGCACTCCGTTGGTGTTAATTTCTAACTTTTTCTTAATTAGACCATCATTTCCACCAATTTCAACGGTGTATACTCCACCGGGTTTCATCGGAATATCAGCCATTCCCTTTCCATCGGTAAGTACCTTTTCAACAAATTTGCCATCACGATATACATTGATTTCAGCTCCTGCACGTTTTTTACCATCTTCAGTCACAACCATTTCCATGATTAATGACCAATTTTGGGCCTTTGCAGAGTAGCCCAAAAGCAGTAAACTAAACAGAATTGAAATTTTAATAAATTGTCGCAAAAATAAATATTTTAAAGGTTAACAAATATCGTAAATTGACCTATAAAATAACAGTTTGGTAAGGTCTACTCTTTCAACGAATTATTGTTCATCAAATTATTTTGAGCTTTAACTTATCGGAATCAAATCAATAAAATGAAACTTGCTGATTTCTCCACCTTTAGGTGCAGGGTATGTGCTGGTTTTTCGTTCTCCAAATTTGAACTTTACTTCATTCGCAAAAATGGGACCATCATAGCAAAAGGTATGGAACTCTCCATTTTCTCCACAAGGGTCTACTCCAATTGGTAGTTTGTCCAGAAAATATTCATCGATTTTAGTGCCTGGAAATGTTTTATCAAAATATTCACCCGATGCCGCTACAACAACTGATTTAAAACTAGCGGCCACAAATTGGTTCAATTGCTCTTTGGTGTTATTCTTCCATAAAGGAAATAGCCCTTTCAATCCAACTTTGCTTAATTGCTCCTCCCGATACATTCTTAAGTCTTCTAGAAAAATATCACCAAATGCAGCATGTGAATAACCTTCTTTAATCAGGTTTTGCATGGCATTATGCATAACTTGATTATAGGAATCTAGGCTATTATTCTCAGGCAAGTAAGCAACTTCTAAATCCAAACCAATTGCCTGGGCTTGTTGCCTTAATAGAGTCTCTCTCAAACCATGCATTCCAATTCTTCCAGTGCTTTTTGAAACTGTAGTAAACAACTTCTCAACGGATGTCCTTTCTTCTTGAAGTAATTGGTATAATGCAAATGCACAATCCTTACCACTACTCCAATTTAGAAATGTCTTTTGTTTAGTCATTCCCAAACTTGATTTGCCATTCTTTAAAAATGGAATAAATCTTTTCTGTGCCATCTCCTAAACAAGCAGGTCCCGGTTGAAGTATAATCGGTGAAGGAATTTCAAAGTATTGATTGGTTTGATAGGCTTGGATGTTCTTCCAATTTTCTCGCTCAAACATTTTTTTGGGTTTGAACATTTTACCGCACCAAGAAGCTAAAATAATATCCGGGTTTAATTCTACAATGTCTTTTTGGTTTTCAATAATTCGATCTTTAGCTAGGCTATTTGATTTAAAGTGACTGTAAACATCAACTCCTCCACAAAGTTCAATCAATTCACTCACCCAACAAATTCCGGTAATGATTGGGTCGTACCATTCTTCAAAATAAACTTTGGGTTTTCTTTTCCACAACCTGGTTTCCAATGCAATTTCATGAAATCGTTGCTGATATGATTGAGTTAACTCAATCGCTTGTGGCTGTTTACCAACTAATGCACCTAGCTGAATAATCATTTTCATAATTTCATGTACAGTGCGATGATTGTTAATCCAGACTGTTATTCCATTTTTTATGAGCTTTTGCGCTATATCAGCCTGTATGTCAGAAAACCCAATCACCAAATCAGGTTTTAAATCAAGTATTTCTTCAATATTGGCATCTAAAAATGTGGAAACCGTTGGTTTCTCTTTTCTCGCTCTTTTAGGGCGAACTGTAAATCCGGAAACACCAACTATTCGATCTTCCTCACCGAGCAAGTAAAGTACTTCTGTGGGCTCTTCTGTTAGACAAATAATACGATTGGGATAAAAATCCATGATTAATTCTTAAAAAATACATCTCCGGGAATAATACCCACTTGAAACTGATCTACCAAGCTTCCATCAGCTAGGTAGCGGTAAACATATCCTTTTTGCTGATAATCAACCGCATCAATTAAGTAAATGTCGTTGTTTAATGGATTAATGCTAAAACCGTATAAGTTCCTATTGTTATGTGGTATAAAAGGTGTTGTTGGTAGACTAGTTTGTTGTATATTCATTTTCATTATACCTTCATTGGTAAGGTAGTAAATCTCGTCGGCTGTTGCATTCAATTCAATTTCTCCAATAAAGTCAGAAGAACTCGATTGTTCAAGAGTTTTACGAATGACTAAGCTGTCTGAATCGATTTGATGTAGAGAAGCTAAATTGGAATTCAACCCACCTGTGCAAGACACCCAAACATTCTGATTTACATCAACTTCTAAACACTGAGGTGAAGTATTTGTTGATATTACTTTAAGTAAACTATCTTTTACCACATCAAACACTAAAACTTGTGAGCTGTCAACCTGACTTACAAAAGCTTTGTCTCCAACTAATACCATTTCTTCGGTCCATCCATGGGTAGGAATTGTTTTGAGAATACTTCTATTTACTAAATCAACAACGTATAATTTGTCCTCATACAAATCAGAAACATAAGCTTTGTTTTGATGAATAGGTAAAATATATCGTGGAGAATTAAAGGGTTCTATGCTTCCTAAGGAATGAAAATTATTTAAATCTATCACCCTGATTTTATTGGAATTATTGACCACCACATAGCCTAAATCTCCAACTTGAATCATACTCTGCACCACATCTCCAATGGGCAATTGATTGTTATTTCTAAGAAAGACATCATTTTCAACCACTTTAGTATTGGGATTGTATAAACTTAAAGAGGCATTTCCCCATTGAAAATTACCTTCATTAAGAACAATAATTGAAGATGCCTGAATCACTTGAGAACTGGTCGGAGCTTGAGCTTCCTTTTCTTTCTTACAAGCGAGGAAACTAATTACAAGTATAAAAACAAATACAATTCTTTTCATGAGCCTAACATTAAACTAAGTCTAAGCAAATAATTTCGACCGGGCATGGGCCTCCATTGAATGGCTTGGTAAGAAGTATTAAATAAATTTAAAGTGGAAAAAGATAGTTGAAGAATCTGCTTTTTAAACATCCATTCTTTAGATAAGGTCAAGTCAAGCAAATTATAATGTGGCAAAAATGAGGAATTATCAGTAGTCGTGTATCGTGCTCCAACAAAGTGATTCTGAGCTTGCATGGTATAAGTCTTCCACTTTATAACTAAAGATGAATTTAACTGATGTTCTGGAACATAGATTAATTGTTTATTTAAACTCTGATCATTCACAAAGCTTTTCTCTTTTTTCAAAGAAGAAGTGTATGTATAATTTGATTTTAATTGCCACTTTATATGTTCGTATGCTCTTTCAATGGTAGCTCTTACTTCAACCCCTTTTGTTTCTACTGCTTTTATATTTCTTGCTTCCCAATAACCAAAGGCAGTTGGTTGCCAAAGTATATAATCCTCAATATCTGCATAAAAGGCAGATACACTTAGCTGTAAATCTATCTCTTCTTTGAATTTCTTCTTTACCACAGTTGATAATGAAATCTGATTACTTTTTTCTTCATTTAGAAAGGCATTTCCTCCGGGAGATTGATATAGGTCGTTGAGGGAAGGGTATTTTACGTTTTGACCTAAATTAAGCTGTACAGAAGCATTTTCTAAACTATCAATAAAATAATTAAGTCCAAATGAGGGTGTCCAAAAATGCTGTTTACCTGGAATAGATAATTGTCGGAATGATACTTTGGCTTGCCAATGATTAATAGTCTTTGTACTCACTTGATGAAAGGTCGAAATTTCTTCCCTTTGTTTATCTTCAATACTATTTTGAGTCTTTAAATGCGTGTGATTTGTATTGAGTCGACTATTCCATTTCAAGATTTTTAGTAGAGTACTTTGGTAATCAATAATTGACTGATAAGAAGTAGTCATATTATCACTTTCAGTTCTACTTCTTTCATTGGTATAATGAAGCTCATCATTTATGATTGCCGCGCTAACCGTGAGCTTAGATTCATTGAAATAATGGTGAAAGCTCAATAAACCCTTATGAGAAATATCTTCCTGTTGTTCCGTAAAAGCAGTACCTGTCATTAAAGGCGGTAAATTTCGGTTTGAATAATAATACCAATAGTTCCCGCTAATCCAAGTTTGCTCTTTTAGACGATAAGAGATGGATTGCATAAAACCGTTTTGATCGAGGTGAGCATTTTCTACATTTTCTTTCGGGAATCCTTCTTTTGCTAAATTTTTATAACTGTAGTTATGCTTAGCAGTTCGGTAAAATAATTTTGTTTCATTTTGCCATTTGGTGTTGCCGCCAATAATTTTCAAAGCTGAATTTCGTTGATTAAAACTCCCAAAATCTTGAATTAAATTGACCCTAAAACGCTTTTTAAATTGAACTTTATTCTCCATCCTTACAGCCCCACCTAGTCCTCCACTCCCATATTTCAAGCTATTTAATCCATAATCAACATGAGCATTGTCAATAAAGAAAGTAGGAAAAAGAGCTAAATCAGCACTTCCATATAAACTTGAATTTAAAGAAATCCCATTCCAATAGACTTGCGTCTGTGAAGCATTTGCACCCCTCAATGAGATTGTAGCCGTACTACCACTTCCGTAAGATTTTACAAATACATTGGCGTTTTGTTGAAGACTTTCGCCAAGATCTTTATAAGTCGGAGATTGTAATTGTAAACTATCTAAGGTTTGAATTTGAGAAGAATTCTTACTGGGTTGAAATTCAACCACTTTTACTTCTCTAAGCTTTATGGTATCTCCAATTTGAATTTGTCCAAGAAGAACAAAAATCTTGCAAAGACAAAACGCCAAAATCAATGGCCTTTTCACTGCTTTAAGACTTTAATAGATTGACTTAATGTACCATCAAATAATTGAAGCAAATAGATTCCATGCTCCAAAGCTGTTAGGTCAATTTCTCCTTGAGTAGTTCCATACAACCTTCGTTTTCCTAGGTTGTCATACAGCTGATATTCGACTTCACTTGTTGCAATTTCTAGTTGAAGAACTTCAACTACCGGATTCGGATAAGTTCTTTTAACCAACATTTGGTTAGTCTTTAAACCCACGGGATTCATATGAATAGCAGCAACAGCATCTAAGTCAAAACCACCAGATGGAAAAGGAGTTGGATAAGGATCCACTATCTTTCGAGCTGCAGTATCTCTACTAGCATAAGCTGGATTATTGCTTCCTACAACATCAACAATACGTATGTGAGAAATGGCATTTATATTTAATCCTTGAATACCACTGAGTTCATTTAAATCGAAAGGAGTTCCATAACCCAGTAAATATTTACCAGCAAGATTGTTCAAATTAGTTGGGTCTAAAGTTCCAAAGCCACCAATACTCTGTGATGTATCACTTAAAGAATGTGACGGAAAACGGAAAAAGTTTTGCCCATCTGAACTCACTTCAACAAAAGCAAGTTCAAGATAATCACCTCCACCTGCTGCTTCAAAACCATTTTCAAAAACCACAAAATCCCAAGAAGGTCCATCGTAAATTGTAGCATCAAAGGTGACAGTAGCAAAGCCGCTATCGCCTAAACTAACTACCCCCGAAGTTTGAGCTATACCTAAAGCAGAAGTAGAATCACCAACACTGCTTCTACCCAAATTTGGGTTGGCAATGTCTTGGTATCCTCGAATTACAGTGCACGTCTTTGCCCAAGCTATAATGATAGAAGAATCCTTATGTATCGCAGATGTTCCCGCTTGATCAGCAGCAGGAGCATATGGTCCTTGTGCAAAATTGCACAAGGACCACAGAATAACTACTATAAAAGATGTAATCTTCAAAAGGCTTACTTTAAGATTAGCTTTTTATTAAGTCGTTCAACTTGGTTTGATAATTGAACTACATAAATACCTCTAGGAAGTTCAGATACATTTAGTACAACTTCTTCTTGTCTAATTGTTTCTTGAAATACTAATTTACCTGCTAAATCAAAAATCCTTAATTGATTAAAACTAGCGTTATCTCCTTTAACGTTAACCGTTTGGCTTGCCGGATTAGGAAATAATTGAAACGTTGATTGAGAGTTGTTATTAAATTCTGCAATTCCTACAGGCGGATCATATTGCATTCGAATTACTTCCGGAGAGTAACCCACTACAAATGTATCTAGCTTGTTGCCTGAACGATTATATACCTTTCCTGAAGCATAACTGAAAAAGTCAGTTTGAGTTACATAAAACTTAGCCTGTGATGCATCATAAGCAAAAGCAGTTACAACAGTGTCAATAATGTTTGTACTTATGGTATCTAACAATCCCAAATGAATTGAACCGATTCCATTATTCATTTTAGCAAATAAGGTATCATTAAGCACATGCATTTGAGAGAGATTACCCACCTTTAAATCGGCATTTATTAGTGTATTTGTTGCTGCTAAAGTGGTTAGGTTTATGGTTGAAATAGTATTAGAACCTGAATTGATAGACCACATGGTATTGGTTAATGGATCAATATGCAATTGTCCTATATCTTCCGTGTATCCATTTACTGTAATTGTATCAACAATGGTTCTATTGGCAACGTCTAATTTTATGATGTAGCCTAAAGTATCTGTATAGCTCGTAGTTTGCGAATTTTGAGAGATGTAAGCAAATCCTTGATGCGTAACAATTGAAATAGCTCCTTTAGAAACATCTGAAATGGTATCCAAAACATTCAAGTTAAACTTATCATAGATGTAAAGATTATCAGAGCTTTGAGCATACCAGTTACCTACCAGTAAGTCATTTCCTGAAATTGCAAATGTTTTAGTACTAACTCCAGGGAAAGCTTCTGCTGAAACTCGAGAACCACTTCCATTGGTTAAAACTTGGTATCTAACAATTGAATCTTGTGCTGCAACATATACATTATCACCTTCAATCAATACATCTTGAACCGATTGGGTATGAATAGTGTCAATTACCTGATGTGTTTTGGTTTGTACATCATAAACAATGACATTAGCATTTTCAGATTGATTGCCAAACTGACCTCCATTAACTAAAATTACACGTTGAGAAAAACTTGTTATGGATAAGAACATCATAACAAGCAAAAAATAATTCTTTTTCATTTGAAATCATTTTTTGCAATTAAAAAGGTGACATTTTGGTTTGATTTAATGTCAAAATTCCTCTGGTTTAATTGCATGGTTAAACATTAATAAATTAAACCGGGAAATCACAAAGGGTACTTTTTCGCCTAGGTTCGAATCTTTACTCTTCGCTTTTGTCCCGAAAGCATTTATAATATCGGCAGGTCTTCTGACTTACTCCCCTTTTTACTGGCCTTCCCGTTATTGCTAACAGTGGCAAAGGTTTAGTAAAAAAGTTATTGGAGCTTACAGCTGCGGGAACAGTTTCGGATTTACACCGAATTCCCTTTTAATCACAAGTAAGAAAATACTTGCAAACCAATACTGGGGTCAAAGATAGTTTTATTTTAGAAAGAGAAAAGCATATGTAGCAATCTAATTTATCTGGCTTGTTTAACTTCGCTTTTAAAGATATATGAAATGGGAAGAAAGAATAAAAATAGCCGAGTGGTTTATTCCACTAATCCTGACTTTGAATATGAGGATGATCAAGAAGAAATGGAGACATTGCCACCAGAGAAGCAAGAATTAAAAGTGTATTTGGACCGCAAAAACCGAGGTGGAAAAACAGCAACTTTGGTAAAAGGCTTTATCGGAAATAGTGATGACTTAAACGATTTAGGTAAATTATTAAAATCTGCCTGTGGTGTTGGAGGAAGTGTAAAGGATGGTGAAATAATCATTCAAGGAGAAAAAAGAGATAAAGTAATGGAGATATTGATAAAAAAAGGTTACAAGGTAAAGCGAGTTGGAGGTTGATTTGTCTAAAGTTCGATATTAATATCCTCTAAATAGCTATCAATAATCTCATCTCGATTGACAATTTCAATCCATTGTATAATGTTAATTCCAAAGGGTTTCCACACCTCTACATAAAAACCAAATAAGTCAAATAGCCTACATTGAAAACCAGCATGGCGACGAGAAGCTAAGTATTTTCCTTCTTCTTGAACAAGCTTATATCGCTGTCTTAATTTTAATCGCCGAAACTCCTCTGGTGTCACTATAAATTTAGTTCTAATGCAAAGTAAAGAAACAGTAGATATACAGCATTTGTTGAATCATTATTTTTCTCGGTTTTACACAAATTCGTTTATTGAGGATGATCCTATTTCGATTCCTCATATGTTTCAACAAAAAGAAGACATAGAAATTGCTGGATTTCTTGCTGCAACTATTGCATGGGGACAACGAAAAAGTATATTGCGGAGTGCACATAGAATGTTAAACTTCATGGACATGGCACCTTTTGACTTCATTTTAAATCACGAAGAAAAGGACTTAATAAGCACCAAAGGATTTGTTCACCGTACATTTAACCAAGATGATTTGATTTACTTTTTTTATGCCTTAAAGTACATTTACAAAAATGAAGGAGGTCTTGAAATTGCAATGACTCAAGCAGAAACGGTAAAAGAAAGCTTACATCTTTTTAAACAGTGCTTTTTTCAACTGGAACATTTAAAAAGAACTGAGAAACACCTTGCTGATCCACTTAAAGGTTCTTCTGCAAAAAGATTAAATATGTTCTTAAGATGGATGGTGAGACCTAGTGTTCATGGTGTAGATTTTGGCATTTGGACCCGATTAAAGAGTAAAGATTTAATGATGCCCCTTGATGTACATACTGCAACAGTAGGACGCAAACTCGGTCTTTTAACTAGAAAGCAAAATGATTGGAAAGCTGTAGAAGAACTAACCAATAACTTGAGAAAGTTCGATGCTAATGATCCTACTAAATATGATTTTGCACTTTTTGGAATCGGTGTAAACCAAGTCGCAATCTAACTAAGCATTTACTTTTTGCTTATTAATTACTGGATTTGCATACATTTCTAAAAAAGTATGACGCTTAAAGTCATGTTCTCCTTCTACACCATCTATTTTTGATTCCACATAGTCGCTGAATTTATGAATCGCTTCTTTGGTGTATTCAGAGATGTATTTACTTTCTCCAAATAACAAATCATAAGCCATATAATTTGTAGGTAACAAATGATAGGATTGATAAATCTGATTGTCTATAACTTTTGCAACTGCTGCCAATAAATCATTTCGGTTGGTGATATCGCTTAAGTTTTCTAACTCATTATTTATGGGTTTTCCAAAGCTCACCACTACCCTACCTTTTCTTCCTTGTATACCTTCAGCCATGTGAATCATATCTTCCATGGGTTGTTTTTCATATTTCCCTCCTTTTGCTTGTGTCATAAGTTCAGGCAAGGTTAAAGCGTCACATGGATTGTATTCATAAGCTACAGAAATGGGACAAATGTTTAGATTTTTTATTTTATCTAATGCGGTACTTCCTTCAGCTGCTAGGCTAAACATTTTCAACAAACTAGGATTCGTTTGGTCATTTCCGTTTTTACTTCTACCTGACTTTTGAGCAATCCAAATCGAACTCTGCTTTTCAAGTATAGTATGATTGATATAAGAAGATAATTCAATTGATGTTTTTACTTTCTCCTCCTTTGGAACATCACGCTTAACAATAAAACTTTTATTGAGCTTTACCAAATCAACCACCCAAGGAATTTTCATCAAATTATCTCCAATGGCAATTTCAGCTGTTTCAAACCCTTCTTTTAGCAGAACAAAATTCATTAAAGCCGAATCAAGTACAATGTCCCTATGGGTAGAAACAAACAGGTAGGCAGTGTCTTTCTGTAGGTTTTCAATACCATCAAAACTTATTCCTTGAGTCGATAGATTAATAAGTCGTTGTAAAACAGGCACAATAACTTCTGCTTGAAATTGACGAATATTCTTAATGCTCAACATTTTAGCTTTAAACATCTCCAATGGCACATCAGGATTTACTTGTTTCATAACTTCTTGAAACTGCTCCTCTTGAATAAGGGCTTTGATTTTATTTGGAACTTCTTCGTCTTTATAAGGCCTTATTTCGTCAAAATTCATTGCTTTGTGTTTAGCATTTAAAAGGTTGGCTAAGATACCATTTCATGAAAATCAAAAAAAGAGAAACAGCATTTAAAGGTTATTATACTTTATATCAACTTGAAGTTGAAAGCGATAAAACGGGTATAGTTACTGAAAGAGAACAATTTAAGACACCTGATTCAATTGGAGTTTTAGTTCATGATACCGCTAAAAATGAGATCATTCTTGTAAAACAATTTAGAATTGGTCCAGAAAAAGAGTTACTTGAAATTGTAGCTGGGAAAGTAGAAGGAACAGATTTGGATTTGGAACGAACAGTTCATCGAGAAGTATTGGAAGAAGTGGGCTATGAAATAGATCAATTGGAACATTGGTATAAATTTTACACTACCCCCGGACCGGTTACTGAATGTATGAATTTATATTATGCTCAAGTAAGCAAACAAGTAGAAAAAGGTGGTGGTTTAGCAGAAGAAAATGAGGAAATTGAAATCGTCAAAATGAGTCCAAAAACATTTACTAAAAACTCATTTACAGATGCTAAGACAATAATAGCTCAACAAAAACTTAAAGACTTTCTTAAGATTTAATCATTCGTTTTACTTGCCGCTCTACAAAAAATGGCGCGATAGGTAAAAAGGCAGCAATAAAATAAGTTACTAACCTTTGAAAGCGCCATTTTAATTGACTTGTTACATAAAACAGTTGAAACACATAAGCTATAAACAAAGCACCATGTGCCCAACCTACGTATTTGACCATTTCAGGCATATCTGCCATATACTTTAAAGGCATCGCTATTAGAAGTAATACCATAAAAGAAACACCTTCAGCAAAACTAATTCTTGCAAATTGACGCAGTTGTTTGATGTGATCTTGATTATCCATAAATATCATTTAAAATAGCTGCTAATCTTACTCCAGCTTTGTGCAATTGGATTTTAACTGTTTCCCAATTTTCATACATATACTCGTAAGAAAGGTAATCCTTCTCTCCTATTTCGTATACCTGAGGTCTTAAATTCATCGCTTCTGTAATCCACTGATTAATATCTGTATTGTAATATAAACCATCTAACTCTTCTTTGGGATGATCAATAAGAGTACTTAGTTCAGAATATGAAAATTGCTTGCTTTCAATCATTTCACTGTCCCAAATTCGATGAAGGTTCGATTTATCATAAAACCAATTGATTTTAACATCATTTCCTCCCCTGTCTTCTCCATTTCCAACATGCAAAGGTTGATGAATATCACCTACCAAATGCACTAACATTCTCAATGCTTCCACTTGGCTTTTTTGATCAGCCGATTCATCTTTCAAAATTTGAATCATGCGTTCAATCGCTTCAAAAGCATCGCCTTTTTCACTTTTCTCTACTGCATGATAATGTTGACCATCTGGTATAGTTACATAATGCCAAGCGTGAGTATGATCATAGTTGTTGTCACTTTTAATATCGTCCATCCAAGTAGAAGCCTCAACTAAAGATTCATGCCCCATGAGTTGATGAATGGCTTTCTGAGCCTTTTTACTTAAATGATTTTGAGCAACTTTTGCAACTACTCTATGCCCCGTTTGACCCCAACCAAAACAGCTAACACTGATGATTAGTAATAAGTTAAAACTGAATGTTTTTCTCATGCTGAATTGATTTTTTCGAGCTTAAAAATAATCAAATACCTTAGTTTTCTATACGATCTTTTACGTATTCCACTTTTGTTTTTCCGTGGGGCTTTGGTTTTCCATCATCTCCTAGGTTCACCATGGTTATATTATCTATGGTAATGATGTTTCTTCGACTCATTTTGTTTCGAGCAACGCAGCTTAAAGTGATTGAAGTATTTCCAAACTTTTCGACTTGTATGCCCAACTCTACAATATCACCTTGTCTTGCCGAGGAAATAAAATTGATTTCAGACATAAACTTTGTCGCTATCTTCTTGTTTTCCAATTGAATCATCGCATATAAAGCCGCTTCTTCATCAATCCATTGAAGTAATCTTCCTCCAAAGAGATTATTATTAGGATTTAAGTCTTCGGGTTTTACCCATTTTCTAGTATGAAAATTCATCTGTTTTTCCACAAATTTAAGTGTTAGTTTTGAGTATTAAATGAACTGAATTATGAATTCTAGACTATTTGCCTTACTTCTTATTTTGGTATGTTTTTCAACATTTTCATATGCAACACATACTAAAGGTGGATACATATCATATCAGTATATCAATGGCAATCAGTACCAAATTGAGGTACATTTTTACATTGATCAAAGTAGTACCGCTTCACAAAGAAGAGAAATCTTGGTTGACTATGGAGATGGCTCACCAATGGATACCATTTATCAACAAAGAACACAATTGATTTATAATGAATTATCGATTGTTACTTACCGTACTACACACACATACAATTCTGTGGGTTTATATACTATAAAAGTAAGTGACCCTAACCGTATCGGTGGGATTGACAACATAGATAATTCCAACAATGTACCCCTTTATCTTGAAACTGATTTACGAATCTTATCAAATACAACTATTAATAACAATAGTGTATTACTTAGCATGATTCCAGTATCCAAATGCAGTATTGGAGAATATTTCAGGTTAAATCAAGCCGCTTACGACCCAGATGGTGATTCTTTAAGTTATCAATTGATTACTGTAAAAGGACTCTCTGGCAACCCTGCTCCATCTTATTTTATTCCTTCGGGCGTTCTTATAAATCCGCTTAATGGCTCCATCAAATGGACGCCAAATCAATTAGGACGGTATGCTTTAGCAGTAGAAATTAAGGAATTTCGAAATCAAGTTTTAGTTGGTAGAACCATTTCAGATTTTATCGTAGAAGTTAATCCAAATGTTGTTGCTAAACCCTACTTACAATTGATAACTCCCCAACTTTTACAAGATAGTTGTGGATTATATAAAATTACAGCAAAGGATGGTGATCAATTACAATTGATTTTTAAATCAACAGACACGATAGGTTATCAGAACGACTTTATAATTACATATGATAGCACGCTAGTACACTCTACTTTAGATACTAGTAAAAGTGTCTTTTCCGATTCTACTTTTCTAAACATAAATATTTCAATTGATGGGCAAGACGCGAGATGTAGACCTTATCCTATTTACGTAAGATCTAATTCTAACGATATTTTTGTAGATGACATCCCCATTTTACTTTATGTCCAAGATTCCATAACCATTGGCTGTGATTCTATTTGTGGTTTTGTTGGTACTCCTTCTAATAAAAAGAACACTGAACTGAAAGTTTCAGTATTTCCTAATCCAGTTTCATCCAATCAGTGTACTTGGCGTATTGAAAATTACACGGATAACTATATGCCAAGTATAGAAATTTACACCACTCAAGGAAGATTGTACTATCACTCTCAGTTTAGTTCAAAAAACCAAATAAGCATCGATAAAAGCATACTTCCCACAGGTTTAATCTTTTATAAAATCAAGGATAAAACAGGAAATGTTCTTAATAGTGGAAAGTTGATTGTTAACTAGCCTTTTTACCTTTTAAGTTTAGGTAGTCAATAAAATAGAGTAATCGAATCGAGAAACTATTGATTTGAGGAGCTTTCAGAGTGTTTTCAAAACCTTCATAATAAGAATAATCTAGAGGCTCACCTTCTTCAAGTATAGAATTTTTCCAAGCAATAATCACGTCACTTCCCGGTGCAAAACGCCATCTAAAAATTAAATCAATATTAAAGGCACTGAAATAGATATCATTTGATGTGCTTCCATCAGCTAAAAAAGGTTCATAATTCGTCGGGACTAATTTTCCATTTTCAGAGACATCATTAAATCGGTTATATTTTGCGACAGACCAATAATGCCTAAAGTTCAAATTGAGTGCCATTTTATTATTAAAAATATAGCTACCACTTAAATACGTTTCATGGATATCTACATTTCTTCTACCAAAAGTTATGGTATCCTGTATAGTTCGTATATAACCTATTTCATTCAAACGTTGGGAACGACTATAGCCAGGTACAATAAACAATTTATCACTAGGTCTAAAACGCGGCTCTATACCATAGTTTAAGAGATTTCTGCCCGGCTCATTAAAAACGCGATAATGAATGTTACCATCCAAAGCAAAGGGTTTACTATAGTCAGAAGAAATAAATCCACCTACTGAGTAGCTACTTGGAAAAGCATAATAACGCTCAAAAGTCCGAGTTTCAAAATAATCTCTTGTCTCAATCGGCTCCCAGGCAGCATTTATTCCGAAAGTGAAAAAGTTTTTAAGGGTATAAACACTATTGTAAGAAAAGGCCAAATTGAAAAACTGATTTTCTTCTTGTAAGCGCTCATAAATAAAGTCAGCCTCTTGACGAATGCGATTAAAAAATTTGCCTGGTTTAAACTGATAGTAAGCAACGTAAGCTCGACTTGTACTCACATTTCTAATCGTTTGAAAGCCCAAATCATTGATATTGTAATCTTTACCAATAACAGTTTGAGAAACATCCCATCTAAAGTTGCCGCTAATTTTGGCTAGAGTTGCATTCCAACTTTGACCACTTTGTGTGTTTTCTTCAAAAAAACGGTGGCTCATAGCACCATATCCTAAAACAGCATATTGATTTTGTTTATCCGCAAGCTTTAAATCGATACGGCTTACATTGGCATCCATGCTGCTTCCTCTTCGAAGTACATTGGTATTGGTAAAGCTTAAATATGAATTATTACGAAGCACTTGATCCAAAACAAACACATTGTAGTTGGTTACTGGATTGGTTTCTATACTTTTTTCTTTACCACTTTCACTGTCCTTAACTACGGCTTTTGTCTGATCTTCAATGGCATTAAAAAAACCAACTCCTAAGCCTTTTTTATTTCTACCAGAAACTTTCGTGGCATTCAATAAATTTCCTTGCCTCGGATTTTCAACTATCTCTTCAGTGCTATCTATCTTAGACTCAAGCTGGTTTCTCCCTATCGGAATCCCACCTATCCTTCTTGAGTAAAACAATTCCGCTTTATTGAATAGCTCTACCCCTTCCGTAAAAAATGGTCTATACTCATTAAATTGAACTTCAAATGGCGATAAATTCAACACTTGATTATCAAATCGGGTTTGTCCAAAATCAGGAATCAAGGTCATATCTAAGGTAAATGCATCAGACAAACCATACTTGATATCCATTCCACCCTTTAAAGAGTATCCATCTTCACTATTGGGAGCAGAATTAAACTCCACATAGGATGAAGTGTATGGAAAGAAAAACAACCTTGTAGGTGGTTCAATATCTTTTATTCCGTTAAGTAAGCCTGTTTGAGTAAGGTTACCATCAAGTTGAGGATTTACGAAGTTCCACCAAGACCTTTCTCGTTTTCTTCTAATTTCTCTTCCAAAATTAATTCCCCACAATTGCTCTTCAACTTCAGGGAAACGTAATGCCGAAAAGGGTATTTTCATTTCTACCGTCCAGCCTAAAGAGTCAATATGAGTTTCGCTTTCCCAAACAGCATCCCATTCTGTACTTTCGTCTAATGTTGAATATTTTACATCAATTTGAACTCCTGCAGGAGTTACAGCAAAGCCTTCTCCATTGATCCCATCTAGATAGCTGTTAAAAACAACGATAAAAAAGTCGGCATTACCTATTTCATCTCGTTCCGTTAGAAAGTTGTAGATGCTATCCGGATTAGTTTCGTACATTCTAGCTGCTATGTAAATGGCTTGATTATCATAGGCCAGTTTTACTTCTGTTAGCTGACTGCATGGTTTACCGACTTGAGGCGTATTTTGTCTAAGTTCATTGGCAATCGGAATGTTTTTCCAAGCAGAATCGGTTAACAGACCATCAATTTGTGGTGGATTGTTTAAAAACCGTGTGAAATACTCCTTTCTTTCAATTGAACTTTCTTGGCTAAAACTAAAGCTTAAGGAAATGAAAGCCAGTATTAAACAAGATATATGTCGTTTCCATTTTTTCATTTGGCCTGCAAAAATCGTTGAAAAAGAAAGTTTTTAAAAATTGAATTTTATTCCAGTAACTTTTAAATAACAAAACCGTCAAACAACTATAAAACGGTACCATGAGGATTATTTTGACATTGTTTTTTTTAGTTAATTTTTGTTTTGCACAGAACCAAAGCTGTAAATTGTATGGTACAATTACCGACGAAGAAGGAAATCCAATTCCATATACAAGCATTTTCATTAGCAGTATTGCTCAAGGCACAATGGCTAATCTAGAGGGCGATTATTCCATTTCACTTCCTTGTAATTCTTATGAGTTACAGGTTCAAAGTATGGGCTTTCAATCCCAAAAAATTCAGGTGAATTTAAGTCAAGAAAAAGAAGTAAATATTCGATTAAAAACAGCCATTTATCAATTAAACGAAGTGGTTGTAGACCCTAATTCTGAGGACCCCGCCTATAATATAATTCGAAAAGCTACAGCTATGGCCGAATATTACAAGAAGCAAATCAATGCTTATAAAGCCACGCTTTATGTCAGAAGCTTTTTTGATGTAGAGAGCTTACCTTGGATTGCTAAGAAATTGGCAGATGAAGATGATTTAGCGGATATGCAAACCGGTGACATTGAAGAAACTATTCTAGAGTATTCATTCCGAAAACCAAATCAAGTTAAAGAGAAAATTCTAGCCCGAAAAACAGGTCGATTTGATACTTTAAAAACTGGCTCGTCTTACATCAATCTAAATTTTTACAATTTAGGAGGAAGCGGTATGATTAATCCACTTAGTCGAGGCGCTTTTGCCGTTTACAAATTCGAATATCAAAATACCTTTTTTGAAGAAGCTCAAAAAGTGCATAAAATTCGAGTGATTCCTAAGCGAAATGGCAGTGATTTAATGCGAGGCTACATTTACATTAATGATGGATTATGGAATATCAACAAAGTAGATGTAAGCTTTGAGCAACCGCTAGCAAACATCAAGTATGAACAGATTTACAATCCAGTAGAAGAATTGGTTTGGATGCCTATCAATCATAAACTTAAAGTAACCGTATCTATTATGGGTTTTGATATGGAAGTTCAATATTTGGCCACTTTGAAAGATTTAAGCGTGGAAGCTGACAGCATCATTAATCAAGCTATTAAGCAAAACTTAAATATTCAACCTTCTAGAAATATAGATACAACAATGGTTAGTCAAGCAGAGAAAATAGTAGATAACAAAAGCAAACGACAAACCAAAATAGAAGAACTGATTCAGAAGGAAGAACTTACCAAAAAAGAAACCTTCAAATTGGTAAAAATGATTAAGCAAGAAGCAGAATCAAACCATAATGAATCTAAAAAAGAAGACCTTGAAATAAAAGACAATCGTGAAGTTGAATATGCGGAGGATGCTTTTGAGCAAAACGATAGTGCCTGGAATCAGTTTAGGCAAGTTCCCCTTTCGGAAAAGGAGAAAGAGATTTATGTTGCTAGAGATTCTTTGAATAAAGTTCAAAGTGGCGACACCGTTGTAAATCAAAAACACAGTAAATTAGGAAACATACTCTATTTTGATGGCACATTAAGAGGTAAAAACAAGCACATGAATTACCGACCAAATGGATTGTTAAAAGGAATTGAGCCTTCGTTTAACACAGTAGATGGTTTTTTAATCGAAAAAGAGTTATTTGATGTTGAGTATAACAATTTAAAAGGTTCATTTTTGAAAGTAGCCCCTTGGATTAGTTATTCAACTGCCCGAGATCAATGGATGGGTCGCATAGATTTTAGCAATCAATACAATTATAAAAAAAGAGCAGGCTTTTACGCTTCTCTTGGAAGAAGAACAACGGACTTTAATGGAAATCAAGCGATTAATAAATACACAAATTCAATTTCTTCTTTATTTTTTAGGGAAAACTTTGCCAAACTTTATCAAGAAGATTATGGATTAATTGGCCATCATATTGATCTGACAAATGGCCTTGTATTTAACATAAAAGCAAAGTACTCCAATCGTAAAGCCTTGAGAAATTATACAAATCAAGCTTGGTTTAATTTCTTAGACAATAGTTACACCTCAAATGTGCCAAATCATGAAGATATTATTTCACAAACGGAATTGGCAGGAGACAATATTGCAACGATTGGCTCAATTGAATTGGCCTATACTCCAAGACAATACTACCGAATAGACAATTACCAAAAAAGAATGTTAAGTTCAAAATATCCCACCTTTACGCTGAACTACGAAAAAGGTATTTCTGATTTATGGAATAGCCAATCAGATTTTGATCAAGTTACCTTTTCAATCGCTCAAAGCTTTTCTTATCGTTTAATTAATCGAATTAATTATAAGTTGACAGCAGGTACCTTTTTAAATAACGACCAAGTCTATTTTGCGGATTATCAATCTTTTTCAAATCGCCCTGCATATTTAATGTTAGATAATTCTGTAAATGCGTTTAAACTATTGGACTATACAGCCTTTAATAGCAACGATTCTTATTTTAGTGCTCACCTTTCGGTGGAAAATAACTTCTTACTACTTAAACATTTACCACCTTTTAATAAAACTGAACTTGAAGAAAAGGTAGAATTCAACTACTTAATCACTGAAAAGAAAATTCCTTATTATGAATTAGGATACTCACTTAATCGAATTTTACTTTTCATGGAGGCAGGAATATATACAAGCTTTAAAGACCATCAATTTGAATCGATTGGATTTAAACTGGGCTTTAATTTGAATGATTTTTAAGGCACTAGTAGAAATATCGCTAAAACAATAAGTACGATAACTTTTAACCATTTCATTCCCTTTAAAAACTTCTGATTTAAAAAGATTCTTCTCAATTGAGAAGTCCCAATTGCAATGCTCCCAAAAGTTATAAAACCAATCACTAAGAAAGTCAAGCCTAAAAGCAAAGCTTGCAGTATTAAAGATTCAGTAGATTGGTTTATAAATTGCGGTAAGAATGCAATAAAGAAAAGCGACACTTTGGGGTTTAATAAATTCATTAAAACCCCTTTTCGATATAGATATAAAGAAGAATCGGATGTAGTTGAATTCGAACTCTTCAAATCCACTTCAATTTTTTCTTTGGCTGCTTGAAATGCTAAGTAAAACAGATAAGCAGCTCCTAAATAGCTAAGCAATTGAAAAGCTAGTTCAGACTCTTTAAGAATTAAACTCAATCCACTTGCAGCTAATAAAGTATGTACTACTACCCCACTGTTTAATCCAAATGCAATCCACAAACCATTTCTAGCCCCTTTAGATAAGCTTTCAGTTAATACATAAATATTATCAGGACCTGGCATTAATGCCATTAAAAAAGAAGCTATACAAAAAGAAATATAGGTTGTTAATTCCATGGAATGATACTTTATAGAATTATTCGAAAATCAAATTTATCAAAGCATGCTTTCAAATTTCTTATTTTGATTTAAACAAGTACTTTTGCGGCCCAAATTTAGGCCTATGTTAGAAGCACAAAACGTATCACTTCAATTCGGAAAAAGAATCTTGTTTGATGAAGTAAACATCAAATTTACAGGAGATAATTGCTACGGAATCATTGGAGCAAATGGTGCCGGTAAATCTACTTTTCTTAAAATTCTTTCAGGAGAAACAGATCCAAATTCTGGAAGAGTTTATTTAGAACCTGGTAAAAGAATGGCAGTACTAAGTCAGAACCACTATGCTTTTGATGAGCATACTGTTTTGAACACTGTAATTATGGGGCATGAAAAGCTTTGGAAAATCATGCAAGAAAAAGATGCGATATACGCCAAGCCTGATTTTTCAGAAGAAGATGGTTTAAAAGCTTCTGAACTAGAAGCTGAATTTGCAGAAATGGATGGTTGGAATGCGGAATCTGACGCGGCTACACTTTTAAGTGGACTTGGTATTGAAGAAGCGGATCATTACAAACTTATGAGCGACATGAGTGGTAACCAAAAAGTAAGGGTATTGTTAGCTCAAGCTTTGTTTGGAAACCCCGATGTTTTAATTCTAGATGAGCCAACCAATGATTTGGATATCAAGACTATTTCTTGGTTAGAAGATTTCTTACTTGATTTCAGAAATACAGTTATTGTCGTTTCTCACGACCGTCACTTTTTAGATACCGTTTGTACTCATATTGTAGATATTGATTTCAGCAAGCTTACTGAGTTTTCAGGAAACTATACATTCTGGTACGAGTCTTCTCAATTGGCTTTGAGACAAAGACAAGCCCAAAACAAAAAGGCAGAAGCTAAGAAGAAAGAATTACAAGAATTTGTTGCCCGATTTAGTGCCAATGCCTCTAAATCTAAACAAGCAACGAGTAGAAAAAAATTGTTGGATAAACTCAATGTGGATGATATTAAACCTTCTTCAAGAAGGTATCCCGGCATTATTTGGACGCAGGAACGAGATGCAGGAAATCAGTTACTTCAAATTGAAGATTTAGGATTTCAAGATCAAGAAGGAAATTGGTTGTTTCAAAATATTGATATCAATGTTAATAAAGGAGATAAAATTGCCATCTTAGGAGACTCAAGAGCTGTCACTTCCTTTTTTGAAATCATAAACAATGAACTCAAAGCTAGCAAAGGGACTTTTGAGTTCGGTCAAACTATTTCAACTGCATATTTACCTGCAGATCATTCTGAATATTTTGACACTAAAATGAACCTCATTGACTGGCTTCGACAGTATACTAAAAATGATGAAGAAAAGGATGAAGTATTTATTCGTGGATTCTTAGGAAAAATGCTCTTTTCTGGTGAAGAAGTGTTGAAGTCTGCCAAAGTACTTTCAGGGGGAGAGAAAATGCGATGCATGTTATCTAAAATGATGCAAGCAGAAGCAAACTTTTTGATGTTAGACGAGCCTACTAACCACCTTGACTTAGAATCAATTACTGCATTAAACAACTCTTTAATTGACTATAAAGGAACCATGTTATTTACTTCACATGACCACACTTTTACCCATACCATTGCCAATCGAATTATTGAAATTGGACCAAACGGCATGCTAGACAAGCACATGAGTTATGACGAATACTTAGAAAGTGAAAAAATTGCTGAACAAAGAGAAGCAATTATAGCATAAAAAAAGAGGGCTTATATAAGCCCTCTTTTTTTGAATTAGTATTTAATGCGACATGCTTAAACTACCTTGAAATAGTTGAAAACCAACATTTGCTAACTCTGCTGAAGAGTTAGTTGGGTTGTAGGTCGATTTTATATTTCTACGACTGTTGGTCTTCTCTTCTACAATTGTGCCTAAATCAGGTAAATTCAAATTCGTGTAATTGCTTTCTAGGTTTAAATGATAGCTGCTAGTTGGGTCAAAGTTTAAGTCAATATCCGTGTATTTTCCATTAAACTGAATAGCACTGAACTTCGCATTGATTTTATCAATTTTAATCTTTCCTTGGAAGCTTGTAATATCTAAAGATTCATTCAGTTTTGAAAAATTCAATGGAGTATATTTTAAATTCCCCTTTATCGCTCCAACCTCATTTGCATCAATGGATGATTGAAAAGCATTTTCCAATTTAATTTGATTGGCATTTGATAGTTTCACTTTGGTGTATGAAAGGTTTAATTCTAGTTCATTCACATCATTAAAGAACAAATTGGATTGAAAACATTTCATATCTACCTTTTGAATTGGCTCATCAACTGTTAATTTTCCATATCTGAAGTTGGAATTTAATGTGTTTGAAACTCCTTTAAAGTGTCCGTTAGACTGAAATGCATTTAAATCGGCTTGTTCAACCTGTCCAACTTCTAACTCTGAGTAGTTCGCTTTTAAGTCAATTTGTTTCCCATTTCCGACAATTAACTCAGCTTTGAACATGCTACCCTCTATATTTTCAAAATTTGAGAAAACTGCTTTTCCATAATTATTCTTCAAAGTAAGGTTCCTTACATTTCCTCCTTTCGCTTCCCCTTTAAATAACTTCAAATTCAAGTCTCCTGTCCAGTCTGGCATAGAAATACCAGCATAGCTATTTGATAATTCTAGATGAAGGTCTTTCGGCAAATAAACATCATAAACGAGCTTCAATTCTTTGATTTTGACCTTTTCTCCATTTGCTGTTTTAATATCATCCTTTTTACTATTTCCACTGCACATACAACTGAAAATATCTTCCCAATTACTTTCTACATAAGCCTTTTCACCTTGTTTTTCTAGTTTAAGTTGAAAGTCGGCTAGAGCTATTTCCTGGTTTTCCTTTTTCTTTGTCTCAACTTCAACTTGAGCTCTCAGTTCAATTTCTTCCTTATCCCAAGCATGTATGCGTATATCTCCTTTTGAATTCTTTAATTCAAACCATCTAATACCTTGAGTAGAGATTGTAGAAATTACTTCTTTACCATCTTTACTAATTGTTGTAGTACTCTTCTTGGTAGTATCTGAATAAAACTGCTCTTTATCACTTGTTTCATTCACTAAAGGTGAAAAATCAGATAGTTCTGGCATTGGAATTTCTTCTTCCACATTCTCCCATATTGAATCAATGGAGTGCGGCTTTGAGGTCAAGAACTTAAAATCTTCAAATTCATTTAAGTTTGACTCATCTTTTGAAGTAAATTCATTTTCATCAAAAAGGATAAAATCAAGTGGTGCATTATCAATTTCAATGGGTTTAAGTTTCTCAATTATTACTGATTCGTATTGAGATAGGATTTTACTTGGACTTACTAAATAAATACCAATAGAGATAATTAGAGCTGTTGTAGACATGATGATTAGATTGTTAAGATTCCACCACCATTTCTGAGGTGGACTTGTGGGTACTCCTTTTAAACGCACAAGCTTCTCAACAGTGTCAAATGAGGTAGCTAAAGGCAATTCTTTTGCTGCATCAAAATAATGTTGTAATGATTTTTTACTCATGGTTTAAAAGCTTAAAAAAATACTTGCTAAGTAAGTTGAACGATTTTTAACAGCTTCATTTAAAAGCTCGTCAGCTCCTAATAGCTTTGCTAATTTCATTCTACCACGCTTAAGCCTTTGCTTTACTGCAGAAGTACTGGCGTTTTGAATTTCACTTACTTCTTTAATAGAAAAACCACTAATCTCAAAAAGAATGATAGCTTCAGCCATTACAGATGGCAACTGTTCTATAGCCTGATAAAGGAGCTTGACATCAACTACTTGATCTGAATTGAGTTCTTCTGAAACTTTCTGAGAAAATAAGTTTTCATTAAAATCTCCCTTAAATTTTAATCTCCTATTTTGCTTGTTTAGCAGATTGCTTGCAATAGAAAAGAGAAAACTTAAAAAAGCTTTTTCATTCTTGAGTGTGTGAAAGTTTTCAAGTGCACAGGTTATAGTTTCAGCGATTAAATCTTCCGCTTCCACCAATCCATAAGCTTTAGCATGGCAGAAGCGCGCAAATGACTCATGCACTGGCTCATAGAGTTTTAAAAATGTTTCTTGATTTACTTTCATTTTGGGTTTTTCTACTAGTATGTACCCTGAGTTATAAAAAAGTTACATCATGTATTAAAATTTTTGGTTTAGATTAATATTCTAGGACCACCCTTTTTAAATAGTTCTTTTAATTCAGGAGGTCCATCAATTAAATCTTCTTTAAAATTATTGAGAATGTCTAATGTTTCTGCTGATAATAAATCCACAATTTCATCTATTGCTTCAGCACGAATCATATAAGGCAATTCATTGTAAACTATTTCATCCCCTTGACAAAAGGCATATAATTGGCACTCTCCTTCTTCACTCACTTCTTTTTGATGAATTAAACACTCCTTTAACCAAGCTTCATCATCTAACTCCTTTAAACGATTTGCTCTGTCATTAAAATCAACATGCTTTTTAAAGTAGTTAGCAATATCAATTCGAGAGTTCTCTGAAAGTTGTAAATGCATATCATCAGCACATGATAAACAAACAGCATATTCAAAAATCGTTGATCCAATTGTCTTTCCATTAAATCCTTTAACAGCCTTTTCTATTAAATAGAAAAGATTATTATCTATTAAGTTCTCATGACATAAGAAACACTCTTGAAACGGCGCACTAGTTAAATCTGACCAAAAAATTCTAGGAATTTCTTTCCAATTTTCTGTTGGTACATATATAAATTCACTCATACAGTAAAACTACATAAATCTCAAGGCGAATAATTCTATTTAACTAAGAAGGTATAAAAAGAAAAACCCCGCGGGAGCGGGGTTCCTTGTGTGGTATAATCAAAACTTAATTATGAAAACCGACTTTCTCAAGCTAACAAATGAAAACCACACAATAGTGTTAGCAAGGAGATACAATGTTAAGACAATTTTATCAAATCAAAGTATAACAACTGTTAATTTTTTAAGATTTGGACATAAAAAAACCCCACCGGGCGGTGGGGCTTGTTTGTATGGTCGTTAATCAAAACTTAATTATGGTGAAAACGACTTTCTCATAAAAAACTGCATCTCTGCAGAACTACCATACAAACTGTGATGGAAAAAACAATTAGGGCAAATATAAGAGTTTATTGAAAACTGACACCTTACTTTAACTATAAATTTGCATTTTTTTAACAAAAAAAAGGCCATCAATTTTGATGACCTTTATAATGGAGTATTAAACTCTATTTTATTTTCCTTGAAGTTTTGCTTTCATGCTAGAATACTTGTCATTTTCGCCAAGTATAGCATAAATTTTAACAAGGGATGCTATGGTATTTTTATCAGCAGGATCAAGTTCATGAGCCTTTTCTAAAGCCGGTTTTGCTTTTTCAAAATACTCATTTGCTTTCTTTGTAGCTGCATTGTATTTTTCCGTTTCTTTAATATCATAAGAAGTGGCTTTGTTGTTCCACTCTACTCCTACATTATAATACATTGCTCCTACATTATATGCCGCGTCAAAAAAGTCTGGCTTTAACTCTAAAGCTTTATTATAATCAGCAGCAGCTTTGTCATACTCTTTGGTAACCTGGTCAAAAATGTAGCCTCGATTATAGTATAAAGAAGCATTGTCTGGCTCATTTGCTATTGCTTTGTCAAAGCTTGCCATAGCCTCCTCAGACTTTCCTGTAGCCATTAAGTAACTAAGTTCTTGCAAAATTAGGTTGGTGTTATTTGGGTATTTCTCCAAACCTTTTCTTACCACTTCCATTTTCTTGGTAGTATCTTGATTTCTATCATGTATATTGGCCATGTATAAGAAAATATCTGGTCCACCATAGTTTATTTGAGTTAATACGGTATAATAGGCAATTGCCTCATCGTATTTTTCAAGTCGCTCAGCTGCTAAAGCTGCATTATACATTCCTAAAGAATCAACTCTTCCCATTAAGCTATTTACCATTACAGACTTTCCATAATAATCAAGAGCTTGTTCATAATTTTTATTATTAAAAAACTCAACACCATTATTAATAAAGCCATTGGCGATATAAGGAAACTTTCTTCCTAAAATGTCTTGGGTATAAGATTGATCATCATATCTAGTATCCTTGTTTTGCAAGAACCCAACAAATTTCATTTGGTCAGCTTCATTTTCTAAATCTAAAGACTTTGCTGCTGGGTCATCAATATTGAACTTTAAAGCGTTTAAATAATAATCCAATGTGTTATTTAGCGGATCTTTTACGATTGTTTTACAAGCTTCATCTTCACTTAGTGCGGCATTGAAATATAGATTACCTCCATAATACCAAGTTTTTGCCCAAGATTGAGTTTTCTCATCTTTTGTTGCAGACTCTATAGCTTCAATACCTTTAGCAAGATCTCCACAGTCTTTATCGTCTTTGTCGCTTTGCTCGTAAGCCTTGTTGTAATTGTATGCTGTAACTACTTTAGCTTTTTGAGCATAAGCTGAAAAGCTTGCTACTCCAAGGCTAAGAACAAGTGCATATTTAAATTGTAAATTCATTTTATACTTTTTAGTGTTTTGCAAATTTAATTCTCGCTTGACTCATTATCAAACTCTTTGCCATTTTCTTCAGAACCGCTATCAGCTTGATTTTCATTATTCAATTCATCCATCATTGCTTCTTCATCTTCATCGACTTCTACTTTTGCAACAGCAGCTATTGAATCATTTTTCTTTAAGTTAATCAGTCGAACACCTTGTGTTGCTCTACCCATTACTCTTAAATCAGCGGTTGCAATTCGAATAATTACGCCAGAACGATTAATTATCATCAAATCATTACTATCTGTAACACTCTTAATCGCAATTAAGCTTCCAGTTTTATCAGTAACGTTTAAGGTTTTCACCCCTTTACCACCTCTATTTGTAACACGGTAGATTTCTGAGTTATCTTCTGGGTCATTGATAAATGATCGTTTGCCATATCCTTTTTCTGAAACAACTAGTACGGTTTCTTCTTGCGAATCTCTTATGGTAATCATTCCAACTACCTCATCATTCTCATCATCAAGCTTAATACCTCTTACTCCCGAAGCATTTCTACCCATTGGCCTTACAGCTTGTTCATTAAATCGAATGGCTCTACCACTTTTCACCGCTAACATCAATTCATCTGTTCCATTGGTCAATTTTGCTTCTAATAGCATATCACCTTCTCGAACAGTAATGGCATTAATACCATTAGAACGAGGTCTTGAATAAGCTTCTAAACTTGTTTTCTTAATAGTACCATTTTTCGTTGCCATCACAATGAAGTTATTGTTGATGTATTCCTCATCAGTTAAGTCTTTTACACAGATGTATGCTTTCACATTATCATCTGGTTCAATACTAATTAGGTTTTGAATGGCTCTACCTTTAGCCGATTTGGTGCCTTCAGGAACTTCAAATACGCGCATCCAGAAACACTTTCCTTTTTCTGTAAACACCAAAAGGTAATTGTGTGTAGTGGCAACAAACAAGTGCTCTAAAAAGTCTTCATCTCTTGTAGAGCTTCCTCTAGAACCAGTTCCACCTCTATTTTGTCTTCGATACTCGGAAAGTTGAGTTCGTTTTATATAACCTAAATGAGAAATTGTAACTACAACTTCTTCATCAGGAATCATATCTTCAATACTAAAATCTTCAGCTGAATATTCTATAACTGAGCGTCTTTCATCGCCGTACTTTTCTTTGATTTCTATCAATTCTTCTTTGATGATTTCCATTCGCTTATCCTCATTAGCAAGAATAAACTCCAAGTCCTCAATCAATTTCATTAATTCGGCATACTCTTCTTTTAACTTATCTCTTTCAAGTCCTGTTAATTTTTGCAATCTTAAATCTAGAATTGCTTTTGCTTGAATCTCCGAAAGCTCAAATCGCTGCATTAATCCATTTCTAGCATCTTCAGGAGTTCTACTAGCACGAATCATTTCAATTACTTCATCCAAATTATCAATGGCAATGATTAAGCCTTCAATTATATGAGCTTTATCTCTCGCCTTTCTTAATTCAAACTCAGTTCTTTTTACAACTACTTCATGCCTAAAGTCAACAAAGTGCTTAATCATATCTTTCAGATTAAGCATTTCTGGTCTTCCGTTTACAAGTGCAATGTTATTAACAGAAAAGCTAGTTTGAAGTGCCGTATATTTGAATAAGTTATTCAAAACTACATTGGTAATGGCATCTTTCTTCAAATCATATACAATGCGCATTCCATTTCGATCTGACTCATCATTGATGTCAGAAATTCCTTCAATTTTCTTATCATTAACTAGGTCAGCAGTTCTTTTAATCAAGTCTGCTTTATTAACCAAGTAAGGAATTTCAGAAACAATAATTCGCTCTCTGCCACTTGAAGTAACTTCAATTTCAGCTTTCGCACGCATGACAATTTTTCCTTTGCCATTCTGAAAAGCATCTTTTACACCTTCGTATCCATATATAATACCACCTGTTGGAAAATCAGGTGCTTTAATATGTTGCATTAAACCTTCTACTTCAATTTCTTTATCGTCCACATAAGCAACAATTCCATCAATTACCTCTGACAAATTGTGTGGAGCCATATTAGTTGCCATACCAACTGCAATACCAGAAGCACCATTTACCAATAATTGAGGTATTCTTGTCGGCAGTACAGTTGGTTCTTTAAGCGAATCGTCAAAGTTTAATTGAAAATCAACTGTTTCTTTGTCAATATCGGCTAACATTTCTTCAGACAGCTTTCTCAACCTTGCTTCAGTATAACGCATAGCTGCTGGGCTATCACCATCCACAGAACCAAAGTTCCCCTGTCCATCAACCAACATATATCTCATAGACCAAGGTTGAGCCATTCTAACCATGGTATCATATACTGCGGTATCTCCATGAGGATGGTATTTTCCTAATACTTCTCCTACAATACGTGCGGACTTTTTATAAGGCTTATTCGATAATATTCCTAAATCTTGCATACCAAACAAAATCCTTCTGTGAACCGGTTTTAAACCATCTCTCACATCAGGTAATGCTCTACTAACAATCACCGACATAGAATAATCAATGTAGGCTGACTTCATCTCCTCCTCTATATTAATAGGAATAATCTTTTCTCCTTCTGCCATATTTACAGTTTTTACATAAAGAAATAACCGCGCAAATTGGCGGTTTATTAATTACTTCGAAAATACTTACTAATACTAGCTTTTAAGTGGTTTTTAGCTTGTAATTACTAACAAAATTCTGTTAATAAAAGCGTTTTGGAAAGACTTTTGTAGTTTGCAGATAAAATACTTTTGAATTGACTAGTTGTTAGCATAAAGTTTACTACTTTAAACAACCAATTGAAGGTCTTAAACGTTAATAAAGAAAAGGAGAAATAAATGGAGTCTAATTTTTCACAAAGGGTTAAAGATGTGATTACTTACAGCAGAGAAGAAGCATTAAGACTTGGGCATGACTATATTGGAATTGAGCATCTTTTGCTTGGCATGTTGAGAGAAGGACAAGGTGTTGGAATTCAAATTTTAAATGCGCTTGGCACTGATTTAAATGGATTGAGAAGAAAAATAGAAAACGCTACTAAGTCAGGAAGTAATTCCTTAAATCACTTGTCTAACATTCCGCTTGTAAAGCAAGCCGAAAGAGTTTTAAAAATCACTTATCTAGAAGCGAAACTATTCAACCAAAGTTTAATTGGTACTGAACACTTATTATTATCTATTTTAAAAGATTCGAATAATATTGCTACTAAGGCTTTAGAGGATCAAAATATCACTTATGATTCCGTAAAGGAAGAACTTGAAAGTATTTTATCGAACAAGCCAAGTTCTAAAGCTGATTTACCGGGAAATCCAACAAACGATGACGATGATGATTCGTTCATGGGTGGTGGCGGATCAGGAAGTTCAAGAAGCTCTTCTGGTTCATCCACTTCTAAATCATCAGATAACAAATCAAAAACGCCTGTGCTTGACAACTTTGGAAGAGATTTGACTGCCTTGGCAGAAGAAGATAAATTGGACCCTATAGTAGGAAGAGAAGAAGAAATAGAACGTGTTTCTCAGATTTTAAGTAGAAGAAAAAAGAACAATCCGATCTTAATTGGTGAACCTGGTGTTGGTAAATCTGCCATAGCAGAAGGTTTAGCGTTAAGAATTGTACAGAAAAAAGTTTCACGAGTTTTATTTAATAAACGAATAGTTACGCTTGACTTAGCTTCTTTAGTGGCAGGAACTAAATACCGTGGCCAATTTGAAGAACGTATGAAAGCAGTAATGAATGAATTGGAAAAATCTCCAAACATCATTCTTTTTATTGATGAAATACATACTATAATAGGTGCAGGTGGAGCTTCAGGTTCTTTAGATGCTTCTAATATGTTTAAACCTGCTCTTGCAAGAGGAGAAATTCAATGCATTGGAGCAACTACTTTAGATGAACATAGACAACACATTGAAAAAGATGGTGCTTTAGAGAGAAGATTTCAGAAAGTGTTGGTTGAACCAACAAACGCTGAACAAACCATTCAAATTCTAAATAATATCAAAGATCGTTATGAGGATCATCATAATGTGAACTATACTCCTGAAGCTATTGAAGCTTGTGTTCATTTAACTAACCGTTATATGAGCGATAGACATTTGCCCGACAAAGCGATTGATGCTTTAGATGAGGCGGGTTCTAGAGTTCATATTACTAATATTAAGGTTCCTCAAAATATTATTTCCATTGAAGAACAAATTGAAGAAGTAAAAAAAGAAAAGAATCAAGTTGTTCGTAGCCAGAAATATGAAGAGGCAGCAAAATTAAGGGATACGGAAAGACAACTCACCGAATCGCTTGAGGATGCTAAACTAGCATGGGAAGAAGAAACCAAAAATCATAGAGAGACAGTTTCAGAAGATGACGTTGCAGAGGTAGTAGCCATGATGACAGGAATTCCTGTTCAAAGAGTTGCTCAAAAAGAGATGAAGAAGTTGGTTAAAATGTATGATGATATACATGATAAAATCATAGGTCAAGACGATGCTATTAAAAAAGTAGTTAAAGCCATTCAAAGAAATCGTGCTGGTTTAAAGGACCCAAATAAGCCAATTGGTTCATTTATATTTTTAGGGCCTACAGGTGTTGGTAAAACTCAATTAGCCAAAGTTCTTGCTCGTCATTTGTTCGACAACGATGATGCTTTGATTCGAATTGACATGAGTGAATACATGGAGAAATTTGCTGTTAGTAGGTTAATTGGAGCTCCTCCTGGATATATTGGTTACGAAGAAGGTGGTCAATTGACTGAAAAAGTGAGAAGACACCCCTACTCTGTTATTTTATTGGATGAAATAGAAAAAGCACATCCCGATGTTTTTAATTTATTGCTTCAAATTTTAGATGATGGACAAGTAACAGATAGTCTTGGTAGAAAAGTAAACTTTAAGAATACCATCATCATTATGACTTCAAACATTGGAGCTCGCCAAATAAAAGATTTTGGACAAGGAGTTGGTTTTAGCACTGCTGCTAAGAAGGCAAACGCAGATGAATATGCAAAAGGCGTTATACAAAGTGCCTTGAAAAAAGCTTTTGCACCTGAGTTTTTAAATCGAATTGATGATATGATGATTTTTAACTCTTTATCAAAAGAAGATATTCATAAAATTATTGACATTGAGTTAGAAGGTCTTTATAGTAGAACCAAAGAAATGGGCTTTACGGTTCAAATTTCTGAACCTGCTAAAGATTATATTGCTGATAAAGGATATGATTCCGACTATGGAGCACGCCCATTAAGCAGAGCGATTCAAAAATACATTGAAGATCCATTAGCTGAAGAAATCATTCAATCTCGATTAACAGAAGGTGATTTAATCAAAATCAATTTTGATAAAGAAGCGAATGAAATAAAAATTGATATTGAAAAAACGGCTAAATCAATTTCTTCTAAGGAAACGAAAGCTTTAGATAAACCTAAGGACGAATCAAAAGAAGAAAACAATTCATCAGAAAAAGAAGAAAAGGCTGAGGAATAGCCCGTTTTTAAATGAATAAAAAAGGCATGACAAAGTCATGCCTTTTTATTTAATAACAGTTAGTGCCCCTTTTCTTACGTACTTTCCTGTAACTATATAGTAATAAGAGCCTGCCGGTACAATTTCTCCATTATATTTTCCATCCCACCTAAAGTCTAGGTCAGTACTTTGAAAAATTAATTCTCCCCAACGATTAAAAATGGTGATTTCAAAAGCAAAATACTCTGAATGTTTGACTAAAAAGAAATCATTAATACCATCACTATTTGGAGTAAATGCATTAGGTATAAAAAGCAATTGATCTGGAGCCGGAAATATATCTATTAGTTTAGTTATAGCGTCTTTGCAACCTTCACTATTTTCAACCTTCAATTCTACAGGAAATGAACCTTCTGAAGGGAACGTAAAAGATGGGTTTCTTAAATTGGATGAATCCAACTGATCAAAATACCATTTGTTGCTTCCAAGTCCATTATCCAAAGAAGTAAAATGAACTGTTAAGTCACTATATTGATAAGTAAAATCTGCAACAACTTTTGATACACTAACTTGAATAGTAATTAAACTATCACATTTATTAGGATTCGTTTTTTGAATAGAGAATGAGGTATCTGAGCTAACTAGGACATTTCTTATTAATATCGATTCTCCTTCACAAATCTCATAGTTCTCAGTATTTGTCAGGTTTTGATTTACAGTTAAGGTTGTTACCACAATACTATCACAACCATTCTGATCAATTAGCGTATCCCTATAAACCCCGGCAGTAGAAACAGGCTTACCTCCTAATTGGATTATTTCACCTTCACAAATCGATTCGCTTTTACTGAATTCATTCTTCGGCCTAATTTGAAGATTCAATAAAACAGCTGTATCACATTGATTTGTTATTTCTAAGGTATCTCTATAGTCTCCTGAGTTATTCAACAAAACTCCAAAAAAGTTATAACTTTCTCCAAAGCATAAGGTAACAGTATCTTTTCTTTCTGCCAGTTGAGTTACATTTAATCTGAGATTAATAATTGAATCACAGTCGTTTGGAATGACAATGGTGTCTTTATAATCTCCGGCTACAGTTAAGTTTTTACCATCAAAAGCATAAGAACTACCACTACAAATGGAAACGGTATCAAATTTAGTTTTATAGGGTTTTTGCGAAATATTAATAATAAATATACTGTCGCAACCATTGCTCAATTTTGGAATGGTGTCTCTATAGGTGCCAATAGAAGTATAGTTTTTACCATTAAAAGTAAAAGATTCCCCTGCACATAACTCCTCATTTAGGATAGTTTGTGAACGTTGAAGTACCGATAGATTAATGTTTTTGATTGTATCGCATCCAGTGGGTGAAGAAGCTGTTGTTTGAAAAGTACCACTGTTTTTTCTCCACACTCCATTTATCAGTAAGCTATCTCCTTGACAAATTGTTCGATTTTCGTTACGAGTAGGTTGAGTGAAAGTAAAGTTTCCTGAACTAAGACATGCAGCAGGTAAATTATTCCATCCTGTAACTGGTGTTGTAGAGTTAGTTGGCCAAGAGTTTGGGCCTGAACCCGAAGTATTTGTGTAACGAAAGCAATTATCAGGTTTCCTGACAATTTTTCTTTTTTCCAAAGAACTACTTGTACCAGGGAAGTTGGGCATGCCAAGAAAACCGACAGCATTAATCATGTCAACCCACTGATTACCAGGGCCAAAAGTCAAAGCAACGGCATCATTTGAGTTTACGCCTTGCTGAGCAAAAGGAATTGTAATATTTGGACAAGAAGATTGCCCTGAATATTGGTCCAACGAATTAGCAGCTATGATACAGGCGCCAGAAGCTAATGAGCCTGATAATTGAACTGAAGGAGCTCCTATAGGGTTTGTTGTCGAACCGTTTGCAAATTGTTGAATGTAATAATTACTTAAATTAATAGTACTTGGAGTCGGGTTACAAATTTTTATTGCAAAACCTGACCCCCCATTATCATCCACATACTCAACAATAATCAGGTCATCCAATTGTGCTTTTGCGCCAAAAAAGGACAGCAAACTAACGGCAAAAAACATGGCTTTTTTCATGCCGCAAAAATTTGCATTCATAAAATTTTAGAGAGACTTTCTGTGTTAAACTTGCATTAAATGTAAAGCAACTTTTTGCATTACTCTTCCATAAACCGATCTATCACTTTTCGGCTTACACCAGTGGCTGAAAAACCACCATCATGGAAAAGATTTTGCATAGTCACATACTTGGTTAAGTCACTAAATAAACTAATGCAGTAATTAGCACAATCTAAAGCACTCGCGTTTCCAAGAGGCGACATCTCTTCTGCATAATTGATAAATGCATCAAATCCTTTTACTCCACTACCTGCAGTTGTAACTGTTGGCGATTGAGAAACGGTATTAATTCGAACATTTTTTTCTGTCCCGTAATGATATCCAAAACTTCTAGCAATTGATTCCAATAATGATTTTGCTTCTGCCATGTCATTGTAATCAGGGAAAACGCGTTGAGCAGCAATATACGTTAAAGCAACCACAGAGCTCCATTCATTCAAGGCATCCATTTTTTTGGCAACTTGTAGTGTTTTATGAAGTGATAATGCAGAAACATCTAAGGTCTTGTGAAACCAATCATAATTTGTATCGTCGTAGCTTTTCCCTTTTCTAACATTGGGAGACATTCCAATCGAGTGCAAAACAAAGTCAATTTTACCACCAAGTATCTCTTGTGATTTCGTAAATAAGTTTTCCAAATCTTCTACTGAAGTTGCATCAGCAGGAATTACTTCAGCATTACAATGGTCTGCTAATTTTTGAATCTCTCCCATTCTCATTGCAATTGGTGCATTGGTTAAGGTGAAAGTTGCACCTTGTGCTTTCGCTTGCTCTGCTACTTTCCAAGCAATGGATTGGTCGTTTAGCGCTCCAAAAATAATTCCTCTTTTTCCTGATAGTAAGTTATTAGACATAATCTCAATTTTAGTGCAAATAAAGTGATTTATTATGCATTAATTCAATAATTCTTTAGCGTTGTTTAAAGCTGCTTCGGTGGTTTTTTTACCACTTAGCATTTTCGCAATTTCTACAATTCTTTCCTCTTGAGAAAGAATTTTCAATTTCGTTTGGGTTTGATTATCAATCGTTTCTTTATATACAAAATAATGTTGCTTCCCTTTTGCGGCAATTTGTGGCAAATGTGTAATCGAAATTAACTGTCTTAATTTTGCTAACTCACCTAACACATCCCCCATTTGGTCTGCTACTTCTCCTGAAACACCGGTATCTATTTCATCAAAAATAATCGTGGAAAGACCATTTTCTTTACCGAGCAAAGCCTTTACTGCTAAAACTAATCGTGAAATTTCACCACCCGAAGCGGAATCAGCAATTCTTTGAGGTTCAACGCCTTGATTGGCTGAAAACAAAATTTCAAAGTCATCTATGCCTTTTGAAGAAGGAGAAGCTAATGTGGATTGATTTACAGCAAGCCTAGCATGACTTATTCCTAATCGTTGAAGTGTTTTTTCAACTTCATTTTTTAAGGTAGGAAGTACTTTTTCTCTGCTGAAAGTTAATTCTTTGGCATTTTCCAAAAGTTCCTTTTCTGCAGAATTCAGTTCTTTTTGTAACTCTAAAATATCATCATCAACATTTTGAACTGCAGCTATTTTTTCTGCTAATTCTTGATGAATTTGAATCAATTCATCAGCATTTTCTAGAAAATGTTTTTTCTGTAATCTATTTATCTCAGCAAGTCGCTCATCTACTGATTGCATGCGCTGCGGATCAAAATCAAAATCATCAAATTGCATCGATAAATCTCTTCTAATATCGTCCAACTCAATCTTGCAAGAATGAATCCTTGTTTCAATTTCTTTTAACTGAGGAAGGTATTTTGAATTATTTTGAATCAATTGTAATAGCGCATTTAATTGATCAAGCAAACTTCCTTCCTCAGATTCAAGTAGCTGTTCAATTCCTTGTTGATTCGAAATTATTTCTTCTCGATTAGCTAATGACTCCTGTTCAATTCTTAAGGCTTCTTCTTCCCCTTCTTGATATTTCAGACTTTCTAATTCACTCCATTGAAACTGCCAAAACTCCAATTGATTTTTAGATTCTTGACTTTCCGCTTCTAATTTTTGAAGACTATTTTTTATCGACTGAAACTTTAAAAAAGATTGAGTATATAATTTCAGCTCTTTTTTGTTTTTCGCTAAGGAGTCTATTACCCGTAGCTGAAAATCAGCATTGTTAATTTGAAGTGTTTGATGTTGAGCATGTATATCGATTAAAAATGCACCCAACTCTTTCATTAAACTTAATGTTACAGGTGAGTCATTAATAAAGCTTCTGCTCTTTCCTGAAGGACTAATTTCTCTTCTAAGTATCGATTCTTCCCAATAGTCTAATTCATTTTCATCGAAAAAAGCCTCTAATTTTAGCTCTTTGATATTGAATTCAGCTTCAACTATGCACTTTTTATCTTTTTCTTTTAGGGTACTATGATCAGCTCTTTCACCGAGCACTAATTTTAATGCTCCTAACAGTATTGATTTACCGGCACCTGTTTCACCTGTAATAACACTCAGACCTTGATCAAAATGAATTTTTAGGTCCTTGATAAGTGCAAAGTTTTTTATCTTAAGGCTGCTTAGCATAGTACAGTTGACGAAAAATCAATTTATAGACTTACTTATTTTTCCTAAGTTTTTCATAGTTGTTGGCATTACCGGGGTCTATGGTAATTAGAAGCTCAGTTATTTCAGTAATCTCTTGCGGATTGGCTTCTTCGTATAAATTGACTACCTCTTGCATTTTAGCATTAAAAAACGCTTGAAGGTTATAAGAAGAGGGATTGACATTATGAATCGCTTTTAAGCCTTTCAAACTTTCAGAAATTTTTCTTCTTGCCTTAATCATATTCTCTTGCATAACATCCATCCCTAGGCGATGATATTCGTAGTAGGTTTTACGCAGGGGTTTAAAGCGTGCGCTCAAAGTATTTTCAATTAACCAATATCTATTTTTCTGTTCTTCAAAAGCTTTCCAACCAGATTCCGAAGAACTTTGTGCACTATTCACAATTCTTTGAGCTTCTTGTAAATAGGGTGTTCCACCTTCTAAGGCAAATGAATCGTAGTCATAGCCTAAAATCATGTATAAATAAAAAGCTATAATTGAAGACAATTCACCACTATATGTACCAGGGTTAAATAGCAAAGGCTCAAACTGACTGTATGTTATTACAAAGTCATTGTCCTTAATATTCATGATTGGTGTCTTGTAATCTGTGTTAAAAACAGGTCTAGATGCTTGAATTTGAATATTTCCACTAAATTGATTGGTGCTAATTCGCTCATTTAGGGTGATAAATATGCTACAATCAATCCTTTCAAAAGCTTCATATTCATCTTTTGTCCATTTCCTTCCATTCACAAAGTTGAAAATAGCCTTCTCCATTTCATCAAAAATGACACGTTCACTACCACTTATTTGTCTGGAATTAATATCGACAACACAATTGAATTCTTGCGCTTTTAAGCTTAATGATAAACAACTAAATAATATTATTACAACTACCCTAAACATTTCAATTCGATTTCGTTTATCAAATTATTGGCCACTTCTTGCTTACTCATTAAATCCGTTTTGTGAATTGTTCCGTCCTTATGAATGAAATTTACTTGATTGGTATCATAGCCAAAGCCAGCACCTGAATCTTGCAATGAATTCAAAACAATTAAATCCAGATTTTTTGTCAACAACTTTTTCTTAGCATTTTCTAATTCATTTTCAGTTTCTAAGGCAAATCCCACTAAAATCTGAGCATTTTGTTTGTGCTCACCTAACCATTTTAAAATGTCGGTCGTTTTTTGAAGCTCAATAGTTAATGAAGCGTCATCTTTCTTAATCTTCTGACTTGCTTTATGCATCGGTGTATAATCGGCAACTGCAGCAGACATAATTATGCAATCTGCATTCTTAGAGTGACTTTTCATCCTTTCTAGCATTTCATGAGCGCTTTTTACTCCTATAACTTCAACTCCCTTAGGATGATTCAAACTAGTTGGACCAGAAACTAAAGTTACTCTTGCTCCTCTTTTTTGAAATTCTTCAGCAATTGCATAGCCCATTTTTCCTGAACTATGATTTCCAATAAATCGCACAGGATCTAATTCTTCATAGGTAGGACCTGCTGAAACTAAAACGTTTTTGTCAGCCCAAACAGAATTTATGCTTTGCTCAAGAAACTCAATAATATTTTCGGGCTCAGCCATTCTGCCTTCACCTTCTAAGCCACTGGCTAACTCGCCTTTTTCTGCTGGTATTATAAAATCACCACCTTGAGCAAGTTTCTCTAAATTAGCTTTTACGGTAAAATGTTGATACATATCTAAATCCATAGCAGGTGCAAGAAAAACTGAATTTTCCATGGAAAAGTATGTAGCCAAAAGAACATTATCACAAATGCCATTTGCCATTTTAGCAATGGTATTTGCCGTAGCCGGGGCTAATAAAAAAAAGTCAGCCCATTTGGCTAACTCTACATGATTATTCCATTCACCGTTCGATTTATTAAAATACTCAACAGTTACCGGATTTTTAGATAAGGTAGATAAAGTAAGAGGCGTAATAAAGTTTGTTGAATCAGGGGTCATCAACACCTTTACATTAGCCCCTTTTTTTATCAATAATCTGCAAAGAGCAGCAGATTTATAGGCAGCAATACCAGCACTTACGGCTAGCAATACATTTTTGCCTGTTAACATTTTTAGTCTTCAATGTCTTTTGAAGGGTCTCTAAAGTAAGTCTCGTCATTCAAATACTCATGTAAAGACAGTGAGTTTGGCTTTGGAAGACTTTCATAAAACTTAGAAATTTCAATTTGCTCTCTATTTTCAAAAACTTCATCCAAATTATCTGAAGTTGTGGCAAACTCAGCTAATTTAGAGTTTAACTCTTCTTTCATTTTAACACTAATCTGGTTCGCTCTTTTTGAAACAATAGCAATTGCTTCATAAATGTTACCAGTTTTACCATCAATTTCAGCAACATTTCTTGTAACTGTTGTATCTGGTGCGTCTATTTCTTTATAATTCATTTTTATCTGGATTTTCTTCTACAAATTGTTCTTTAGCTCTAATAATTCTAGCATATATGGTTTCGGCCTCATTGACTTGATTACCGTCTGCAAAATTATCAATAAAATCATAATAAGCCTCAATCCCTTTATTAAAGCGCTCTAACTTTTTTTCATCAATACTTTTTATGGCTAATTCATAGTATGATTTTAAAATTAACATTTTGATTTCCTCTTCAAATATGGAATTCGGATAATCTTGCAATGTATTCTCTAAAGCTACTATGGCAGCTTTGTACTGCTTAATTTTATAGTACTGTTTGCTATTTTCAAAATCTTTAGTTTCAAGCTTTAATTGCAGTTCATCTACCAAATGGTTAGCACTATCCACCAAAGGACTTTTTGGGTAAGTATTTACAAAAACTTGAAGTTCGTCTATTGCTTTATAGGTTGGCTCTTGATCTAAAGAAGGAATTGGTGAGTCCAAATAATTACAATAAGCACTCATAAATAGTGCATCTTCAGCAAACTCACTTAATGGGTAGGTTCTAGCGTATTGCTTAAAATGATATGCTGCTTGGATATTGTAATTCAAATAATAGTTAGCATAGCAGTAATAATAGTAGATTTTTTGACCTTTATCTGTACCTCTATATAAAGGGATTAGCTCTTCCAGCAAAGGCATTGCTTTTAAATAGTCACCCTCTACGTAATACTCAACTGTTTTCTGGTATTTTAATTCCGGGTTAGGGCTTTTCAATACTTTATTGTATTCGCTGCAAGCGGAAAGAATAAGTATCACTAAAAGACCAAGGATCCATTTTTTTTGCATGGGCACAAAAGTAGCTTTTTTCATTATGCCTTTAAACATGATTTTTTAGCCATTAACGAATATTCACTTAATTAATAGTAGAATGTTGAAAAGAGACTTTTATTGTAAGGATAGAAAGCGAATATGCCAATACTTTTGTTTCAAATTTTAATTTGTTAGACAGTTATGAAATACATATCCCTTTTTTCAATTCTATTTATAAGTCTAGTTCAGTTTAGTAAAGCGCAACATACCTTGGTGCTCAATTCTGGAGAAAAAATAGAAGGAGTTGTAATTGAACTTCAAAATGATATCTGGACAATGGTCGTAGATGGTAAAGAGAAAAAAGTTCAAATGAAGGAAGTAAGTTCAGTCTTTTTTAAAGAGTATGTTCCTTATGATGGTACTTACATTCCTGATACCAAAGAAGAGGTTTTAGAAGTAGATGGTTTTACAGTAAAGTATCAGCTAAAGGATAGAAAACTGATTAAAAATCCTGAATTATCAATTGGTTCAGAAGATCATGGGACAGTGGTAGTTAAAATA
>CAXFAI010000024.1:0-67787 GCA_964001305.1 uncultured Flavobacteriales bacterium
CTTAAAGAACGAGAGCCGATGGAGGGATTCGAACCCCCGACCCGCTGATTACAAATCAGCTGCTCTGGCCAACTGAGCTACATCGGCATGTATTAAAAGACCTTTTTCTTAGCCAATTGTGATAGCCTCGAAAAAGGTCTGCAAATTTATAAAAGATTTAAATTACAGTGAAAATTATTTCACTTTTTTTTTGACAAACTTTAAATTCCTTGTAAATACTGAGCTTCAAGCCATAAATTATAAGCCTCTAACCTTTTCTTTACGCTTTTTTGCTTGCCTTCTTAATGCTTCTGTAACTTCATCTGTTGCTGCTTCGAAGTTTTTTGCCGTTTTTTTGGCAAATAGGTCATTACCTGGAATGTATAATCTGATTTCTACAGTTTTGTTCTCTGTCTCATGATTATTATCCACTTTTAGATATACATCAGCTTCTATAATTCGATCAAAGAAATGGGTTAGCTTATTTACTCTTCCCTGAATAAAGTCTATTAATTTTTGATCTGCATCAAAATTCACTGATCTAACATTTAACTTAACCATCATAGCGTTTAATTTTTATGCTCTTGGATGAGCCTGTTTGTAAATATTTTTTAATTTTTCTATTGAGTTATGGGTGTATACTTCTGTGGCAGATAAATTAGCATGCCCCAAAAACTCTTTTATTGTATTTAAATCTGCTCCATTGTTTAACATATGTGTCGCAAATGTATGTCGCAAAATATGCGGACTTTTTTTCTGTAATGAAGATACCATACTAAGGTATGAATTAACCTTTCTATAGACAAACTTTGGATAAAGCTTTTTTCCGCTATCTGTTAGAAAAATAAAAGGCTCAGAATAAAGTGATTGCTTTTCAGATAAATATTCAACTAAACTCTTGGCCAAGGAATTAGAAATAGGAATGATTCGTTCTTTGTTTCGTTTTCCCAAAACCTTTAACGTATTTGTCCCTCTATCAAATGACTCATTTTTTAATTGAATTAATTCACTTAGTCTAATCCCTGTGGCATAGAATATCTCTAACATAATCTTATCACGAAAGCCAGAAAAATCATTACCAAATTCAATTTGCTCAAATAGATTATCAGTTTCTTTTACTTTTAAAAAAGAAGGTAGAGGTTTCTCCACTTTTGGACTCGTAATCTTTGAAGTAGGTAAAACCTTAATTTGACCTTTCTTCTTTAAATACTGATAAAATGATTTTAGAGTAGATATTTTTCGATTAACGGTGCGACTACTATGTTGTTTTTCCATAAGGTCGATTACCCATGAACGAAGCATCTCAGAAGTAACCTTTTTGAATTCAACTTCATCATACTTATCTTCTAGAAATTCTTTTAATGAATTCAAATCATTTCGATAGGCAAGCAAGGTGTGTTGCGAGTATCTTCGCTCTCTCTCTAAGTAACTTAAGAATTCAGTTATGGGCATAAAAAAACCACTTTATTGATATGCAAGTTAAGCAATACCAACAAAAGTGGTTACTATTTTTAGAAAGATTAAGCTTTTAAGCTTCTTCTTCTCTTTGCATCTGCTCTTTGTAGATTGCACGCTTAATTTCTTCTCTGCGCTCTACTGAAGGCTTTGTAAAATGTTGACGATTTCTCAACTCTTTTACAGTTCCTGTTCTTTCAAACTTCTTTTTAAACTTCTTTAAAGCTCTTTCGATGTTCTCGCCTTCTTTTACTGGTACAATTAACATATTGTCAAAATTTTATTGGGGTGCAAAAGTATAAAACTTTCTTTAATCAATCAAATTATTTCAAAATCTCTCTTGAAATCACTAATTTTTGAATTTCTGAGGTTCCTTCTCCTATTGTACAAAGTTTTGAATCTCGGTAAAACTTCTCTACAGGAAACTCTTTGGTATAGCCATAACCACCAAAAATTTGTACTGCTTCTGTTGAAACTCTCACTGAAACTTCAGATGCGTAATACTTGGCAAAAGCAGATTCCTTAGTCATTTTTTGTCCTTTATTTTTCATATCTGCAGCTTGGTGAGTTAGCAATTCTGCTGCTTCAATTTCAGTTGCCATATCTGCTAGCTTAAAAGCAATGGCTTGGAACTTAGAAATAGGCTGACCAAATTGCTCTCTCTCATTGGCATACTTTTTAGCTGCTTCAAAAGCTCCTTTAGCAATTCCCAGTGAGAGAGCCGCTATAGAAATTCTTCCACCATCTAAAATTTTCATTGCTTGTGGAAATCCTTCACCAACCTTTCCAAGTAAATTCTCCTTGGGTACTTTACAATCGGTAAAAATTAGCTCAGCAGTTTCAGAAGCACGCATTCCTAATTTGTCTTCTTTCTTTCCAGAAGAAAAGCCTTCCGTTCCCTTTTCAAGGATAAATGCTGACATGCCATGCGAATCTCCTTTTTCACCGGTTCTAGCAATAACTACGGCAATATCACCAGAAATTGCATGAGTAATAAAATTCTTTGCTCCATTTAAGATGTAGAAATCTCCATCTTCAACAGCAGTTGTGTTCATTCCACCAGCATCAGATCCTGTATTGTGCTCGGTTAAGCCCCAAGCTCCTATATGCTCTGCAGTAGCTAGTTTTGGTAAATACTTTTGCTTTTGCTCTTCATTGCCAAAGGTTAAAATGTGGTTTGTACATAATGAATTGTGCGCTGCCATAGATAAGCCAATGGAGCCACAAACTTTAGCTAATTCACTAATGGCAGTAATGTATTCATGGTAACCAAATCCTGAGCCGCCATATTCTTGAGGTACAAGTACACCCATCAACCCAAGCTCACCTAATTTCTTAAATAATGGCACTGGAAATTCTTGAGATTCATCCCACTTCATTAAATTGGGTTTAATCTCCTTGGCTGCAAAATCTTGCACCATTTTCGCAATCATTGCTTGATTCTCTGTATAACTAAAATCCATTTCTCTCTTCAATTTTTTTGGTACATCAAAAATACAATTTGATGGGTAATTTGTTTTTGACTAATTTATAAATGAGCTAGTAACAAGCCAATCCTTCTATATTCTTCGTGAATTTAATTAGCGCTTCACGTCCCTTTAAAAATTCAAGTATGACTAAAAAACTAAATCCACACACTTCTGCCTTTTGCATTTTTACGATTTCTGCAGCTGCCGCTGCTGTACCGCCGGTTGCTAAAAGGTCATCATGTATTAAAATTCTACTGCCTGGTTTAATAACATCTTCATGCACTTCAATTTCAGCTGTTCCATACTCAAGTTCATATTTATATGAAACCGTTTTGTAAGGTAACTTTCCTTTTTTGCGAACAGGAATAAATGGAATATTCATCGCCTGAGCAATCAGTAAGCCCCAAAAAAAACCTCTACTTTCAATTCCCATAATTGCATCTGGTTTTTGCTCTTCTGCTCGTTTCACAAATTCCTCTGTAATTTGTTTAGTTAATTCTGGCAACTCAAGAATGGGGGTAATATCCTTAAAAATTATCCCCTCTTTTGGGAAGTTAGGTATATCTCGAATGACTGACTTTATTTTATCTTCCATAGGTTATATTTGGAAAAGCAAGATTACGACGCTTCCAAGAGAAAGACAAACCGCTTTTAGATTATTCAACCGTTAAATAAGGACTGAGCTTTTGTAAGAGTGAATCACTAATAAGAACAGACTTTTTCAAATCTTCTAGCCTTTGATACTCTCCATGTTTATTACGAATATTCACAATGGAATTGGCTACATTCCAATTTATATATGGGTGTTTTTGTAATTCTTTTGCATTTAACTGATTTACATTTAACTTCTTTATTTCGATTTGATGAATCACCAATTGATCTCTTAACCTTATCAGCATACTGTCATTAAAGTTCCATATTTCAGTCAACTGATTGAGATTAGAATAGCCACCTAATGCTTCTCTATAGGAAACCATTTTTCCACTAAAGTAAGGACCAATCCCATACAATTTTAATAAAGTAGCACTGTCTGCTGTATTAACATCAACAATGAGTTTTGGGTATTCCTTTTTCTTTTTTACACTTTTGGAATCTTCATTTTTCTCATCGTAAACCTTTGCAGTTAATTTCTTAGAATTTTGATTTTCAAATTCGCTTTCATTTGGAAGTAATATATAAGGTTCAAGCTTTAAGTAAGTAGAATCAGAAATGGTATACATTTTTTGCACATCTTCTTTTGTTCTAAACTTGCCTCCTTTTTCTTCATAGTTTTTTATAACCTGTGCTTGCTTTTCAGAGAGTCCCAATTTTTTCCAATCGGCAATTGACAAGCCATTAGGATTGAATTTAAATAATCTAACTTGAACCTCTTTTAATGGCTCAGCTTCATGAATAACTTTTTGGCCTTTCTGCTTTAACTTTTCTTGCTCTTCTTGATATGCCTGGGCAAGTTCTTCAATTCTATTATTTGAATAGTTAAGCTCACCTGGGTTCAATACCAAATAGTAACGTGCTCCAATAAAAAGCAGAGATAAAATGGATAAACCCATAATTCCTCTTCTTTCAATTTTACTAAAATGAAAATAGTCTTTGAATTGGTTTTTCAAGCTTATTGAATTGCGATTTCCACTTGCCCATCTTTAGGGCAACCTTCCAAAAGTAATCCAATATTTTGATATAGAGAATCTTCAATGGTTAAAGCCTCTTTGGATAAGTTAAATTGTGCGATTCCAATTCCATAATTTAACCAAGTAAATGTAGAAGCATTTAGCAAGTTTGGAACATCAATTTTAAATGTATCTATCACTCCATTTGCCGGTTGAACATAGAATTTTTCAATAGGTCCGTAAGAAAACTGAACAAACAAAGTATCTTGTAAAGTCAGCACTCTATTACTATTTAGAGACAAATAAAGTGTTGTTGTATTAGTTGCATATAAGTCAAGGTCAAAATCCTTTTTTAAATCTAAATTGCTAATCAATGTTTGATAACCATTAGAATTGATTTTAATCAAATCGGCTCTTCCGCTTTTAGATTCATCTAATTCGTAGGATAATCTGACGTATCCATTCCCATCTGTAATTGCACTTGCTAAAATGGTTGGTTCATTAAAACTTCCAAAACTAGAGTTTGCCTTTAAAGCAATTTCCACCTGTGAAGCAACTTGGTCACAGTTCTCATATACGCGAGCTGAAATTTCACTCACGACTACTTCCTCTTTACAGGAATACAAAATAATTCCCAAGAGAATCAGAATCGAATACTTCATTACTTAAAACGCTTAATAGCTCCAGATTTAATTCTAGCGAAATAATCGTTCATATCATCTTTCACTTCATTGGAAAGGATTAACAATCCCAAAATATTGGGAAATGCCATACCTAAAATCATTAAATCAGAAAAGTCTAAGACAGCACCTAAACCAACTGATGAACCAATAACGATAAAGATTAGAAAAATTAATTTGTAGGAGTAGTCAGCTAACTTGCTACCTCCAAATAAAAATGTCCAAGCCTTTAACCCATAGTACGACCATGAAATCATAGTAGAGAAAGCGAACAAGAAAATGGCTACCACTAATACCAATGAAAACCATGGAAACACACTACTGAAAGCAGCTGATGTTAATTCCGAGCCTTCCAAACCAGAAGTTCCATCAGCAAAACCAGTAAACACTAAAACTAAGGCAGTCATTGTACAAACCACAACAGTATCAACAAATGGCTCTAATAATGCAACTACTCCTTCACTTACAGGTTCATTGGTTTTTGATGCTGAATGAGCTATAGAAGCAGACCCAACTCCTGCTTCATTTGAAAAGGCAGCTCTTTGAAAACCTACTATTAGAACTCCAATTACTCCCCCTTTAATTGCTGGTGAATTAAACGCTCCTTGATAAATTTCAACAAATACGTCACCTACATTTCCAATATTCATTCCTATTATTATTAAGGCAAATAGAACATATAGCCCTGCCATAAATGGCACTATCTTATCGGTCACTTTGGCGATACTTTTAATTCCACCGATAATAACGATTCCAACTAACAAAGCGAGAACAATACCGAACCAAACACCGTAATCAGCTATTGCAGGAAATTCACCTGAAAGTTGAGCAAAGGCTTGATTGGCTTGAAACATATTTCCTCCACCGAATGAACCTCCAATACAAAGAATAGCAAAAACAAAAGCCAGCACTTTTCCCAGACCACCAAGGTTTCTTTTTGCTAAACCTTCGGTTAAGTAATACATAGGTCCGCCAGATATTTCGCCTTTTTCATTCACTTTTCTGTATTTCACACCAAGTGTACACTCAGTAAACTTACTGGCCATGCCAATTAAACCGGCTATAATCATCCAAAAGGTAGCACCCGGCCCACCAAGACTAATGGCTACCGCAACTCCGGCAATATTCCCCAATCCTACAGTTGCAGAAAGCGCCGTTGTTAATGCTTGAAAATGGGTCACCTCTCCTTGATCATCCGGATTACTGAACTTCCCTTTTACAAGATCAATGGCATGTTTTACTCCTTTCGCATTTATAAACTTCATTCGAATGGTAAAAAACAATGCTCCCAGAACTAGCCAAACTACAATAAATGGAATACCTTTTTTCTGAACATCTCCATTTGGATGCAGAACTGGGCGAGGGTTATCATATACTACAGCCGCTAAATTTTCAGATCCAACTTCAATGACATCTTCAATGTTATTGGCGTCATATATAAGCTTTCCTTGTTTGGCCTTATGCTTTAAAGTCCCACTTGCAGCTGCAAAAACTTTTACTTGATTGTTATCATCTTGTTCTACTATGGCGATTGCATCACCCTTTTTCACCTTAGAACCATCGCTTAATAACCACTCTTTTAATCTGATTTTCTTGATTTCAGGAGAAGACCAACCAGGAGCCTTAATTTGCTTTTCATCAGCATACACAATGGGATCGTATAGACCTATCGCTGAGAATGGGTCCCAGAAAAGAAAATTGGTCATGTGTTGTACAATGGGCTTAAAAGTGGCGTTCATATGCTCTTCAGCTGATTCTGGAGGAATAACACCTTGAACCAACTGCTCATTTCCATCAGCGTCTGTTACCAATACTGTAAATTCACTTCCTTCTGTTATGCCCAGACTTGAGTTCGACTTTCGATCTACACTTTGGTGAGACCACTTGTATAAGAAAGGAGCTTTTCCACCGCTAACCTCAACGAAAGCAACTCCATCGTTAATTTTAGAACTAGGATTCTCATACTTTAGTTCCACTTCAAAATCAGAAGCAAATACTGCAAGCGTTAAACAAGATAAAATGAAAGTAAAGAATTGCTTAATCATAAGTTATTTTTTGCTAAACCAACAAATATAACTTAAATATCAAGCAATATAAAGGAGACAAGCCTTGAATTGTACTAAGTTTGATTTTCAGTCAATTGCTTTTCAAGTATTGCAATTCCGTCTTCAAAGCTGTGTGGATTGTATCCCAATTGATTAATGGCTTTATCCAATACAAAACCTGTTTTAGGAGGGCGTTTTGCAGCTTGATTAAGTGCTGATGATGAAATTTCTTGAATGTAAGAAGCATCTAGTTTATAATATTCGGCTACTCTTCTTACCAATTCTACAATGCTCATAAAATCTTTTCCTGATAGGTGAAAAATTCCTTCTGCCTCCTTTTCTGCAATCAAAATACAACCATCGGCCAAATCTTCAGCTAATGTTGGACTTCTAAATTGGTCATTTACAATGGTTAAAGTTTGTCCCTTTTCTAAAGCTCCTTTTGCCCAAAGTACAATGTTTGAGCGGCTCATATCATCTACAATTCCATATACAATAATGGTTCTAGCAATAGACCATTTTGTGTTGCTATTTAGTACTATTTTTTCAGCTTCAAGCTTTGACTTTCCATAATAGCTTAACGGATTGGGTGAGTCTTCTTCACGATAAGGCCCATCTTCTCCATCAAAAACAAAGTCAGTGGAGAGATGAATAAAGTGAACATTCCATTTTTCGGAAGCTTCTACTAAATACTTAACTGCATTCACATTCAAATCCCAACATTCCTCTTTTTTTTCTTCACATGCATCTACGTTCGTCATAGCCGCCGTATTGATAATTGCATTTGGCTTGTACTTTGACACTACTGAATCAACTTCCTCTTGATTGCTTATATCCAAACTTTCATAAATATATCCTTCAGTTACCTTTACCCGATTTTCTCCACGAGAAGTGGCAATTAATTGAATATCTTCCCTTTGTCTTAGTTTATGAACTAATTTCTGTCCTAAAAGTCCATTACTACCTGTCACTAATATTCTTTTCAATTCCATTTCTTTAAATCTTCAATTTGGTTCTTCATGCCTAATACAAACAACTTTGTACCTTCCGTAATAATAGTATCGGGTGTGGGGTTCAAAAGGTATTCTCCTTCTATGGTTTTTAATCCCACAATATTTGCTCCTGAACGTCTTCTTATATGTAAATCCTGTATGGACTTATCTTTAAATTCTTTCGGTAAACTTTCATAACTAATTTCCTCTAAAGAAATATTGTTGTCTTGTCCACTTAGGTGATTGAAAAATTCAACAACATCAGGTTTCAACACCAAAGATGCCATGTGAGAACCACCTACCTTGTCTGGCATAACCACATTATCTGCACCCGCCATTCTCAATTTTTTATCCGTTGAATCTTGAGAAGCTCTACTAATAATCAACAAATCAGGATTCATCTCTCTAGCGGTTAAAACAACAAAAACATTGTCAGCATCTTCTGGAAGCGTAGTTATTAAGGCTCTGGCTTTCTTAATACCCGCATTAATTAATACTTTATCGTTGGTTGCATCTCCTTCCAGATAATTGGTATTACCCTCTGCTTTAAGCTCTTCTAAAATTTCATCATCTCTCTCTATTAGAATAAACTCTTGATTGTTTACTCCTAATTCATGCAAAATTTGTCTTCCATTTCTACCAAATCCGCAAACGATGATATGATTTTCCAACTTTTTGATCTTTTTAATCTTCTTTAATTCACCTAAGTGTTTTCTAAACTGCCCATCTAACAAATAAGCAGAAATGGCACTTAAAGCGTAGGCAAAAGTACCAAAACTGGTTACGATTAAGAATGCCGTAAAGTACCTTCCACTATCGGAAAGTGGTCTTATTTCTTGAAACCCAACTGTAGAAATGGTTATAATGGTAAAATAAAATGCTTCACCAAATGTATAGCCTTCAATAAGAACAAAACCAAGAATTCCAACAACGGAAATGAGGACTAAGATTAGAAGGGCGTAATAGAGTTTTCTAAATTCAGAAATGGTGTGCACAGCTCGGTTATAAATCCCAAATGGTTTTTTTCTTCTTGAATTTAAATAAGTGTTTATGTTCTAGAACAAAGGCCATAACTAAATAAATAATTAGTGGAGAACCAAGGGTTAGAAAAGAAGTATAAATAAAATAGATCCTAATTTTAGAACTATTTATACCTAGTTTTTTACCCCACCATTCACAAACACCGAAAGCATACTTTTCAAAAAAATCTTGAATATTCTGAATCATATTAACTTTTCATTAGGATTTCGCTTCCAATCATGCAAGTTAGGCATTTTTTTAAATCGCAATAATTTAATTTTTGTTGAATTAAGGCTTGTGAATCATAAGCTGAGTTTGACTCTATACCGAGTTCCTTCCATTTTCTAATAATTATATTTTTTTCACTAGAAACCTGCTCTAATAAATCAATTGCGTTCTGCTTATGAATTTCATTGGCTGTTTCATGAGCATAGGCAATTAATAAGGGACAAAGCACATTGATGATCAACATATCTACAGACTGATTACCTAACTCCTTTAGTCGATTTTGCTTACTTAGTTTATCAAGTGTAAAATGATTATTCCAATAAGTGGAGGCTTGCACCTTAATCAAATCAAAAAGCTCATTGTATGCATTAGTTTGAATCAGAGTTTGAAAAAATCCTGATGAATTGAAAAGCAATGTAGCTAACTGTGCTATACGAATTGTAGGAAAATTAGGAGGTCTGAGTTTACTAAACTTCCACAAGCTAGGCTCAATGGATTTTAGATTATACTTTGATTTTAAAAAAACATACTGCTTCTGAAGTCTTTTGGGATAGTCTTCTTCAAATTCTAAATCTAATAAACCTGCTTGACCAAATAAAAGTGCCTCGAGCTCGAAAAGATTTGATTGATGCTTTCTAATAATTTGATAGGGTAAGGCATTTGCCAGTAATTCAAAAGGTACAGCATTTACTTTAAAACCAAAATACTTACACAATAAATGATACAATGTTTGCTCCCAATCGTTTTTGTAAAATTGCAGCAATTGCTCTACTTTTTTTGACTTATCTTCCAAGCGCTCAATAACTGCACGATCCATTTGGTGTGCTATTGTTGACTTTTTTACTTGGGATATAGCATCTTGGCATGGCACCCAAAACTGACTTTTCTGCAAGTCCTCATATCGGTTTAGTAAATCTAGCTTAACTCTTCCTTTTAACTCAATTGTTGGAATTATTTCTCCATTCTCTCTTCTAATAGACTCGTCATTTTCCCAAACAACATGCAAGATTACTTTGTCATAAGCATCATCATGTTGATGGTTATGTTGTTTCCAATCGCTAGACTTAAGGTGAATCTCAATATTGCCCGCCCATCTTGTTTTATCTAAAATAACTTGACCATTAAAAAAATCTGGTCCAGCATTCACATTATGAACTCCAGGCTTTAAAACCTGAACTATCTCACCTTCTTGTGAAAAAAGATCGTTTGAATTAAATAATTGAAATTTCCATATGTAATGAAGAAAGTCTTCTCGCATCATGGAAATAAAAATAAAAAATTTAGCAATACTTTGCCATAGCTTGCTGAAGTTTAGCAGCTTCGGTTCTTGCTGCTTGATCAAAATCTTCAGCTGAAGAGGCATATAATATTCCTCGAGAGGAATTGACAAGAAGGCCTACATCTTTGGTTAAGCCATATTTACATACTTCTTCTAAACTACCTCCTTGAGCACCAACACCCGGCACCAATAAAAAGTGATTTGGAATTTGATTTCGGACTAATTTTAAATGTTCCGCTTTCGTTGCCCCAACAACATACATCATGTTTTTATCAGAGCCCCATTTTTGAGTTTCTTCCAATACTTTCTCAAATAGAAAATGACCATTCTCCAACTTTTGAAATTGAAAGTCGAAGGCTCCTTGATTTGAAGTTAAGCCGAGAACTATTGCCCATTTCCCTTCATGCTGAAGAAAAGGCGTTATGGAATCATTTCCCATGTAGGGTGCTACTGTTACCGAATCAAATTGATAAGTATCAAAAAAAGTTTTCGCATAACTTAGACTCGTATTCCCTATATCTCCTCGTTTTGCATCGGCAATGGTAAAAATGGAAGAAGGTATATAGTTTACTGTTTTTTCCAAACTTTCCCAGCCCTTACTACCTAATGCTTCGTAGAAAGCAATATTTGGTTTGTAGGCCACACACAAATCCTTTGTAGCATCTATGATTCGCTTGTTAAACTCAAAAATAGGATCATCATAGTCTAACAGAAATTTTGGAATCTTATCTAAATCAGTATCTAAACCGATACATAAAAAGCTCTTCTTCTTTCTAATTTGTTCAATTAATTCACTTCTTTCCATTAGCCCATTGAATCATCTAATCCTGCTTGTAATTTCTCCGCATTTTCAGCCACTCTTAATGCTTCTATCACTTCCTCCAACTCACCATTTATAATGGCATCCAAATTATAAAGTGTCAAGTTTATACGGTGATCCGTTACTCTTCCTTGCGGATAGTTATACGTTCTAATTTTCGCTGAACGGTCTCCCGTTGAAACTTGAGATTTACGTTCCGCAGCAATTTCCTTTTCCTTTTTTTCAACCTCAGCCTCATACAACTTAGTCCGAAGGACTTTCATTGCCTTTTCGTAGTTCTTAAGCTGAGATCTTCCATCTTGACATTCAACCACAACTCCTGTTGGAACGTGCGTTAATCGAACAGCCGATTCCGTTTTATTTACGTGCTGACCACCTGCTCCAGATGCTCTAAAAGTATCTTTCTTAATGTCAGCAGGGTTTATTTTTACATCCACTTCGTCAGCTTCTGGCAAAACTGCAACGGTTGCTGCAGAAGTGTGCACCCTACCTTGCGTTTCTGTTTGTGGAACCCGTTGAACCCGATGCACACCAGATTCATACTTCATGATTCCATAAACATTAGCACCAGTCACTTCAAAACTAATCTCCTTAAATCCACCCGATGTTCCTTCATTAACTGTTGCCAATTCATGCTTCCAACCTTTGGTTTCAATGTATTTAGTATACATTCTATAAAGGTCTCCCGCAAAAATACTTGCTTCATCTCCACCGGTCCCAGCTCTAATTTCAATAATTACATTTTTGCCATCGTCTGGATCTTTAGGAATAAGCATTAACTTAATTTGCTCTTCTAAAGGCTCCACTTTTCGTTCTAAATCATTGAGCTCAGCTTTCGCCATTTCCTTAAACTCTTCGTCTTTCTCTTCTTTAATTATGGCCTTTGAAGATTCGATATTATCTAGAATATTCTTGTATTCATCATACGTTTCTACAATCGTCTTTAAATCACTATACTCCTTATTCAACTTCACATAACGATCCATATCAGCTATGATGTCTGGGTCCACAATTTGTTGCGAAACCTCTTTGTAGCGATCTTTTATCGACTCAAGTTTATCAATTAAGTTGCTCATACATTAATGGTATATAAATTCCCCGTAAGGAGATTGAATCGTTAATTGTTTTTTATCAGCTGCCTCAACTCGTCCAACAATTTGGGCATCAACCCCAAAAGATTTTGAAATTTCAATCAAGCTTTCAGCTAAATTAGGCTTTACATATACTTCCATACGATGGCCCATATTAAAGACTTTGTACATCTCACTCCAGTCTGTATTCGATTGTTGTTGAATCAACTTAAACAATGGCGGGATATCAAATAAGTTATCTTTTATGATATGCATATCATCAACAAAATGAAGCACTTTGGTTTGTGCACCACCACTGCAATGTACCATGCCATGAATATCGGACTTATGTTTTTCAAGTATTTGCTTAATAATTGGGGCATAGGTTCGAGTTGGAGATAAAACCAATTTACCCGCATCTATTGGACTATCATCTACTGAATCAGTAAGTTTCATTTTACCAGCATAAACTAATTCTTCTGGCACTTCAGGATCAAATGACTCAGGAAATTTATCCTTTAGGTAGTTTGCAAATACATCATGTCTTGCGGAAGTCAATCCATTTGAGCCCATCCCACCATTATAAGCCGTTTCATAATTTGCTTGTCCAAAAGAGGCAAGTCCAACAATTACATCACCTGCTTGAATATTGGCGTTGTCAACCACATCAGCCTTTTTCATGCGACAACAAACCGTAGAATCAACTATGATGGTACGAACTAAATCTCCAACATCTGCTGTTTCTCCTCCTGTACTGTGAATTCCAATACCATAACTTCTTAGCTCTTCCAAGATTTCTTCGGTACCTTGTATAATGGCTGAAATTACTTTACCCGGAATTTTATTTTTATTTCTTCCAATGGTTGATGAAAGCAAGATATTATCTGTAGCTCCAACACAAAGCAAATCATCAATATTCATGACAATCGCATCCATGGCAATTCCTTTCCAAACAGAAAGGTCACCGGTTTCCTTCCAGTACATGTAAGCCAATGATGACTTTGTTCCTGCTCCATCAGCATGCATTACGACGCAGTGTTGATTACTGCCACTTAAATAATCAGGAACGATTTTACAAAATGCTTTTGGAAACAATCCTTTATCTACATGCTTAATCGCTTCATGCACGTCCTCTTTGGATGCAGATACACCTCTTTGCTGATACTTTTCTTGATTACTCATTTTACTCAATAAAAAAACATCCACAGCCTTTCGCTATGGATGTTCTTAATTTACAATTTATGTCGCTATTGTTCTTCTTCCGTACCTTCTTCTGTTCCTTCACCATCTTCCAATTCTGGTACATCTGGAATTTCAGGCTTCGGCACAAAATCATTACTTAATACAATAAAGTCTGTTCTTCTGTTAAGCTGATGTGCTGCTTCTCTTTCTTCTTCTGTAGGCAGTTTAGCAATTTCTGCATCAGAAATTAAGAGGTTTGTTTCACCATATCCTTTTGGCTCCATACGAGCAGGATCAATCCCTCTAGAAGTTAAGTATTTCACAACAGATTCAGCTCTACCTTGAGACAGTTTCATGTTATATGGTCCACTACCTCTGGAATCGGTATTTGCTCTTAATTGAATTACAAGTGTAGGGTTCTCAATTAAAATTTTATACAAGTAATCTAAAGAGTCTTTCGCTTGATCAGTAAGAGTGGTCTTATTAAAGTCATAAAGAATTTCAGGAAGCTTAATCCCTTCTTCTTTAATAGGAATCAATTCATATAAGTGGGCAAAAATCTTTGACTCTTCAATTCCTACTGTAGTTTCTTTACCCTTCGCATTTAAGAAGTTTGGCTTAGAAACGGTGATAGAATACGAAGTATTTTTATTAATGTAAGATTCTCCATTTCCCTTATCTGCAAATTCAAATGTTCCATCGGCTCTTGTTTCCTTTTCAGCGGTTGTACCATCTGTACCAATCAACTTTACAGTAGCTGCAGAAAGTGGCTCACCTGTTTCATCATCTTTAACTAAACCTTTAAGCACAAATAATACTGGTGGCTTTTTAAACTCCCAAATATCGTCTTTACCTCTTCCACCTTCTCTACTAGAAGTAAAATAACCTCTGTCAGCAGCACCATCGAAAATAATTGCAAAATCATTGGCAGGTGAGTTGATAGGCGCTTTCAAATTAGAAACTTCAGACCATTTTCCGTCACCCTTTTTCTTCGCATGAAAAATATCTAATCCACCCATTCCGATGTGTCCGTCAGAAGCAAAATACAAGTCACCATTTTCTCTAATAAAAGGAAACATTTCGTCGCCGGGTGTATTAATCTGTGGACCTAAATTTATGGGCTCAGACCATTTCCCTCTCGACTCTTCTTTAATGTACCATAAATCCTTTCCACCTTGTCCGCCAGCTAAATCTGAAGCAAAAACCAAAATTTTATCATCAGGCGATAAGGCAGGATGTCCAATTACAACACTATCATTGGAAATTGGAATTACTTCTGGCGCACCATAAGAAGTTCCTTGCTTTTTTGCTGTATAAATTTCACAGCCCATAAAGCCATTCTTTTCAACTTTACATCTAGTAAAATACATGGTATTTCTTCTAGAGTTAAAAGTGGCCGCACCTTCGCTCGCCTCAGAGTTCACTCCTTCTTTATCTTGAGAAGCTAATGTTGGCTCGCTCCATTTTCCTTTTTTATCTCTTTGAGTGGTATATAAATCTGAAAAATTATCACCTGTTACTTCAGATTGATCTGCTCCCATAGAACCTTCTCGTGTAGAAGTAAAAACCAATTCAGTATTTTTTTTATCTGAAAAAGCAGGTGCGTAATCGTAAAACTCCGAGTTAATAAGTACCACGGGTTCTACCACATAGTTTTCAGGATTATCTGCCCATTTTTGAGCATTTTCCGCTGCTTCAATTCCTTGCTTCCCCCTTGGGTCTTCAGGCTTTTCAGCAGCATACTTTTGAAAATCAACTAGTGCTTCGTCGTATTTCCCATTTTGCATTTTAACTTCTGCTAAACGCAAACGTGCAATTGGATCTGCATATTGAGCAATAATTGACTTATCATACCAAACTTCAGCTTGTTCTGCTTGATCACTTAATCGGTATGCTTCCGCAATCTTGAAAATTATTTCTGCTTTTACATCTCTTCCTTTTTCCTTTACGTAGGCTTTTTTATACATTTCAATAGCCTCAAAGTACTTTTCTTCGTTGTATAACGCATGATCAGCATCGTCTAAGTAACTCTTTTGAGCTACTAGTTGCACAGAAGTAATCAAGAAAAGAAATAGAAATCCTACAACTCGGTGTAATCTCATTGATATTGGTTTTTTTTGAAGGTAGCCGCTAAAATAAACAAATTTTTGTTTCTCTTTTTAGAAACTTAAAGATAGAAAGACACAAAAAAAAGCCTCAATTAATGAGGCTTTTTTGCTTAATGATTGAATAACAATTCTCTATATTTTGGGAGTGGCCAAAGTTCATCATCTACAGTAAGTTCTAGCTTATCTACACTATACCTTATGGTATCAAACATTGGTTTAATCACATTGCAATACTGCTCAGCCTTATCTTTTGCTTCTTCAAGTTTATTTATTCGCTTGCGCTCTTCAATCATTTTTTCCACAGTTTCCTTTACAATTTTCACATGATTGGATATTTCTTCAATCATTTCTAATTGTACTGAGGCTGCTTGTTTGAAATTTGATGCAGGTAAAATATCCTTTAAGCCTTGAACGTTTTTAATCAATTCATTTTGATACTTCAAAGCGGTTGGTAAAATGTGGTTTTTAGCTAAATCTCCAACTACTCTTGCTTCAATACGAATGAGGTTTGCGTATAATTCATAAGCAATCTCTTGTCTTGCTTGAGTCTCACGCCTAGACATAACTCCCTCATCTTCAAAAAGCTTCAATGCACTTTCTGATGCCATTTCAGCAATTGCTTCAGGAGCTGTTTTTAAATTAGACAACCCTCTTTTCTCTGCTTCCTTCACCCATTCATCACCATAACCGTTACCTTCAAAACGAATTGCCTTTGATGCAATGGTATATTTTTTAAGAATTCTAAAAATTGCTTCATCCTTCTTCACTCCTTTTGCAATTTGAGCATCAACATCTTTCTTAAATTGCTTCAATTGCTTGGCAACTATTGCATTTAATACAGTCATTGAAGAAGAACAATTAGAAGCGGACCCAACCGCTCTATATTCAAATTTATTTCCTGTAAAGGCAAAAGGAGAAGTTCTGTTTCTATCTGTATTATCCAATAAAATCTCCGGAATCTTACCAATGTTCAACTTTAACTCTGTCTTCTCATCTGCAGTTAAGGCCTTATCGTCCTTCACTTTTTTCACCAATTGATCCAACATGGCTGTCAATTCTGTTCCGATAAAAACAGAAACAATTGCTGGTGGTGCCTCATTTGCGCCTAAACGATGATCATTTCCTGCAGTAGCAATAGAAGCTCTTAATAACTTTTCATTATCGTGTACTGCTTTAATGGTATTTATTAAGAAAGTTAAAAACTGAAGATTTGATTTTGGATTCTTTCCTGGGCTCAACAAATTAACTCCCGTATCAGTCGCTAATGACCAGTTATTATGCTTTCCAGAGCCATTAATATTTGCGAATGGCTTCTCATGTAAGAGCACTCTAAAGTTGTGCTTTCTTGCCACTTTATCCATGATATCCATGAGCAATTGGTTATGATCAACAGCTAAATTGGTTTCTTCATAAACAGGAGCAAACTCAAACTGATTTGGAGCTACTTCATTATGACGAGTAGTAACAGGAATTCCCAACTTCATACACTCTATCTCTAACTCATTCATAAATGCATGAGCTCGATCAGGAATTGAACCAAAGTAATGATCATCTAATTCTTGACCTTTTGCAGGACTATGTCCAAAAACAGTCCTTCCTGTCATTACTAAATCTGGACGAGCTGCAAATAATGACTTATCTACTAGAAAATACTCCTGTTCCCAACCTAAAGTAGCATTTACCTTTTTAACATTTTTGTCAAAATATTTACACACATCAACAGCTGCCTTATCTACAGACGCCAATGCTTTTAATAGAGGTGTCTTATAATCTAATGCTTCACCTGTATATGAAATGTATATTGTAGGTATACATAAGGTTTTTCCTATTATAAATGCTGGAGAAGAAGGGTCCCAAGCGGTATATCCTCTTGCTTCAAATGTATTTCGAATTCCACCATTCGGTAAACTAGATGCATCTGGTTCTTGCTGAGCTAATTGGCTTCCACCAAATTGCTCGATTACCTTGTTATCAGCTAAAGGTTGAAAAAAGGCATCATGTTTTTCTGCTGTTGTACCTGTTAACGGTTGAAACCAGTGCGTGTAGTGTGTCACCTGCTTTTCCATAGCCCATGCTTTCATCGACGAAGCCACAGCATCAGTAATTTTACGATCTAAACTTGTACCCTGCTCAACAGCAGCCATCACTTGATTGTAAACATCCTTAGGCATGTATTCTGCCATAGCCTCTTTATCGTAGACATGAGAACCATAGTAATCAGAAATTTTTGGTGAAGGAGCTTTAACTTCTCTGGGACTTCTATTCATAGCGTCCGTCAAGGCTTGAAATCGAATTGTAGGCATGAGTTTAGGTTTTTAGTTTAAATAGATACGGCAAAAGTATAACATTTTGACCTCAACCAACACAAAAACACTATTATATTATTAACACCCCCTATTTTTAAACCCCAATCAACACATAAAAGCAATTATTAAATTAACTACCCCTTAAATTTCAGATACTATTGAGAAATAAATGTAAATCCCATAAAAAGAAATTAACAATAAGCCTTTCCACAAACCAATTCTTCTTCTAAAGAGCATTATTGGTAAAATCAAAATAGATATTGCTAATAGAAAATACATATCAAGCTGATTTATTTCTGAAGAAATTTGAATAGGAACAACTAATGAAGTAATTCCGAGAATGGCAAGAATATTAAACACATTAGAACCAATCAAATTACCCATCGAAATATCTGTATGTTTTCTGTAAGCCGCCACTGCAGAAGTTACCAACTCTGGTAGGCTTGTTCCAAATGCAACAATAGAAACACTGATTAACTTTTCACTGACTCCAAACTCATTCGCCAAAGTAACTACTGCATGCAATAGCCATTCAGCACCAAAATATAAACCGGCAAAACCCAATACTAAATAGAAGACATCAATAAAGATTGTACGACCTTTAGATATTTCTGCTACTTCTTCTTCTTGTTGAATAATTTTCCCTTCCTTTCTTGATTTTACAATTAACCAAGTTGAATAGCTGATCAGAATAAACAACATCAAAATTCCTTCCCACGAATCCAAAACGCCATTCATTGCAAATAACCAAAACAGGATTGTTGCTAGAAACATTAATGGCCAATCGAAACGAATACTATCCCTATTAACCATTATGGGAAAAATAAGAACTGTTATACCCAATACTAGCGCAAGATTAGAAATATTTGAACCAACAACTGCTCCAACGCTCACATCAGGATGGCCTGACAAAACGGCTTCTAGACTAACCAATAATTCTGGGGCGGAAGTTCCAAAAGAAACAATCGTCATACCAACGACTAAAGGAGACAACTTTATTCGCAAAGCGATAGAAACTGCTCCTCTTACAAGAAATTCACCGCCTAGCACTAAAGCTAAGAGACCTCCGATTAACTGAATATACTCCACTAATTAGAAGTTGTTGAGTCGTTCTTTTCTTTCTTGGGGCTTGATTGATTTGGATCGGCAGCCTTTGTAATTTCTTGGGAAGTTCTTCTTATCTCTTCTTGTATATCTCCAGTTGCATTCTTAAACTCTCGAATTCCTTTTCCAAATCCCCTTGCCAATTCAGGAATTTTTTTTGATCCAAAAAGCAAAACAACGACTAATAGAATGAAAAATATTTCTGAACCTGCTATGCTAAAAAAGAGATAAATCATACTGTAAAATTACAAAAAAGCCCTGTTGCTAATTAGCAACAGGGCTTTACTATTTGTATCTAATAAACTACTTTTTCTTTTGCTCCTCTTTCTTACTTAAATCAACAACAATAGGAGTAGCAACACAAAGTGAAGAATAAGTTCCCACTGCAACACCTACTAATAAAGCAAAAGCAAAACCTCGAATTACTTCTCCACCAAAAATGAAAATCATTAATAATACGAAGAAGGTACTTAATGAAGTATTGATGGTTCTACTCAATGTGCTATTTAATGCATTGTTGATTACATCTAGCATATTCTGCTTTTTGTAAGAATTTAAATATTCTCTAATTCTATCAAATACAACCACGGTATCATTAATAGAATAACCAACAACGGTTAAAATTGCCGCAATAAAAGCTTGATCAATATCTAATGAGAAAGGCAGGAATCCCCAAGCAATTGAGAATACTGAAAGTACGATTAATACATCATGGAAAATCGCAACTACAGCACCTAAACCATATTGCCACTTTCTAAATCGCAATAATATATACAAGAAGATAATTACCAAAGAAAACAAGATAGCCCAAATAGACGATTGCTTAATATCGTCGGCTATTGTTGGACCAACTTTCTGAGAACTCATTAAGTTAGACTCATCAAAGTCTTCAAAAGAGGTATCACCTAAAAAGCTTTGTAGTCCTTCATATAACTTTTGCTCTACAATCACATCTGCATCTGGATTCTCATCATTCATCATGTAACTTGTAGTTACTTTAACCTGATTATCATCTCCAAAGATTTTAACTTCAGGAGCAACGCTTTGACCATCTTCAGTTACAAAAGATGTTGCTAATGCATTTCTAACTTCAGTAGTTGAAACGGTTTCATCAAACCTAACAACATAAGTTCTACCTCCAGTAAAATCAACTCCATAAGACAATCCTCTTGTAAAGAATGAAGCAAATCCAACAAGTATGATAATTCCTGAAATCACATAAAATGACTTTCTTTTTTTCACAAATTGAAAAGAGACATTTTGGAATGCACCTTCAGTCATTTTTGTAGCAACCGTAATCTTTTTCTTATTATCCAATCTCCATGCAAAAATCAGTCGAGTAATAAAGATGGCTGAGAACAATGACGTTAAAATACCTATTACTAGCACCTTCGCAAAACCTTCTACTGGGCCTGTTCCAAAGAACCATAAGATAATCCCTGTAAGAATGGTTGTTACGTTCGCATCAATGATTGATGAATATGCATTTTTGTAACCATCGGTAATTGCTAAACGAGAGCCTTTTCCTGCTCTTAACTCTTCTCTGATTCTTTCATAAATAAGAACGTTAGCATCAACTGAAATACCAATTGTTAAAACGATACCTGCAATACCAGGAAGCGTTAAAGCAATATTAGTACTTGCAAGCACACCCATGATAAAGAATAAGTTAGCTAAAAGTGCAATATCAGAAGCTATACCGGCTTTACCGTAATAAAAAATCATGTAAAGCAGTACGATTACTAAGGCTACTATAAAGGAAAGTAATCCATCATTAATTGACTCTTGACCCAATGAAGGACCTACTACTGCTTCTTCTACAATTTTAGCAGGAGCAGGCAACTTACCAGCTTTCAAGATATTGGCAATTAGCTTTGCTTCTTCTATAGTAAAGTCTCCTTCAATACTAGAAATTCCTCCAGAAATTTCAGAGTTTACATTCGGGAAGGAATAAACATAGTTATCCAAAACAATGGCTATACTTTGACCAACGTTATCTCCAGTTAAATTCTTCCAAGTTTTTGCCCCAAGCGTATTCATTTTCATGGTTATCTCTGGTCTTCCACCAAATTGACCAAAATCTTGAAAAGCATCCGTAATTACATCACCTTCTAATGGTGCTTTACCATCACGACTAGTTACCTCAATAGCGATTAATTGTAAAAATCGATCTCCATCCCCAGTTGGCTTTGCAGTCCAAAGCAACCTCAAGTCATTCGGAAAAATTTTCTTTACTTCTTCATTTGCTAAGTACTCATTTACTTTAGCTGTGTCTTTAATAGCGGCATAACCAACTATTGGTCCTTCACCAGGTACATAATCTCCATTTTGATTTTGGTAAATAGAAGGAGATAAAACAGCAAATAATGGATTGTCTTTTGCAAAGTCTTCAAAAGATTGATTTGCCATGGATGAGTCTGTAGCAGTTGAATCATCTCCAACCAATTCATCCATTAAAGAAGTTCCTTCGGTAGAATCAGTTGCTAAAGAGTCAACTGTTTCCTTATCGGTAAGTTCATCATCATTAATCACTTCAGCAATATCTTCTTTTAAAGAATCTACTGAGTTTGATAAAGAATCCAATATCGAATCGTCCTCTTTACCTTCTACTTCTTCTCCACCTAAAATCAAGTTTAATTTTTGGTTGGCTTGCGCTAAATAAGGATATATTTCAGCATTTTCATAGGTTTCCCAGAACTCTAATTTAGCTGTTCCTTGGAGTAATTGACGTACTCTATCTTTATTTTTAACCCCAGGTAATTCAACCAAGATTCGATCTGAAGAAGCTAACTTTTGAATATTAGGTTGAGCAACTCCAAATAAGTTAACTCTTGTTCTTAAAACCTCAAAAGTTCTATTAAATGCAGCATCAGCTTCTTCTCTTAAAAACTGAATTACTTCTTCATTGGTCGCGTCTCTATTGATATTGTCTTTATTCTCTAATGTATAGAAAACACTTGCCAATGGCTTGGTTGGCGCTACTTCATTCCAGGACTGCTCAAAAAGAGATACAAAGTTCTCTTGATTGCTTTTTTGCATTTCCTTTGCTTTGGCAATCGCATTTCTAAAATCTTCATCTTGGCTATTAGATGAAAGAGCAATAACCACATCAGAAACTGATACTTCTAACGTAACATTCATTCCACCTTTTAAGTCAAGTCCGAGATTCAATACATTCTTTTTTACTTCAGAATAGGTAAAATCAAATAGCGGATAAACCGGCTCACTTGACATTGAATCTAAATACTGATCTTCTTTTTCTTGAGAACTTCCAGCATATTCCTTAGCATCGTTCTCAACCCCTTCGGCTACCCATGTAAAAGATAATTGATAAAGGCAAGCTAGCGAAAGCAAGATGATGAACGTCCAAATTAGTCCCTTATTTTGCATGATTTACTTGTAAAAATTTGTTCTTTTTGAAGCCTGCAAATATAGAATTTCCAATGACAAAACACAATATTTAATTCTTTTGCGATTTAAGGCCTAAGAGCAACCCTTTTTAGGAGTATTCGTCATTTAAATAACTAACTTTATATGAATGAAAGATTACAGCTCACACTTTATTGCTTTACTATGCCTTTTCCTCTTTATTAATTCAAGTCTTCTAGCTCAATTAAATTACTATTCATTCGATGAGATTTCGATTATTCGAGATGGACGTACCTTAAAAAATCCATTTGTTGGTGGGTTTAATTCTCCTCAATTTGCGCAAATAGATTTAGACTTAGATGGAAAGTTAGATTTATTAGTTTTTGATAGAGCAAGTGAAAAACTGTCTCCGTTTATAAATAGAGGAAATACAAACGAAATCAATTATGAATTTTCTCCTGAGTATCTATCGCTATTTCCTGACTTAGGTACTCAACTTTACACCTATGATTATGATTGTGACGGCGATTTAGATTTAATTATTGGAAAATCGGACTTGAGAGTTTATAAAAATATGAGTTTAGAAAATGGCTCATTATCTTTTGAAGATCAAGGAAAAATTTGGTCTCTTTATGAAGTTGATTTTCCAAATCAACCTAAATTGGTATTTGATGCAAAACAACTGAATTTAAATGCATTAACCGATGTTGATGGTGATGGTGATATGGATATCATTGCTGAATTTGGTAATGGAAATCAAGTGGAATATCATCGAAACTTATCCAAAGAGCGAACAGGAGAATGTGGTCTCGATTTTGAAAGACGAGCGAATTGTTGGGGTGACTTTTCTGAATCAAACATTAGTGACGATATCTACTTAGACTCATGCAGATGGAATGAAGTAAGGAATCCTGAACAAACAAGTAATGACTCTATTTTCAAACCTAATCAAAATCAAAAAGGCTTGAAACACGGAAACACAGCCGTTGCTGCTTTTGATATTGACCATAATGGGAGTATTGATTTGTTGATGGGTGATGACGGATCAAATCGGTTAAAAGCTTTGTATAATTCTGATAGTGTAAATCTGCCCAGAGTAAACTCTCATATTTTCAAAGTTGATTCTACTTTCCCATCTTATAATACACCTGTTAATTTTCCTGTATTTGCTACGGCTTTCAACTTAGATATCAATAATGACAGTTACAAAGACATTCTTGTTTCAACAAATAGCTCAGATTTTTTGAGTCCTAGCTTGAATAAAAATCATATTTGGTATTACAAACAAAATCCTCAAACAAGGCTTTATGAATTCCAAACTGAAAAATTATTTTTTGATGATATTCTTGACTTTGGAGAAGGCTCCTTTCCTACTTTTTTTGACTTTAATAAAGATGGAAAACAAGATTTATTAGTTGGAAACTTTGGCTATTATGATTACTCAGACAATGCTGATAATGGTCAATTAGGGTTACTTTTAAATACGGGAACATCAAGCACTGCTGAATTCACACTTGTTGACACCAACTTTTTAAATATGCCGCAGTACAAGCTTTTAAGTGGCAACTTAGCTGAATTTAATCTAATACCTACTGCGGGTGATTTAGATGGAGATGGAGATGAGGATTTGTTAATTGGATCTACAAGTGGTAAGCTTATCTTTTTTGAAGATACTTCAAGCCAATCAAGTCCCGCAGCATTTCAAATGGTTACAACTAATTATCAACTCATTAACTCTTTAGGGAATTCAGCACCTGACTTATACGATGTTAATGGGGATGGATTACTTGACTTAATTATTGGAAATAGTTCAGGCTTATTAGACTATTACGAAAATATGGGTTCATCTACAGAGCCAGTTTTCAATATTGCAATCCAAACTATTCAATGGATACAAGATACTACCCAACGACTCTTTTTAGAAGGAACACCAGATTTAACAAAACTTCAAATAGGACAAAAGGTAAAAATCACTGGTTCATTAAAACTCGACAATAACGTTGAAGTTGAGATTGTAGGTATTAATCAGAGTCAAAATAGCTTAGATGTGAAGCGCTCTTTTTTTGTAGACTCCAACGATGATGAAGGAAATTCACCTGCATATGTTGACCCATCTATAAAACAATGGGGAAACATTTCACTTTATAACCTAGATTTCAACTATGATGCAGTACCCTTTCTTTATAAAGGAATAGATGGGAAAAACAAATTACTAGTCGGAAGTCAGAAAGGAAATATTCTATTTTTTGATAATGTAAGCAATAGCCCAAATGATACATTTCAATTGTATAGCATGAATTATCTTAACAGAAATTTAGGAAGATTTTCTTCCGTTACTGGTAGTGATTTAAATGGCGATAGTTTAATTGACTTAGTGATAGGAAATAAAGCAGGTGGATTAAATTTCTTCTTTGGTTTGAATAATGTAGGAATCAATGAAGTGAAAAACCAACAAGATGTAACTTTTGAAGTTTTTCCAAACCCTACAAATAATCAAATCCTCATTAAGATTGATAAAAATCTCCCCTTAAGTGGACAAGAACTTATTGAAATATATGACCTCACAGGAAGGTTAATTAAAACTGAGCCTTTAAGGACCTCCACAATTTCTGTCTCTGAATTAAATAATGGACTTTATTTGATTCTTTTGAAAAGTCCCACTTATAGGACAAAGAGTAAAAAACTAATAATCAGAAAATAAAACCAATTCTATAAAAGAAAAGCCTAGTTGAGTCAACTAGGCTTTTTTTTGCATTTGGTTAAATAACCTTTAGGAAAGCAAGGTATTTGTTTTTGAAACAGCAGCTGCACTTTCTTTTAATTTAGATTGTTCAGCATCTGATAATTCAATCTTTACAATTTGTTCAATGCCATTTTTACCAATTATACAAGGTACTCCAATTGAAATATCATTCAATCCGTATTCTCCATCAAGGAATGCAGAACATGGGAACATTTTCTTTGAATCTGTTGCAATGGCATGCACCATTGCTGAAACAGCTGCACCAGGTGCATACCATGCACTAGTTCCTAGCATTCCGGTTAAGGTAGCACCACCAACCATGGTAGCTTTTGCTACTTCATCTAATCTTTCTTCCGTTAAGAACTCAGAAACACGAACGCTGTTTCTAGTTGCTAAACTTGTTAAAGGAATCATTCCTGTATCAGAGTGACCACCTATTACCATTCCACTCACATCAGATTGCGGGCAATCCAAGGCTTCTGCAAGTCTATACTTAAATCTTGCACTGTCTAAAGCTCCTCCCATTCCAATAATTCTATTTTTTGGAAGTCCTGTTACTTTATGAGCCAAATAGGTCATTGTATCCATTGGGTTAGAAACTACTATAATAATCACATCAGGAGAATGTTTCACCAAATTTTCTGAAACTGTTTTTACTATTCCTGCATTGATTCCAATTAACTCTTCTCTAGTCATTCCTGGTTTACGAGGAATACCAGATGTAATTACAGCTACGTCGCTTCCTGCAGTTTTCTCATAATCGTTTGTACTTCCTGTAATCTTTGTGTCAAAACCCAACAAAGATGAAGTTTGCATTAAATCCATCGCCTTTCCTTCAGCAAAGTTTTCTTTAATGTCTACAATTACTACTTCTGAAGCAAAGTTCTTGATTGCAATATATTCTGCGCAACTTGCTCCTACTGCACCTGCGCCAACGACTGTAACTTTCATTTATATATGTTTTTGTTATTAAGCGCACAAAGGTAAATATAGGCTAAGTAAATATGAAAAATTTAGGCCTTTAAAGTTCATATTATCATTCTTAATTTACCTTCCAACAATCAATTTAAACTTTATTTTATCGCTAAGGCAACCAATCACTAAATTAGCGTCTATTATCAACAAAGCCTTAATGGATTTAACTGACAAAGAAGTTGTAAGACAAGTGGTAAACGCTTGTGCAAAGGGAGATAGGGGCATGCAGCAAGAACTGTACAAACAAATGTATAGTTCTATGATGGCAGTTTGTTACCGTTATGCAGGAAGACCTGAAGATGCTAAAGATATTTTTCAGGAAGGATTTATAAAGGTTTTTGAAAAAATTGATCGTTTCAATTTTAAGGGTTCTTTACAAGGCTGGATAAGAAGGATTATGGTAAATCATGCGATTGATCATTATCGAAAAAATAAAAAAAAGTATGCTTTTAGTGAATCTCTAGTTGAAGCTGAAAAAATAGCAAATGAAGATAATGAAGATAATTGGTCAAGTGAATTCGATGGCAATACCTTATTGAATTGTGTTCAACAATTGAGTCCAACGTACAGGACTGTTTTTAGCATGTATGTTCTAGACGGGTATACACATGCAGAAATATCAGAAGAGCTTTCTATAAGTGAAGGAACTTCTAAATCCAACTTAGCTAAGGCCAAAAGAAATCTTAGAAAAATGATTCAAGAATTAAGAAATAATGAAGAAGCACAAATTAACATCTGAAGAACAGGCGCTTAAGACTAAAATTGAGCAAGCAAGTTTCGATTATCAAGAAGCTGATTGGCATAATTTAGAGTCGAAGTTAGCTCCTAAAAAAGGGTTCTGGTCATCTTCTAAAATCCTAGTTGCAGGCCTTGTTGTTACTGCTATTGGAACTACTCTTTGGTTAAATAAAGAAAACTTAAATGATAGGTTGCAACAAACAAACAATGTTTCTGTAGAGTTAAAACCAGCTGAATTGGATAACCAATTCAATGATTCGCAAGAGTCAATTGAAAAAACAACTGAGAACAGTAAAACATCGATTAGTCCCATTGAAAGCGAAACACTTCATACCAAAAAGTCAACTGAATCAAATACAAATAAGCAGGCTCTAAAACCTACAGCTGCTCAAGAACAGAATCAATCTAATAAGGACTTAGCTCAAATTGATAAAAAATCGACATCGTCTGAAAAAAGCACCAATTCATTCGATGAAGAATTGGAAGTTGATTTTATATTCGATGGTAAAAATTGCGTTGGCGAGCAGGTAACTGTTCGAGTTGACGAACAAACCATACTTAGTCATGTAGATAACTATGAATGGTTTTTAAACGGGGAACAAATTAAAAGTGATCGAATTCAGATTCATCTTGAGGCAGATGTTAACTACAAACTGCTCTTAAAAGCTTATAGCGAAAACAAATCGCCCTTAATATTTGACACTTCTTTTAAAGCTAATCCGCTTCCGAAAAGCGATTTTGAATACGAAGATTTAAACGGATTCTTTGATGATTTAATTGCAAGTATGATTGCTACTAACGAAGAAGTTGAACAAACTTATATCTGGAAATTCAATGAGGCTGAAATCGGTACAAAATCTTCATTAAAATATAAATTTAAGCAATCTGGTTCGTACCCGATTTCATTGACGGTTAAATCAAGTAAAAACTGTAGCAGCACAACCACCAAGTTTGTGGAAGTAAAAGAACAAATGAGTGAATTTATTAACGCATTCTCACCGAACAACGATGGCATGAATGACTTATTTATGCCTCAAGGTTTTGAAGAATTTGAAGGCAAGTTCAACTTAAGTATTTACGACTTGCAAGGCCAAATGGTCTATTCTACAGACTCAAAAGACGAACCTTGGAATGGGACATTTGAAAATAAGGGTCGAAAAATGCCATTGGGCACCTACATTTGGGAAATAAAAATTTCGGATACTAAAAACAACTATCGTTCGTTTAAAGATAAAGTCAAGATAGTGAGCTTCAATTAAGTATTGTCTGGTTAGTTAGTTTTTCATTAAGTGAAGCAAAAAAAGGGCTGCAAATATTTGCAGCCCTTTCTATTTTTTTCATGGAATAAACGCTAAACGTCTACTTTAGCATACTTGGCATTTCGCTCAATAAATTCACGTCTCGGTGGTACCTCATCTCCCATAAGCATTGAGAATGTACGATCTGCCTCAGCGGCACTATCAATAGTTATTTGGCGCAAAGTTCTTTTCGCCGGATCCATTGTTGTTGTCCACAATTGCTCTGCGTTCATTTCTCCAAGACCTTTGTATCTCTGAACAGAAACACTAGACTCTTTACCTGCTCCTTTCATTTCAGCAATTGCCTTGTCTCTATCTTCATCACTCCAACAATATTGATGACTATTACCCTTTTTCACCAAGTATAAAGGAGGTGTAGCTATATAAATATGTCCTCCTTCTACCAATTCTTTCATGTGTCGGAAGAAGAAAGTTAGAATAAGTGTTTCAATATGGCTACCATCTACGTCGGCATCACACATGATAATCACCTTATGATATCTCAATTTAGAAGTATCTAATGCTCGTTCATCTTCTTCGGTACCTAATTTTACTCCCAGTGCAGTATAGATATTCTTAATCTCTTCATTTTCAAAGATTTTGTGCTGCATGGCTTTTTCAACATTCAAAATCTTTCCTCGAAGTGGCATAATCGCTTGAAATTTCCGATCTCGCCCTTGTTTTGCTGTCCCGCCTGCAGAATCTCCCTCAACCAAATAAATCTCGCATTGTGCGGCATCTTTCTCTGAGCAATCTGAAAGTTTTCCAGGTAATCCACTTCCACTCATAACGTTTTTACGTTGCACCATTTCACGTGCCTTGCGAGCAGCATGACGAGCTTGTGCAGCAATAATCACCTTTTGAACGATTGTTTTCGCTTCTTTGGGATGCTCCTCTAAATAATTGGTTAGCATTTCTCCAACCGCTTGATCAACAGCGCCTATTACATCTTTATTACCAAGCTTAGTTTTCGTTTGTCCCTCAAACTGTGGTTCTGCTACTTTTACTGATATTACAGCAGTTAAGCCTTCTCTAAAATCATCACCACTAATGTCAAACTTCAACTTAGAAAGCATTCCTGACTCATCCGCATACTTTTTTAACGTACGAGTCAAACCTCTTCTAAAACCTGCAAGATGAGTTCCACCTTCATGTGTATTAATGTTATTTACATAAGAATGCAGATTTTCCGCATAAGAAGTATTGTATGTCATCGCAACTTCTACAGGAATATCATTTTTCTCTCCATCCATGTAAATTACATCTGGAATTAAACTCTCTCTGGTTTCATCTAAGAAAGAAACAAATTCGCTTAATCCATTTTCAGAGAAAAACTCCTCCGAAATAAAATCTCCATTATCATCTGTGTGTCTCTTATCTGTAATACTTAAACGAATTCCCTTATTCAGAAATGCAAGCTCTCTAAGCCTGGTTGCAAGGGTTTCGTAATTGTAAACTGTAGATTCGAAAATGCTTGCATCGGGCCAAAAAGTCACTTTCGTTCCTGTCTTTTCCGTTTTTCCCTTCTCTTCTACTCCTGTTACCGGAACACCAATATTATATTCCTGCTCATAAATTTGACCTTTACGGTGTACTTCAGCTTTTAATGTAGTAGAAAGTGCATTCACACAACTTACTCCTACACCATGTAGACCTCCAGATACTTTGTATGTGTCTTTATCAAATTTACCACCGGCATGAAGAACAGTCATTACTACTTCTAATGCCGACTTTCCTTCTTTCTCATGAAAATCAACTGGAATACCTCTACCATTATCATTTACTGTAATGGAGTTATCTTCATTAATATAGACTTCAATGTTATCGCAATAACCTGCTAATGCTTCATCAATAGAGTTATCAACTACCTCATAAACAAGGTGATGAAGCCCTCTAATTCCAACATCTCCAATATACATTGCAGGTCTTTTCCGAACCGCTTCTAATCCTTCTAGTACTTGAATATTGGATGCTGAATAATCTTTTTTCTGTTCTACATTTTCTGCTTGATCGCTCATGTTAATTCTCTCTTAAATTATGATCTAAAACAAAGATAATTAATAGGTATGCCTAGCTTTCTCCAAAAGACTGAAAATACAAGGGTTTTATCAACATTTAATTAACAAAATGAGATAAAAATCGCCCTTTTAATCAGGCTAAAATGAATAAGTTAAACCTCCCCAAAAATTGAAACCTTGGAGCGGGTAGTCTTGGTATTTCTGATAATTGATTCCGAGCAAATTGTTAAACTGCAAGAAAGCCGATAGTTTTTTTGTATATCGGTACTCAAAGCTAAGATTAGCATCAAAAATTGGTGCTAACTCTTCTACAAAATAGCTTCTATCAATAATATCTCCGGCTTGATTAACAGTTACCTCATTTACACCCTGTGCAAATTGTTTACCCCAATAAAACAAATCTACCTTTGCAATAATCTTGTCTTTCAAGTTATATAAAGCACTTGTACTAACCTTTACTTCTGGTCTATGCCATGCTTCAGCAATTTGATCGGTTTCGAAGGCAAAATATTCTCCCAAAGCAAAAAGTCGAATCTTTTCATTCATTCGATATATCAACTCTCCTTTTATTTGCCATTCTTGTAAATCATCATAAATCAAATTAAACTCTTTGGCTAGAATTTGATTACCGAAAGAGGGTTTAATGTAAAAATGTGCATTTTCCGAATTAACTCGAGCTACAGATGTATTGAATGATATTTGCTTGCTTAAGGTTCCTCTTAAACCGGCATAGATGTTATACTTTTCATTTGTACTTAGCAGATTTAATTGCTCATTAACAAATGGGTTTTCTTGAGTAATCGAACGATAGTTGTTTCTCTTTACTTCCCCCTTTATCCCTGCATAAGGAATCAATATATCATCAATAACATCATATTTTACTTCGGCCAACGGATAAAAGTGAAAATTGGTTTCATCAGTAACATTGGCATAAATACCAAGTCCTGCTTTAATCTTAAATCGCTGACCAGAAGTACTGATTTGCGGTTTTGCAGCAAAAATTCCACTTTCTTGACCAAGTTCATACTTGCTATAATCAGCTATCAAATCAAGTTCATACAAATCTGTATCAACAATCTGGCTCAAATTTCCATTAGCCAAAATTTGTAATTCAGAAGCAGAAGAAGCGTTTGTTAAGTGATTAAATTGAGCGCTAACATCATGTCGAATGTTGAATGAATCTTGCTTTGTGGTTACCAATCGGAATGCTCCACCAATCGAGCTATAAGTTTGATTCAAATTCTCTTCATTCAATTCTGAGAATGAAATCTGAGGTGTTTCATACAAGCCGTAATAATTGAAATCATGATGGTCATAGTACAGCTTTCCTTCTAAAGTATTTGCTTTCCAAAATCGCTTTCCAAACACCTCAACATGAGCTTTGCTAAAACCACTTTTCTCATACTCATTCAATTCAGATTGATTAAGGTACTTCGCTTGGGCACCTATTGCATATTCTTTAGAGCGTTGGTTTGAATAATATACATCAGCAAATGGTATTAGGCTATTACCTACTCCCACCTTTGCATATCCATTATACAACTTAACTAATGGCTCTCCTTTAATTCTTGCAGCACTAATTTTTTCAGGAGTAAAAGAAACATGTTGAGGCTTGTGAATAAACCGATACTCTAAGTCTGTATTAATTTTAAAAGTGTCGTTTATCTCTGGGTTAAACGAAATTTTATCTACATCAATTAAAAGGGGCTTGTATTCCTTAACAACTTTAAATGTATCACTCTTCAAATTAGTCTGAGCTTTCAGTCCAAATCCGCAAATAATAGATAATAGCAAGAAGCAATATTTAGCACTATTCTTCATCATTTGCCTCCTTTACTGTTTTAACAGATGTTGTATCACTTTCAAACAACTTAGAATTCTCTTCTTCATTATTGTTTAGCTCTATTTCAATTATCTCTTCTTCTTCTATTTGTTTCTTCTCTGAATCATTAAGTATTCTCAACTTCTCTTTTGCAATACTCAAAAGCTCCTCGTCTTCTGCGTTATCAATCACACTTTGAAAAGTAACTCTAGCATTGTATGCATCTCCTTTAGCAATAAAGTTGTCCGCCAACAAAATAAATCCCTTTGCAATCCAATATGGAAAAGATGGAACTTGATCAACAAGCAAGTAAATCATTGAATCACTTTCCGCATAATTCCCTTTTAAATAATGCATTTGTGCTAGCATATACTTGGCTTCTGCTCCAAATTTGGTCTTTGCACTTGATAAAGTGTCCAGATAAAATTCTGATTGCTGATAATTCTCCTGCTCAAAATATGTTTTAGCCAGAGTAAGTTGAGCCTTCTGCCACAAATCGGTTGGAAGCAAGCTCCCATCAAGCATCGTTTTGGCATATTCTGAAGCTGATTTGTAATCTTCTTTTTCAAAATATATTTCCATAAGAGCAATTCGAGCTTGATTCTGATTGGTTGTTCTTACCGCTGTAGAAAGTAACTCTTTATATAATACGGCTGCACTATCTAGGTAATCCATAGATCGGTAAATTCGTGCTAATTCAACCAAAGCTTTCTCTGTAAATTTATTTGCAGGCTTGTCTAGTACAAATTCAAAATCGCTAGCAGCTTCTTGATCAAAACCTGCTGCAGCTTCACAGCTACCTCTATAAAAGTGTGCATTCAAGCTAAACACACCTTCGGGATAACGCTTTAGATAATTGGTAAAGTCTCGCGTTGCCTTTTCACAATTCCCTTCCAAATAATTATTTTCTGCTATAACATAGGCTGTTGAATCAAGTTTTGCTTTTGAAATATTTGCAAACGGAACGCCATTTATATAATCTTCAAATGCTTCAGCATCGCCTTTATCAATATAGATTTTACGAATTTTTTCAAGTGCTGCTGATGCATGAGATGAGTTACCATAATTCTTCACTACTGTGTTAAAGGCGTTTAAAGCAAGATCATCTGCCCTTTGGTTATAATGAATTAAACCAACCTTAAGGTGGGCTTCAGCTAGATAGTTACTTTTTGGAAAATCATTGATTAACTGATTATAATAGGCTAAGGCTTCTTGCTCTTGCTTTAACAATAAGTAAGTTTTCCCTAATTCAAAAAGAGCATCATCTTTATAGACTGATTGCTCATTAGTCTTCACCAGTTTCTTCAACAATTGAGCTTTATTCTGATAATTAGCTTGAACTCCATATGAAATAGCTGATTGTAACAAGGCATAATCTTTATCCTTTATACCAATTTTTTCAGCTTCAGCATAGGCTTCAATTGCTTTATTATATTGTTTTTGAATAAAGTAACTATCTCCAATTCTCAAATAGGCATCATTAATCAATCCTTTGTCTTTGGCATTTGCATTCTCTATGTATTCATTTAACCAAAAGATGGTTGATTTATAGGATCGCTTCTCATAGTACACATAGCCTAAATGATAATACCCTTTGCTGTAGTAATCCAAAGACCTAGCTCCTGAACTTGCTAAAAAGTCAGAAAAGTAATTTGCGGCATTGTCATAATCTCCTAATCTATAAAAAGCCTCTGCCATCCAAAATTGAGCTCCTGCTCTAATCTTAGGTTCATAATTGTGATTCAGTGAAATTTGAAATTTTTCAACTGCCTCTAAATAATTTTGTTCATTAAACAACTCAACTCCTCTGTAATAAGCCACTCTCTGCTTGGCTTGCAACAGTTCAATATCCTTGCTATTTATTCGATTCAATGACTTGAGCGCCTCTTCATAATTCTTAGTAGTATAATACACCCCAATCATATATTCATAAGCATCCTTTATTTTATTTGAATTGGGATAGTTAGAAATAAACTCTTCAAATGCTAAAATGGCATCATCGTATGGATGATATGAAAGCTCATAGGCTAACTTGGCATAATTAAACAGCGCATCTTCTGTCAATTCATCATCAACATTTAGCTTGTAAGCATTTCTAAAGGCCTGCTTAGCAGCTAATTTGTTCTTACTTTTTATACCACTTTCACCTATGTTATAATATGCCGATTGACTTAAGGTATCATTATCTCCAATACTCTTTTCGAGGAAACTCATTGCCTCTGAATATTGAGCTGTTTCAAAGTAGGCAATTCCTAGTTGATAATAATCAACTTCTACACCCGCCTTACGTTCTAAAAAAGCCGACAAATAAGGAATCGCTTCTTTATATTTTTTGGTTTTATAATATGAATCTCCAACTAACTTCCGAATCTCCAATTCTCGTTTAGGAGATTCGGATTCTAGAATTGCAGGAGCATAAGCAAGCAATTCATCGTACTTGCCTTGCATATAATAAAGTTGACTCAGGTAATAAGGCACCAAAGGACCAAATTGCGGTTCATTTTCGATCTTTTTAAAATGCACAACAGCGGTTTCATACTTGCCTTCAAAATAGGCAATATGGGCATAATAGTAGCGAGCGGCTGAAACATATTCATTATCAGTATCCTTGATTTCATAAAAGCTACTTGCCGATTTGGTATATTCCTCTAATTGAAAATGAGCGTATCCTTTCTTAAAATAGTACTCTGCTCTTTCTTTCTCCGATAGATCAAGGGGATGTAATTTACCTAACCACTCTAATACTTCTTCATAATCCTTTTTTCGGAACATGTAATTAGCCAATTGAAAATAGGCCGAATTGATATGCACACTTTCCGGATGCTTTTCAATAAACTTTTTCAATAAAGCATTCGCATTGCTATGAAATAAATGAATTGCACATAAGGCTTGGTAATACTCTGCTTCAATTCGAACTTCTGAATGAACGTCTGAAATACTCTCAATCGTCTTTTCAAAATATGCCTGAGCCGGAGTAAATTTCTCTTTCTGAAATAATTCTAACGCATTCTCAAAATCAGGATATCGTTCCTGAAAAACAAGACTTTGCTGCCCAATAGCTTGGTAACTAACCAAAAGACAAAGCGTAAGAAGATGGCTAAATAATAGTACTTTTAGAAAACAATTATTCACTTGAAAATTCCCTGATTTAGAGTGGCATTAATAACGTTTAAAGGTAGCTTAAAGGCCAAGTGCTATGGCAATTTTACCTTGAAGTTATCAACGCGTTTTTGTTGATATAATTGCAATTCTAAAAGTGAAGAAAGTAGAAATCAATCGACTTTTGAATTAGTCAAGCTTTTATATTTTTGTATACAAAGATTTTATAATGCCAGGTACTGCAATAATAGAATTAAACAGTGTAAACGTTTTCCAGAAAAAGCATCTTGTTCTTTCAAATATTGGAATGCGAATTGAAAAAGGCGAAATGGTTTACTTAGTTGGTAAAAACGGAAGTGGCAAGAGTAGCTTTTTAAAAACCTTGTATGGAGAATTAAAACTTCAAGAAGGCAAAGCCACTGTTGCAGGGCATGAGTTACAAGATTTAAAACGAAAGAAAGTCCCTTTTTTGAGAAGAAAAATAGGTATCGTCTTTCAAGATTTTCAATTGCTTTCAGATCGATCAATTAACGACAATTTAAAGTTTGTGATGAGAGCAACGGGGTGGAAAAACAAAAAGGAAATTAATGAAGGAATTCAAGTTGTTCTTGAGAAAGTAGGATTGGGAAATAAAGGCTTTAAAATGCCGCACGAACTTTCTGGAGGGGAACAACAACGTGTTGCAATTGCAAGAGCTTTGTTAAATGATCCTGAAATTATACTTGCCGATGAACCTACAGGAAATTTAGATCCTGAAACTTCTATAGAAATCATGAAGCTCTTGGTTTCTATTAGCCAAAATAATAAAGCTGTCTTGGTCGCCACGCATGACTATGAGTTAATTCGAAAATTTCCAGGTAGAATTTTACAGTTTGAGAACGAGACAATCACCGAACCTGAACCAACAATTCCTGCTTCAAACTAAGTTTTAAAGACAGAACTTAAGTAGCAAAGCTTCCAAATGGTAAAAAGCCAAAGATTATTCCCCCCCTGGTTAAAGTACTCTTCCAAAGGCTTCCCGAACAATTTATAATTTAACTTTAAAACCCAAGTTAAACGCATCTCCTTTAGCTTAAAATATCCTGATAATAACTTAACGTGCTTTACAAATCCTTGCTCCTGATTTAGCAAATTATAGATATAAATCAGATTTTCTATTCCCGCTTTACTCTTTTTTATGAATTCTGAATTGAGCTCTGAAACTGAGTTTAAAACAGGGTTTTGAATATGAGAGATTGCCACTCCTTCTTGTTCCAACCTAAATCCCATTAAAGTATCTTCATGACCATATTTTGTCAAACTTTCTTCAAAAGGAATTTTCTCCAAAAGCTTTTTTCTAATCACAAAATTGTTGGTCATAAACGTCCGGTAGGGATTTTTCTTTCGAAAGTCTACTGTTTGTGCTTCGACTTGATTTCCATACTTCCACCTTAAGCTATTTTCTTTGATTGGTTTTTGCTTCGAATAAAGACTTCTCCCACAAATTACTCCAGCTTCATCTTTCTTTACTTCATCTAAATAACAAATCAAAAAATCATCCTTAATGATTTTTGAATCTCCATCTATAAACAATAGAAAATCATGCTTAGCATGGAGAAGAAATCGATTTCTAATCTTAGCTCTTCCCACGTTTTCTTTTAGCTGAATATATTGAATTGGAGACAAAAGTCTGGATAAGTCTAAGCGATTCTCAATATTTGAGGCGTCATCAATTACAATTAGTTCAATTGGTTTTTCTTGGGATTTTATTTGAGTCAATAAGGAATTAATCAACTCATAATTTGGATAATTATAAAGCGGAATGCAAATACTAAGCACGTTGAGAAGCTTTATTGATTAGCTGAATAAGTTTAACTTCTTCATTTCTCCAAGTAAACCTTTCAGCCAAGGCTGAACAGTTTTCACTCCATAAATCCAATTTATTAGAAACTAACATTTCATTGATTTGATTTCCCATAGCTTCAGGATCGCGGCTCATTAACTCCTCTCCAATTTCAACCTTGCCAATTAACTTTTTAAACTCTATTAAATCTGAATAGAGAATTGGAGTTCTAGTATTTAAATAGTCAAATAACTTATTAGGTAAAGCATAAGTATAATTTTTACCCAATTTTTCTTCTAAAGAAACTCCTAATAGACTTGCTTGAGTGTGTTTTATTAATTCTTGTGGAGAAAGTCTACCTAAAAATTTGACTTTTTCTTGCAACTCTAATTTATTTCTTAGGCTAACCAACTCCTCTTTGATGTCACCATCCCCTGCAATTAAAAAAACCGCTTCATCAACAAAAGTCATTGCCTGAATTACGTGTTCTATCCCTCGCCCTACGTTCAAAGCCCCTTGATAGATAATCTGTCTCTTCTTTTTTGAAGTATGACTCTTATTATTCTTAATTGGAAAATTTCGAACTACCAAGAACTCCTTTTTATATTTCTGTGCGTATTCCTTAGCAATCATTTCTCCAACGGTTATGCAATAATCTAACTTTGGTAAAATATAGGATTCTATACTTTCCCAAAAAGCTTTTACCCTTTTTCTATGAATCAATTCCGGCACCTCGGTAAAGTACTCATGACTATCATAGATAAGCGGAACTTTTTTCAGTTTTGAGACTAAAAAATTAGCAGGCAGGGTATCTAAATCATTTGCGTAGAGTATGTCTACTTTACTAAACAATAAATAAAAAAAGAGTCGAATATTAAAGCAAGCATAAAATAAAAAACCGCTATTACACAACAAGTTAAACCTCTTTTGACGGTAGTCCTTTGGGGCAAAGTTTAGACTACTCTTTCGCTTTCTTCCTACAAGGGTCACAGCAAAACCATTTGTTGACAAACTACTAGCAATTTTTTGAACTCTCTGGTCTGTAGAAAGGTCAGTAGTGACAGAAACTATGATGGTTTTGTTTGCTGGCATAAGTAGCGAAAATGAGCATTTTTTAAATGACAATAGCTTTCAAACTATTTAAAGTTAATAAATGAATTCAGGAACTTTAAAATGAATGAAAACAAACTACATATTTGCCTACATGAATATTCTTTCAAATTTTGAACTTGACAAATACAACACATTTGGCATTAAAGCTAAATCTAAATTCTTTTTAACAATCAACAATTTAGAAGATGCTCAGCATTTCTTCAAAAAGCTAGCATTTGAGTTTGAGCCTATTTTAATTCTGGGTGGTGGAAGTAATATTTTATTACTATCAGATTTTGATGGCTTAGTTCTTCAAAACCAAATAAAGGGAATTGATCTAGTAAAAGAAGACGAAGAACATGTTTGGCTAAAAGTTGGAGCAGGCGAAAATTGGCATGAGTTTGTACTTTATACGATTGAAAACAATTGGTCAGGTATAGAAAACTTATCATTAATCCCAGGAAATGTTGGCGCAAGTCCTATGCAGAATATTGGTGCTTACGGGGTAGAAGTAAAAAATGTGATTGAAAATGTGGAATGCGTCAATAAGTCAAATGGTGAGATTGAAGAATTCGATAATGCAAGCTGTGAATTTGGATACAGAACTAGCATTTTTAAAACCAGCCATAAGAATCAGTACTTCATTACGCATGTAACTTTTCGATTGAATAAAAAAGCACAGTTTCATATTAATTATGGGGCAATTAAAAGCGAATTGGAAAAACAAGGTGTTCAAGAATCAGAACTTTCAGCAAAAACAATTTCCGATGCGGTAATCGCAATTCGACAAAGCAAATTACCCGACCCTAAAAAACTAGGTAATTCAGGTAGTTTTTTTAAGAATCCAATAGTTAACAAAGCTACTTATCAGCGTTTAATTCAGGAGTTTGGCGACATGCCTGCATATCCACTTGAAAATGATGAAGTAAAACTAGCAGCTGGTTGGTTAATTGAAAAGGCAGGCTGGAAAGGCTATCGAAAAGGAGATGCGGGAGTGCATGAAAAGCAAGCTTTAGTTCTTGTAAATTATGGAAACGCTAGTGGTAGTGATATTTACGAATTATCTGAACAAATTCTACAATCGGTTAAAGCAAAATTTGGGGTTGAACTAGAACGAGAAGTTAATATCATTTAGTTCATAACGTATGATTTAAAAGCTTACCGCTTTCAATCAGCTTATGCACATAGGGCTTTGTTCTAGCAATTTCAATTAACTGTTGATGTCCTTGATTATGACAATCTGTTCCTAAAAATGAAATCAAGTCTTCATCAACTAAGCGTTCTGCAATTTTTTGTGTTTCTGGTGAATAATGACCGATAAAAGATAAGATATTCACTTGTAGAAAAACCCCTTTATCTTTCATTTCGCGAAATTTTTCAAAATCATTATACCAAAAGCCGTAGCGCTCAGGATGCGCTAAAATTGGTTTATATCCTTGTGTTTGCATTTCAAAAATAACGGAAGCTAAATTTGGAGATTCTGCAATAAAGGGCAATTCAAATAAGACATGCTGATCCCCAAAAGTTAGTAACTCTTTCGCTTTTACTTTATCTTCAAGTGTTTCATCTAAATAATACTCTGCAGCAGCCTCAAAGCCCAATTGACTACCTTTCTTCTTCAGCTCATTCCTTACCTCATCTCTCCCTCCTAAAATTATTTCAGGAGTATTTCGGTAAAAGTCAGACATAACATGTGGAGTTGTAATGACTTTGTCATAGCCCCAAGACTCAAACTTAGTAAGCATTTCCATAGAATCTTCCAGACTCTTCGATCCATCGTCTATGGCAGGAATTAAATGCGAATGAAAGTCTACTTTTAGTTGCCCCAAGTTGATTGGTTCCAACACAGCTTCTTTCTTCCCAAATAATTTACCTAACCAACTCATATAAAATATCTACTTAAAATCATGATTCTTAAACCATGCAACGGTTTTTTCAAGCCCTTGTTTAAATTTAACTTCCGGATTATAGCCCAACAATTCCCTTCCTTTGCTAATATCAGCCAAAGAGTCGTGAATATCTCCTGCACGCTCTTCTCTATGGGTGGCTTCTATATCAGAATTCATAATTTCTTTTAAGAAACTAAATAAATCCATCAAACTATATCGCTCTCCAACAGCTACGTTAAACATTTCACCCAAGGCTTCGCTTTTTTCAGTAAACAAGGCCTTTATATTCGCTTGAACTGCATTTTCAACAAATGTAAAATCTCTTGTTTGGCTACCATCTCCATTTATAAAAGGTGATTGGCCTTCCTTTAAAGCTTGTATAAACAATGGAATAACTGCTGCATATGCACCTTTCGGACTTTGTCGTGGTCCAAATACATTGAAGTACCTTAGCCCAATAAGTTCTTGTCCATAACTATCAAAAAATACTTTACCGTAAAGCTCATTGGTATATTTACTTACCGCATAAGGAGACAAAGGCTTACCAATAATACTTTCCACCTTTGGTAACTCTTTGCTATCCCCATATACAGACGAGGAGCTAGCAAAAACCATTCTTTTCACACCTGACTCTCTGGCAGCCGAAGCCATATTTACAAAACCTGCAACATTTGCTTCATTGGTAGCCATTGGATTCTTTAAAGACCTAGGAACAGAGCCGAGCGCAGCTTGATGACTAACAAAATCAATCCCATCTGTGGCTTTTAAACAATCGTTATAATTTGTGATATCTCCTTCTAACAATTCATAATTGTCGTGGGTAAGAAATGCATTTGAGTTTGCTCGATCACTATTGGCAAAATTATCAAGCACACGAACCTTCTTAGCACCATATTTTAAAAGATAACTAACCAAGTTAGAGCCTACAAAACCACCACCACCGGTAATAAGTAAACTTAGTGTTGAAAGATCTGCTTTATGGAACGGTTTATCATACATAAATTCCTAACGACTTTGGTATTGATCTTTGTAATAATTCTGATAATCTCCTGAAGTAACGTTATTCAGCCAATCTTCATTGTCTAAATACCAATCTATGGTTATTTCAAGCCCTTTGCTAAAGTTAATGGAAGGCTCCCAACCAAGCTCGTTCTTAATTTTAGTAGCATCTATTGCATAACGCTTGTCATGTCCATCTCTATCTTTTACATAGGTTATTAGCTTTTCTGAAGTTCCTTCTTCACGATTTAACTTTTGATCCATAATCTTGCACATTGCTTTTATTAAGTCAATGTTTTGCCATTCATTATTTCCTCCAATATTGTAGGTTTCTCCAACTTTGCCTTTATGAAAGATAACATCAATCGCTTGTGCATGATCATTAACCCATAACCAATCCCGAACGTTATCGCCTTTACCATAAACCGGTAAATCTTTATTGTTTTTAATATTATTGATAAACAATGGAATTAACTTCTCTGGAAATTGATTAGCTCCATAATTATTAGAGCAATTTGAGATAACAACTGGCAAGCCATATGTATGATAATAAGCTCGAACTAAATGATCGGAACTGGCTTTAGATGCAGAATAAGGACTTCTAGGGTCATAGGGGGTTTCTTCAGTAAAATAGCCTGTTTCACCCAAGGTACCATAAACCTCATCAGTTGACACATGGTAAAAAAGGTTTTCCTTCATCTGCTCTCCCCACATTTCTTTTGCTACATTCATAAGACAAGCTGTCCCATTAATGTTAGTCTTAATAAACTCTAGTGGATTAGAAATTGAGCGGTCAACATGGGACTCTGCCGCAAGGTGAATAACCGAATCTATTTCAAACTTGTCAAATGCTTTCCTTACATCTGCCTCTACCGTAATATCTCCTTTTACAAATTCATAATTTGACTTAGAGTCAACGTCGCTGAGATTTTCAAGATTACCAGCATAAGTTAACTTATCGAAGTTAACAATACGATAATTTGGATATTTATTTACGAATAATCGAACGACATGAGAACCAATAAAACCGGCTCCACCTGTGATTAATATACTTTTTTTAAAACCCATTATAAACTCATATATTTTAGTGTTGAAAGCTGATTTTTAAGACATCCTTTAACATCGAAAACGAAGCCTTCTTTTTTTAATATACTTTCAAAAAAGGACTCATCATATTCTAGATAAGGTGTGTGATTAACAGCAACTAAGACCGCATGGTAATCCGAACCTATTTCGTCAATTAATGAAAAACCATAATGCTTCTTTAAATCATCTGATGAGGCATGAGGGTCAGTAACATCAACCTCTAAACCAAATGATTTTAATTCATTAATCACATCAACCACCTTTGAATTTCGGATATCACTCACATTTTCTTTAAATGTGGCACCCATAACTAATACTTTAGCTCCATCACTTTTATTAAAAGCCGAAACAATTCCTTTAACTATTCTTCCTGCAATATGAGCTCCCATTCCATCGTTCACAGACCTTCCTGAATTAATAATTTGAGCATGATAGCCATACTCCTTTGCTTTGTAGGTCAAATAATAAGGATCAACTCCAATACAATGGCCACCAACTAAACCAGGTTGAAAGTTTAAAAAGTTCCACTTTGTTCCAGCCGCTCTAAGTACATCATATGTATTAATATCCATTTTATTAAAGATAATGGATAATTCATTGATTAAAGCAATGTTAACATCTCTTTGTGTATTCTCTATAATTTTTGCCGCTTCAGCCACTTTAATGGTATCTGCTTTATGAACACCTGCATCTACAACAAGCTCATAAACTTTTGCAATTTCTTCCAATGATGTTTCAGTGTCTCCTGAAACTACCTTTACCACATTCTCTAATGTATGCTTTGTGTCTCCCGGATTAATTCTTTCAGGTGAATAACCAATTGAAAAATCCTCTCTGCTTAATCCACTTAACTTTTCTAAAACCGGAATACAATCTTCTTCAGTACAGCCTGGATAAACTGTAGATTCAAAAACAACATAATCTCCTTTTTTTAGCACTTTGCCAACCGTTTTTGAAGCAGAAAGCAAGGGCTTCAAATCTGGTAAATTATGTTGGTCTATAGGAGTTGGTACTGCCACAACATAAAAAGTTGCCTCTTTTAAATCATCTTGATTTGCAGTAAACTTTATATCACAACCAACAAAAGCTTCGGGTCCTAATTCTTCGCTCGGGTCAATGCTATTTTTCATCATTTCTACCCTTTCTTGATTGATGTCAAATCCTATAACACTAACTTTTCTAGCAAACGCCAGTGCTATTGGGAGACCAACATACCCCAATCCAATAACAGCAATTTTTTCTTTGCCTTCTAAAATATTCTGGTAAATGGACATTTTAAATTTTATTTAAATAATTGTTTTCTAATTTATATTTATCATTCGTTTCTGGGCAAACTGCAATATTGGAAGTATCGAAAGCTAGACGATGTCCAAATTCACTCATCCACCCTACTTGCCTTGCCGGATTCCCAAGCATTAAAGCAAAAGGTTTTACAGACTTGGTTATCACTGCACCTGCTCCAATGAATGAGTACTCTCCTAATTCAATGCCACAAACGATTGTTGCATTAGCTCCTATACTCACTCCTTTTTTAACGATAGTCTTTTGATATTCAGATCTTCTATTAACAGCACTTCTAGGATTTAAAACATTTGTAAAAACCATAGAGGGTCCTAAAAACACATCATCTTCGCAAATAACACCTGTGTAGATTGAAACATTGTTTTGAACTTTCACATTATTACCTAACACCACATCAGGTGAAATCACACAGTTTTGACCAATATTACAATTTTGACCAATTCTTGAATTTGGCATGATATGGGTAAAATGCCAGATTTTGGTTCCATCACCAATTTGGCAACCTTCATCAATTACAGCGGATTGGTGTGCAAAATAAGACATTACTTTCTGATGTATTTAGAAAAGTCATTATGCTCTTTTTTATACAAATCCTCTTCAGTTAAGCTTTTAAAGTAATCATAGGTAATTTTTAAGCCTTCCTTTCGATCAACCTTTGGCACCCAATTCAAGAGGCTTTTTGCCTTTGATATATTTGGTTGTCTTTGCATGGGGTCGTCTTTGGGCAAATCTTTAAAAATGATTTTCTGCTTTGTTCCTGTAAGCCTTATAATTTCTTTTGCAAAGTCAAGAATTGTAATTTCATCTGGATTTCCAATATTAACTGGTTCGGCATAATCACTTTGCAGCAATCTATAAATCCCTTCAACTAAATCATCTACATAACAAAATGATCGTGTTTGAGAACCATCACCAAACACAGTCAAATCCTCCCCTCTTAACGCTTGTCCAATAAATGCTGGCAAAACTCTTCCATCATTTAGCCTCATTCTTGGGCCATAGGTATTAAAAATTCTTACAATAGCTATTTCTAATCCATGAAATGTATGGTAAGCCATGGTAATTGCTTCTTGGAATCGCTTAGCTTCGTCGTAAACCCCTCTTGGGCCAATGGGATTAACATTACCCCAATATGACTCTTTTTGTGGATGAACTAATGGGTCTCCATAAACTTCAGAAGTTGAGGCAACTAAAATCTTTGCCTTTTTCGCTTTAGCTAAACCAAGCAAGTTATGTGTACCTAAAGAGCTAACCTTAAGTGTTTGAATAGGAATTTTTAGATAATCTATTGGGCTAGCCGGAGAAGCAAAATGTAAGATGTAATCAATTTTACCGGCAACATGAACAAAGTTTGAAACGTCATGATTATAAAATTCAAACTGCTCTAATGGAAAGAGATGTTCTAAATTTTTAATGTTACCAGTTATTAAGTTATCCATTCCAACCACTTCATAACCCTCTTTAATAAATCGGTCACAAAGGTGAGAACCTAAAAAACCAGCAGCACCTGTTATTAGTACCCTTTTCATGCTTAGGCTTTTACAGAATTTCTTCCGATACTGATGTAGGTATACCCTTCTTCTTCCATTTGCTTCAAGTCATATAAATTACGCCCATCAAATATTAGCTTTTGGCTTAACTTCTCATTAAGTTTCTTAAAATCCGGTGTTCTAAATGCAGACCATTCTGTGGCAATTACTAACATATCTGCTCCTTCGCAAGCATCATAAGCACTAAGTGCAAAATTTATCTTATCTCCCAATTTAGCTTGAACATTACTCATAGCTTCAGGATCAAAAGCAGAAATGGTTGCTCCATGATTCAAAAGTTCATCTATGAGATATAAAGCTGGAGCCTCTCTAATATCATCTGTATCAGGTTTAAAAGCTAATCCCCAAAGAGCAACCTTTTTTCCTTTGATGTCTCCATCAAAATGATTTAAAATTTTTGGAATAAGGGCCGTTTTTTGCTTTTGATTTATCTCCATTACAGATTCTAAAATCTTAAAATCATAGCCTTCTTCTTTTCCCGATTTTGCTAATGCTTGTACATCTTTTGGGAAACAACTTCCTCCATACCCTATTCCTGGAAATAAGAATCGCTTTCCAATTCTGGTATCTGAACCTATCCCCACTCTAACTGCATCTACATCAGCACCTACCTTTTCACAGAAATTAGCAATTTCATTCATGAAAGTAATTTTAGTAGCCAAAAATGCATTCGCAGCATATTTAGTTAGCTCGGCTGACTTTTCATCCATAAACAAAATTGGATTCCCTTGTCGAACATACGGCTTGTATAATTCTTCTAATATCTTTCTTGCACGTGTTGAATTCGTTCCAATTACTACCCGATCTGGCTTTAAAAAGTCATCTACCGCAAAACCTTCTCTTAAAAACTCTGGGTTAGAAACTACATCAAAGTCTACTTTTGCGTGTTTTGCAACGGCATTCGTCACTTTTTCAGCCGTTCCAACAGGCACAGTACTTTTATCTATTATAACTTTATAATCTTCAATAATTTTTCCGAGCTCATCGGCTACGCCTAAAACATAAGATAAGTCAGCTGAACCATCTTCATCTGGAGGAGTCGGAAGTGCAAGAAAAATAATGGTCGCATCTTTTACCGCCTCTTTTAAATTGGTGGTAAATGAAAGTCTATTTTGCTTAATATTTCTCTCAAAAATGACATCTAAATGCGGCTCATAAATAGGCACCAAGCCATTCTGCATTTTCTTTACTTTTTCTTCATCAATGTCAACACAAATAACATCGTTTCCTGTTTCTGCTAGACAAGTTCCTGTTACTAAACCAACATACCCTGTTCCAACTACTGCAATTTTCATCTATCTTATTTTTTGAAAAATTCTTTTACTTGATTTGTTATATATGAAAGCTGTTCGCTATCTAATTCTGTATGCATTGGCAAGGCAATTACTTCCTTGGCCAATTGTTCCGACTTAGGGAATGAACCTTCCGAATATCGATCATCCTGATAGGCCTTTTGCTGATGCAATGGCACTGGATAATATATCATTGCAGGAATTCCTGACTCCATCAAATGCTTCTGCAATCCATCCCTATTCCCATTTGTGATTCTCATGGTATACTGATGAAAAACATGCCGGCTATTCTCAACCCTCTTAGGAGTTTCTATTTCATCAACGCTTTCAAAAGCTACATCATAAGCAGAAGCTGCATTGCGTCTTGCCTCAGTATAATTATCCAGCTCAACAAGTTTAGCACTTAAAACTGCTGCCTGAATACTATCTAATCTTGAGTTTACCCCAATTTCATCATGATAATACCTCACTTTCATACCATGGTTTACAATAATCCTAGCCTTTTCTGCTAAGTCATCGTTATTGGTAAAAAGTGCTCCTCCATCTCCATAGCATCCTAAATTTTTGGAAGGAAAAAAGGAGGTGGTTCCAAAGTCACCCATCGTGCCAGATTGCATCTTTGTACCATCTCTAAAAGTGTAGCTAGCACCTATAGATTGAGCAGCATCCTCTATCACCTTAAGCCCATTTTTCTTCGCAATTTGTAAAACCGCATCCATATTGGCACATTGCCCAAAAAGGTGCACAGGAATAATTGCTTTCGTCTTTTCTGTGATCGCACTTTCAATATCTGAAGTAGATATTAAGTAGGTATCCAAATCAACATCAACTAAAACTGGACGTAAGCCTAATAAAGCAATCACCTCAGCTGTTGCTACAAAGGTGAAGGTAGTAGTTATTACTTCATCACCTGGCCTTAAGCCCAAAGCCATTAAAGCAACTTGCAAAGCATCTGTTCCATTAGCACAAGGAATTACGTGCTTAACACCTAAATATTCTTCTAATTCGCTTTGAAATCGTTTAACCTCGGGACCATTAATAAAAGCAGCAGACTCAATTACTTCTTGTATTCTACTGTCAACTTCCGACTTGATTTTTAGATACTGGCTTTTCAAGTCAACCATCTGAATATCTCGCATATTCAACACTTTAATTATGGGCTGCGAATATAGGTCTTTTATTGAAGTTTAACCTTAAAAACAATTGGTAATTTCGTCTTATGATAAGGATTAACCACAAGTTTATATTCATTGTCTTTTTTGTTAATATGCTTGCAGTTGCAAAGGGTCAAGATTCAACTTTAAATAATTCCGAAAGCATTCCATATATCCGGTTTCAATACAGCATGTTATTCCCTGCAGGGGATTTTGAAGATCGATACGCTAACTCGAATGTTGCAGGTGGAGCATTTGGCCTAAAATTGAAGTCAGGATGGACTTTTGAAGTTGAAGCTGGATATCACTTTAGCAGAAGAGTTAAAAGTAGAGGCCTTTTGGATGACATACTGAATGAAGCCGGAGATGCCACAGACTCTGATGGTGAGCTTGTTAAAGTTTCTTTAGAACAGAGAGGACTATCTATTTACACGTCAGTTGGCAGGCTGTTTCATTTTGAAAGTAGGAACAAAAACTCTGGCTTACTTCTTCAAGCAGGCATTGGCTACTTTCAGCACAAAATAAAAATTGACTATCGTGATGGGGATGTTTTTCAATTGAGCGAAGAAATGCAAAAAGGGTATGACAGACTGCACACAGGCTTAGCCTTAAGGCAGTTTATTGGCTATCAACATTTTGGCATGAAAAACCTTCTCAATTTCTACATAGGATTAGAAATTCAAGAAGCATATACCAAGAATAGAAGACTTTATAATTACGATACACAACAATTTGATAAAGGAGATAAGTTTGACTTTTTATATGGGATAAAAATGGGATGGGCAATTCCATTTAAAAGCAGAGCATCTGAAGAGTTTTACTATTACTAATTTTCCTATTTAAATGTGGCTACTATATCAATTTTTCATATTTCTCTTAGCTAGCGCATTTAAAATTGCTTCATTCTTTAACAGTAAAGCAAAGTCATTTGTACATGGCAGGAAAAACATTTTTCAAAAACTTTCACAACAATTAGATTCCTCAAAAAAAACGATTTGGATCCACTGTGCTTCATTAGGTGAATTTGAACAAGCAAGACCATTAATTGAAAAATTAAGAGAAGACGAAAGAAATGCCTTTCTTCTTTTAACATTTTTCTCCCCCTCAGGCTATGAAGTAAAAAAGAATTACAATCAAGTTGACTTGGTTTGCTATTTACCAATTGATAGTATGCAAAATGCAAAAAGGTTTATCAAAATGGTAAAACCACAACTGGTACTTATGGTGAAATACGAGTTTTGGTTTAACTACTTAAACGAGCTAAAAAAACAGGAGATTCCATGTTTTTTAGTTTCAGGTATTTTCTGGAAACAACAACAGTTTTTCCAATTCTATGGCAAGTGGTTTGCTAAAAAGCTTCAAGTTTTTACTCATTTCTTTGTTCAAGACGAAACCTCTAAAGTACTTCTTAAGCAAATTGGCTATCAAAATTCTACGGTTACAGGAGATAGCCGTTTTGACCGTGTAGTTGAAATTGCAAACACCCCTTTTTCAGAGCCTACACTATTAGAATTTGTAAGTAATAATTTATGTTTAATTGTTGGCAGCGCTTGGGATAAAGAAATTGAGTTTTCCCTAAAAATCTCAAAAAAATTCCCTGACTTGAAATTGATTATAGCGCCGCATAACATTGAACAAGGTCAATTAGATTATATCCGCTCCCACTTCAATTCCACTTTTTTCTGGTCTGAAAAAGATCAGGCGACTGACATTTCAAATAAACAGACTTTAGTGATTGACTCATTTGGTCTTCTATCTAAAATATACCGTTATGGACATATTGCCTTTATAGGAGGTGGCTTTGGATCCGGTGTTCACAATACGGTAGAAGCTGCAGTTTATGGACTTCCTGTTTTATTTGGCCCAAACTACAAGCGCTTTAAAGAAATTAATGATCTAATTGCAACTGGAGGTGGATTTCCTGTAAAAGATTACCAAACCTTTGAAAAAGCAATTACAAAGCTCATAGAACAATCTGAATTACGAAAAGAAGTTTCAAGTAAAAACGAAGCTTATGTAGCCAATCATTCAGGAGCAACAACCTCCATTTTGAACTATCTAAAAAGTAAGCAATTGTTAAGTTAATCTTAATACTTTCAGAAACTTATCAATAGGCAAAAGTTGATTTCTTTATTCTAGGTGAGTAAATTAAGTTGATATAGAATTTACATTTATTACAACTTATATCTTACTTCCTTGAACTACAAAAAATCCATACTTCATGCCTAGAAAGAAAAAATCTTTGAAAAAGATCTACGTGTTAGATACTTCTGTAATTATTCATGACCATAACTCATTTTTAAATTTTGAAGATAATGACATTGCTATTCCAATAACTGTTTTAGAAGAACTTGACAATTTTAAGCGAGGAAACGATACCAAAAACTTTGAGGCGAGAGAATTTACCAGAATTGTAGACAAGCTATCACTTGAACATACCTTGCAAGATTGGATTCCATTAGACAAAAATGGATCTAAGTTTAAAATCATCATGAATAGCCCTAGTAATAAGGTAAATGCTGAGAAGATATTCGATGATAGAAAAGCAGACCATAAAATATTGAACGCTGCTTTAAGCCTACAAGAAGAAGAAAAAGACAAAAAAGTTATTCTTGTAACCAAGGACATTAATTTAAGAATCAAAGCTAAAGCACTTAGCTTGCCAGCGGAAGACTATAACACGGGAAAAGTAAAAGATGTAAGTGACTTGCACTTGGGTAAGAAACAAATTGAAAACCTCCCTTCAGAAGTTATTAAAGAGATTTATGACAAAGGCTTCCTTGAGGATTATGGCTTTCTCCAAAATCAAGAGCAAAACAACCATTATTATATTTTAAAAAATGGGAAAGCTTCGAGTCTTGCTTTTTTTAACCCTATTGAAAAAAGACTTGAACGTGTAGAAAAGATTTCGGCCTACGGAATAGTACCCAGAAATGCGGAACAAGCTTTTGCTTTGCATGCTATATTAAACCCTGATATTAAACTCCTTACCATTCAAGGGGTAGCCGGAACCGGAAAAACCTTATTGGCTTTAGCCGGCGCTATTGAACAAAGAAGAAACTTCAAACAAATCATACTAGCTCGCCCAATTGTACCTTTAAGCAACAAAGATATTGGATACTTGCCTGGAGACATTAAAGACAAAATCAATCCTTACATGGAGCCTCTTTGGGATAATTTGAAATTTATCAAAAACCAATTTAGTGAAATGGATAAAAAGCATAAGCAAATTAGCGAAATGCAGAAGAATGAAAAGATTGTCATTACTCCATTAGCGTATATAAGAGGAAGAAGCTTATCTGACATTATATTCATTGTTGATGAGGCCCAAAATCTAACTCCTCATGAAATAAAAACCATCATTACTAGAGCGGGAGAAAATACAAAGATGATATTCACGGGTGACATTAATCAAATTGATACGCCATACCTTGATGAACATAGCAATGGTTTATCCTATTTAATTGACCGCGTAAAGGGTAATAAACTTTATGCCCATGTTACCTTAGAAAAAGGAGAAAGATCTGAGCTTGCCAATGTGGCTAATGAACTTTTATAGCTTTTGGCTGTTAATTAAATAGTTAACAACCAGCAATTTATTATGAAAAATTACTTAATAACTATTTTTATTTTAACATTAACTATTAATGGATTTACACAGACGAAAGATGCCTTTGAAAAAGTAAAAAATGAATCAGTTCCCGCTGAAGTGATAAGCACTTTTGAAGAAATGTATCCAACTATTAAAAATCCTGAATGGAGGAGCTTTAGAGACCGATTTGAAGCTAAATTTAAATGGGATAACCATTGGTACTTTGAACGTTTTAACCAAGCTGGCTTATATACAGAACGTAGAGTTCTAAAAGATTGGAATGAAGCACCTCAAAAATTGATAGAAGCAAAAAGTAAAACATCTCAAAAACACTGGGATGTTATTGAATACTATACGAGAAGTAATAGCACAGGACAAACATCTTACATTTTACAACTTCAGAATAAAGATGGAGAACTTCAAACACTTTACTTTGATGAAAATGCATCTTTAGAGACTAAATCTAAAGCAGGTTATTAAGTTGTTAAGAATTTTTTGTACCAAAAGGCAGAGTCCTTAGGGACTCTTTTTTGTGTCTTATAATCAACATGTAGTAAGCCAAATCGGGGTCTGTAGCCTTCGGCCCATTCAAAATTATCAGTTAACGACCAAACAAAATAACCATCAACCTTAACCCCTTCCCTTTTTGCTTTTAAAACACTTTGAATACTATTTTCCAAAAACTCGATTCGTCTTTGGTCCTTTACTTTGTATTCATCATCTAATTGATCTTCCAATGCTAAACCAGTCTCCGTAATTATAATTGGAGGGATAATTTCATATTCATTTAACTTCTTTAATATGGTGTAGATAGCATTTGGTGAATATTCCCAGCCCATAGCGGTTCTTTCTACTCCTCTTTTCTTGGCAGAAATAAGCTTTGCTTTAACAATTGGAGTTAACCAAGAAAAAGATACCACTTCTCGACTATAATTCTGCACTCCAATAAAGTCAAAGTTAAATTTCAACTTTTCCTCATCATTTGTAGTCATATACTTTTCTACTTTAGAAAAGGCAGGTAAAATTTCTAAGGGATACCCCAATCCAAGTAATGGCTCTAAGTACAGTTTATTGAGTAAAGCATCTACTCTATTGGCCGCTAAATAATTTGATTCTTTTTGTTTAAAAGGTTCTATGGGCGATAGCGATAAGGTAGTACCAACATTAAGCTTGTGATTCAGTGATTTTATCATTCTACCACCTTCGGCATTTGCTAAGGCTGCGTGATGCATCGCAGGTAGAAAGTTTTTAAGTCCTTTTTTGCCTGGTGCATGAATTCCCATAAAATAGCCTAAGCCAGTAAATGCTGTTGGTTCATTTAAAACCATCCAATTTTCAACTCGATCACCAAAAGTGTTAATGCAAAACTCAATATATTCTAAAAACCAATTAACCACATCTCTATTCCGCCAGCCACCTTTCTCTTCTAATCGTAACGGCAAATCCCAATGATACAAGGTAACCCAAGGTTTAATTCCTAACAACAAACAATAGTCAATTAATTGATTGTAAAAGTCAACTCCTTTCTGATTGACTTTTCCGATACCTTCAGGAAAAATGCGAGACCAAGCAATGGAAAAACGGAAATTCTCTATTTCCATCCATTTAACCATGTCTAAATCTTCCTGATAATTCGTTAAAAACTTTGTTGCTTTCCGAGCATGTTCATTGTGTTTAATGGCTCCCTTTTTCTTCGAAAAATCATCCCAAATACTAGGTCCTTTCCCATCTTTATTATGAGTACCTTCTGTTTGGAATGCTGAAGTAGAAACTCCCCATTTAAATTCATCACCTAAATCCAATCTAGAGAACTGAGACATTAATCAGCAATATCAAATTGAGTATTGGTTAAATAATTCAAGTAATTATCGCTCGCATGAAACTCATTATTTATAATCGTTTCAATTATCAATTCAGTTTGATCTGGGTAGTTAACTTTTATGGCTTTCCCATGAAGTACCCAGTCTTCAATTTTTGGAATATGTTTTTTTCGAAGGTGTTTTACAATTTTTACTCCCATTTTTTTTAGCGCTAAAGCATTGCACATTTGTTCATATTGTTGCCTTTGTGGAATAACCAATAGTTTTTTACCCAAGAATAGCGCTTCACTTGTAGTACCAAAACCTGCTGCACAAAGCACTCCGCTTGAGCTTGCAATACTTTCTAAAAACTGATTATTTTGAATGGGTCGAATGTGCACATTTTCTAAAGAATACGCTTTTTTACTATGCTTAGAAAAGACTTGCCATTCAACATTTTTAATAAGTGATAGCTTTTTAATGATTCGCTTATCATCATAAGAAGGCAAATACACTGTGTAATGTCCCAAATCACTCACTTTGAGGTTTCTCACATCACTTCGAATCAATGGGGTAAATATATGAGGAGCATAAGGTTGATAGTGAAACCCATACTCTGATGTTGTGGGTGCGTAGTGGTTTATAATAAACTTTCCAATTAGGTCTTCATTAATTGATTTTGCCTCAGGTTCTTCCTTTATAGCACATTGATTACTTAATCCAATACATGGTTTTCCTTTAAAGTAAGCTGCCCATGCAGAAAGCGGTTCAAAGTCATTTAAAATCAAATCGTAGTTTTCTACAGGCACCTTTTTAGCTTCAGCAACAAAGCGATTGATGTGATTTTTCATGTAGGTATTGATTAAATCGATTCCTCCACGTTTACCAAACACAAAGCTCATTCCTTTAAAAGCAAAGTCTACCTTAAAGGGTAAATCTAAATCGGCTTGAATTCCACTTACTAAAATATCTACTTCACCATATTTTTGAAGATGTGGAATTACTTCTGTCGCTCGACAAATGTGACCATTTCCTGTTCCTTGTATGGCATATAAAATTTTCATTGAGCGACTTTGCTTAATAATTTAAACTCCTCTACCATTTGATTAAATAACTCCTTATTGCTATCAGATTCATTTTTAAAAGCCAATTCTAATGAGTAATGACTAGGGTCGTATTTATAGATACTCCACTTTCCTTTATTAAACTCTAAGCTTGTTAGATTCTCAACCCAATCACCAGAATTTAAATATAAAATGCTGCCCTGATTATTTGAAAATGACTTCATTTCAGGTTGGTGTATGTGCCCACAAACCACATAATCATAATCATTTTCAATGCCAATATCAGCTGCTACTTGCTCAAAATTGTTTATGAATTTCACAGCAGACTTAACGCTATTTTTAATTTTCTTAGATAGTGATATTTTACCTCTTCCCATTCGTTTGGAAATCTGATTTACCAATCGATTCAGTATAATCAACAAATCATAACCAACAGACCCAAGCTTAGCTAGCCATTTTGAATGTTGCATGGTAACATCAAATACATCCCCATGAAAGAACCAAGCTTTTTTACCATCTAACTTTAAAACTACCTTATTTACAATCCGCAATGAACCCATTTTAAATCCTACAAACTTTCGTAGCATTTCATCGTGGTTTCCTGTTACATAATACACCTTTACCCCTTTGGCCATCCAAGAAGTAATTTGCTTAATTACCTGCATGTGGCTTTTTGGGAAGTAGCTCTTTTTAAACTGCCATATATCTACAATGTCTCCATTTAAGATTACAGTTTCTGGTTTTATGCTTCGCATGTATTGCAATAACTCTTTCGCATTACTTCCTCTTGTCCCTAAATGAACATCAGAAATAACTACTAGCTCTACCTTTCTTTTACGAGTATTTCCCATTTTTAATGCAGGCTAGTATAAAATGACTTTAGCTTGAGTAGAAAAAGTTGGAGCACTAAATTCTCTAGTATTTTTTTCATCAATTATCTTTTTATCAAATTAATAATCAAGCTATTAATTATACTTTTCGATACTGTAAAATAATCATCAAGAATTTTAAGATAATTGTAACATATGTTACCCTTGCGTTAACTCAACTGCCTTAAATTTGTATCTTATAATTAAAGGCTATGGCTTGGTTAGAAAAAGGGAAAAAATTATACAGCATATTCAACTTTAAGTGCCCACATTGTCATGAGGGAGATTTCTTTAAATCGAAAAACCCCTATGACTTTAAAAACATGTCGGCAAACCATGATCGCTGTCCTAATTGTGATAGACGATTATCATTAGAGCCTGGTTTTTACTATGGTGCCATGTATGTTTCCTATGCACTTGGAGTAGCACATGTGGTCACTTTTTGGGTAGCGAGCCTTGTTCTTGGAGTTGAAATGGAGTTTTGGAATTTTATCATTTTAGTAGGCGTCTTTTTACTATTGCTTACACCACTATACTATGCCCTATCAAAAATAATTTGGGCAAATATGTTTTTTAATTTTAAAGGAATAGAAAATGAAAAATCTTAATGTACAAGAGTTTAAAAACGAAATCAGTGACAACCCTAAGGCAGTAATTATTGATGTTAGAACTCCCGAAGAAAAAATGGAAGGCGATATTGAAAACTCAATTAACTTAAACATCATGGATCAAGCTTTCCCTGCAAAAGTGATGGATTTGGCTAAAGACCAAGATTACTACGTTTATTGTCGTTCTGGTGCTAGAAGTGCTTCTGCTTGCCAGTTTATGGAAAAGCTTGGATTAAATGCCTTCAATTTAGAAGGTGGTATTCAGGCATGGAACGCATCTAACTAAAATCATCTTACTATGAGAATATTGCTTTTTTCGATCACCTTATTTTTATTTGCTTGCACAGGGGTTTCACAAAATGCTGAAATCACAAAAGAATTGAAAGGCCCAAAAGCGTTTCAAGAGCAAATGGATGCTACTGAAGATTTTTATTTAATCGACGTTAGAACTCCTCAAGAATATCAGCAAGGCCATATTGATGGTGCATTGAATTACAATATCATGGGAGATGAATTTGAAAATCAAATTGCGGCATTAGACCCAAATAAGGTGGTTTTTGTATACTGTGCTGTTGGTGGCAGAAGTGCTCGTGCTGCAAACTATCTAGAAGAAAAGGGGTTCAAATTTATAATTGACTTAAAAGGTGGAATGAAAGCCTGGAATGCCCAATAAAAAATGGCTGATAAAAAACCAATTCTAAATATTAGTACCGCACTATTATTATGCTTAAGTCTAGGTTTAGCCCCATTTTTCCCCGAACCGCACATATGGGGTAAACTAAAATGGATTTTGGGAGGAGCGAACGGAATGACTGCAATGGATTGGTTTGACTTTTTACTTCATGGAAGTCCTTGGCTTCTAATGTGCTATTTGCTTATCAAAAAATTGTTTTAAAAAACATTATTCTTCGATTCATGTTTCGCTTAAGTTAAGATTGCTGAGATTCTTTAAGTAATTTTAACTTCCACTAAAAATTGAAGCATGAAATTGATGAGATTCTTACTACTTTTTCTTTCTATCGCATTTATTGTTCCTTTAAATGCAAATACTAAAAACTATACTTTAAAGCTAAAAAGTGGTGATGAAACTCCACTAGCCCTTGATCCTAATCTAGAAGTTAGTGTTTTGACAAACAGCCATTTCAATGATGGATATGCTATTGTGCAGTTTAATCAGATTCCAACTTCAGAAGAAAAGCAATTAATTGAACAGGAAGGGATTCAGCTTTTAGAATTTATTCCGAATTACGCATTCTTAGCATATAGTAATTCAAACTCTTCAAAAAGCATACAAGATTTAAACATACGATCAATCACACCCTATTTAGTAAAGCATAAAACTGCGTTGAGGCTAGCCAATAGAGAATTTCCAGATTGGGCTGATCAAGGTGACAATCGAATTGATTTAAGCATTGCAATTCACTTGAATGTAAATTATGAGGCTACTACAAATGAATTGATCCAATTTGGAGCAACTATCATTGAAAATGACCCAAGTCACGAATTCCTTTCAATAAGAATCAATAAAAGCCAGATAGACCAATTAATTGCGTTGCCTTTTGTAAAATTTGCTGACTTTGTGCCTGCTCCTCCAGAAAAAGAAGACACTAGAGCAAGAAGTTTACACAGAGGAAATAAATTAGATTCAGACCATCCCCTTGGAAGAAAATATGATGGCACAGGAGTAAGTATTGCAATTGCAGATGATGGAAATATTGGACCTCATATTGACTTTACAGGTAGAGTTACTCAATATACAACCACCGACCGTGGAACTCACGGTGATATGACTAGTGGAATAGCTGTTGGAAGCGGAAATCTAGATCCCAGATACAGAGGAATGGCAACAGGTGCATATTTGCATTACTATGATATTTCTGGCTACCCACATATAAGTGGTGCAGTTACCAACTACAATAGTAGAGGTGTTGTAATAACCTCTACTTCATATAGTCAAGGTTGTAATTCCTATGAAAATACAGCAAGAGGAATTGACCAACAAGTAAGACAAAATCCAGAGTTACTTCATGTATTTTCAGCAGGAAATAGTGCAAGTTCAAATTGCGGTTACGGCGCAGGAACTCCATGGGGAACGATAACAGGAGGTCGTAAACAAGGTAAAAATGTAATCGCTACTGGTAACTTAGAATATCAGAGTGCATTAACATCTTCTAGTAGTCGCGGACCTTCCGAAGATGGAAGAATCAAACCCGATATCTGTGCAAACGGAACAAATCAAATTTCTACAGACCCAAATAACACTTATGCACCAGGAGGTGGAACTTCAGCTGCTGCACCAGGAATTGCAGGATTAGCCGCACAAATGTACCATGGCTATAGAGATTTGAATGGTGGAAATGACCCTGAATCAGGTCTTATCAAATCAGCTATGTTAAATACGGCTCGTGATTTAGGAAACAGAGGTCCAGACTTTTTCTATGGATGGGGCAGAGTGAACGTTCATAGAGCCATGAAACTTCTTGAAGAAAACAGATATACAAGTTCAACGATTAGCCAAAATGGTCAAAACACGCATAACATTTCAGTTACTCAAAATTTAGAACAATTGCGTGTAATGGTATACTGGACCGACTATGAGGGCTCTACTACCGCTTCAAAAGCATTGGTAAATGACATCGATATTCGCTTAGTAACTCCAAATGGAGACAGTATTAGACCATGGGTACTTAATCCAAGTCCAAATGCAAGTTCACTAAATAGCCCGGCAGTTAGAGGAGTTGATGATTTAAATAATGTTGAACAAGTAACACTTGACACAGTGCCTACAGGAACATATACCGTTGTTGTTAATGGGTCTGCTATTCCGCAAGGTCCGCAGAAATACTTTTTACTGTGGGAAACGAGAACTGATAGCATAGAGGTAACATACCCTTCAGGAGGAGAATCTTTTGTACCTGGAGAAACAGAGACAATTCGATGGGATGCTGTTGACGGAACTGGGAATTTCACCTTGCAGTATTCATCAAACAATGGACAAAGTTGGAATAATATTGCAACTGTTGGCGGTACAAGAAGGTATCACAACTGGTCAGTTCCCAATATTACAAGTGGTGATGTTCTAGTAAGAATTACACGAAATGGTATTACCGGTCAATCGGAATATCCATTTTCGATTATGAATCAAGTAAGCAATTTTTCTGTAGATTTTATCTGTCCCGACTCAGTTAGGTTGAGATGGAGTCCAACAACTGGAGCTACTTCATATATAATTTATCAGTTAGGTAATAGGTATATGGATTCAATTGGAACTTCTACTACAACTAATTTTACGCTATACAATTTAAATCTAGCTAATGAAAATTGGTTTAGTATAAAAGCCATTGGCAATGGAATAGAAAGTAGAAGAAATGTTGCATTCCAACTACCAAATCAAATTCACAATTGTCCACTTCCTTACGATATTAATATCACACAATTCAACACTCCAAATATTGACTATATACCCTCCTGTAATGTGAGCAAAGCTGAAGTAAAAATAGTAGTTAATAATGCTGGAGATTCAACCTTAATAAATGTTCCAATCAATTTATATGCGAATGGTAATACCTACACTGATACTATTCCAGGTCCATTGAGTCCAAATTCATTTAGCTTTTTCTCTTTTAAAGATTCTATATTGTTAACTCCAGGTTCGAAAACTATAAGTGTTGCAGCCCAATTGCCAAATGATGATAATCCAGCAAATGATTCCATTTCAACAATGCTTAATGTTTACAATAGCATTAGTTTTACAACACCTTATAACTTCGATTTTGAAACTTTTATAGTTTGTAATACCGCAAATAATTGTGGTTCTACTTCATGTTCATTAAATAACGGATGGACTAATATGCCCAACAATTCGGTAGATGATCATGATATGAGAACAGATATAGGAGGAACTCCATCTAACAACACTGGACCATCTACAGATCACAATCCGGGAACAAGCACTGGAAAATATATTTATTCTGAAGCCTCAGGTGGTTGCACGGGTGCTGAATCTCAGGTTATTTCACCGTGTTTTGACCTAACAAATACGATTCAACCAGAGTTTAGTTTCTGGTATCATATGGATGGCATTGACATGGGGATTTTAAGAGTAGATGTACTTACTGAGGGAGCTTGGGTAAATAATGTTATTACTCCCATTTTTGGAAATCAAGGAAGTTCTTGGCAACAGCAAACGGTTGATTTGACAAATTATAGAGGGAAGACGGTAAATATACGTTTTAGAGTAACTACAGGTTCAGACTACAGAAGTGACTTAGCCATTGATGATGTTTCACTTGTAGACAAAGCGCTAAGTGTTGAAGAGCAAAATAATGACAACGCTTTTACCGTTTATCCAAATCCTTCTGAAGGCTTATTTTATATAAAAACTACAACAAACTTGAATCAATCGGCACATTTATTTGATTTAAACGGCAGATTGGTTCAACAATTTAATTTGAAAGGAAAGCTTAATACATTAGAGCTAGACGCACTACAAAAAGGAATTTACTTCCTTAAAATTGAAGGGTTTAAACAACCCAAGAAGTTAATCATCTATTAATTTAAAAAGGCCGCTTAAAGCGGCCTTTTTCTTGATAATTGAATCACTATTTTTGCAAAACGCATGAAGGATAAATTGTCAAGCAAAATTTCAAAAGATAGACTTCCTATCATGGAAGCGTTTTACACCCTACAAGGAGAAGGCTTTCACCAAGGAAGAGCCGCCTACTTTATTCGATTAGGAGGTTGTGACGTAGGTTGCCATTGGTGTGATGTTAAAGAAAGCTGGAATGCTGACTTGCATCCACTAACCGCAGTATCAAACCTAGTGATTCAAGCAAAAAATAGTGAATGTAATTTTGTAGTTATTACAGGTGGAGAACCAGTCATGTACGATCTATCTCAATTAACTCAAGAGCTTCATAAGGAAGGAATTGAATTGGCCATAGAAACTTCAGGTGCTTATCCTTTAAGCGGTCAATGGCATTGGATTTGCTTATCTCCAAAAAAAAACAAACCTCCATTGGAAGAATATTATTCCAAAGCAAATGAGTTAAAAGTGATTATTTATAATAAGAATGACTTCAAATGGGCAGAAGAACATGCTGCTAAAGTCAATTCAAATTGTAAACTTTACTTGCAAGTTGAATGGAGCAAACGCAATAAACTCAACGAAGAATTAATTGCATATATTAAAAACAACCCTAAATGGAGAATAAGCACCCAAAGTCACAAGTATTTAGACATTCCATAAAGTACCTTCTATTAAGTTTTACTTTTTCATTGTTCTTTTCTTGTGCGGTTCAAGGTCAAGAAGCAAGTAGCTCAGATAAAAAAGCCTTAAAAGCATTTGAAAAAGCCCGGGAATATTATGCCAACCACAATTACCCTTTAGCTAAAGAAGAACTAAATACTGCTCTTGAAAGAGATCCTTCATTTGTTGAAGCGTTAACCTTAAGGGCATATATTGCGATGGACGAAGCAGACTTTACACTTGCTAAAACAAGCTTAACAAAAGCAGTAGAAACAAATTCTTCTTTAATTCCTAATAACCTTTATTTTCTCGGAGAAATAGAACTAAAAATGGGAGAATATGAAAATGCCAAGTCTCGATTTGAACAATTTATTCAACAAGAATCTATTCAAGAAAACCAATATAGTAGAGCGAAAGAATCTTTAATGAGAATTGACTTCGCACTTCAAGCAAAGCAAAGTCCCGTTCCATTTGACCCTATAAACCTTGGCCCTGAAGTTAATAGTGAGTTTTCTGAATATTTCCCATGTTTAACCGTTGATGGGAAGACTTTGCTTTACACGAGGAGATTACCTGAGCCAAACACACCCGCAGGTTTCAATGAAGACTTTTATGTTTCAAGTTATTCAAATGGAAACTGGTCCACTTCCAAAAACATGGGAAACCCGATAAATACAAAACTAAATGAAGGTGCACCTTCATTATCGGCAGATGGACAACTTCTTATTTTTACGGCTTGTGAACTATATGGAGATTATGGTGGAGACCGCAAAGGATTTGGAAGTTGTGATTTATTTTACACAAGCAAGAAAGGAAATAGTTGGTCGGTGCCTTATAATTTAGGGCAAACCATAAACAGCAGACATTGGGAAACACAACCTTCTTTTTCAGCAGATGGAAAAACCCTTTATTTTGTTCGTGGAATTAGAGACCGAAGTGGTAATCGAACAGGCGATATTTATTTTTCTGTTCTAAATGAAGAAAACTACTGGTCAAAACCAGAGAAACTAAATGCACATATTAATACTACTGGAAATGAAGAGTCTGTATTTATTCATCCCGATGGAAAAACCCTTTATTTTTCCTCTGATGGACATTTAGGTATGGGTGGCTTAGATATTTTTGTTGCTCGTAAAGATTCAAATGGGGAATGGGGAAAAGCTGTTAATTTGGGATATCCAATCAACAGCTATAAAAATGAGAATAGTTTATTGATTTCAGCTGATGGACAAAAAGCTTACTTTGCCTCAGATCGTGAAAATGGATTTGGTGGGCTTGACCTCTATTCATTTGAATTGCCTGATGCCTTTAAACCCGAAGCAGTAACCTATTTTGCCGGTAAAATATTTGACCGTAAAACTAACAATCCAATTTCTGCCAAGTTTGAGTTAATCGATTTAGAAAGCGGCGAACTAATCGTCGAATCTTATTCAGACCCAATTAACGGCTCTTTTTTGGTTAGTTTACCAAGTGGCAAAGAGTATGCTTTAAATGCATCCAAATCAGGCTACTTATTCTATTCAGAGAACTTTGACTTAAAAGAAACACAGCTAGGTGAACCATTTGAAAAAAATGTCCCATTAAATCCAATTCAACTCGGTGAAAAAATAATTTTGAAGAATATTTTCTTCGAAACGGCTAAGTACAGTTTAAGAAATCAATCAAAGGTTGAATTAAATAAGCTCATCAGCTTTTTAAACAATAACCCAAAGATTCAAGTCGAAGTATCAGGTCATACTGACAATATAGGAAACAAACAAGCCAATCAAATACTTTCTGAAAATAGAGCTAAGGCTGTTGTAGATTACCTTACTAAAAATGGTGTTGATTCAAGTCGAATTCGAGCTAAAGGGTATGGGGATAATAAACCAATTGCCGATAATGAAACAGAGGAAGGAAGAGCCAAAAATAGAAGAACTGAATTTGAAATAATCGGACTATAACAAATTCAGTTCTCTTAATACATTTTATCTACTCAGGTATACGGAACCTTTAACCTCTTTCCCCGCAACCATAATAATGTAATAGTAAATACCTTGAGGAGCTTGTTTACCTCTTAGGGTTCTGCCATCCCATCCGTACTGACCAATATTAGAGTCAAATACTTTCTCTCCCCAACGATCGTAAATTCGGAAGTTCGCACATCCAATAAATTCGCCTTCAAATCCTGGATCAAACAAGTCATTAATACCATCATTATTTGGCGTAAATACATTTGTTCCTTTGAATTGTAGAATCTCATCAATCGTTGCAGGCTCAACAACTTGTTCTGTTGAATCTGAGCAAAGCTGATTCCAACCGATCAAAGTAATTCTGTTGGTATCATTATTATCTATTCCAATTTTTGGATTATATTCATCTGAAACAGCATTTCCGTTCAATTTCCAAAGGAAATTATCTGTGTTTGTTGATGTATTGCTTATTTCTAGAACTGTACCTGAACAACGAACTGAATTAACATAATCAAAGCTCACATTGGCATTTTTTTCCACTTCTACAAGAATACTATCGACATCTACACAGCCTTTTGCATTTCGTATGGTTAATTGATACTGTTGACTAACAGGAGGAAAAACAAAGGGATCAAGAATAGTTGTATTACTTACCGCTATGCTTGGCGACCAATGATAAGTTATTCCGGTTATATCTCCTTCTAATATAGGTTGAAGTTGAACACTATCTCCAAAACAAAGTGAAGTATCTGCTGAACTAAAATCTACATTCATAACATCAACTTTTACTGTATCTGTTCCTATACAACCATTTAAGTCTGTTCCGTAAACTACATAATCAACTGACTTTTCTGGAACTGAAATTGGATTAAATACATTTGGATTATCCAAATACAGATTTGGAGTCCATTGATAGTTTGCAGCTCCACTTACACTCAATTGTAGACTAGAGAATGAACAAACTGTAGTGTCTATGCCAGCATCAATGATAGGTAAAGGATTCACATCTACTTCAACAGTATCATAATTTACGCATCCTTCTTGATCTATCACACTTAGATAATAAGCTGTACTCGATAAAGGATAAGCCATAGGATTGGCATCATTAACATTAGACAAATCAGCTCCTGGACTCCAGCTATAAGTCACATTACCCAAACCAGTAGGATTACTACCTATTTGAATTGTATCTCCCACACAAATTTCTATATCAAGTCCTGCATCAGCAACAGGCAATGGTAGTATTTGAATTTCTTTTGTCAATGAATCAATACATCCTAATGCCGAGGTCACTCTCAACTTGACATCATAATTTCCCGCTGAAGTATATTGATAGGCAGGATTCTGAAGATTTGAAGAACCTAAACCGTCTCCAAAATCCCAGCTCCAAGTAACATTATTTCCTACAGCAATACTTGACAAATCTGTAAATGCGGCAAAATCACTAACACAAGTCTGATCAACCATGAAATCTACCACAGGTAAAGGGTTTACAAAAACCATTACTGTATCAATTGAACTACAACCTGCAACATCAGTTATGGTAACAATATACATTGTTGTATCACTAGGGCTTGCCATAGGATTTGCAACTGTAGCATCAGACAACCCCGTGCTTGGAGTCCATACAAATGTAGCTCCCGTTGGACCTGTTGGACTACCTCCCAACTGAACTGAATCAGTCAAACAAATCGTTTGATCAATTCCCGCATCTACATTTGGTGCTGGAAGCACGTTAACTGTAATCTGATCAGTATTAACACATCCATTTGTATCAGTTACCGTAACAACAAATGTTGTAGTATCTGTCGGAAATGCAAGTGGGTTTGCTATGTTAGCATTATCCAATAAGATTCCGTTATCCCAAGAATACAATGCACCTACTGGACCTGTTGGGCTGCCTCCAATTTGGATTGTATCGCCTTCACATATATCTACATCAGCTCCAGCATCTACAATCGGATTTGGATTTACAACGACAGTAATTGCATCTGTATTAGTACAACCTGTTGTATTATTTGTTACTGTTACCGTATAAGTTGTAGTTGTAATTGGAGCAGCTACAGGATTAGCAACTGATGGATCACTTAAGCTTCCTGCATTGTCCCAAGCAAAACTTGTTCCTGCAGGTCCTGTTGGGTTACCTCCTAAAGTTGTAGAACTTCCTACACAAAGTGTATCGTCTCTTCCTGCATCTGCAAAAGGAATAGGTAAAACAGTAATTATTACCTGGTCTGTATTTGTACATGATGTTGCCGTTTCTGTCACTGTTACTGTATAAGTTGTTGTTACAGATGGGAAAGCTCTTGGGTCTGATAATGTATTATTATCTAATGTAGCAGCATTATCCCATAAATAGGTATAAAGCAAATTAGCTGTTGAACCAATAGTTATTGTATCTCGATCACAAATCGTTTGATCTATCCCCGCATCAGCATTTGGAAGCGGGTTAACGGTTATCACAACTTGATCGGTATTAACACATCCGTTCGCATCTGTTACCGTTAATGAATAGGTCGTTGTAACCGTTGGAGTTGCTGTTGGATTAGCAATCGTTTTATCATCAAGTGTTGCTGCATTATCCCACAAATAATTAACAGCAGTTGAACTTGTTGGTGTTCCCCCTAGAACTGTTGAACTTCCTATGCAGATATCTCTATCTACTCCTGCATCAATTCCCGGAAGTGGATTAACAGTTACCGTCATTTGATCTGTATTTGTACAGCCATTAGGGTGTGTAACGGTAACAGTATATGTTGTTGTAACATTGGGTGATGCAACTGGATTTGCTATTGTATTATCATTCAAAGTGGCAGCATTATCCCATAAAATACTAGCTCCTGCTACAGAAGTTGTTGGACTTCCACCAATTGGAATTGCTTGAAGATTACAAATGGTTTGGTCTGGTCCTGCATTTGCATCTGGAATTGGAATTATTGTAATAACAACTTGATCAGTATTTGTACAACCATTAAGATCAGTTACAGTTACTGTATAAGTCGTAGACGTAGTTGGGTTGGCAGTCGGATTAGCTAAAGTATTATCATTTAAAGATGCCGCATTATCCCATAAATAAGAAGACCCTGGAGGCCCTGTTGGTGCTCCACCTAATTGAAGGTTTGACCCATTACATAAATTTTGATCAGAACCAGCATCCGCAATTGGAAGTGGGTTTACGGTAACTAAAATTTGATCAGTGTTTGTACATCCATTTAAATCAGTTACTGTTACTGTATATGTAGTAGTGACTACTGGGTTAGCAGTTGGATTAGCCAAAGTGTTATCATCTAAACTTGCAGAATTATCCCATAAATAACTTACTCCTGCTGTACTCGATGTTGGACTTCCTCCAATTACAGAGCTACCTCCTATACAAATCGCTAGATCAGCTCCAGCATCTACATTTGGCAATGGATTAACATTTACCACCATTTGATCAGTATTGGTACAACCATTAGGATGGGTTACTGTTACGGTGTAAGTTGTTGTCACATTTGGGCTAGCCGTTGGATTAGCCAAAGTATTATCATCTAAACTTGTAGAATTATCCCATAAATAACTAGCATTTACAACTGTTGAAGTTGGGCTACCACCAATTACAACATTCTGTAAATTACAAATAGTTTGATCTGGCCCTGCATCTGCATCAGGAATTGGGTCAACAGTAATTACAACTGAAGCGATATTGGTACAACCATTTAAGTCACTAACTGTTACGGTGTAAGTTGTAGTAACTGTAGGAGTCGCAGTTGGATTTGCTAAAGTATTGTCATCTAGCGTTGCAGCATTATCCCATAAGAAATTTGAGCCAACTGGCCCTGTTGGGCTTCCTCCTATAACAGCACTTGAACCGATACAAATATTACGATCTGCACCGGCATCAACCGTTGGCAAGCTATTTACAATCACTTGAATTTGATCCGTACTTGTACATAAATTACCATCTGTTACAGTAACTGTGTAAGTTGTTGTTACACTCGGGTTTGCTGTTGGATTGGCTAAGGTATTATCATCTAAACTTGCAGCATTGTCCCATAAGTAGCTTACTCCTGCTGTACTCGATGTTGGACTTCCTCCAATTTGGACACTCTCTCCGTCACATATCGTTTGGTCGGCTCCAGCATCTACATTGGGTGCAGGATTCACAGTAATAGTCATTTGATCGGTATCTGTACAACCGTTTCCATTTGATACGGTTACCGTATACGTTGTAGTCACTACCGGATTGGCCGTTGGTTGTGCTAAAGTATTATCATCTAAACTTGCTGCATTATCCCACAGGTAAGTCTCGCCTACTATAGATGGTGTTCCGATTTGAATCGACTCCCCTTCACATATCGTTTGGTCGGCTCCAGCGTCTGCAGTAGGTAAACTATTTACAGTAACTACCATTTGGTCTACAGATGTACATGCATTCGGATGTGTTACTGTTACCGTATATGTCGTTGTTACGGTTGGTGTAGCTGTAGGATTGGCTAAGGTATTATCATCTAAACTTGCAGAATTGTCCCATAAGTAATTTACTCCTGCTGTGCTCGATGTTGGACTTCCTCCTATCACTACACTCTCTCCATCACATATCGTTTGATCTGGACCGGCATCTACATTTGGTACAGGTAAAACGGTTACTGTCATTTGATCGATGTCTGTACATCCTGAACCATCGGTTACTGTTACTGTATAAACTGTTGTACTTGTTGGGTTAGCTGTTGGATTGGCTAAGGTGTTATCATCTAAGGTGGCGCCATTATCCCATAAATAGGTAGCTCCTGCTGTACTTGAAGTTGGGCTACCTCCGATTACTACATTATCACCATCACATATCGTTTGGTCTGCGCCGGCATCTACATTGGGTAGTGTTCCTACACTTACTAATACTTGGTCTGTTGCTGTACAACCATCTAAGTTTGTTACTGTAACGGTGTAGGTAGTTGCTACGGTTGGATTAGCAGTTGGATTGGATAAAGTATTATCATCTAAACTTGCTGCATTATCCCACAGGTAAGTCGATCCTGCAGGCCCTGTCGGACTTCCTCCTATTTGAACCGTTCCGCCATCGCATA
>CAXFAI010000025.1:0-54575 GCA_964001305.1 uncultured Flavobacteriales bacterium
CCTTGAAAAGCATAACGATTTAAGCGAACGTCAGATTGATTTATTATCGCTTCTTCTGCTTTTGTTTCATTACCAAAACCATAAAACTGATATACTTCAGGATTTTTTATTGAAACCTTTAGGCCTGCATCAAAAGAGCCTAGAAGTTCACGGTAATCATTTTCATATTCAATTTTAAACCCTTCAGCCCTCCGTGCATAATTCGCTGTAAAACGATGTTTCATGGCATAAGGATCCTTCTTAAATCCTTGGCCCGTGTATTGAAACCCTGCCCCAATGTAAAATCCATCGTCTAAATTAAACCCAATGGAAGGCAAGGGTGCAAGATTATCATACCTAAACTCTCTGCGATCTAAAAAGTAAGCGTTGGCCTCTTTCTTAAGTTTTAATTGAGTTTCTTTTCCAATTTCTAAATCGTTATTTCCTTTATCGTCGTAGTATTTGGTGTACTTTCTGCATCCAGCTACCTTGGAATCATCTTTCAATTTATCCTCCTCTCTTGAAGCGATAATTCTCACTAGAATACTTGATTTCGATTCTCCTTTAAGTTCATACTCATCTTTACCTCCCATGCCATAAATTCGAATTTCTTTGGTTTCATTAGGCCAAAAAACACGGTGATAAAACTGCTCCTCTTCTACTCTTTTTCCTTTTTTTCTGGGATATAGATTTACCTCTACACTTCCATTTTCATTTCTAATTATCTCAACAAAGTCCTTTTTTATTGTGCCGTAAACATTTACCTCTTTAGCCAGTATTTCATAATATTCTAGGGCAAACTCTTCTAGCTTTTCTCTTCGATTTATTAATGTTTTTAAAATCTTCTCGCCATTCAATTCATATGCTTCATTGGGCAAATCTTTTAAAGAGGCTTCCAGAACACTATCACTTAATTGGTTCTTCAAAAACAAAGCTTGTTTCACCCAATCCTCTTTTTCTATAGATGTTAAGAAATAACGGTCAAAATAGCGAGCATTAAAAGAAAGGCCAGCTATATCTCTGATATTATTTTTAAAATGCTGAAACTTTCTAAGCAACCATTTTCGATTGGCAATTTTCATAATCACCCCATCAAATTGAAAAAACGCTTGATCACGATCACGAGGAATCGGCCTATAAATTGTTTTATCTTCCTTTTCAAAGGTGGCCCATCTCCATTGGTCATCATGCCTATCCCAATCACCAATAAAAAGGTCAAACAATCGAGAACGAAGCACCCATTTTTCATCAACCACATGATCTTGATGTTGACTTAGTTCTTCAATGGCATCTTGATAATTTAATACTTCTGCGCTATTCCCAAATTGAGGATATTCGCTCATATCATCATCTGGGTGCATTTCAAACAAACCGAAGCTACCTCCAAATTCTTCGTAGTAATCGCCTAAAATTGAATCTTTAGGCAAATACACCAATTGCGGTTTGGTGTAGTAAATGTTAGCTGCTTCTGACATTTTGGGCATACTTACAGCTGCATATGGATGAGAACCACCAATTCCATCATAAATAATGTCTTGTGCCAAGGTTCCTCTCAGTTGTTTTTCAACCAAAAAATCAGCACTCTTCTTAATTTTTCTAAACTTGAATTCAATGCCATCTTCAGTCTCAAACTTCAATCCAACCGTTTGTTGTCCTCCACCTTTCTCAACTGGCGTCAAACCACCATTAATGTAGTGTATGTCTAAGTAAGGAACTTCTATTGGAAGTGTCCATAATTTACGGTGTAATTTCCCAAAAAAGAACTGCTTTTTAGCAGAAGCATGAAAGGCAGAATCTGGAACTACTGTAATTGACCTTGAAGCGTAAGACTTCTTTTTTACATGATTTGAAGATTGAAAGGATTTTAAGTGTTTTTGATACAGCTTTTTTCGAAAAACAACTTCGCCTTCTTTTGATTCTTCATCGGCTACAATAAAACTTAAATAAACAGACCCATCTTGGTATACATCAATTCGAGACAAGCCTTTTCGTTTTGCAGCAAAGTCAACCTTTTTATTGAATCGGACATCTGTGGCTTTTGAGCCTGCTCCACTAACAATAAAGTGACCGTTTTTTTCTTGTACATACTGTAAATTATGTTCGTGCCCGGCCGCATATATTACATTATCATAAGTATTGATTGCCGCGAGTAATTCTCTTTTTAGTTCTTGATATTCAGGATGAGCAATGTCTTGAATATTTCCAAAAAAGCTTCGGTAAAAAGGATAAATGGAACCCAAAATAGGAAGTGGAATGTAAAGTCCCTTTTTTAAGTCGGCTAATGGAAATAAGTGATTCTTTAAAGTAAAATAACCTCCATGCCTGCCATTGCTATACAAAGGATGATGACCTGCAACAATTACATGTCTGTGTCTATTTTTTTTGAGTAATTCTTTAAACTCTAGCAAAAACTGCTCTTTCGTTGAAAACTTACAATCGTCTTTTTCGCCTCTACCTTTTCTGTGTTTGTGAAGCCACCATTGTGTGTCAATTAAAATGATAGTCAACTCATCTGAAACTTCCATTTCATCAGGTCCAGAACAGCCATCACTAGGTTCAAAAACCTTAGCATTTAAATAATCTTGAATAAAGTCTTCTTGCAATTTCACCGCTTCAAAACCATCTTCTTTTCCCTGTCTCCAATCATGGTTGCCCGGAATAAAAGCCAACTCCCCTTTAAAGTCTTTTACGGCATCAAGTTGTGCAATTATTCGCTCTTCATCTTGTTTCCTCATTGGATGATTAGGTTCATGCAGACCAACTGGATAAATATTATCACCTAAGAAAACAACAGCCGCTTTTTGATGATCAAGGGATTGCAATTGTTGATGTAAATAACGCAAAGGATACTTAGATTCCTCTGGGCCCTCTCCTACATCGCCCAATAAAAAAACCGATTGAATTAAATCAGCATCTACTACTTCTTCTATAGCTTTATCTGCCTGATAAAAAACCGATTGTTTTGTACAAGCCCAAAGAGTAAAAACTAGAAATAGATAGACAAAAAGTTTTTTCATATTAATTGAACTCATAAAGATAAGCCGCTTCCTTTGTATTCTTTTCACTTGCTAAATAAAAGCGATCATCAGCTGTAAAACAAATTCCTTCTATTTGGGAATACTCAGAAGCATCTAGTGTTTGATATTTAACTACCTCTCCTATTCTACTTAAAACTAACAAAGCGGCTTTTTTAGCACTACAAAGTACAATTTGGTTTTTGGAATTTACACCAATTCCACTAGCATTAAAGTCGTTTGAAAAAAGTTTTTTTTCTACTTTCAGGAAAGGCTCAGTCAAAAATGAATTTTGCTTTAAATTGAATGCATAAATCCATAAAAACTGATCTTTCTCTTTGTTTTTATGATGCTTACAAGCCACTAACAATTGATTAGTTTGTTCATCATAGCTTAGTCCTTCAAATTCCAAATCCTTATCTTCCATTGGAAAATTGAAATGCATTTCTTCTCCTTCCTTGTCTATTTGATAAATTCGCCCATCGCTTCGCAAGGCATAAAAAATTTGCTTGACTTTGGCTATGCCTTCAAAATCTCCTTTTGATTTAAACTGAATAAGTTCTGAAAATTCTTTTTTGGCATCTTGCCATTGGTAGATAACTCCTTTTTCATCTTGAATAGCATATAGCCCTGTATTATCCCAACACAGTCCACTTATTTCATTCATTTGTTTTTGAAGAGGATATGAATTCTTCGGCGATATTTCATTTGATTTTTCAATGAATTGAAAACAAGCACATAAAAAACTTATTAGTGCGCCTAAGTACAATTTCATTATAAACAGTTTACCTTATACAATTTAACTTCGGTTTTTTTCCCTTTTAGGCTTACTTCACCTTTCTCTTCAAATTCACAATCTGGATTTTTCTCTGTTTCTTGAAAAAGTGTTTCTGAGATTAAAAATTCTGAATCTAGTGGGTTACACATTTCTTGAATCCGTGAGCTTGTATTAAGTGTATCTCCGTGATAGCAGATTTCTCTTTTTAGTTCTCCTACTTCGGCTACGGTACATTCACCAATATGGGCACCAGCTTTAAAAACAGGACGTAATCCATATTTTTTTTCATACTCTTCCCCTTTTTGGTCAAGCTTTTCTTTAAACGCTTTAAACGCCTTGATGTAATTGCTTTTCTTAAGTCCTAAATGAGCCCTCCAACTTATAACAACCTCATCGCCAACATATTGATAAACCTCGGCCCCAAACTCCTCTATTACATATAAATCTTTAAAGCAATCTTGAATGAGCTGACTAAACTTATAATGGCCAACCTTTTCAGCAATTGAGGTAGAAGACTTTAAGTCTAAAAACATAAAAAGCCTTCTTTCTTTATACGGTTCGTAAAATCGGCCACTCAACATTTTCCATAAATTTCCGTAGCCTAATTTTCGATCTACTTCCAATAAAAATCTTGAAACTGCTATCATAAAAAACATAAGAAGTACAAAATGTCCTTTATCAGGCAATCGGTCAATAAGGTAGAGGTATTCTTTTTCGTCACCTAAGATAAAGAATGCAATTGCACGACTCATGACTAAAATAACAACCCCAATGGTTATTAATTGAAAAACGGTAGTTAATACCAAATACTTACCCAGAGATCGCTTCTTAAATATTCGTTTAAAAACAAAAACATCATTTAAAGTAGATAGTATGGCTAAAAGAAATGCGGCATAAGCCGTTATTAAAAAAGAATTGGAGAAGGTTACCTTCTCCAATAATTCCATTTCAATATAATCAGAACTCGCTAAAGTAGAAATTAAGCTTAAACGCCAGTTGGCTACTAAAACTCCTATCCCTAAACTCACAAGGAAGTATACCGTAAAAGCTCGATTAATTTGTTTTCTTATCATGCTTACATTCTATCAGGCACTTGAATACCTAGCAAATTCATTCCATTTTTAATGGTGTTACCTACCATTTCACTTAGGCAAAGTCTAAAGTTTTTCATGGCTGTATCTTCTTCCTTTACAATTGGTGTAGTATTCTGGTAGAAAAAATTAAAGGATTTCACTAATTCAAATACGTAATTACCAATGAGTGCAGGACTTTTTTGTTCAGCCGCATCTTGAATTACCTTTGGAAATTCATGCAATATTTTCAGCAAGTCTTTATCCTCTGTACTAATCTTTAATTGTTTATTGAAAGCATTTAATTCACCCTTCCCACTTTTGCGAAGTATTGATTGAATGCGGGCATGTGCATATTGAATAAAAGGTCCTGTGTTACCATTAAAATCAACTGACTCCTTAGGGTCAAAAAGCATACGTTTTTTCGGATCAACTTTCAGAATAAAATACTTTAAAGCACCCAGGCCAATGAGGTGATAAAGCTTGTCTTTTTCTTCATCTGTCATATCGCCCAACTTGCCCAAGTCTTCTGAAATTTCTTGTGCTGTTTCTTTCATATCCTGCATCAAGTCATCAGCATCTACTACTGTACCTTCTCGCGATTTCATTTTACCACTCGGCAAATCAACCATACCATAAGATAAATGTGAAATTCCATCTGCCCATGAGTAACCCATTTTCTTAAGAATAATGGCAAGTACTTTAAAATGATAATCTTGCTCATTACCTACTACATAATAGTAGTTTTCACACTTAAATTCTTCTTCACGAATAATGGCCGTACCAATGTCCTGAGTCATATAAACTGAGGTTCCATCGGAACGTAGTAACAACTTATCGTCTAATTTCTCTTTACTTAAGTCTATCCACAAAGAATTGTCTTCTTTACGATAAAGCAAATCACTTTGCTCATTTTGAAGCACTTTTTCTTTACCTAAAATATATGTATCTGATTCGTAATAGAGTTTATCAAAATCAGTTCCAATGGTCGAGTAAGTTTTATTAAACCCATCATAAACCCAGCCATTCATTTTGGCCCAAAGTGCTCTAACTTCTTCATCTTCATTTTCCCATTTTCGCAGCATTTCTTGAGCCTCTAGTTGTATGGGTGCTTCTTTTTTCGCCTCTTCTTCTGATTTTCCTTGACTGATTAACTCTGCAACTTGCGCTTTGTATTGTTTGTCAAACTCTACATAATATTTACCCACCAAGTGATCCCCTTTGGTTTGGCTACTTTCAGGTGTTTCACCTTCTCCAAACTTTAACCAAGCTAACATGGATTTGCAAATGTGAATGCCTCGATCGTTTATAATCTGAACTTTAAACACTTCATGCCCATTTGCTTTCAATATTTCAGCTAAAGAGTGACCTAAAAAGATGTTTCGTAAATGCCCCAAATGTAGGGGCTTGTTGGTATTTGGAGAAGCATACTCCACCATTACTCTTGATTTACTTTTCTCCTTCTGAAAACCAAACTTTTCCGTTTTTCCATTCTCAACAAAGAAGTCTAGCCAATACTCATCTGCTATACTTAAATTCAAGAAACCTTTAACCACATTAAAATCGGCTACTAGTTCAGAAGTTTCTTTTAAACTTTCACCCAATGCGCTTGCTGTTTGTTCAGGCGACTGTTTAGACGACCTCAAAAGTGGAAAAACAACTAAGGTAAGATCGCCTTCAAAATCTTTTCGTGTTGCCTGTAATTGAATTAGATTTTCATCTAATTCAATTGAATATCTTTGTTTAAAAGCAGTTTTTACTGCCTCTACTAATTGTATTTCTAATTTATTCATGTTCTAACTGCTTTTCTATTGAAACAGCGGTTTCGTTTAAAATTTCAAAAGCGGTTTCCGCCATAGCGTTGGCCTTATTATCAAGGGTTGGATTTACTTCAACCATTTCAAAACAGCTTACTTTATTACTTTCCAACAAAGTTTTAATAATGGTCAAGGCTTCATCTGGCATAAAGCCGTTTGGCACTGGTGTACCTGTTCCTTTCGAAACCTTTTCACTATCCATACTATCCACATCAAAAGAAATGTAAAGCATATCACAATCTTTCAATTGATTTAGAGCTTCTTCAACCGCTTGCTTCATTCCTTTTTTTCGACATTCAGCTACCGTATAATTTTTAATACCTTTCTTTTTCATCAAAGAATCTTCTGGGCTTTCTGTATCTCGTACACCAAAAAATATCAAATCTTCCGCTTCAATTTTAGGGCTCAGTCCACCTAGCTCTTTCATGGCATTCCAATGCTTCAAAGCTTCTTCCGAAGGTTCTTTCACCTTATTGGCAACATTGTCTTCATTTAAGGCTGTAGCTAAAGGCATTCCATGTACATTACCAGTTGGCGAAGTATATGGAGAGTGTAAATCACCATGAGCGTCAATCCAAATAACTCCTAAGCGTTTGTTTGGGTAAGCCATTTTTATACCCGCTATGGTTCCACCTGCTGAAGCATGGTCAGCTGCCAAAACAATAGGGAAGTTTTCTTCTTTTAAAACTCCTTGTACAGCATTCGCTACATTTTCATACACCTCTCTAATTCCTTCTATTCGTATTGCTGTCGGTGTTTTTACAGATTGAAACAAAAGCTCATTTCTATCTTTCACCTTTAAAGAGCTATACCGATTAAAAAAATCACTTTTTTGATTCAAAGAAGCAACTTTTAAGGCGTCAATTCCTAAGCTTGCTCCACGAGTTCCGGCTCCAATTTCCGACCTATTTTCTATTACTTTTATTTGTTTCATCTTATTCTTAGTTCTTTATTCAAAGAGTTTGCAAAATTAATTATATAATAGCACGAATGCAGACAATTATTAGCTCCTAAGAGCTAGTCTTCCTCAAATAATTTTATAGAATTCGTCTAAAAAAAAACACAATTCATCATATTAATTGTTTGATTTATCGCATCTAAGAAATTACTTTATATATTTGTTGATTGCAAATTAACAAGTGTATTCGATATGCACTTTATTTCTATGAAACTAACCAACTTTACTGTACTACTATTTATTGGATTAATTTCCTTTTGTAGCATTTTAACATCATGCAATGAATTAGGTATTGGCAAATTAAGCGAGGGCTCAATTGAATATCGAATTGAATACCCTGAAATACCTGAAGATAACTACCTATTGGATTTGTTGCCTGCTGAAATGGTAACTATCTTTAAATCTGATGCTCACCGAAGTGATATAACGGCAGGAATGGGGCTTTTTAAAACAAGTATCATTTGTAATGAAGAAAATGAAAATGTACTTCATGTCCTTAAAGTGCTTAACAAAAAGTATTATAGTGAATTAGATGAAAAATCCTTTTTTGAAATAAACCCATCGTTTAAGAACATAAAGTTTGAAGAAACAGGAAATACGAAAATGATTGCTGGCTATAATTGCAAAGAGCTCTTAGTAAAAATGAATCTTGAAAGAGATCACTCCTTCCATTGGTATTATACCGATGAAATTAAAATGAATCACCCAAAAGATTATTCTCCTTTTGGAGAAATTGATGGAGTACTATTAGAATATGAATTGATTAATTATGATACCTATATGAGGTTCATTGCTGAATCAGTTTATCGAGAAGAGATTGAAGATTCAAAGTTTTTAATTGGTGAGGAATATGAAAAATTATCACCATCAGACTTAAATCAAGAAATTGAATCAATTTTCTCAAAAGTAAAGTAGAATTTGGCATTAGCTTTGCTAACTTTCCCTGAAATTTTAAACTAAAAACAATGAGAATAACCGTATTACTAATTAGCTTCCTTTTTTGCTTGACAGCAATTGCTCAAGATGAATTCAGTGGTGAAGTCACTTATGAAATAAGTTATGAGGATTTAGATGATCAAATCAAAGCCATGGAATCGATGTTGCCTAAATCGATGACTGTAGAAATGAGAGATGGTATGTCAAAAACGATTCAACCGAATGCAATGGGTGGAGAAACTATTGTTATTGTAAATAACGAAAATGGAGAAACATTAACCTTATTGAATATTATGGGTAATAAAATGGCCATCAAATCAAATGCGAATGACAAAGAAGATGAGGAAGGAAATGTAGAAGTAGAATATACTGAAGAAACCAAAGAGATTGCAGGTTATGAGTGCAAAAAAGCGATTGCTTCAACGGAAGATGGAACTGAAGTTATTATCTACTATACGAATGAACTTCCATCTGCAAGTGTATCTGACAATGCCTACAACATTGATGGATTTCCAATGATGATAGAAATGAGTCAAGAGATGTTTACCATGATTACTACGGTAACCAAAGTAGAGGAGAAAAAAATGAAGAAAATTGTTATGGAAATTCCTGAAGGATATACTGAAAAAACACCAGAAGAATTAAAACAATTGATGCAAGGCGGAGGAATGTAAGCAATCCGTTGTTCAAAACTTTAAAAAGCCGTTTTCTCATGCAGAGCAAACGGCTTTACTTTTGTATTTTAGTTGACTTAAGTAAGTATCTACATGGCTCAAAATCGTTTTAAATCAAGTGTTTCAGAATCCTCTAATGAAAAAGAAGAGACTAAAACCAAGAAACGAAGTAGAAAAAAGAATAAATCCGAAAGAAAGCTTCCCTTTAAAAAGCAAATTGAGAAACTGAGTGATTTTTTAAAAAGCGAAAAAACACGACAAATATTCGGTTTACTCTTAATCTTGTTTTCAGCCTATTTGCTTATCGCTTTTACCTCATTTCTTTTTACATGGAAAATTGACCAAAGCAAAGTTGAATTGCCCTTCTGGCAGTTTATGATGAATTCGGAAATAGAGGTGGAAAATTGGTTAGGTAAACTTGGCGCTTGGCTTTCTCATTTATTTATTTTCAAGTGGTTTGGTGTCATTTCTTTTTTATTTGTTGGGATTTTCTTCTTGTTTGGATTTCGAATTCTGTTCAAAATTCAACTTTTACCGCTAAAACGAAGCCTGAGAATAAGTGCATTTCTTCTCTTTTGGTTTGCCCTCTTTTTTGGTTTCTTTTTTAAAGACGATCTCTATTTTTTAGGTGGAGCAGTCGGTTTTGAGTTGAATGTATTTTTAAATAGCTTACTTGGAACTGCAGGAACAGGAATCCTTGTATTTTTTATTCTCATTGCCTTTTTACTAACTAGTTTAAATCTGGCAGCACATTTGAAAAGTATCTTTTCCTCCAACCAAAAAGTTGACATAGAGCCAGAAACAACTGTTGAAGTAGAAAAGGAATCAGAAGTAGAAGCAGAAATTGAAAGAAAAATTGAAGATAAAAATTCTGACTCTATAGATGAGCCTGAAGCAGTGGTAGAATCATCAATTAATCTAGATATTACGACAACTTCAGCTGAAGAAGAAGTTGTTCAAACTACAGAAGTTGAAGAAGAAAAAAACTCCAATGAATTAGAAATAACTAAGGCCACTGAGGAGAATCAAGAGGAAGAAAATGAAGATGATGTTTCTTTTGAAATTGAAGAATCAGCAGAAAAGGAAGATCAGTTGTCTGATCGAGAGGTAAATGACAAGGTAAAAGAATTTGGAGAATACGATCCCACGCTAGAGCTTTCCAATTACCAAATGCCTGGCATAGAACTTATGAAAGACCATGGTGGTGGCGATATTAAGGTTGATAAAGAAGAATTAGAGGCTAATAAAGATCGAATTGTTAATACCCTAGAGAACTATAATATTAAAATTCAAACCATAAAGGCAACCATAGGACCAACGGTTACCCTTTATGAGATTATTCCAGCACCTGGAGTTCGAATTTCTAAAATCAAGAACTTAGAAGATGATATTGCACTTAGTCTTGCGGCATTAGGAATACGTATCATTGCTCCTATTCCTGGTAAAGGAACTATTGGAATTGAAGTACCCAATTCCAATCCTGATATTGTTTCTATGCGTGCAGTAATCGCTTCCGAGAAGTTTCAAAACTCCAAGTACGACTTGCCGGTGGTTATGGGGAAAACCATCTCTAACGAAACTTACACCTTTGACTTAGCCAAAATGCCTCACCTATTAATGGCAGGTGCTACTGGACAAGGTAAATCCGTTGGTTTGAATGCTATTTTAACTTCTCTACTGTACAAAAAGCACCCTGCTCAACTAAAATTTGTGTTGGTAGACCCTAAAAAAGTTGAACTTACACTATACAACAAAATTGAAAGGCATTTCTTAGCTAAACTACCCGACACAGAAGAGGCAATTATTACAGATAATCAAAAGGTAATCAACACGCTAAATTCATTGTGCATAGAAATGGATGAGCGTTACGAATTACTTAAAGCAGCTTTTGTACGTAACATTAAAGAATATAACGCCAAATTTATTGCACGCAAATTGAATCCTGAAAATGGACACAAGTATTTGCCATACATTGTTTTAGTAATTGATGAATTTGCCGACTTAATTATGACAGCCGGCAAAGAAGTGGAACAACCCATTGCCCGTTTAGCGCAATTGGCTAGGGCTATTGGAATTCATTTAATTATTGCAACACAAAGGCCTTCTACCAATATTATCACCGGTTCCATCAAAGCCAATTTCCCAGCACGAATAGCATTTAGAGTAACCTCAGGGATTGATTCTCGAACTATTTTAGATTCTGGCGGAGCAGAACAATTAATTGGTCGTGGTGATATGTTAATGTCTACAGGAAGCGACTTAATTCGAATTCAATGTGCCTTTGTTGATACTCCTGAAGTTGAAGAGTTAACCGAATTTATTGGAAATCAAAGAGCCTATCCTGATGCCCATATACTTCCTGAATATGTTGGAGAAGATGGAAAATCTGCCGGTGAAGTTGATTTATCAGAAAGAGATGCTTTATTTGAAGATGCTGCCAGAGTTATTGTACAACATCAACAAGGCTCAGCTTCCCTCCTTCAACGAAGGTTAAAATTAGGGTACAACCGAGCTGGTAGAATTATTGACCAATTAGAAGCAGCTGGAATTATAGGACCATTTGAAGGCAGTAAAGCCAGACAAGTACTCATTGCTGACGAAATGAGTTTGGAACAGTTATTGAAAGACTTAGAACAAAATAATTAAATCATGAAAAATAAATTAACCCTTTTACTAAGTGCAATTGTTTTAACAATCGCTAATGTAAGTGCTCAAGATGCCAAAGCGATATTAGATGAGCTTAGCCAAAAAGCAGCTGATTATACAAGCATGGAAGCTTCATTTACCTACACCATGCTCAATAAAGCTGATGATATCAATGAAAAGCAAAATGGAAAAATCATTACCTCGGGAGACAAGTATAATTTAGAGATAGCCGGGCAACAAATTATTTCGGATGGAGAGACTGTTTGGACAGTTATTGTAGATGCTGAAGAGGTTCAAATTAGCAATGTACCAGACGAGGAAGAAGAAGAAATGGAAGAATACATCAGCCCAAATAAAATTTTGACACTTTGGGAGAATGGCTTCAAATACAAATATGAATCTGAAAAAGATTTAAACGGAACAACCGTACATGTGATTAATTTATATCCTGAAGATCCATCTGAGAAGAGTTTTCATACCATTAAACTATTTATAGATAAAACAAAAATGGAATTGGTAAAAATTCAAATTAAAGGTAAAGATGGTACGGACTATACTTACTTAATTACTAGCTTTCAGGTTAATCAAACATTCCCTGACTCTAAGTTTAAGTTCTCTAACCCAAAATTTGATGTTATTGATTTGAGATAATATCTCGCTCAACTTAACAACTTTGTTAAGTTGAGCTTTCTTAATATCTAGCAGCTACAAACCTGCTAATTGCGACATTTTGAATTCCTCTAAGGTTAGTTTCTCTAAAAGCTTCGTTTCAAGCGCTCCATATTCATTGATTGAAAACTGAATAGGGATTGCCTTTCCTGCTTGATTGTAATAAAAACCTTGAAGCTTGTTCTCTTTTTTTACAAAGTTGAACTTCACCTCCCCTTTCTCCCAATACTTATTGTCAGCTGATATAACAACGCCAATGTAATCATGGGATTTCTTTTTGTTCTTAATTATGGCAATAACATATCTTCTGTCTACCGTAGCATAAACACCTTCTAGTTCTTGAGCATCTCCAATTTGAAGGTATTTGCTAAATTGAGGTAAGTTTAATTCGATAGCTTGCTTGGAAATTGATTTTAAGGATTTTGAAGATTCTATTTCTTCGGCCCTTAATGAGCTTATTCCAAGTGAACTAACTAAAACGAGAGCGAACATTAACTTTTTCATTTGATTGATTTTTAGTTTGTAATTTGATTCAAAAATAGTGAGCTTATAGTATTATGCATTACATAGTAGTATAAGTGGATAATATAATTCCATAGCATATAGGTACTTCTAAGTCTTTACTAGAGAATTAAGAATTGCAATTTGGGATGAACGGTAATAAGGATCCTTCTATATACTTGTTCATTCTAGAAGTAGGACGACTTAAGCATCAATAAGTTACAAAGATGTAAAAGGAAAAAAATGGAGACTTCTTAAGTTGTAAAGTCTAATACAACCTCTTCAATTTGAAGTCTTCATACTTTAATAAGTACATACTGCGGTTTTCATAACCACTTTCTATGCCTGTTTTAAAGAATTCAAATTTGTGTGTAAGAAATTCAGCTTGATAGCCTAAAAACATCACTTCAAAGTTTAGACCATACTCATGAAGAAGTGTTAAATAGTACATTCCAACATCATAGCCTAAGAAAGTATACTTCTCTGGCAAGAGGTTATGCTCTTCCACAAACTTTTTCTCAAATAACTTCATGGCTTCATGGTCGTAGTCTATAAAATCCGGTACTACAATATGAACATTTAACTTTTGCAGATAAGCCACATCTATGTTATCAAAGTCTCTCCAAGCTTCCATACCTAAAAGCAAAAATTGATAATCATCCTCTAAATTCAACATGGTCATCAATTGAGTAACAAATGCCTGGTCTTCAGAAGGAACAACAAGTACATTCAATTTTTCAGGATTAAAACGACTCTTTAACTCCGAAAAGTGCTTCACATCCCACAAAAATTCTTGAGGAACAGCTACTTCTCCACTATCTAAGGCTTGTTGTGCTTTTTCCAAATACTCCTTTTTCAATAACTCCACTCTTCTTCGATCGTTGAAATGATCTGGATAAACCATAAATAAATTGTGACTCATTAAACTATCGGCCATAAACTGGGCCATGTACTTTACCATGATTGGTTCAGAAGTAATCACCTTGCTTACCCAATTATTTCCAAGAAGTATTTTATTGCTTTGTTTAACCGGCGAAACAATGTTGATTTCATTTCGCTTCGCAAAATCGGCAACTAACATAAACTCATCTAAATAAAGCGGCCCAACAATTAAATCAGCTTCTTTTAACTCCGTTTTCTTCAAAAGCTGATTCACTTTGGCAGTGTCATGTCCAGTATCAAATACATGTAATTTTAAAGACATGCCTAAATTCTTTACCGAATCAACTGCCATTTGGAAGCCTTTTAAAAACTCAATGCCATACTTCGCTTTACTAAATAGTTGCTTGGTTAATTCTTCAGATTTACTGTAAGAGGTATCTTGGGCTTGCTCTAATAAATCCAAGTAAAAAGGTAAAAGCAAAACTACATGGTAAGTTTGCTTAACGGCGGCACTATCAAATACAGCGACTTCGATACTACTGCTATCTTGATAGGTTTTTAAAATAGGCAAATTAATGAGTTGATCTACTTTCAAGCCTCCGGGAAGACCATTATTTACCTTTAAAATACTATCTAAACTAACATCATATAACTTGGATAATGAATACAAAGTCTCTTTGGGTTGAACTCGATGAGTTTCATATGGGCTAGCTGCAGCTGGTTCTATGTATTCTTGGTCTTCTTCCGTCCCTTTAATCTTAGCAACAGGAATTTTAAGCTTCATACCTTTTTTAAGATTCTCAGCATCAGGGTTTTCAGCTATGATATCACTGATTTCTATGTTGTATTCTTTGGCAATTGAATATAGGGTGTTCTTCTTTTGAACCTCATGAATCAAATAGTTTCCATCTACATCTATGGTTTCTTCTAAATTCTTTCGCTTTACTTCTTTAACAGGAATAAGCAATCGATCACCAATGGTCAATTCTTGAGTTAGTCTTGGGTTTTCTGATTTAAGTACCTCAACTTCTACCGCATACATTCGAGAAATGGCGTACAAAGTATTTCCTTGCTCTACTACATGAATGTAATATTGCTTTCCATTTACTTCATGTATTTTTAAATCTTGTGGTTTTTCAGATTCTTGAGCGAAACTCACTAAGCTGAAACAAAAAAGCAGTATTCCTAAGAAAAACTTATTCATTCTATTCCCATTCAATGGTAGCAGGCGGTTTGCTGCTAATGTCATAAACCACGCGGTTTACCCCTTTAACTTTATTAATTATTTGGTTTGAAGTCTTTGCCAAGAATTCATAAGGCAAATGACACCAATCGGCGGTCATACCATCGGTAGAGCTAACTGCACGCAATGCCACTGCATTTTCATACGTTCTTTCATCGCCCATTACCCCTACTGAATTAACAGGCAGTAGAATTGCTCCTGCTTGCCAAACCTCATCGTATAAATTAGCTGATTTCAAACCTTCTATAAAAATAGAATCTACCTCTTGCAAAATACGTACCCTTTCTGCATCAACCGCTCCAAGAATACGAATCGCAAGTCCTGGGCCTGGAAAAGGATGTCTACCAAGTAAGTTTTCAGGCAATCCAAGTGATCGTCCAACTCTTCTTACTTCATCCTTAAAAAGCAATTTGAGAGGCTCTACCACTTTCAATTTCATAAAATCAGGTAAGCCACCTACATTATGATGCGATTTTATCGTTGCTGAAGGCCCCCCAGTAGCTGAAACAGATTCAATTACATCTGGATAAATCGTTCCTTGAGCCAACCATTTTACATCTTTAACTTCATTGGCTTCATCATCAAACACTTCTATAAATACCCGACCAATTGCTTTTCGCTTTTTCTCTGGATCGGTTTCATTTTCTAAAGCAGCGTAAAAACGGTTTTTAGCGTCAACACCTTTTATATTCAAGCCTAAATGCTTGTACTGTTCAAGCACTTGCTCAAACTCATTTTTTCTCAGTAAGCCATTATCCACAAAAATGCAATACAAATTTTCACCAATAGCTTGATTTAAAAGCATAGCTGCAACAGACGAATCTACTCCTCCGCTTAGGCCCAAAACTACCTTATCATTACCTAATTGTTCCTTTAAAGAAGCAATGGTAGAATCTGCAAAAGCAGCCGGTGTCCAAGATTGTTCACAATTACAAATGTTTACCACAAAATTCTTGAGCAATTGTAGTCCATGCGTGCTGTGATAAACCTCAGGGTGAAATTGAATTCCATAACTTTCTTCTCCTTCAATATGATAGGCAGCAACTTTTACATCTTCTGTACTCGCAATCACTTCATATTTAGGAGGCAAATTAAAAATGGTGTCACCATGCGACATCCATACTTGAGAACCTAAAGGAACCCCTTCTAATAAATTCGACTCCTCCTTTAATGCTGAAATATTTGCTCTTCCATATTCTCTGGTTTCCGAAGGTTTTACTTCTCCCCCAAAATGATGAGCCATTAACTGCGCCCCATAACATACCCCTAATATTGGTAACTTTTGCTTTATCAAATCAAAATTGAATTGGGGTGCTTCATTTTCTAATACAGAATGAGGGCTTCCTGATAAGATTACTCCTTTTACATCATCGCCAATTTCTGGTACTTTATTATAGGGATGTATCTCTGAATAAACATTCAACTCTCTCACTCTTCGACCAATTAGCTGGGTGTATTGTGAGCCAAAATCAATGATTAGAATTTTTTCTTGCATGGCGCAAAGATAAACGCTTTGAAAAGCTTTGAAAGAAGCTTTTTAAAAAATAATTAACAGTCGTATTTCAAATAATATTCAAGAATTAAAAAAAGATTCATTTACCGAAAAATAACCCCCAAAAACCGAAAAGTTAGTCGCTTGAGGATTCCATGAAGATACTTTCGCTAAGAATTTAAAATCCCCACACATGAAAATTCTGATAGCGGAAGATCAACCTATGGTTTTAAAAACCATTTCCTATAAACTTCAAAAATCTGGCTTTAATACCATTGGTGCGATCGATGGCCAACAAGCAAAGGCATTTTTTGATGAAGAAATTCCTGACTTGGTTATCGCAGACTTAATGATGCCTTTTGTTAGTGGTTTTGAGCTACTTCAATACATTAGAGAGAAGTATGGAAAGAAAATCCCCATTATTATTCTATCTGCAGTAGGTGAAGAAAACAGAATTCTTGAAGCTTTTGAATTAGGTGCTGATGACTTTATGACAAAGCCATTCATTCCTTCTGAATTAATTGCAAGAACCAAAAGATTACTTAGAGCATGAGGCTTATCATTCTACTCTTATTTTCAATTCAAATCAATTTATCGTTTTCTCAATCAAACGATTCATTATTTGTGGTAGCCAAAGAGGCTGCTTATGAAGGAAACTATAAACAAAGTCTTCAAATATTAAAGCAGTTAAACAATCTTGAGTCAAAAGAATTTGCCGCAAGAGTATATGCTTGGAATCAGCAAATTGATTCTAGTTTATTTCTTGTGGATGAACTACTGAAAACACAACCTAATTCCATAAACTTATATCAACTGGCGGCCACCTCTGCCTTGTGGGGAGGCAAGTGGCAAGCCTGTAACAAATACATTTCAAAAGGTTTAATGCAAACCTCAGATAGTTCGTCTTTATATCTCATTCAGCTAAAAAGCTTAATGGCTCAAAACAAATGGCAAGAGGCCAAATTGCTCAGCACTTTTTTAATGCAAAAGTTTCCTTCTTTAAAGAATCAAATTATCTCGCTTAATGTTGTGATTGAATCACAGTTAATTCAAAAAGAGCTGATAGTAAGTCATCAAAGAGACTACTTTACTATTGATGATTCTGAGTGGCAAAACACCTTTGTTGGGTACAAAAGCAATAGTAAAATCGGACCAATTTTAGCTTATGCTCAAGAAAGTAAAAGGTTTGATAAAACGGGTTTTCAAATTGGATTTGAAAGTTATCCAAGGATAGATTCAGCGTATTATATATTTCTTGAAACGGCATTCTCAACTACCGATTTATTTCCTTCTTTTAGAAATGGTGCTTCTCTTTTTAGAACATTTAATAGTGGTTGGGAACTAGAACTAGGATACCGAAACTTACAATTTAAACCAGGTGGACAAGTTTGGTTTTTTGTTAGCTCTGCCACTAAATACATTGGAAAGGGAAGTTTTACCTACCGTTTCAATTCCATTCATTCAACAAGCGGAAAGTCAGCCACTCATGCATTAAAGTATACTTACTATTTAGATGATCATCCAAGTTACATTTCGCTAGAAATAGCAAGCGGCACAAACCCAAGAGATTTCCAATCTTATCAAAGCTTGAATGCCTTTTCTAATATAAGCTCCAAAAGGGTTCAAGTGGAATACAAGCAATTTGTTAAATACAATTGGGCTTTGCATTTTAAAAGTAGCTTTGAAAGCGCCTTGTATTATGAAAGTCAGATTGGTAAAAGATATATGCTTAGCTTAGGTGTTAACTATTTATTCTAATTCATGAAACATGTAATTCTTCAATTAAGCTTTCGCCTACCATTCAGTTGGAATGGGGTGAAGAATTACATCTTGGAGGACGCAGTGCTACTTTTTATATGGTTATTAATCATCAGTTTTATTGTTCTAACGGTGGTTATACTTAATAGAACGATTTATATACGAACAAAAAAGAACCAAAAATTAGCACTTAAGAATAACTTAGAAGAAAAGTACTTTATCTACCTCTCTGAAATTGCAAGTGGCAATTATGACGATAAAGCCTTAGAATTAATGGCCTCTAACAAAGAGACCACTTTATCATTAGAAAAAGATGACTTTACGAAAAGCTTTCACAGAAGAGTGCTATTAAAAGCCATTCTTGAACTTCATAGAAATTTAGCGGGAGAATCAGCTTATAAATTAAGAGAAGTATACTTAACCCTTGGATACAAACAAGAGTCTTTGAATAAATTGAATAAAAAGTCTTGGATACACATTGTTGAAGGAATTCAAGAACTTAATCAAATGGATATTAAAGATGGTTATAAACCCATTTTTAGTTTAATTAACCACAAACACCCTTTGGTTCGACTAGAAGCTATTCTTGCGCGAATCAAAATGGACATTTGTGCCTTTCAATTATTTGATGAGTTAAATTCCGACTTGACGGAATGGGAGCAATTGAGAATTCATAATGCCTTTGCTAAACTTCCCAATGAAGAGGTCCCTGATTTTGGCCCTCTTTTGGAAAACAACTTAGAATCCATTCAAGCTTTTGGAATAAAAATGATAGCCCAATTCAATCAAAGTAAGAATGAAAAAAGTCTAATTGGGCTCTATTCAAAATCGAATTTAAAGATTCAATTACTGATTATTGAAAGTTTAGCAGCTATCGGATCAGAGAATTCTGTTCAGCATATTCATCAATACTACCATAAAGCTGAAGAAGAACTACAACTAAAAATGATTAAAACCCTATTGGTATTATCTGCTGAAGATGAAGCACAATTCTTTGGACAAGAATTAAATTCATCAAACTATGATATACAATTAGCAGCAGCAAAAGCATTGGCTAATTTAAAAAGTACAAATGATCATTTTGAAAAACATGAAGCTGATGAAAAACTAGTTCCCATTATTGAACACGCTAAAGAATGGAGGAAATTGTAATGACTGAGTTCTTGAATCAATTGACATCTTACTTGTTTACTTTTTTTCAGTTTGGAATTTTCTTCTATTGTGTTGGAGTGCTACTCTCCTACTTAATCATTGGTGTGGTTTCTGCAAAAGTGGTATTAGATTATCGCAAAGAAAGAGACCTTACCGACTATCGTGAAATTTTATCCTCGCCACTTGTTCCTGAAATTAGCATTATTGCACCCGCCTATAACGAAGGCGTAACCATAACTGATAATATCCGCTCATTGCTTTCTTTACATTATAGTAAGCTAACCGTTATCATTGTAAATGATGGTAGTAAGGATGATACCCGTGAAAAAGCAATTGCTGCCTATGATTTAGTGAAAGTACCCTTTGATTATCAATCAAAAATTGCCACTAAAGCAGTTCGAGGAATTTACAAATCAAAGAACCCTGCTTTTAGCCAACTCATATTTGTTGATAAAGAAAATGGAGGAAAAGCAGACGCTATTAATGTAGGAATCAATGTAAGTAACAGCGAGTATTTTGCTTGTATTGATGTTGACTGTATTATAGAACCTGAGGCTTTTCTAAAAATGGTAAAACCCATTATGCAAGCAGGAGAAAAACGAATGATTGCCGTGGGAGGTATCGTTTGGTTAACCAATGACTCAGAAATACGAGATGGCAAACTCCTTCAAGTTAAAACACCAGAAACGTTTATACCCAAAGCACAAGTATTGGAATACATCCGTGCTTTTTTACTTGGCAGAACAGCTTGGAGTAAAATCAATGGTTTACTGTTAATCTCGGGTGCCTTTGGTTTGTTTGATCGAAAAGTGGCTGTTGCTGCCGGTGGGTATAATCACAATACAGTTGGTGAGGATATGGAACTTGTGATGCGAATGCACGCTTATATGAGAGAGCGGAATGAAAAATATCAAGTAGGCTATGTTCCGGAGCCACTTTGCTGGACCGAAGCACCTGCGGACTATAACATTTTAGGCAGACAAAGAAACCGTTGGACAAGAGGAACTATTGAATGTTTACTCATTCACAAAAAAATGTTCCTCAATCGAAAATTTGGAGTACTTGGATTGGTTTCTTACCCCTACTGGCTTTTAGCAGAATGGCTTGCTCCATTTGTAGAGGTTGGTGGAATACTCTTTTTTATTGTGATGGCATTCTTGGGCTTAGCAAATTGGCCTTACTTTTTTTCATTACTTGCCATGGTTTACTTCTTTGCAGTCATGCTTTCTACTTATGCCATTTACACCCAAGAACAAACTTATGGAAGGTATACCCAACCCACAGACATTTTAAAATTATTTTGGAATGGGGTGATTGAACCCTTCAAATATCACCCAAGAACCGTTTGGTGGAGTTTAAAAGGAAACTGGGATTACATTACCGGAAGTAATCAAGGTTGGGGAGAAATGACAAGAGCAGGTTTCGCCAAAAAGGAAGATTAAAATCCTAGCTAACTCTTGAATTCAAGCCAGATTCCGAAAGAATATTTCAAACGATTCCAAAAATCGAATAATTCTAACCATTTACCGAAAAGGAAGCTCTTTAGATTAGGCATAGAAGCACCTTTGCTTCATAATCTTAAAAAACAAATAAAATGTGCGGAATCGTTGCTTACTTAGGAAAAAATAAAGCTTACCCAATAATAATTGATGGCCTTAGAAAATTAGAATATAGAGGTTATGACAGTGCCGGTGTGGCTTTATTAAACAATCAAGATTTAAACACCTATAAAAGGGCTGGTAAAGTAGCCGAATTAGAATCTTACACTCAGAATTTAAATTGTGATGGAAATATCGGAATTGGCCATACTCGTTGGGCTACTCATGGAGAAGCTAATCATAAAAATGCTCATCCACATAATAATACTGCTTCTGATTTAGCCTTAGTTCACAATGGAATCATTGAAAACTATGCCATCTTAAAAGAAGAATTAATCCGCAGAGGACATCAATTCTTATCAGATACGGATACAGAAGTTTTAATTCATTTGATTGATGAAGTAAAAAAAGAAAATCAATGCAGTTTAGAAATGGCAGTTCAATTAGCACTTAAGCAAGTTGAAGGAGCTTATGCGATTGTTGTTCTTTCAAAAAATGATCCTGAAAAACTAGTTGCAGCTAGAAAAAGTAGCCCATTGGTAATTGGTTTAAATCAAGGTGAATTTTTCCTAGGCTCAGATGTTACCCCATTTATTCAGTACACTCAAAATGTAATTTACCTAGATGATGAAGAGGTTGCTGTAGTAAAAGCAAATGGTGATTACATAATTCGAGATTTAGACAACAAAGTAGTGACTCCTTTTGTAAAACAGCTTGAAGCCAATCTAGAGGAATTAAATAAAGGAGACTATGAAGATTTCATGATGAAAGAAATTTTTGAGCAAGAGAAGTCAGTTTTTGATAGTATGCGTGGAAGATTGAACCCAACAACAGGAGAAATTGTGATGTCAGGCATAGAAGAAAATAAAAAGTGGTTTGAAAACGCAAACCGAATTATTGTACTCGCTTGTGGAACCTCTTGGCATGCAGGCCTAGTAGGTGAATTTCTACTTGAAGAATTCGGTAGAATACCAGTAGAAGTTGAATATGCTTCAGAATTTAGATACCGAAATCCAATCATTACGGAAAATGACATTGTAATTGCTATTTCTCAATCTGGAGAAACGGCTGATACACTTGCGGCTATTGAAATGGCGAAACGTCGTGGAGCATTTATTTTTGGAATATGTAATGTGGCTGGTTCTTCTATTAGTCGATTATCTCATGCAGGCACCTATACACATGCCGGAGCAGAAATTGGAGTTGCATCTACCAAAGCTTTTACTGCTCAACTGACGGTACTCACTTTATTGGCATTAGAAATAGGAAGAATTCGTAAAGCGCTTTCTGAAGAACGCTATCACTCACTAACCAAAGAGTTACAGCAAATTCCTTCTTTAATTAAGAAAAGCCTGAACATCGATTCTCTAGTAGAACAAATTGCTATGAATTATAAGGATGCCACAAACTTTTTATACTTGGGAAGAGGGTTTAATTATCCGATGGCATTAGAAGGTGCATTAAAATTGAAGGAGATTTCTTATATCCATGCTGAGGGTTACCCTGCCGCTGAAATGAAACATGGGCCTATTGCCTTAATTGATGAGCAAATGCCTACGGTTTTTATTGCTACCAAAGACAGCATTTATGGCAAAGTAATATCTAACATGCAGGAAGTAAAGGCAAGAAAAGGAAAGATAATTGCCATTGTAAATGAAACCAATGAGGAGGTTTTAGAATTAGCCGATCACATCATTGAAATTCCGAAAACGGAAGAAGCTTTAAGTCCATTCTTAACAGCAATCCCCTTGCAACTATTATCTTACTATATAGCCAAACAAAGAGGATGTAATGTTGATCAACCTCGAAATTTGGCTAAAAGTGTAACCGTAGAGTAGTTTTAATTTTCAATTGGTTTGGTTACAATGCCGTTCAGCGAAAGTTGGACGGCATCTTTGTTATACACCGAAAGAATTTAACCATACTCCGAAATCCTTCTAAAACAGCTTAGCAATACCTAGAATTTTGAAGTATGATAACAAATGCCCCACATACTACTACTTCATTAGAGCGTAAGCTAGAGCGCGAAATAAAAGCTAGAAAACAAGCTGAAATGCTCTTAGAAACAAAATCTAGAGAATTATACTTTGTGAACCAGCAATTGGCTGACCAAAGAGATAGACTAGACCAAGTTTATTCTGAAATGAAGGACAGTTTAAATTACTCCCGTCGAATTCAAGAATCTCTGCTGCCAACACTTGGTATTCAGTCCCCAGCCATTTCACAACACTTTGTACTTTACCAACCTAAGGACATTGTTTCGGGTGATTTCTACTGGCAATATAATGATGAAGAAAACAAGCGTTTGATTGTAGCAACTGCTGATTGTACAGGACATGGAGTACCAGGAGCATTTATGAGCATCATTGGTAAACAAGGTTTGGATTTAGCAGTCATTCAAAACGGATTAAGCAGTCCTGCTCAAATACTGCATGCATTGAATGAACACATGAGTCAATTCTTGCAGAAAGAAATGAATAAACACATTTCAGATGGCATGGATATATCTGTCTATTGTATTGATTACTTTAATCCTAAACAAAAGAATTTGACTTATGCCGGGGCATTAAACTCCATTTATATCATTCGTAATGGTGAATTAATTGAGCTAAAAGCCGACCGCATCGCATTGGGTTATGATTTCAATCAAAATGAAACTCCTTTTAGCGATCAATGTTTTGAATTAAAAAGCGGTGATCAAATCTATTCTTACACCGATGGCTATCAAGATCAATTTGGTGGTCCTTTAGGTAAAAAGCTAAAAAAGGCCTATTTCAAGAATGCACTTTTAAAATACACCGAACAAGAAATGCCTGAACAAAAAGCAAGCTTGGAACGAATTATTCATGATTGGAAAGGCGATTTAGAACAAGTGGATGATATCTGCATCATTGGTGTAAAAGTCAGCTAATTACAAACACCGAAAAATTTTCACCAAACTCCGAATTCAACAAATTATCGATATCAAACAAAAGCACTTTTGCTTCATCAATAAAAACAAATTACCATGAAAACATTTTTACACAAAGAGGAAACAAAGGTTCAAATTATCATGCTTGCAATCATGCTTATGCTTGGATTCTCACTTAAAGCACAATACAATTATTTAGGCAATTATGATAGCAATGGTAAACCCTTGTATTTAGAAACAGTATCTGATTTAGTCACAGAGTCATTTTTATCTGATATAAATGCCTCTTTACCAGAAAGCATGCCCGTACCAACCTATAATCCGCATTATATTTCAGCAGGTACAGAAACGGACATACACCTCAAAGATTCAGCTGCTGTTTGGGTCACTTTTGTTGCAGAAGGAGCTGGTTATAAAAATGTATTGGGTTTTTATACGTATGACTTAAACAATCCACCTCAAAATGTAAACGAGATCCAAAATGAAACTATCATTTTCCCAAATGTCTCAGCGCTTGGTAGCGGAGGTTCTCTTTTAGCTGGCGATAAAGTAAAACTTGGAAACTTCTCTGCAGGAACAGGTATTGGATGGTTTCTAATAGCCGATGGCTGGAGAAATGGTGCGGTAGGGAATGGAAATTGGAAAGTATATTCTAACCCGGACTTTAATCCGGAATCTAATCCAACTGATCGAAATCACAACGTTCTTCTAAATGATACTGTGAATCAACGAATCGTTTTAGGATTTGAAGATATCCGCAGAGATTATAGCAGCTGTGATCAAGATTTTAATGATGCTATTTTCTACGTTTCAGCAAACCCGTATACTGCGATTATTACAGATAGTATTAACAGTATAACCAACTCAGGGAATGGAGTTAGTTCCGGTGGAAATGGAGGTTTAGAAAGCAATGGTAAACTTGCTACAAAAATTGCCTCTAGAAACTTTGAGAGACAAAAATCTCAAGACGTTGATTACAACAACTTTGAAGCTTTAACTGCCCTAACCGTCGAAAATGTTAATTCTGGAAAAGTTAAAAGTCTTTCAAGAAACAAAAGCAATCATAATTTACAAGAGCTTATACCTACACAAAGCTTGTTTGGAACACAAGCTTTGGTTAGCACACCTCAGGATTTATTAAGCATTACCAATGCCCACGAAGTATTTGCGGCTGATTATGTATCCAATCAAGTAAGACAAGGTGCAGCTATGGTTATGTATACACAAGGCGCTGTATATGAACATACAAAAGCAGTTTGCGACCGTTTAAAAGGAGCTAGCTTATTAAACATTAATGAAGTAAGTATTGCCGGAGGAAAATTCATACTATTTCAGCTTAAACAAGCAGATGGAAAAGTAGAGTATGCAATAAATTTTGTGGCTCAAGAGCAAGCAAATGGCGACTTAAGGATTGAAAGTAAATGGAATTTAGAAGACTATCCTAGCTCTCCTTCCAATTACAATTTTCAATTTTGGTCTTCTACTTCAGCAATGACAATCAGCCTGGTTGAAAATGCATTAAAACGCTTATTTTCAAGAGCTAACATTTATTTTAACAACAGCAACTTAACCCTTCCAAACTTATATGTAAAGGCAGGAAAGTACGAAAATGGCAAGCTAAAACTTCGTATCAAAAATGAATTGGGTGTTCATCAGCTAGAATTGAAAGGTAACCTCAGTCGCAACGAACTAGCCCAAAGAGAAAATGTCCAATTAAATATTCCTTTAAATGGCAATTTAGAAGAAGATATCGAAATCGATTTAGGGTCATTCTTTGACTTTGGGTTTTCCTTAAAAAGCAACCAGATTGTGAGTGATGTACTGTACACTGCTGATGGTTCTTGGGGAAGCGACTATGAACAATTGGGCGCTACTGTATTCAATATGGATATAAAAACGGAAAGTAGAGAATCTACCGAAGCGGCATTCTTAGTAGAACGAAGTTTAGAAGCCTCAGGTACGGTTAACAGTTATATTTCCTTTTTCCGTCAATTAAAAGCGGCAGGAGAAAGCATGGATTTACAAAAGTACAATGCCATTTCCCTGAATTTAAATTGCAGCCATGATGTTGAGCTTCGTGTATTAGAATCTTCTATAAACCAATGGAATCAGCAAGCTAAAATCATGCTAAAGCCCAACGTTGATGGTGAACATTTAATTTACTTAGATGATTTATTCAACGGAACTGGCAGTCAACTGGATAGAAGTAAAATTCAAACTTTAGCTTTTACCCTTGTAGAGAAAACCGGTGGAGAAACTCCTTTTTACATAGAAATCAATGAAGTTGCCTTTGTTCAAGCAGCCGAGAGAAAAAAAGTAGTAGTTGAAGACTTCCAACTGTTTCCAAACCCAACTTTAAATCGCAGTCAATTTCAAATTTACCTGGAACAAGAGCAATTAGTTAGCTATGCCATTTATGGGATGAATGGTCAAAGGCTTCAATTTTTTGAGAATACATTAACAGCCGGATACCACACCCTTGAAGTTAACCTAGAAAATTATCCATCTGGAATCTATTTTATCAGAACCAATTGGAATGAAAGAAGCTTTTTAAGCAAATTGGTGAAGAAGTAAGCATTCAATTCATCGCAATTTATTTTGGTTATCGCCTCCCTATTTTAGGGAGGCTTTTTTATTGCATTGTGTTCATCAGCAATAAATTTTTGGCACGCAATTAGCAGACGAACGATCCTTTTTTGGTGTTTCTTTTATATAGTTCATCATTTGTTTAACCTAAAACCAAGTATTATGAAAAAGCTCTTTTTTAGTATTGCCATTTTATTGGGAACTCTTGTACAAGCTCAGAATGACACCTTGTTTCCCAAATCAGAAATTTCAGATGTCACCGTGTTTTTTAGCGGAGCCGAAATCACCAGAAAAGCTAAAGTCAATCTTACTAAAGGACAGCATTTACTTTGGTTTGATGAACTTCCTCAACAAATAAATCCGCAAAGTGTACAAGCCAAAAGTTTGGCAGGTTTGCAAATTGTTTCTGTTGTTCATCAGTTAAATTATAAAGCACAAGGCATAAAATCAAAAGAAGAAAAGGCTATTGAAAAAAAGATAGAGCAGCATAAGGTAGCCATGAAAGCTACCCAAAATCAAATTGGTGTTCAGGATATTGAAGAAAGGCTTTTGTTGGATAATAGTAAAATGAATCTAAATGAAAAAAACTTGACCGTTCAAGAGTTATCCGCTTTAGCGGCATTTTACAAAGAAAGACTGAACAGCATTCGTCAACTAAAATTAGACCTATTGGTAAAACTTCAAGATCAACAAGATGAATTGGAAGAACACTACAAAACGTTGAATAAGCTGCTTGTAAAGAAAAGACAAACACACAGTCAAATATTGGTAATGGTAGAATGCTTTCAATCCCAAAACTATGAAGTTCCTATTTCATACTTTGTAAGCACTGCCGGTTGGGAACCACAATATGATTTTCGAGTAAAAGACATTACCAAACCATTGCAAGTAATCTACCAAGCCAATGTCTTTCAAACTACCGGAGAAGACTGGAAAAATGTAAAACTGAAATTGTCATCAGCAAATCCAAAACTAAGCGGAGACTTACCTGAACTACAACGTTATTATTTAGGCGAACGAGAAACTTCATACCAGAGAGAAAAGTTTGAAGGAAACGCAGCTATTACGGGAAGGGTTTTTGATGGATCTTCGGGTGATGCAGTGCCTTTTGCGAATGTAGTAGTGTTTGATATGAGCAACAAGCAAGTTATTGGAACGACAACTGATTTTGATGGACTTTACACTTTAAAACCAATCCCACCTGGTCGCTATACCATTCAAATTAGTTACGTTGGTTATCAACCAAATAAACAAACCATTCAACTGAGCGCCGATCAACAAATGATAAAAGATTTTTCCATGTCTGCTGGTGCAGAGCTAAGCGCTGTAGTTATTAATTATGATAAACCCTTGCTTCAACGTGAGCATACTTCTGTTTCTGAAACAATAACGAGAGAAGAAATTGAACGTATGGCTGTTCGATCTGTAAATGATATTGGTAAAACGGCTGGAAATGGTATTTTTTATAGAGATAGACGTTCAAATGGAAATCTCTCATATGTTGATGGAATTAAACTAAACAACATCAATTTGATTTCTAATTCGCTGAAGAATCGTGCAACTGATTTACAATATGAAATTGAAAAACCTTTTACCGTGCTTTCAGACGGTGAAAACTACAATTTACGTATGAAGCAAACAGAAATAGCGGTTGATTATCAATACTATGCCATACCCAAAATTGAGCAATCTGTTTTCTTAACTGCACAAGTTCCCAATTGGGAGCAGTTAAACTTACTTTCAGGTAAAGTGAGTATTTATTATGAAGGAACATTTACTTCTTCTACATACTTAAATATTGAGGAAGCAGAAGACACGTTAAACCTATCGCTTGGTAGAGATCGAGGCCTTAGTATTAAACGAACTCAAGATTTTAGTAAATATAAAAAACGCAATTTGAGCAGAAAAGTTGAAGAAACGGTTGTTTGGGAAATTAGCTGTAGAAATCAAAAAAGTATGCCGATTAGCATAGTGATTAAAGACCAATATCCATTAAGCAAGTATGAATCAATGAAAGTAGAGTTAAACGAAACCTCTGATGCCAAAATTGATTCCGACGAAGGCATACTGTCTTGGGAATTACAAATTGCTCCATCCGAAAGTAAAACCTTTCATTTTGAGTACACCGCAGAATATCCTAGATAAATTTTAAAATAAAAAGGCTAGCTTAAAAGCTAGTCTTTTTTTATTTCAATAAAAGTGAACTATCCCCATAGCTCAAAAAGCGAAAATCATTTTGCAGGGCATAGTCGTAAACCTTTTTCCAGTCTTCTCCAATCCATGACGCCACTAAAGCTAAAAGCGTACTTTGAGGTTGGTGAAAATTGGTAATTAAACCACTTATAGCTTGCCATTGATAACCGGGCATGATAAATAAAGCAGAATAAAAGTCAAGGACTTCCGCCCCACTCTTTTCCAATTGATTTAGCAATAACTCACAGGCTTCTTGCCAACTTAAGTCAGTGGGCAGTTGATAAGCATCATCTTGTGAAACATACGATTCTGTTGAATTGCCGAATATTTTTCGTTTTGCCGCCAACCAATAAATACTTTCTAAAGAACGCAAGCTAGTAGTGCCCACAGTAATAATTTTGCCCTTTTTAGTCGCCAATTGTTGTAGCGTCTGTTTTTTAATGACAATTCGCTCTTGGTGCATTTGGTGTTCTGTCAGTCGTTCACTTTTTACCGGTCTAAAAGTTCCCGCACCTACATAAAGGGTTAAGTAAGCCAAGTCATGTCCAAGTTCTTCTAGTTTATTTAATTGCTGAGGCACAAAATGCAGACCTGCAGTTGGTGCAGCTACAGCTCCTTCTTCTTGAGCATAAACGGTTTGGTATGTTTTTCGGTCCTCAGCCTCAGCCAATCTATTTAAGTAGGGTGGCAAAGGCACTTCTCCTGCTTCTTCCAAAATCGCTGAAAAAGGAAGTCCTCCCTCCCACTCAAAGCGAATGATTACGGCTTGTTCTTTTCTTTCTTGAATTCTTGCTTTTAAGGAGGTGCCTGCTATTTCAAGTGCGATTTCATCTTTATCTTTAAAACGCTTCAGATTGCCAACCATACATTCCCAAACACAAGTATTAGTTGCACTTAATGCCTGTTCTACTGTGGTTTGATAAGGCTCTAAACAAAATACTTCAATCTGTGCTCCAGTTACTTTTTTGAATTGTAAACGAGCCGCTAAAACCTTGGTATTATTAAACACCAAAACAGACTCAGCTGGCAAATGTGTTTCTAAATTAAAAAACTGATCTTCATCAATAATGCCGGCTTTATAAGTCAATAGTTTAGACTGATTCCGATTGGCTAAAGGGAACTTCGCAATTTGATGATCTGCTAAATCATAACTAAAATCTTTGCTGGCTAAGTCTTCTCGCTTCATGAGGCAAAAGTAAAAAGCAAAACATGAAATAATTCGTCTTTTATCGATTCATTTTCTAAGCTCCAAGTCTCCATTTCTACTTTGCTTTTTGCTTATTTTGCAAACCTAACCAATGCCTCTTTTATGAACCGATTTAGACTCTTCCATTTCATAGTACTTTTTATTTTTAGTCTTAGCGTTTATGCTCAAGATTCGCTTTCATCTCATTCAAGCTTCCAAAAAGATTTATTTGAGCGAATAAAAGACTCATCCGAATACACTGCGCTTGAAGTGATGATTTCCATCAATTATGAAGAAGGTTTAGAGCAAAAAATGAATGATGATTTAAATCAACTTTATAAATCCTTAGATCCAGAGAAACTAAAAAGTAAAAAGACAAAGAAATTAATCAAGGAAATATATAATCAAGTTCATGCCAAAAAGCTAAAGAAGTACGAGGAAGAGGCTGATTTTATGCAACTCTTTAACGAAGGTATATACAACTGTGTCTCTGCTACAGCACTTTATGCTTTAATGCTGGACCGTTTTGAACTTGATTATGAAATTAGAGAAACGCCTAACCATGTTTACCTAATTGCAGACCCCAAAGGTGAAAAAGTACTCATTGAAACCACCAACCCTAAAAATGGAACCGTAGAATACGACTATAAAACCCAAAAAGAGTATGTAAACTACTTGAGGCAAAACAAACTAATTTCTGAAGAAGAGTATGAAAATACGCCTGTTAATCAACTTTTTGACAAGTATTTTGATAGCAATAAAATCATCAATTTAAAAGAGCTTTCAGCATTACTTTACTACAATGAAGGAATTAAGCAGTGGAATGAAGAGAACTATGCGGAAGCAGCCAATTACTTTACAAAAGCTTATGCCATTTATCCATCAGCAAACATTCATTACATGACGAATTCGGCTTTAATCAATGCCTTGTCGAAATGTGAAAATGAAAAAGATTTCAACCCTCATTTATTAGCTGATTTAGTTAATTTAAATGAAATAGATAATGATTATGCCCAAGGCGGCATTGCTCATTATGCTTTCATTGGCGACGAATGGATGGTGAATCGCCCTCAAGCTGAAAAATACATAGAGTATTATAAGATACTAGAAGCATCCATTAGTGATTCTGCAAAACTTGAACCATACACCTTAGATTACTATTGGAGACTATCGTATTTGCAGTATTCTAAACAGAGACTTGGTGAATCGCTTCGCAGCTTAAGAACAGCTTATCGCTTAAATCCTGAAAACCTAGAAATTCAAGAACGTGTTTTTGGAATTGCAGCAGAACACATGATGAATGATAAAAATCATAAGGAAAACCTAGATTCAATGGATTATTATTTTAAAGCTTTTCCTTTTTTAAAAGAAAACCAAAAGGTGATGAACTACTACCATTATGCTGAAATTAGGGTGATTCGCGAAGCTTTTCATTACGGAAATGTTGAGTCAGGTTTGAATTTATTGTCACAAATGGAAGATAAAATACAGTCGGAGCCAGATTTGGTTTACGATGAAAACTACATGGCTGAAGCTTATCTTGATTTAGCTTCTTATTACGCTAGAAAAGAAAACATCAATAAAATGGGAGCCGCTTTAAAAAGGGGATTGAATCTACTACCCAATTCTGCTTTACTTCAGAATCGTTACGAAGCTGCAAAACAGTTTAGCTCAAATTGGAATAGGCAACAACAAATCATTTCAGCCATGGAGACTTCTGAAAAGGAAACTTTCAAGCAACAATTTGAACGGTACTTTGTTAATTGTTGGGAGAACACAGGCTCCAAAAAAGATAACGAAGAGGGTGACTACGATAAAAACTTTAAAATTTACGGTTACGATGATGATGAAGTAACTTATGTTTTAAATGGTAAAACAGAAAAAGGAACCTACTCCATTCGAACAAAAAGCCGTTTGTTATACCTTATTCCAAAAAGAAATAAGGACGACTATATCATGTACAAAGTAGAGTCAATAAATGATACTTATATGGTACTTATGCCTTTAAATGGAAGGTACTTGAGTGGTGAACGAGTATATATGAGAACTTGTAATTGATCGTATGTCATACTGTAAATACGTCCATCAAAGTGATGCACACCCGCTGCATAAAAAATACCATGACAAGGCATATGGATTTCCCATATACAGCGACAATGAACTTTTTGGCCGACTCTTGTTAGAGATCAATCAAGCAGGATTAAACTGGCTCACTATTTTAAAAAAAGAAGAAAACTTTAGAAAAGCCTATAGCAATTTTGAGATTGAAAAAGTTGCTAATTACCAAGAAGAAGATTGCGAAAGACTGCTACAAGATGCAGGCATTATTCGCAATAAGCTAAAAGTAAATGCTGCGATTTATAATGCTAATGTAATTCTTGAGCTTCAAAAAGAATTTGGTTCCTTTAAGAATTGGCTTGACCAACACCACCCGCTTGATTTAAAAAATTGGGTTAAATTGTTTAAGAAGCATTTCAAATTTACTGGAGGAGAAATTTGCAATGAGTTTCTCATGAGTACAGGCTTTTTAAGTGGAGCACACGAAAATGATTGTCCTGTATATCAAGAAATAGAGAAGTTAAATCCTGCCTTTTTACAGGCATAAAAAAAGTCCCTGTTTTTCAGGGACTTTTCTCTTGAATTAAAACTGAAATCTATTGTTTAACAAAACGCTGATTAATCCAGTTTCCTGCATGATTAATTTGAATAAAGTACAGACCACTTTCCAAGTTAGCTACTGAAATCCCGTTTAGATCAAGACTACCAGTTTGACAAACTTTGCCATTAAGGTCCTTAATTTGGTAGGTAGAATTATTTAATTCCACTCCCCTAACATTTAAATGACTTTGAGCTGGATTCGGGTACAATGTAACCGTTTCAGTTTGATTTAATTCTGATAAAGAAGTAGTAGTTGGCATATAACGAACAGCTCCTAAACCTATGGCATTTCCTGAAATTCTTGGATTACCATAAACATCAACAGTTGGATAAGTTTGTGCATACAATGCACGAAGACCATTGGTTCTATAAGCTGAAATCGGACGATAATCTCCATTTGTAAAATCCATAAATGGAGAAACGCTGGTTTGGTAAGTGCCACCCATTGACTGATACTGGTAGTTTTGTGATTCAACTAAGTTGTTTCTACTTCCACTATTTATAATTCCACTACCTCCTTGATTCCCATGCACTAGCGCAGGATAAATTCCATTTACATTCTGATAGTAAATGTTATTACTCAAATGAAGTAATATATCTGAAGTATGTGAAGTTCTTTCATAGTTAATCGGACTACCACTTGCTCCTTCCACATTGTTTACAAAAGTGTTATTTACCAACCTAGCAGTAATCGATGATCCTGTTGTTACGGTCGTAAAACGAATACAACTTCCATCATTACCCGACTGAGTTACTACGTTTCCATCAAAAATGTTGTTTACAAACTCTGAAGTCAGGTGTAAACTTCCCGAATAGACAACACGATACTCAATGGCATAGCCACTATTGGTGTAATTATTTCGAACGATGTTATTGTGGAATTTTAATTTACCTGCATTTTTTGCCGAATAAAACTGCAAAACTGAATAGGTATTGGCATAGTTGTTTTCTAAAATACAATTGCTAATGGTTAAATACTGCAAGCTAAAGTTTCCAACGTTTATGGCAGAAGAGCTATTAACCGCGTCATGTGCCGATGTAATGGTAAATCCATCAATGATTACTTCAGCACCATGTGCTGCAATAGTTGCTGGGGCAATTTCAATAATTGTTTTGGCATTCTCAGAATAAGTTGAATTAGCTTGGGTTCCGTTGTGAGGGTCACCATTGTCATTTCCTTGGAGGTCTCCAGTTAAGATGGTAATATTATTATATACGTCTCGTTGACTCAAAGAAGTTTCAGTACCTGAAAAGCCTCCAAATAAACGTTCCGCTTTTTCAATAAGAAAAGGTGCATTCGCATTCACAGGTTTATAAGTTCCCGCGGCCACCCAAAAAGTATCTTTTAAAGCATGAGGTGCGGCTAGCGCAGTAGTTAAACTATTAAACGCATTTGTCCACGAGGTTCCACTGTTGTTACCTGTAGCAGAATAATCTACATAAATAATTCCCGCTTCTGCACTTAAAAGTGTAATACTGAATAAATAAATTGAAAGTAAAATTTTCTTCATTTTCTTAATCTAAAAAGGTTGATACTGTTTATTTACAGCAAAATTCCTGACTGATTAAGGGGGACTAAAATAGACTTGAGCAATGGTCAGTCTTATTTGAGGAATGACAATTAGCTCGAAAATTGTGCTTTAAATTCCTTTAAACGATGCCTTGAGAGCTTGGCTTCAATTTGATTTTCTAGTAGAAGTAAATTCTTGCTGTAATTCACTTCTGTTACCTTATTTAGATTCACAATCCAAGATTTATGTGTTCTAAAAAACTGCGGAAGCTCTAATTCTTTCTCAACTTGTGCGAGGTTTCTACTTAAGGTGTATACCTTATCAACAGTGTAGAGTTTGGTATAAGCAGCTTGTCCTTCTAATGCAACAATTTGTGCCGCAACTATCCAACTTCGTGCTCCTTTTTCTACCACAGAAACTCCTTTGTGAAAATGTTTCTGAAAAGCATCCATTCGCTGACTTATGGTATTTAATTCAGTCTTTTGCTTTAGGCGTTCAACGGCTTCTTTTAATCGTATTATCTCTACAGGTTTCAACAAATAGTCTAAAGCTGAAAGTTCAAAAGCTTTTATGGCATATTGGTCGTAAGCGGTAACAAATACAATTTCGAAGTTAATTTTTGGGAGTAATGTTTGAATTTCATAACCGGCATATTCGGGCATTTCTACATCCAAAAACACCACATCTACTTCGTTCTCTTTTAAATAAGAAACCGCTTTGGGTAAAGTATTAAAAGCACCTAAAACTTTTACTTCTGGGCAAAAACGCTTTAGCAAAAGATCTAAATTATCTCTTGCATCTTTTTCATCGTCTACAATTAAAGCACGGTATATTTCCATTTTACAAGAATAATGGCTTTTTAAGATTGAGCTTTAAAAGTTTGAGCACTGGCTTCACTTTCTTTACCTAAGTCTTGAAAAGGAATTCGTATCGTCACTTTTGTTCCTAAAGATTGCCCATTTTCCATTAAATCTTGATATTCAAATCCAATATTTACCTGGTGCTTTTCTTGTAAGAGTCTAAATCGTTTTTCAATAGCACTTATGGCGAAAGATTTGTGCTCCTTCATTCTACGCTCTTTAATTTTCCTCGAGGCTTCACGTCCAATTCCATTATCTACTACGGTACAAACCAATACCTCTTCTTGCTTAAAATGCAAGCTTAGTTTTCTGTCCTTTTCTTTGTGCAGTAATCCATGTTTTAGGGCATTTTCAATAAATGGCTGGATTAACATCGGAGGAATTTTAAGGTTTTGATTTACCCCTTCTGCATCAAATTGATATTCAAACTCTTCTTTAAATCTTAGTTTTTCTAATGCGAGGTAAGTTTGTAATAATTTAAATTCTTCTGCTAAGGGAACAAACTCTTTCTCTGAAAAGTTCAGCGTTTCTCGTATTAAAGCAGCAAATTTATTAATGAATTCATAAGAAGACTCTACCTGCCCTCGAAGAACCAAAGCTTGAATTGAGTTTAAGGCATTAAAAATAAAATGAGGATTCATTTGAGACTGTAAAGCCTTTAAGTTAGAAGCTAAAACCTCATTCTCTTTGCTTTTCTCCAATTTTTCGTAGGCCGTGTTTAACTCTTCTTTCTGCTTCCTAATTTGTTTAAGCTTGGAGTAAATTATAATAAGCGCCACCAAAATGATTAAACTAACCAAGCCTACTGAAATAGCAAAATTTCGTTGCCGTTTAGCCTCGCTTTCTACGAAAGCTATTTCTTGTGCATTCTTTAAATCATCTTCAGCTTTTTGACTTTGGTACTTATGTTTTTCACTTTGCCGAGCCAGGGCTAGTTTATTGTCATTATTTTGAGTTTCAATTTCTAGCTTATGAAAGCTTTCTAAAACTTTTAAAGCCTTTTGTGACATACCTAACTGCTCGTATACCTGATACAAATATTCTCTTACATTTTGCGCTAAGCGTTCATTTTGAGTTTCTTCAGAATACTGCAAAACCTTTTCAAAATAGGGCAACGATTTCTGAAAAGCCTCACTTTTATAGTAAAATGAGCCTAATCTAAAAATGGCTTCCATCTTTTGACGTTTAATGTTTGCCTTTTCAGCATTTTCAATAGCTAGTTGTACTATGCTATCCGCCCCATGTAGATCATTGGTTAAGTCAAAATAATGTCTAGATAAGTTGGTAAGAGCTATACTGGCCAATCTAAAATCCTCAAGTTCTAGGTAATCAGAAATGGCATCTTGGTAGTCTTCAATAACATTTTCCTTTCGATTGAATCGTTCATAGTTATAGGCCTTTTCAGCTTTCACTAGTGCTATGTATCGCTTCAAGTCATTAGCTTCTGCTAATTGCAAGGCTTTGTCTAAGTACTCAAAGGTTAATTCTTCTTCATCAAGATCTGAGTTTAGATTCGCAAAATTTAAATACGCTTCACAAAGTCTTTGCTCAGATTTCGTTTCTAATGCTAAGTCAATGGATTTATTATAATTTTCAATTGCTTCTTCAACTAAACCTATTGATGATTGTATGTGACCTTTACTATTATAAACAACCGAAACGGCTTCTAAATGACCGTATTTCTTAAATATATCTTCCGCCTTTTGGTAGTTAATTAAAGCTTGGCTAAAAGCATCTAATTCTTTTTGCACAAACCCTCTGTTATAAAAGGAGGCAGCATAATGGTAGCCGAAAACACTACTATCTGATTTCGTTTTAGATTTAGATAGACCTTCTAAGGCAAGCTTCTCCATTACGTCCATATATCGTAGAATTAGGTCATAGGCATAACAAAGGGTTAAGTTTTGTAAGGCATCTAATTTGGAAGGCAAAGAATCTGTTTGATGAAAAAGGGCTAAGTGTTTTTCAATGTGTAAAGAATCTTCTTTACTGATCTCACTAAGGTTAATTGAATCTAAAAGGTAATAATCTGCACTATTTTGAGCCTGACTGAATGAAGTAAAAAAAGTGCTCAAAACCATGAGCAAAGAGAAGTATAGAAATTTCATTTTGCAAAAGTACCGCTGAACATAGAAATACAAGAGCTATTTCTATCACTTAAAAGAATCTTTTTTCTAGCTTTAGCTGATATGAAAATGAATTCTGTAGAACAAATAATTCAACAACTAAAACAAGGTGCAGATGCAAGCCTAATCGAAAAACGCAAAGTAAAATTTGGCATTCGAGCGCACAAGGCATTGGGCTTAACTCAAAAACAGTTAAATGAAATCGTAAAAGGAACTCGTAAAGACAAAGAGCTAGCCTTAGCACTTTTCCAAACATCCATTTATGAAGCCCGTTTGCTCTGTGCCAAGCTTTTTCCGCCTAAAGAATTAACCCAAGAACAAGCTGAAGTGTTTGTGCATGAGCTGGAGAATTGGGAAATATGTGACACCTATAGCATGAAGTTGTTTGCTCATTCTAAGTTTGCCCCAATTTTAATTGATAAATGGTCAAAAAGGGAAGAAGAGTTTGTTAAACGAGCAGCTTTTGCAACTCTAGCAGGCCTAACTTCAGCTGATAAGAAATCTGATAATTCAGCTTTTATGCCCTTTTTTAAACTTATTGAAGAAGCCGCAACCGATGAACGCCTTTATGTAAAGAAAGCCGTAAACTGGGCGCTACGGTCTTTGGGAAAGAGAAATGTCGACCTTAAGATTATGGCCATTAACTTGGCTGAAAAGCTAATAAAACTAGACTCTAAAAGTGCCCAATGGAATGGGAAAGACACTTTAAGAGAATTGCAAAATCCAAAGACGAGAATAGCAGATTACCCTCGGCATCTTTACAGCTTACATTAATGGATTTATTCACTAGCTTTGGTGAAAGGAAAAACAACATAAATCCAAGAAAATGAGAAAAGTAAGAATACTCAGCATCGATGGCGGTGGTATCCGCGGCGTGCTGGCAGGTGAAGTATTAAAGCGCCTCGAAGACAAGCTTCAAACAAAAAGTGAAACTCCTAATGCTAAGCTAGCCGACTATTTTGATTTTATGGCAGGCACAAGTACAGGAGGCATTTTAAGTCTTTGTTACCTCTACCCTAACGAAGAAGGAAAACCTAAATATTCTGCAGAAGATGCCCTAAATTTTTACATGGAAAAAGGCAGCAGCATTTTTGACCGAAATACCTGGCAACGAATCAAAAGTGGAGATGGCGTGACCGATGAAAAATACTCAGCCAAAGCCCTAGAGAAAGCATTGAAAGAAACTTTTGGAGACACCAAACTAAGTGAATTGTTGAAGCCTTGTATTATTTCTTCTTACGACATTGCGAATGGGAAACCCCATTTCTTCAAACAAGCGAGAGCCAATAATGATATTTATGATTTTAAAGTAAGGGATGTAGCTCGTTCAACCTCGGCAGCCCCAACTTACTTTGAAACCGCTTTGGTGGAAAATGGTATCGGTACAGATTATGCTTTAATTGACGGTGGCGTATTTATCAACAACCCCGCTCTTGCTGCTTACTCCGAGGTTCGAAACATGCACTTTGAAGGTATTGAGAAAGAAGCTCCAACCGCTGAAAATATGATGATTGTTTCAGTGAGTACAGGAAGCAAAGCACAAAAATACAAGTACGACAAAGCCAAAGACTGGGGCATGATTCAATGGATAAAACCAGTTTTAGAAATCATGATGAGTGGCAATTCACAAACCGTCGATTATCACCTTAAACGAATTTACGATACCTTAGAAGACGAGCATAAAAGAGACTATCATCGACTCGACCCTCAAGTCATAAGTGCCAACTCCGAAATGGATGATGCTTCGGAAGACAACTTGCTAAAATTAAAAGAAGATGGCTTAAGCTATGTTTCAAGAAGCGAAGTAGATCAAGAATTGGATCAAATTGTAGAGAAATTAATTGATTTTGGTCCTGAGACTTAAACCCTTATTTTATTTTTCTCTCGTCTTTATTGCCTTCACGGTAATTGGCACTCTTAGTCATGAAATGGGTCACATAGTTGTAGCAAAAGTCCTTGGTTACGAAACTACTTTGCACTATGCATCAATGAATTGGGAAGGCGAATCTCCTTACCATTTATTACCAAGTAATGCATTTTGGATTAGCCTAGGTGGACCTGCTCAAACATTACTTAGCTCTTTTATGGGCCTTGGAATTCTTATTTACCGAGAATTAACATTAGGAAAACGTACTTGGAATTTTATTGATTGGTTGGCCGCTTTTCTCACCTTATTTTGCTTAAGACAGTTGGCTAATCTATTTGTTGGTTTGGTTAAGTTCTTTTTGGGTAAAGTTCAATCTCCTTTCGGTGGAGATGAGTTTTATTTAGCTCAAGAACTAAATTGGCATCCAGGATTGATTTCTATTACCACTGCGTGTCTGAGTTTAATCATCAGTTTGGTGGTAATTTTTCGGTTCATCCCCGCCCACTTTCGGCTTAGTTTTATTTCGGGTGGGTTTATTGGTGGAATATTGGGCTACTACCTTTGGCTAATCAAAATAGGTCCATGGCTATTGCCTTAAACCTTACCTATCAAATCATACACCCTTTTTTCAATTTCTTGATTTCGCTTTTCTCTCAGAAAAATATCGGCATCGGCCATACGATCCTTACAATCTAAAATACCGCAACGCTCGCAGGTTTGGTTGACTTCCCTTTTTTGAATTTGTTCATCTTTAACAAATCCAATCTTCTTTCGCTGACGGTTATTAAGTTCTATACCAATGCATACGCTCCTAAATCGATCAGCTTTAAAAGGGTCTGCATTACTAGAAGTAATAACAAGGTAATTGGCTCCATTTTCATGAAAGCGACTGATTTGGACACCCACTCGAATTCCATCCATTTCTACATAATCATCCTGGTTGATTAAGATATCGGTACTTACCCAGCGCATGCAGTAATGTTCCCTTCGGTCCATTTTGTGAGGTTGATGCTTTTTACTGAGATGTAATTCTTTGTTTAACTGCGGTAATTGGTTTGACTTGGTGTGAAAGCGCAAAAAGAAAATATCTCGAATCCCCATTTCATGAGGCAAAACATTTGTGAGACGCTGAAAAAATGTTTCCGCTGAATCGGTGTACTTATGCAACAAGCTTAAAAAGGCTTTTGGATCCCATTTCTTAGATTGAAAAAAAGATTCTAAATCTTGAGTAAAACGCTCTTTGGGCAAAATAAGCGCTCCGGCAAAGTACGAAGCCCTAAAGTTATTCAGCACCTCTTCAAAATGCGAAAACTTTATCCAAGTAAAAGTTAGTGGGCGTTGACTTATTCCTAAATGAGCGTAAGCCAGCTCTTTTGCCAAGATAAAAACCCGCTGTGTTTCTGAGGTTGGTTTCGCAATTAGCAAACGGTTTTCTTTGGGAATGAAAACCGAACGTATGGCATCTGGGTAATCTTGTTCAGTTAACTGATTGTCATCAATTGAATAGTTAAACTCATCTTTTAAGATTTCTTCCAATTCTTCTGAAACTACTTTTTTGGATAAGTCAAGCTGATAACGTTTGGCAAACTTTTCAACTTCCTGCTCAATTCGCTCAAAGTAGTTTTCTTTTCGCTCTTGAAAACCACGCAATGAAGAAAGGTAAAAGTACTCTTTGGTAATGTTATGCTCCCTGGTCATCTCAAAAATAGTCCCGATAAAAGCGGTAACTTTTTCAGGTGCTCCGGAAATAATATCGATCAAGCTATTCTCGTCAATTCCAAAAAGATTTAAAGGCATTTCTTTCAAAACTCCACTTTGAACAATCTCACCCAAAGAAGCCATATTGCCTTTTAATTTGACGCTCACCAGCTCTTCATAGGAGGTTTCTAAGGCTTCTGCTAAAGCAATAACTTTATCCTGCTTGGGGTATTTCTTCCCCTTCTCAATTTCGTTTAGGTAGCTCTTACTTAAGCCCGTTAATTTGGACAAACCAAGCAAAGAAAGGTCTTTTTCTGTTCTACATTGCTTCAATTTTAAGCCAAAAATCTTTTTTATCTGATCTTCTGAAAGGTGCTTCATTTCTCGAATTTGAAACAAATATAAACATTCAGCGAAAAAATTCTTTTTGCGAATTCTTTTTATTTTGCGAACGTTCGCTATATTTGCATCGTACGCTAAAACAAAATCACCATGATAATAGGAACGAATAAAAAACAAATTGAAATAAGAGGTCAAGTGAATAGCAGCTTTAAGAGTATACTCACGGAAGAGGCACTTGCATTTTTAGAAGCATTGCATTTAAAGTTTGAAGAAAAGAGACAAACTTTAATGGAAGCTAGAAATGAAACAAAGGAAAAACTGAACAATGGATGGACACCAGATTTCATAGAGGGTACGCTAAGCATTCGAGAAGGTGACTGGACCGTTTCACCTCTTCCAAAAGATTTGTTAGATCGTAGAGTTGAAATTACTGGCCCAACAGACCGAAAAATGGTGATTAACGCCTTAAACTCAGGTGTTAAAGTTTTTATGACTGACTTTGAGGATAGTAATTCTCCTTCTTGGGAAAACATGATGATGGGTCAAATAAACTTACATGATGCAGTTCGTGGTACTATCAGTTTTACGAATCCGAATGGCAAACATTACGAATTAAATGATAATCCTGCAGTTCTAATGGTTAGACCAAGGGGGCTTCATTTAATGGAAAGTCACATTCTTGTTAATAATCAAGCAATGAGCGGCTCTTTAGTCGATTTTGGACTTTACTTTTTTCATAATGCGAAAGCGCTCTTAGCTAAAAATAGTGGTCCGTACTTCTATTTACCCAAACTAGAACATCACCTAGAAGCTCGTTGGTGGAATGAAGTATTTGTTTTTGCTCAAAATTATTTGGGAATTGCAGAAGGCACGATTAAGGCAACGGTTTTATTAGAAACCATATTAGCTAGCTTTCAAATGCATGAAATTCTTTATGAATTGAGAGAGCACTCCGCAGGTTTAAATTGTGGACGTTGGGATTACATCTTTTCTTACATCAAATGTTTCCATAAACAAGAGGGGTTCATTTTACCTGACCGAGATCAAGTAGGTATGACCGTTCCTTTTATGAAAGCCTATTCAGATTTGGTCATTAAAACTTGTCACAAAAGAAACGTACATGCTATGGGAGGCATGGCTGCACAAATTCCCATCAAAAATGATGAAGAGGCCAATCGCCTTGCTTTTGAAAAAGTGAAAAACGATAAAATTCGCGAAGCTCAAAATGGACATGATGGAACTTGGGTAGCCCATCCTGCATTAGTTAAAGTGGCTTTAGATGTTTTTAATACTTATATGCTTCAGGCTAATCAAATTGATGAAAAACGAGAAGATGTACAAGTTTCTGCCAAAGACCTAATTGAAGTTCCAGTAGGGACAATTTCAGAAGAAGGAGTTCGAAAAAATATAAACATTGGAATTCAATATATAGCTGCTTGGCTTAGTGGAAATGGAGCTGCTGCCATTTTTAACTTAATGGAAGATGCCGCCACAGCAGAAATTTCACGAACTCAAGTTTGGCAATGGCTAAAAGAAGAAGTTACCCTTAGCAATGGAAAAACATTTAACGAAGAACTTTATGAAAAATGCTTCTACGATGAGTTACGGTCACTAGAATTTGGTGATCAAATGAATCCTGCTTGGAAGTCAAATCTGGCTGATGCTGCTAAACTCTTTAACAAGCTAGTACGTGCAAAAGAGCTTAAAGACTTCTTAACACTAGAAGCATACGAATTAATCAAGTAATCAATAACCCTTTTTTTAAACCTATTATAATCATGAAAAAATCAATAGAAGAAATGACCCAAGCTATTCAAGAAGATTGGGCAACTAATCCAAGGTGGAATGGCATTGAAAGACCTTATTCAGCTGAAGAAGTAGCAAATTTAAGAGGCAAATACCAAGTTGAATATAGTATTGCTAGATATGGTGCTGAAAAACTCTGGGAAAAATTAAACAATCAAGATTGGGTTGCGGGATTAGGCGCACTTACTGGAAATCAAGCAATTCAAGAAGTAGCTGCAGGCTTAGAAGCTATTTACTTAAGTGGATGGCAAGTAGCTGCAGATGCCAATTTAATGGGACAAATGTTTCCTGATCAAAGCCTATACCCTGCCAATTCTGTTCCTGCTGTGGTAGAACGAATTAACAACGCACTTATGCGAGCAGACCAAATTGCTCTGTTAAAAGGAGAAACTGACAAAGATTGGTTGGTGCCAATTGTTGCTGATGCGGAAGCCGGATTTGGAGGAAACCTAAATGCATTTGAACTCATGAAAGGTATGATTAAAGCAGGGGCAGCTGGTGTGCATTTCGAAGACCAATTAAGTAGTGCTAAAAAATGTGGTCATTTAGGTGGAAAAGTTTTAGTTCCAACTCAAGAAGCAATTAATAAGCTAGTAGCTGCTCGTTTAGCAGCAGATGTCATGGATGTTCCTACTTTAATTATAGCAAGAACAGATGCAGATGCAGCCAATTTATTGACTTCAGATGTGGATGATAGAGATAAGTCTTTTTGCACTGACGAAAGAAGTAGTGAAGGATTTTACTATGTAAACAACGGAATAGAGCAAGCCATTGACAGGGGACTAAGCTATGCTCCTTATGCTGACCTTTTATGGATGGAGACTTCGAATCCTAACTTAGAAGAAGCAAAGCGCTTTGCAGATGCTATTCATGCAAAATATCCGAATCAGATGTTGGCATACAACTGCTCACCTAGCTTTAACTGGGCTTCTCGATTAACTGTTGCAGAAATGGAAACATTTAGAGAAAATCTTGCTGCTATGGGCTTTAAATTCCAATTTATCACTTTAGCAGGGTTCCACGCACTTAATACAAGCATGTTTGAATTAAGTAAAGCCTATAAAAACAGAGGTATGGCAGGTTACTCTGAACTTCAAGAAAGAGAATTTGCCTTACAATCAGAAGGCTTTAGTGCCGTGAAACATCAAACTTTTGTGGGTACAGGCTATTATGACAAAGTACAAAATGTAGTCACTGCTGGTCAGTCTAGTACTACCGCTTTAAGTGGCTCAACAGAAGAAGCACAATTCGTATAAACGCTCTCTCTTCAATTTTGGTGATAAGGTCGCTTTGTTCTTAACAAGCGGCCTTATTTTTTATGGTAATTTCAAAAAATTATCCCAATATTTTTCTTGGGTCATTTCACTATAGTGAATAATGTAGTAACGGTACTGATAGGTTTGAATTTGGCAAAACAAAACAAGTGCAAACAACAAAGCGACCATGCTGACGTTTTGCCACTTATGACGTATTGCTTTAATTCCTAACCCAAATAATAAAGCAAAAAGTGGTATATACTCTACGTATACTCTTGAAGAAAAACTCCCGCCGTAGTACCACATCCACCAAGAAGAAAACACATACGTAATTAAGCCAAAAAAGAAGAGCCATGCCCAAAATCGAAATCGATTGACTTGCCATAAAGCAATAAGTCCTACAAAACTGAAAAGATAAATTGGTGTATAAACGAAAAGCCCTTTTTTATAGCTAAATAGAATATCGAGAAAATGAGGCTTTAAAAAATCAAACCCTTCTTCTGAATAAGAATAAACGAACCAATCACCCGTGGATACTTTGTAAATGAATAACTGCAGAAAAGGAAATGCTAAGAAGAGCAAAAAAGCATTTAACAATCGAATGGGCCTGTCAAACAGTGGATTTAGGTAAGACTTTAAGTCAGTCCAACTTCCTGCTATGAATGGTAATGCTGCAAGAACTAACAAATTCACCGGTCGCACAAATACTATTAAGCCTACAAGACCGGCAATGATAAATAAGTGACTTAATTTCTGACTTGCTCTAAATTCTAATAAATAAAACAAGCAAATACTGATGAGGCTAAATGAATAAACATGCGACATTCCTGTTTCAACCACCGCATACGCAAAGAGATTACTTCCAAATAAAAATGCGGCTAAAAGCAATGCCACCCAATAGTCTTTTATTCCTACTAGCAATAAACTTTTTCCCAAATAAAAAAGCCCTAAAAACAAATAAAACAAGGAAGCCCAACTCACTGAAATTAAATACCATTTGCTGTACCCATCAGCCTCTCCTCCTACTATCTTGGTAATTAAATGTCCAAATGAAAAAAATGGCAATTGAAGCAGCGCAGTTCCAGCATAATATTTATTAATCGCAATTCCATGATCAAGATGTGCTCGAAAATCAACAAACAAATGAGGTGCAGGGTATTTTTTCTCGACTGAATCAATGAACTCAAAATTTAGATCTTGATATATGAAAATGGCAGGCAAATAGGCGTAATAACCTTTGGCATCAGCTTCTAAAATCCCCTTCCAATTGTCTTTCCCCCAATGAAAATTAGAGGCTGTAATTAGCATGATCAACATACTAATTAGCAAGGAAACAAATGAAATTTTCGCCTTTATTACAGCCATGTCACAAAATAAACGTTAAAATCAATGATTTTTTTAGTTCATTATTCAAAAACTTCAAAACCCTGATATACTGAAACATATCCATTTTTAAACGCTTATACCCGTTTATAAACGAATGTTACACGTTATTAAATAGATAAGTACCGAATCAACATTTCAGCTCTTCTAACCTTTGCCTCGTCGAATCGAACAAACGACAACAATCAAATTCAATTATTAAACTAAAATTCAAAATCATGAAAAATTTGAAAAACAAAGTTCAATTAATCGGTCACTTAGGTATGAACCCAGAAGTAAAAAATTTGGAAGGTGGAAAAACACTTGCACGTTTTTCAGTTGCAACTAATGACACATACTACAACAACAAAGGTGAAAAAGTAGAAGACACCCAATGGCACAACCTTATTGCTTGGGGCAAAACGGCTGAGATTGCTGAAAAATATTTAAAAAAAGGTAGTGAAGTGGCAATTGAAGGGAAACTAACTTCACGCTCTTACGATGATAAAGATGGTCAAAAGAAATATGTCACTGAAGTGGTTGTGCATGAAATCCTTATGCTTGGAAAGAAGTCTTAATCAAAACAAGCTCAACAAAAAAAGGCGCTTTTGAAGCGCCTTTTTTTGTTTTTTTAAGGTTGGGTTGTTCATGCTTTGATTTGCTAGAAATCAAATAAAAGCTACCTTTGCCGCTTGTTTAAAAGAACGATACTGCATGAGAGATTTATTTGATAAATTAGATGCTAACCCAGGCCCATTAGGCCAACACGCAAAAGAGAGCCATGGCTACTTTACTTTCCCAAAATTAGAAGGCGAAATGGCGAACCGAATGACCTTTAGAGGTAAAGAGGTTTTACAATGGAGCTTAAACAATTACCTAGGTTTAGGAAATCATCCTGAAATAAGAAAAACGGATGCCAAAGCAGCCAAAAAATGGGGTATGGGTTACCCTATGGGCGCAAGAATGATGTCGGGAAACACTATAGTTCACGAAAAGTTAGAAAAAGAGCTTGCGGCATTTGTAAGCAAACAAGATTCAATCTTACTAAACTTTGGTTATCAGGGCTGCATGTCGGCTATTGATGCCTTGGTTGACCGTAATGATGTAATTGTTTACGATGCGGAATGCCATGCCTGTATTTTAGATGGTGTTCGATTGCATCCTGGTAAACGTTTTGTTTACCAGCACAACAATATGGAGAAGCTTGAAAAACAGCTTGAAAGAGCCACTAAACTAGCCAATGAGCAAGATGGTGCCATATTAGTTATTACGGAAGGTGTTTTCGGGATGTCAGGAAATCAAGGTAACTTGAAGGAAATTGTTGCTTTGAAAGAGAAATACAACTTTAGACTATTTGTAGATGATGCTCATGGAATTGGCACTATGGGTGAAACAGGAGCCGGCACTGGAGAAGCGCAAGGAGTTCAAGATGGCATTGATGTTTACTTTGGAACTTTTGCAAAAGCTTTCGCTAGCATTGGAGCCTTTATAGCCGGTGATGAAAATGTAATTGATTATTTGAGATACAACATGCGTTCTCAAATTTTTGCTAAATCATTGCCAATGCCACTAGTAGTAGGCGCTAGAAAAAGGTTAAAAATGATTCAAACTATGCCTGAACTCAGAGAAAAACTTTGGACCATTGCAAATGGATTGCAAAATGGATTGAAAGAGGCCGGTTTTAACATTGGCACTACCAATACACAAGTTACCCCTGTTATTTTACAAGGCGGTTTGGGTGAAGCAACGAATTTAACACTCGACTTGAGAGAAAATCATGATTTATTCTGTTCAATTGTAGTATACCCAGTTATTCCAAAAGGAATGATTATATTGCGATTGATTCCTACAGCGATGCACACTATGGAAGATGTTCAATACACGATTGAAACCTTCTCTAAAGTTAAAGGCAAACTTGAAGCTGGAGAATATAAATCGGATGAAATAGCGGCAGTCTAACTAACCACAAATACTGCTATTGAAAAGCCCTTCTTTTTTTAGGAGGGCTTTTTTATTTCCAAAACGAGTCAATACGAAGGGCTTCATTTAGCCATCGATCTACTTCATTTTCATCAATTTCTTCTAATTCAAAAAACATTCTACTTCTAATTTGCTTTCTTCCTTCACCATCTAACTCTTCCTTATACTTCTCAAATTTATAAGCATAGGTAAAGCAAAGGTCCACCCCCTCTCTTTTCTTTGGGTTTAAGTATAAAACCCATTTCTTTTTATAGTAAAATGGGATACCAAAATTCAACTGTGGCCTTAATTGATATTTCTCAACGAACAATGCATGAAAATAAAAAAGCATCTCTCGCTTCTTTTCATCCTGACTTAAAATAAATTCTTCAACCTCATTCATTTCGACTGTAAATAAAAATTAAGAATTTCTTGAACATTTTTTAAGAATAATAGTTTCTTAAACAAAAGCAATAGTACTACTATTGCAAATTAATAGAAGTAGTATTTATGAAAAATCTTTTAACTACGGTAAATGTACAAGTTTGTGAGAAGTTGTTTCTCAAAGACCCTGAGTCTAGTGAGCTAGGCAAGCGTATTATTATGGGAAGCATTGAACAAATTGACAAGCTAGGTTTTGAAGGTTATAACTTTAGAAAATTAGCCAACTATATTAAAACCACAGAAGCTTCTATTTACCGATACTTTGAGAGCAAAAACAAAGTCCTTTTATATCTAACTTCTTGGTATTGGTCATGGATGGAATACCATTTGGTATTTCAAATTACGAACGTAAAGAGTGTGGAAGAACGATTAAAACGTGCGATTTCTCTTATGACCAGTATTGTTGAAGTAGACCATATAAACCCCCATATTGATGAAAAAAGTTTGCAACGCATTGTTTTTTCCGAATCAATGAAAGCGTATATGAATAAAGAAGTTGACCAAGAAAACAAAGAGGGCGCTTTTAAAAATTACAAGCAGTTTGTTGGTAGAGTGAGTGAAATAATACAAGAGGCTTCGCCCAATTACAAGTATCCTCATATGTTAGTTTCTACCGTTATTGAGGGAGCTCATTTACAGCATCATTTTGCAAAGCATTTACCTAGCTTAACCAACATCACAGAAGAAGAAAACACCATTTCAAGTTTCTATTTGCAAGTGGTTTTAAATACAATTAATAATCAAAGTGAAGCATGAATCAAGAAACCGATTTACTGACTCCTATGCAACGATTTCTCAGGTTACTGAAACCTGATGGTCAAGATATTCGAAACGTTTATATCTATGCTATTTTTAATGGAATTGTCAACCTTTCGCTTCCTTTAGGGGTACAAGCCATTGTTAACTTAATTCAAGGTGGTAGAGTTAGCACTTCCTGGATGATTCTTGTTGGCTTGGTGGTTCTGGGTGTAGCCATTACTGGAATTTTGCAAATCTATCAGCTTAGAATTGTAGAAAACCTGCAACAAAAAATATTTACACGGGCCGCCTTTGACTTTACTTACCGCATTCCAAAAATAAAAATGGAAAAGCTATACACTGAATATGCCCCTGAATTAGTGAACCGTTTTTTCGATGTCATGTCTATTCAAAAGGGACTTTCAAAAATATTAATCGACTTTACAGCAGCCTCACTTCAAGTGATTTTTGGTTTGCTCTTATTATCATTTTATCACCCATTTTTTATCCTTTTTAGTTTACTATTAGTGGTGATGGTGATTATTATTTTTCGATTAACAGCAAAAGTGGGTTTAAACAGAAGTTTAGAAGAATCGAAAAGAAAATACCAAACTGCTCATTGGCTGGAGGAACTTGCAAGAACTAACATCACCTTTAAACTATCAGGTTCTACTGGTTTGGCGATGAAAAAAACCGATGAAAATGTCTCCCAATACTTGAACGCCAGAGAAAGTCATTTCCAGATATTGGTTAAGCAATACTCATTACTGGTTGTATTTAAAGTAATTGTAGCGCTAGGACTTTTAGCTATAGGTGGAATTTTGGTAATGGAGCAACTGATGAATATAGGACAATTCGTTGCTGCTGAAATCATCATCCTTTTAATCATGAATTCAGTTGAGAAACTGATCCTTTCTCTAGAAACTATTTATGATGTATTAACCGGCTTGGAAAAGGTAGGCCAAGTTACCGATTTGGAGATTGATGAATCCAAGGGAGTTAATTTAAAAGAATATGAATTAAAAGATGGAATTAATCTAAAAGTTGAACGCTTAAACTATAAATATCCTGATTCAGAAACAGCTACTTTAAAGAACATCACATTCGAATTAAAAGCCGGAGAATCAGTCATTATCAGCGGTGCGAACGGTTCCGGAAAAAGTACTTTACTCACCTTAATTGCAGGCTTGTATGATATCAAAGATGGTCAAATACTTTATGAAGACTTCAGTAAATCAACCATTTCAACTGAATCATTAAGATATATCATTGGAGATTGCTTATCACAAGAAATGCTTTTTCAAGGTACTATCATTGAAAATATTTGCATGGGTCGAAAAATTGATATGCCTAGATTGAAAGAAATCTCAAATGCAGTAGGACTTACCCCTTTTATAAATGCTCAGAAAAAAGGATTTAATTCGCTAATAGACCCACAAGGCAAGCGCTTACCAAGAAGTGTGATTCAAAAAGTGTTGATTGCTCGAGCTATTGCAGATCATCCTAAGCTATTGATTTTTGAAGAAAACCTTGAATCGATTGATAAGGCAGATCGACAAAAAATCATTGACTACATCACTAAAGAAGATAATGGGTGGAGTTTAATTGCTGCCAGCAATGATGACTATTTCCGTTCAAAAGTTGATCGAGTAATTGAATTGGAAGAAGGTTCTATTGTATCAGTTTCAACAAATAAAAGCAAATAAAGATGCTAAATATTTCGAATCACGACTATCCTGAAAATATTGATTTAGAAGCCTATGAATCAACCAGAAGAGTTGAAAAATTAAGTTCTGGTAAAGTTCTACTTCGTTTGTTGTACTTCTCTTTTGGGCTAGGGTTTATTATTTTGTTTCTTCCATGGACTCAAAATATTAGAGCCCTTGGAAGTGTTACTACTTTGTTTCCTGATCAAAGACCGCAAACACTCCCTTCAATTATTGCAGGAAGAATTGAAAAATGGTTTGTTAGAGAAGGTGAATTTGTTAATAAAGGGGATACAATTCTATACATTTCTGAAGTAAAAGAAGACTACTTAGACCCAGATTTACTAGACCGCACAAAGGATCAGTTAAAAGCTAAAGAGTCTACGGTTCAATCCTATATGGAAAAAGTAAAAGCCTTGGATGTGCAAATTGATGCTTTGGTTGAAACAGGAGAGCTAAAACAAAAACAAGCACGAAATAAACTTAGGCAAGCAAACTTAAAAGCCAAAAGTGATAGTATTAAACTAGAAGCTGCAAAAACAAATTATGGCATTGCAGAAAAGCAATTTGAACGTTTGCAAAAACTCTATGATGATGGGTTAAAATCATTGACTGATTTGGAGTCTAGAAAGTTGACCTTACAAAAGACCCAAGCAGAACTTATTGAAGCAGAAAACGACTTGCTATCTAGTAAAAATGAAATTATAAATGCAAAAGTTGAATTAACTTCACTTCGTGCTTCCTATAGAGATAAAATTGCCAAAGCAGAATCAGATAAATATACCGCACTTTCAAGTATGTATGATTCTGAAGCATTGGTTACAAAACTTCAAAACCAATACATGAATTACAGCATTCGTAATTCCATGTATTACATAACAGCTCCGCAAGATGGGTACATTACCAAAACCATTCAAAATGGAATTGGTGAAACGGTAAAAGAAGGTGACCCTATCTTAACCATTATGCCGTCAGATTATAGCTTAGCCGTTGAATTGTATGTTAGACCAATTGATTTACCATTAATTAGCATTGGCCAAGAAGTAAGAATCCAATTTGATGGATGGCCCGCCATTGTTTTTTCAGGTTGGCCCAACACAAGTTATGGAACTTATGGAGGTAAAGTATTTGCCATCGACAAATACATAAGTCCAAACGGTAAATTTAGAGTACTGGTTGCACCTGACTCTGAAGACCATGAGTGGCCTGAGGCCCTTCGTGTGGGTGGTGGAACAAATAACATGATGCTTCTAAAAGATGTTCCTATCTGGTATGAACTTTGGCGTCAAGTCAATGGCTTTCCACCTGATTTTTATCAAGTAAATCAAGCAGGTGAAGCATCAACGAATTCTAAAAGTGGGAAATAGTCTGAAGTGATGAAGAAGTATATATTAGTCGCGGTTTACTTTTTTCTTACAAATTATTGCAAGAGTCAAGAACAAGAGCAAGTTTTTAGCTTTCAAGACTTTTTGCAAAAAGTAAAAGAGCATCATCCTTTAGCAAAACAGGCTGATCTTCAAACCCAAATTGGAGCTGCAAATCTGTTAAGTGCAAGGGGCTATTTTGATCCGAAGACCTATGCAAACTATGCTCAAAAACACTTTCAGGATATTAACTATTACAAAAAATTGGAAGGTGGAGTGAAAATACCGACTTGGTTTGGAATAACCGTTTTAGGTGGTTTTGAAGACAACGAAGGAAACTATTTAAATCCCGAAAACAACGTTCCCGATGATGGGCTTTATTTCGCAGGTGTAGGAGTTACTCTCGGACAAGGTCTTTTTATCGATGAACGAAGAGCAGCCTTAAAAAGTGCTAAAATTTATGCAGAAGGCACCAAACAGAAAAGGCGCTATTTAATCAATGAACTTTATTTAGAAGCAGCAATTGCTTACTGGAATTGGTTTCTAGCTTATCACCAACAGATGGTATTTAAGGAAGCTGTAGACTTAAGTTATGAACGATTTCAAGCAGTGAAGCAGAGTGCCTTATTGGGAGATCGTCCGTATGTTGATACGCTGGAAGCAGGCATACAATACCAGAATAGAACATTAAGCCTTCAAGAAGCACAATTAAATTTAAATAATGCAAAGGCACAATTGCATGTTTTCCTCTGGGACGAAGGATTAGTTCCTCTTGAACTCGAAGAATTTATGATACCAAGTGCAATTGATTCTATTTTTCTAGAAGCTTCAAACCCTTCTTTAAAACTTGGGATGGATACTCTAATTGAACAACACCCTTTGCTAGCTTTAAACGATTATGAAATACAGCAATTGGAAGTTGAACAGCGCTTAAAAGCAGAATACATTAAACCTAAACTCAATTTGAAATATCAACCTCTTTTAACAGGAATTGATCAAGAAGATTGGAATCAAGTAAATTCAAATAATTACAAATTTGGATTAGAATTTAGTTTTCCTATTTTTCTAAGAAAAGAAAGAGGAGAGCTTGAAAAAAATCGCATTAAACTTCAAGAAAAAGAACTCGAATATGACAATAAAGCGGCCCAACTGAGAGCTAAAATTAACCAAGCTTTAAATGAATGGGATATTACTCTAGAACAAGCCAATCTGTACCACCAAACTACAAATGATTATTATGAGCTATTAAAGGCAGAGAGGTCTTTGTTTGGCATGGGCGAAAGCTCGCTTTTTTTAGTCAATAGCAGAGAGTTAGGGTACATCAGCACCAAAGTAAAAATGATTCAGTTGATTAGTAAAAATAAACTCGCCAAATCGAAAGCATATTACAGTTTAGGTATCCTAGATCAACAGAACCAAGAATAAACATTGAGCCCTATTTCTTTGTCTTATTCTAAACCAAATTTCATGCTTAAAGCTAATTTTATCTTTTTTTCAATTCTTCTTAGTTTATCTTTTTACTCCTGTAAAGAAGATGATGAAAATAGTAGCAACACATCTAGCATACAAACGGTGGGGTCATTTGCCAACTCTTACCTATCTGCTCAAACTTATCGAAGCTTAAATGTTGAAATCCTTTATGAAGAAGGAAACAGACCTAGCAATGAAGTTGGTAATTCAATTCAAACTTTTTTAAATCAATACTTGAACAAGCCACAAGGTATTTCATTGCAATGGAAAATGATCCCAGATCAGGGAAAGTCAACATACAGCCTTAGTGATTTGCAGCAGATAGAAAGTGACTTTCGAACGGTTCAAAATAGTGGTAGTAGTGCTTCTGCATATATCTTTTTTGCGAATGGTGACTATAGTGAAAATACAGATAGTTCCGCTGTATTTGGCATTGCTTATAAAAGCACCTCTACCGTTGTTTTTCATAAAACCATTTCAGATCGTACTGGAGACTTTGGACAACCGAGTACAGCTGATATAGAAAGCACTGTAAGTAAGCATGAGCTTGGTCATTTACTTGGGCTTGTTAATCTCGGTTCCAGTATGGTAAATGATCACCAAGATGTAGCCCATGGAAATCACTGTGATAACACAGATTGTCTTATGTTTTGGCAAACGGAAAGCAATGCCATGCTTTTAAATTTTAATAATAGTGCTGTTTTGTTAGGGCCAGAGTGCCAAGCAGATTTAAGAGCAAATGGAGGTAAATAAACTTATCGCCTCTTCCCTACTTACAAACTCTTCAAAATAAGCTACTTTCCAAGGAATACCTAATCTTGTGGATTGTGTTTTACACTGATTATGTTACTTTAATCGTGATGCTATGTTGGAAGTATGGCCTTTGTAAAAGTTTGAGGTCGTTTCGCTTTTGAGTACATAAGCGTAAAACTTTTCCAAAGATGTCGGTTTTTTTTGTAGCGAGGGAGGGACTCCCCGCCCGAACGGCTGAAGCAATTCAGTCGGGCGGGCCCGTCCGAACGGTCAAATTCTTTTGGCCGGGCGGGGAACCCACGACTTTACGACTTTAATTTTTCTTTTAACCAACGACGACCTGCTGCAGTTTTGAAATATCGCTCTCGCTTTATCGCATCTACCCTACTCTCAAAAGTCTCATAATAAACTACTTTCCAAGGAACTCCATATCGTGTTGATTTCGTTTTCCCTTGATTATGTTGCCTTAAGCGCGATTCTATGTTGGAAGTGTGGCCTTTGTAAAAGTTTGAGGTCGTTTCGCTTTTGAGCACATAAGCGTAAAACTTTTCCAAAGATGTCGGTCCTTTTGTAGCGAGGGAGGGACTCGAACCCACGACCTCAGCATTATGA
>CAXFAI010000026.1:0-105302 GCA_964001305.1 uncultured Flavobacteriales bacterium
CCTTAAATTTTGATCCTGATGAAGGAGGCAGCACATTAACCATTGGAGATGCTGATGCTGATGGCTTGCCAAATTACCTTGATTTAGATTCTGATAACGATGGTATTTCAGATAATGTCGAAGGGCAAACGACAGCTGATTTTGTAGCTCCTTTAGGAACGGATACAGATGAAGATGGTTGGGACGACCGATACGATTCAGATGATGGTGGAACAGCTATTTCTTTAAGTAATAATGATGGAGTGGGTGAAGCAGATTACTTAGATAATGACAGTGATGGAGACGGACTGCCTGATTGGATTGAAGGTTTTGACGATGACAACTCTGGAGATGCATTAAATGATTTTGAAGAGCGAGCAAATAATTATGAGACATCGGAAGGTAATCCACTGAAATACGTTAATACAGATGATGCTGATGCGGATGATATTCCTGATTGGCTAGAAGATGACGATGCGGATAATGTTCCTAATTTCTTAGATCCGGACCATCCATTATATTTTGATGAAGATAATGATGGTATAGTTGATTTGTATGATGCGGATAGCAGCGGAGTTGCTAGCAATGGTGTTCCTTCTAATACACCTGATTTAGATGGAGATGGTGAGTATGATTTTAGAGACTTAGATGATGAAATCTCTTTACCCATTGAGTTAGTTGAATTTGTTGCTCATAAAAATGGGGAGGTAGTTTTCCTAAATTGGAAAACGGTTGCTGAGATTAACAATGACTTTTTTAACGTAGAAAAGTCCATAGATGGTATCAACTTTACGTTGATAGGAACAGTAAAAGGAGCGGGAAATTCGAATGCCGTGCATTTTTATGAATTAGTAGATGAGTTTCCGAATCAAGGGATCAATTACTATCGATTAAAGCAAGTAGACTATGACGGAAAATTTTCATATTCTCCATTGAGAACTGTAGAATTTGATGATGCTTTTGGTCATGTTTTGATTTATCCTAATCCAAGTTTGGGAAGTGAAGTAATTAAAGTAAAGTTGATTGGGTTTAAAACAGGTAACTACCACTTTACAATTTATGATTCTAATGGAAAGGAAATCTTTGAAAAGAGTTTATTCTTGTCTAATGAATCAAAAAGTCAAATCATTACACTTGATGATTCACAGTTTTTCAAACCGGGATTATATGTGTTAGATTTAAAATCTACCTTCAAAAATGAGACTTATAAGATTATAATTAAATAGATTGATTTAACTCGATTCACAAGGCTTAGTTTAATAAACTAGGCCTTTTTTTGTTTAAAGTTAACATTAGTTTAATCGACAGTTAATAATTATTTGTCGATTAAAATGTTGGATGTGTCTAATTTTCAGCTAGTTGCGAAACTGGAGTGTGAAAAATAGAGTATATATAGGTGAAGTTTCATTCATAAACCCTTTGAATTATGAAGCTAACAAAACCAATTTTTTACTCATTTATTATACTATTTTTTGTTCAATCATTAAATCTAAAATCTCAAGAGTTACACTCAAATGCATGTCCAAGTGGAAGTTCAACTTTTGAACTCGATTGGTCTAGTGAATCCTATACATCTGGAAGTCTTTCTGAAACCTTAAGTAATGTAGATGGCAGTGGCTATGATATTACCTTCACAGTTAGTGGTTCAACTTCTGACTTAACCACCGAAAATTCAGTATTAACCCCCGGCATCACCAACTCCCTAAGTGGAGGAGTGGATGCATTACACTTTTCATCAGATGGATTTGGTGCAAATGATAGTGTTGTAATCAACTTAAGTTTTTCACCTGCAATTGCAGGAAATATTGCCTTTGATTTCTATAATGTAATCGATGCTGGAACTCCGGGTGTGACTTTAATTGCTTATGCTCAAACTGCTGATGGAAACTACATTGTTCCATCTTTGTTAGATAATGGTTCCCCTTCATGGAACTTAGATGGCCCAGGTGTTGCAGATGGTGATGCCTCAAGTACCGCTGGAACCAATGATCAAGTGGGTGTTGAGTTTAGTAGTTTTAATCAAGTAACCGATTTATACATCGTATTTAAAAGATGTACAGGCTGTGGAAATGCAGCAGATACTGAGTTTGCTTTGGGAAACATTGATTTTTGTTTGGTACCTGATACAGATCAAGATGGTATTACTGATACACAAGATGATGATGCTGATGGAGATGGTATTCCTGATGATATTGAAAAATGTATTTCAAGCACCTCTTACGTATTTGATTGGAGTTTGTATTCATGGACTGGCGCTCCAAACCAAACCACAAACTCTTATACAATGTCTGATGGTACAGAAATTAATTTAGCTGCCATCTCAAATGGTGCAAGTTTAGGAAGCATTGATATAAATTCAGATCGTGTTTCGGGTTTTGGCACTTCAGAGGAAGTTTGGGAAATATTGGCAGACCAACTAAACAACAATCAATCAGTGGATATTTCCATGGGCTTTTCAAGTCCGCTTCAAGATTTAGAGTTTACAATTACTGATGTGGATGCGGCACCTGGTGATTTTACTGATTCAGTTATTGTAGTAGGCTATTATCAAGGATTTGTTGTTTTTCCAAATTTAACCGCAAGTGGAGTTGATGTTGTAGTAAATAATAATACGGCAGTTGGGCAAAAGCCTGTAACTGATATAACAGGAAATACTGCTAATGTTTTAGTAGAATTTTCTAATCCCGTAGATAGTATTACCCTTTTTTATAGCAATGGAGTGAGTGCTCCACCTTCACCTGGAGACCAAGCAATTGGTATTTATGATTTAACCTATATTGGAGATTGTGGATCTCCAGATACAGATGGCGATGGAGTTCCTGATTATTTAGATATAGATGCCGATAATGATGGAATTGTTGACTATATAGAATGGCAAGCTTCTACAAATATGCCAATTCAACCTGCAGGCTCAGACGCTGACTCTGACGGGATTGATGATAATTTTGAAGGTGTTAGTGCTCCAATAGATACTGATGGAGATGGTATTCCAGATTATAAAGACTCGGATTCTGACGACGACGGTGAACCAGATTTATTAGAAGGCTGGGATACAGACAATGATGGAGTGGCCGATACTTCACCTGCAGGAACTGACTCAGATTCAGATGGATTGGATGATAACTTTGATCAAGTAGTGGGTCCTAATTCAACAACTAATATTACCAATAATGGTCAAACTTCTGATGATTTTCCAAACGTTGCTGAAGCAGGAACTGCAGAGTTAGATTGGAGAGAAGCTCCATTTGATTTAAATGATCGTGATGGTGATGGAATAGATAATTCAGTAGATATTGATGATGACAATGATGGAATTTTAGATGTAGATGAAGGATGTGGTGCCACTATTCAAGTTAATATAGATTTAGATACTTATGAAGATGAAACTTCATTTACTCTCGAAAACCCAACTCCTACAACTATTTTGTCAGGAGGAACATATACCGATGGAGATGAGCTTATTAGCGAATCAATCACAGTGTCAGAAAGTGGAATTTATGTTTTCACTATCTCAGATGTTTTTGGAGATGGAATGTTCTACACCGGTGGCTCAAATTCAAATGGTACAGCAAGTTATGCTTTGTCAGTAGATGGGGTTGAAATTTTTAATTCTGGTGCGAATCCAAATTTTGGAACTCAAGATGTTTTAAATATCAATGTTGACGCTTCTTGTCCAGATACAGATAATGATGGAGTAATTGATTCATATGATTTAGATAGCGATGGAGATGGAATTGCAGATATTATAGAAGCAGGGGGAATTGATTCAGATGGTGATGGTGTTGTAGATGGAGTTTTTGCTGATGGAGATAATGACGGTTGGTCAAATACCTTCGATCCAAATAATGGAGGTACGGCTCTTGCTGATAATGATTCGGATGGAGATGGTTTGGAAAATAGAATTGACATTGATTCAGATGATGATGGAATCGTTGATATTATTGAATCACAGCCTAGTGGAGTGTTAATAATTCCTAGTGGAAATGATAGTGATGGAGATGGAATTGATGATAATTTTGATACAGACATTGGCAATTCATTAACTAATCCAGAAAATACAGATGGGACAGACAATCCTGACTATATAGACACCGATTCAGATAATGATGGAGATAGTGATTTATTGGAAGGTTGGGATACAGATAATGATGGAGTTGCCAATACTTTACCTTCAGGAACAGACTCCGATAATGATGGACTTGATGACAGTTTTGATAATGTAAATGGAACAAACAATGCTACCAATGTTACCAATAACAATCAATCATCATCATTTTTCCCAAATTTAGACCAAAGTTTAACTACTGAAAGAGACTGGAGAGAAGCGCTCGATTACGATGATGATGGTGTTAACAATAGGGAAGATATAGACGATGATAATGATGGGATACCAGATGAGATTGAATGTAATGGAGGAGGAACAGTGCCTAATGTGTCAACATTGTTTACTTCAGGAATCGGTACTTATAATGTAGCCGTGGATGGAGAGTTAATTATTACCATGAATGGTGGTGATGGAGGAGGAGGGTCAGCTACAGCAGGCGGCAGTGGTGCAACAATTTCTGCAACTTTTGAAGTTACAGCAGGTGATGTTGTTAGGTATGTTGTTGGAGCAGGCAGTGATGGTGCTTTATTTTCAGCCGGAGGAGCCGGTAGTAGTGGAATGTTTATTAATGACGATCTAATCATGGTAGCCGGTGGCGGTGCAGGTGGAGATAATAGCTTTGGTGCTGTTGGTTTTGGTGCAAACTCAGGTACTGGGGGAGATAATGGCTCTGGAACAGGCCCAGGAAATGGAGGTGCTGGAGGTGCAGGAGGTGGTTCAACCTCCGATAATGATGGTGCCGGCGGAGGCGGTGGAATAAATTCAGCAGGTGGAACCGCATCTTCTGGAGGAGGTGGTGGAGCTGCCGCAGACCTTATCCCTTCTAATGGTGTAACTCTTGTTTCAGGTGGAACTTCAGCAGATGTTGGGAATACTTCTGGAGCTTCTGGGTTTACAGGTGGTGGAGGAGCTAGTGGTGGTTCATGGTCTGGCGGTGGTGGCGGCTACTCTGGAGGTGGTGGAGCAGGAAATGGTGGGTCAGCTGGTGGTGGAGGTTCATATTTGAATAGTTCTTTAGGAACTTTTTTATCGGGAAGTATAACGGCAGGTTCCAACGGAGCAGGTGGGGCAATATTGACAGATGGAGAAGATGGATTCATTACCATTACACTAAATAGTGCTTGTACAACTGATACCGATGGTGATGGAGTGATAGATGCTTATGATCTAGATGCAGATAATGATGGAGTAGCAGACATCATTGAGGCGGGTGGTGTTGATTCTAATAACGATGGACAAGTGGATAATGATACCGATTCTGATGGGGATGGTTATGCTGATACTTTTGACTCAGATAATGGAGGATCTTTACTTCCTGTTGAAGATGAGGATGGTGATGGTATTGAAAACTATTTAGATGTTGATTCAGATTCGGATGGAATTCTAGATAATATAGAAGCACAAACCACAGCAGGTTTTCGAGCTCCACAGAATGTTGATACGGACAATGATGGTTGGGATGATGAATATGATTCTGACAATGGAGGTACAGCAATTACCCTAAGTAATAATGATGGATCCGGTAATCCTGATTATTTAGACTTTGATAGTGATGGAGATGGATTACCAGATTGGATTGAGGGATTTGATGATAATAATTCAGAAGATGCACTTGATGATTTATTAAATAGGGCTAATACATTTGAGACCGTTAATGGAAATCCCGGATATTATGATAATTCTTTGGATAGTGATATGGATGGTATTCCAAATTGGTTAGAAGATGACGATATGGATAATATTCCAAATGCCGCCGATGCCGATAATGGATTATTTAGAGACACGAATCAAGATGGAATAATTGACTTATTCGACCCTGTTGATGGAGGAGCTTCAAGTAACTTACCTGACGGGGATGGTGATGGTGAGTATGATTTTCGAGATACGGATAATCAAATATCGTTGCCAATTGAGCTTATTCGTTTTAAAGCACTTCCACTTAATGGAATTGTAAAGCTTCAATGGACTACACAATCAGAAATTAACAATGACTATTTTATCATTGAAAAAAGAAACAACAAGGGTGTATTTGAATCAATAGGTAAAATAGATGGTGCAGGGAATAGCAATAGGGTGATTGATTATGTATCTTTTGATTATCATCCTTTTTATGGAGCCAATTACTATCGATTAAAGCAAGTTGATTTTGATGGTAAATATGCTTATTCAAGTATTCAAGTAGTATTCTTTAATTCAAGTGATAATTGGAGTGTTTACCCTAACCCATCAAATGGTAATCATTTGTTTATAGATTATGAAATTCAAAAAAACTTAATCGATCCAATTTTAATTGAAATTTATACCAATAAGGGTAAGTTGGTTTATTCAACTCAAATTTTCAATTCTGAATTAGACTTAAAGCAATTGAATGTATTAGAAAATTCAACTTTAAGTAAAGGAGTATTTATACTTAAATTAAGGATAAACAAAAATGTAAAGACTCGAACTTTTATAGTAAACTAAGTCATTAGTATTAAGAGAGATATTCAAATTTTATTCTTTTGTCGATAGAAATTGGAGTTTTGTCTTAAGAAAATGTAAACTTATCTAGTAATTTTGTCGTAAGGTTATTTAGCCATAATAACTTATTGATTTATAGATTAAAGAATCATTGCTGATGAAATTGCTTTTTAAGATTTTCCTTTCAGGTATTATATTGACATTTTCGTTTTTACAAACAAATGGTCAAACATTACATAATTCTTCATGCCCTTCAAATAGTACAAATTTCACTTTAGATTGGAGTTCAGTTTCGTATACCGCAGGTAGCTTAAGTCAAACCATTTCAAATATAAATGGCTCAGGTTATGATGCAACTTTTACAGTAACAGGTGCTACAGGAACCTTAACAACAGAAAATGGAGTTAATACCCCAGGTATTACAAACTCATTGAGTGGTGGAGTTGATGCACTACATTTATCTTCAAGTGGTTTAAATTCCACACAGCAAATTATTGTAAATATCTCATTTTCGCCCCCCATTGCAGGAAATATAGCATTTGACCTTTATAATGTAATTGATGCAGGTACCCCAGGGGTTAATCTAGCCGTATACGCCGAAACAGCAGATGGTAATTACATTGTTCCTTCCTTAGCAGATAATGGTTCTCCGTCTTGGGATTTAGATGGCCCAGGCGTTGCCAATGGAAATTCAAATAGCACTGCAGGAACGAATGATCAAGTTGGAGTTGATTTCAGTAGTTTCAATCAGGTAACAGATATTTATATTGAAATGGAAAGGTGTTCCGGTTGTGGAAATGCAGCGAACACAGAATTTGCCATTGGGGATTTTGATTTTTGTTTAGTTCCTGATACAGATGGAGATGGAGTAAGTGACCCACAAGATGATGATACCGATGGAGATGGAATTTCGGATGATGTTGAAAAATGTCCTTCCAATGTATCTTACACTTTTGATTGGAGTGATTATAATTGGTTTGGGGCAACTACACAAACTACCAATTCATACACAATGCCTGATGGAGCTCAAATCTCTTTAGCTGCTACCTCAAATGGAGCAACCCTAGAAAGTATAGATATTAATTCAGATCGTGTCTCAGGTTTTGGAGCTTCTGAGGAGACATGGGAGATTTTAGCGGATCAATTGAACGAAAATCAATCCGTTGATATCTCTTTTAGTTTTGATCAGGCACTAGAAGACGTTAGTTTTACCATTACTGATGTTGATGCTAACCCTGGTGATTTTACGGATTCTATTATTGTAGTAGGTTACTATTCTGGTTTTGTAGTTTTTCCTACTCTAACAGCAAGTGGTGCAAATGTTGTAATTACGACCAATACAGCAGTTGGACAAAACCCTGTTGATGATATTTCGGGCAATACGGCTAATGTTTTGGTTGAATTTAATACTGCAATTGACAGTATCACTGTTTTTTATGGAAATGGTGAAGCAGCACCTGCCTCACCTGGAAATCAAGCAATTGGCTTCTATGATATCACCTACACTGGAGACTGTGGTTCAACGGATACTGATGGAGATGGAACTCCTGACTATTTGGATATAGATGCTGATAATGATGGGATAGTAGATTATATTGAATTTCAAGGATCAACCAATAATCCTATAGCACCGGCAAATAGTGATGGAGACGGAGATGGTATTGATGATAATTTTGAGGGTGCTGCTGCACCTGTAGATACTGATGGAGATGGAATTCCTGACTTTAAAGATTTAGATAGTGATGATGATGGAGATTTAGATATTTTAGAAGCCTGGGATACTAATAATGATGGTGTGGCTGATACTTCGCCTTCGGGAGTTGACGCTGATAATGATGGCTTAGATGATGCCTTTGACGATGTGGTTGGCCCTAGTTATCCTACAAACATTACAAATGATGGCCAAAATTCAGATGATTTTCCAAATAATGATGTTCCAGGAACTGCTGAATTAGATTGGAGAGAAGACCTTGATGCAGACGGTGATGGAATTCAAGATTATGCGGATATAGATGCAGATAATGATGGAATAGAAGATATATACGAAGCGCCAAATGGTGCGAATCCAAATGGTGATGCAGATGGAGATGGAATTCCAAATTGGGCTGACACCGATGATGGAGGTAATGGTGGAGATGGGACTACTACAGATTATACAGATTCGAATGCAGATGGTATTGCAGATATTTTTGATACAGACCTAGATGGAATACCAAATCATTTAGATTTAGATAGTGATAATGATGGTATACCTGACATTATTGAAGCTGGAGGTACTGATTCAGATAATGATGGTATTGCGGATAATTTAACTGATTCAGATAATGATGGATTAGTTGATTTGTATGATACTGGTGGAACTCAATTAGGCTTTGCTGATTTAGACTATGATGGTTTGCCTAATCACTTGGATTTGGATAGCGATAATGATGGTATTCAAGATATCATTGAGGCAGGTGGTACAGATTCTAACAATGACGGATATGCGGATGTTTTAACCGATGATGATGATGATGGCTGGACGAACCTTTACGATAGCGATAATAGTGGTACGGCAATCAATTACTTAGATAGTGATAATGATGGGAGCTATGATTTTCTTGATTTAGACAGCGATAATGATGGCTCTGTAGACATAATTGAAGCTGGAGGAACAGATGTTGATGGAGATGGTCAAGTTGATGATTTTGAAGATGGAGATAGTGATGGTTGGGCAAATAACTTTGATTCAGATAATGGTGGTTCAGTATTGCCTGATACCAATTCAGATGGTGATGGATTAGTTGATCGTTTAGATTTAGACAGTGATAATGATGGAATACAAGATGTTATAGAAGCAGGTGGTGTAGATGCTGATAATGATGGTTTAGTTGATGATCTAATGGATGCTGATAACGATGGATTAGCAGATGTCGTAGATGGAATAGTAGGTTATCAGCTTTATGCTAATGGTGACTGTTCAGGTACCACACTCAATTACATTCATAAAGTGAGTTTCTTCTCAGGAACATCAGAAGCGACAGGAGATGCTACATTTGAGTTTTGTGTTACAGGAGATTTTGGAAATAATGCTGAAGATATTGTCTTAATTGATGAAGACGGAAATTCAACAACTTATGATCGTTCAGATTCTGATAACCCAGCCTATGCCGATTGTGGAGCTACTCCATTTTGCATTACTATATCCATTGATCAAGCAGACTGGAATTCATGGAATGATGATGAAATTATTGAATTTAGATTTGTACCGGATGACAATGTAAATTTTTGTTCTGATTATTCTTGTGTAGAAAATATTACAGCCACTGTTCCATTGGGTACTAACGGAACTCCCCTTGAAAATCCTGATACAGATAATGATGGATTAGGAGATAGAATAGACTTGGATAGTGATAATGATGGAATTCAAGATATCATTGAAGCAGGTGGAGAAGATGCTAACGAAGATGGAATTGGTGATAACTCAACAGATGCAAACATAGACGGTTGGTTCGATATCTTTCATGCCGATACAGGAACTCCTCACCCAATAACAAATACGGATGGAGATGCAAATGCCAATTATAGAGATATAGATAGTGATAATGACGGTATTCCAGATGTTGTTGAAGCCGGAGGAAGTGATTCTAATGACGATGGATTCGCGGATAATGGAACAGATTCAGATGGAGATGGATGGGTTGATACATTTGATCCTTCTAGCGGAGGTGCTGTTCAGCCATTAACAGATTCTGATATTGATAACACACCAAACTATTTAGACTTAGATAGTGATAATGATGGAATTGCAGATATTATTGAAGCAGGTGGGGTAGATTCTAATAATGATGGAGTGGGAGACAATGCTACTGATGGAGATGAAGATGGATGGTTCAATATTTTTGATTCGGATAATGGAGGAACAGCATTAGCTATTACAAATACAGATGGAACTGGAAATCCCGACTACATTGATATTGATGCTGATGACGATGGAATAGTAGATGTAATTGAAGCGCAAATTACTGGTTCAACTACTTTTGCAACTGGCTCTGATGGCGATAACGATGGTACAGATAATACGTTTGAAGGTGGATTTTTAATACCTGTTGATACTGACGGAGATGGAACTCCTGATTACATAGACACGGATGCCGATGGTGATGGTGAATCAGATTATATTGAAGCCTATGATACGGATGATGATGGTATTGCTGATACAGCACCAACTGCTCTAGATACGGATGGAGATGGGTTGTTAGATGGGTTTGAATTAGTTGTCCAAAATAGTGGAAATGCGAGTTCCTCAAATGTGAGTAATTCTCAAACATCATCCAGTTTTCCAAATACCGATGTGCCTGCTAGTCCTGAAAGAAATTGGAGACAAATACCAGATGATATTGATGGTGATGGACTGTCAAATGAAGATGATATAGATGATGATAATGATGGAATATTAGATATTGTTGAAGCACCTTTGATTGAAGATGTTAGCTCTACTACTTCGGGTATTGGAACATACAATGTTCCTTCTACAGGTCAATATACTTTTATCCTGTGTGGAGCAGATGGAGGTGGCGGATCTGCAAATTCCGGTGGTTCAGGAGCAACCATAACAGCCACCTTTTCTCTAACAGCAGGCGACGTGGTTCGGTATGTTGTTGGAGAAGGAAGTTTAGGTTCTGCTTCTAGTTCAGCAGGTGGTGCAGGTAGTTCAGGCCTATTTATAAATAATGATTTGGCTTTAGTTGCTGGAGGCGGCGGAGGAGGAGATAACAGTGGAGGAGCTGTTGGCCTTGGTGCAAACTCAACAACCAATGGAGATAATGGTACCGGAGGTGGAGCAGGTTCTGGTGGTGCTGGCGGTGCTGGTGGAACTGTAGGAACAAGTGATGCCGGTGCCGGTGGAGGAATAAACTCAGCAGGAGCATCAAGTGTTGCTGGTGGAGGAGCTGCTGCAGATTTAACTCCAGCCAATGGGGTGACTTTAGTTTCAGGAGGTGCTGGAAATGGAAATGGTACCGCAGGAGGAGATGGATTTACCGGAGGTGGTGGTGGATCAGACGGGGCTTACGCTGGTGGTGGCGGCGGCTATTCCGGAGGTGGAGCATCAGGAGCCGGTGGTGGTGGCGGTGGAAATGGTCGCGCCGGCGGTGGTGGCTCTTTCTTGAATTCAGCCTTGGGGTCTTATGTGAGTGGTACAATTACCGCTGGTACAAATGGAGGTGGCGGATCAACAGCTTCCAATGGTAGCGACGGTTGTATTACAATCTCTAGAATAGATGAAATTGATACTGATGGAGATGGTATACCTGATTATTTGGATATTGATTCTGATAATGATGGAATAACGGATAATGTTGAAGCTCAAACTACGGCTTCGTTTTTGGCGCCTACTGGTGTTGATTCTGATGATGATGGTTGGGATGATCAGTATGACCCAGATAATGGAGGAACGCCAATAGTATTAAGTAACAATGAAGGTGCAGGAAATCCAGACTTTCAAGATGATGATTCTGATGGGGATGGTTTCCCAGATTGGCAAGAAGGGTTTGATGATGACCAAGATGGTGATGCACTTCAAGATTTAAGAGATAGAGCAAATTCTTATGAAACAGCAGCAGGAAATCCTTTGAATTATGTAAATGCTGATGATACTGATTTGGATGGAATCCCTGATTGGATAGAAGATGATGATTTAGATGGTGTTCCTAATTTCTTAGATCCTGATGATGAATTCTATTTTGATACAGATGGCGATGGTCTAGTCGATTTATATGATTCAGATAATTTCGGTTCACCTTCAAATGTACCTGATACGGATGGTGATGGAGAATATGACTTTAGAGATACTGACAATCAAATTTCTTTACCCGTTGAACTTATATTGTTTAATGCCTTTAAACAGAATGATAAGGTAAAATTGGTATGGCAAACCGCTACTGAGATAAATAACGATTATTTTGTCGTAGAACGCTCATTTGATAATAAAAATTTCAGTTTTGTGGCTCAAGTTAATGGTGCTGGAAATAGTAACCAGATACTTGATTATTTCTCATTCGATTTACAGCCTAAAAGTGGTTATAATTATTACCGATTGAAACAGGTTGATTTTGATGGGTCAATCACTTATTCTGATCTGAAATACGTGCACTTTAGTGGAAGTGAACTAATCAAAGTATTTCCAAATCCTTCTAAAGGTGAAGAATTATCGCTTTTAATAGAAAATCCAAATTCAGATAAGTATACAATAGAAATGATTGATGTACTTGGAAAATCTATTTTTAAACAGGAATTGAAAATCTCCTCAGAAGTAAATCAGAAAAAAGTGAATCTGTTAAAGTCAAGGAAACTATATAGTGGCGTATACATGATAATAGTCACATCTAAAAATAAAAAAGAGACCATTCAAATTGTTGTGAATTAAAATATCCAAAGACTGATGTTTTTTTGCGTTTTGTCGATGCAGATTGCGATTTAGTCGAATATTTAAATGTTTTTGTCTAAAAAACAAGGGTTAAAAGGCTTACTTGCTCATTTTTAGAGCTGTAAGCCTTATTTTTTGTCAAAATTTGCAATTGCGTAAAACTGAATTTTGATGAAGCCTATTCAAGTAAGACTTTTAGCAATGTGTTCTTTTATGTTATCAGTTACGATAACCTTAAAGGCTCAAATTTTACATGACAATTCTTGTTCTTCAATCAGTACAGATTTTACTTTAGATTGGGCATCAAGTCCTGGTGCGAATCAATTTAATTGGACCCCACAAGGAGCTACTACTTTTACGGCATCAAATATTGAAGGTAGTGGGTATCAAATTGATTTTACCTTAAGTGGTGCGACAGGAACATTAGCTACAGAAAATGGGATTTCAACTCCAGGTATTACCAACTCTTTAAGTGGTGGAGTTGATGCCTTACATATATCATCTAGTGGTTTATTTGCAACACAAGAAATACGACTAGAAATGGAATTTACACCTGCATTGGCCGGTAATATTTCATTTGATATTTACAATATTATTGAACAGTTTATTGCAGGTGACGATCCAGGTCAACAGATTGAAATTTATGGTTTAACTACTACTGGATTTGCCATAGTTCCCCAATTAACAGATAATGGAAGTCCCTCATGGGAGCTAGAAGGTCCTGGAGTAATTGATGGATTTGCCGCTAGTACAGCAGGAACAAATGACCAAGTAGGAGTTAACTTTAAAAGTATTTCAGATATAGAAACTATAACTATCATCCTGAGAAGATGTTCAAGTTGTGATAATATTGGAAACACCGAATTTGCTATTGGTGATATTGATATTTGTTTAACACCAGACACCGATCAAGATGGGATAGCCGATACGCAAGATGATGATGATGATAATGATGGTATTTATGATGTGATTGAAAAATGTCCATCTTCAGCACCGGTCACAGCAGAGTGGGATGATATGCCCTATACCAATGGTGATCCTTCAAATACCTACAATTTACCTGACGGTACAAATATGACTGTATATGTTTCTTCTAATGGTGCATCTATAGTAGCAGGAGAGACGAATTCGGATTTAACAGGAGGTAATGGAGGAGGAACTGTTGGTTTATTCTTAAACGGGAATCAAAATCTACAAGTTAATAGTATAGATGTTAGTTTTTCTTGGGATCAGGCAATAAAAGATTTGTCGTATACTATATTTGACGTTGATCAATTAGGCGGACAATATGTAGACTCCATAACCATTATCGGATATTATAATGGATTTGTGGTATTCCCTGCTATGTCAGCAAGTGCTAATAATACAGTAACCCAAAACCGAGGAGTAGGGGATGTAAGTACAGATGATAATTTAGCAACAGCAAATGTAGATGTAGCTTTTTCAGAACCAATCGATAGTATGGTGATTTATTATGGTAATGGAGCAACTGCACCTGCTGCACCGGGTAACCAATGGATTACGATATGGGACTTTACCTATGTAGGTGATTGTGGATCAGTAGATAGTGATGGAGATGGAGTTCCAGATTATTTAGATATAGATGCAGATAATGATGGGATAGTAGATTACATAGAATGGCAAGCCTCAAGTTCAAGTCCAATAGCCCCTGCTGGTGCAGATGCCGATAGTGATGGAATAGATGATAATTTTGAAGTCGTTTCAGCACCAATCGATACCGATGGTGATGGAATCCCTGATTTTAAAGATCCTGATTCAGATAATGATGGAGATTTAGACATACTTGAAGGTTGGGATACTGATAATGATGGAGTTGCTAATACTTCACCTGCAGGAACAGACTCTGATGGGGATGGATTAGATGATGCATTTGATAATCAAGCAGGTTTTAACTCGACAACTAACATTACCAACAACGGTCAAGATTCAGAAGACTTTCCAAACTTGGATGGTGTAACTGCAGAAAGAGATTGGCGAGAAGATGGCGATATTGACAATGATGGCATACAAGATTATGATGACATAGACGATGATAATGATGGAATATTAGACGTTAACGAAGGGAAAGCGGATAATAATCCAAATGGTGATGAAGATGGGGATGGAATTCAGAATTGGTCGGATGCTACCGATAATGGCAATGGTGGAGATGGCTCCATAACTGATTATACCGATAGCAATGGAGATGGAATACCTGACACATATGATGCGGATAATGATGGTATTCCGAATCACCACGACCCTGATTCAGATGGGGATGGCATAGCAGATATTATAGAAGCAGGTGGATTAGATGGCAATGGCGATGGAATTGCTGATGATGAGACAGATTCGGATTTAGATGGATGGCCTGATTTATTTGATAGTGACAATTTAGGAACACCTTTAGCAGATATTGATATAGATGGAGATGGATTACAGAATCACTTGGATATTGATGCTGATGATGATGGAATAGTAGATATTATTGAATCTCAACCTAGTGGAGCTTTAATCAGTCCAAGTGGTTCAGATAGCGATGCTGATGGTATTGATGATAATTTTGATACCGATGAAGGAAACAGTTTAACCGATCCTGAAAATACTGATGGGGCAGATAATCCTGATTTTATTGATTCTAATGCAGATAATGATGTAGACAGTGATTTAATTGAAGGCTGGGATACAAATAACGATGGTACGGCCAATACTTCACCAGCAGGCACTGATAGTGATAATGATGGTTTAGATGATAATTTTGACAATGTTGTTGGTCAAAACACCACAACTAATATTACCAATGGTGGACAGACTTCTGCAACTTTTCCAGATCTAGATGTCCCGGGTGGAGAATTAGATTGGCGAGACGTAAATAATACGAATGATAATGATGGTGATGGCATTGCCAATGATGATGATATTGACGATGATAATGATGGCATACTCGATGTTGATGAAGGGTGTTCTTCAGTGGTAGTAAATTATCCCGCAACCCTAACTTCTAGTTCAGGTACTACAAATCCTGGTAATGCAACAGGCTCACCTGATGGTAGTTTTGCTCAGCTATATACAAATGGTAATAATGTAGTACTTGATTTTGGAGCTGTATTTCCGGCAGGAACTCGATATTTGGTAACATGGAAAAAGCGATCTGGTGATAATGGAGCAAACCCGTCGATTCCAATCATAGAAGAATCTACAGATAACTCAGCATATACAACACATAGTAGTGTTTTAAATACAACGAATGGTGCCACTTTTCAATCAGATATTGTAACAGCAGAAAATGATTTTAGATATCTAAGATTTTCAAAAGACGACCCTCCTATAGTAACAGATTATGAGTTAGATGCTGTTGGTGTCTATGGTGAGTCAGTAAGCAGGACTACTAGTGGAACAGGCTCTTATACAGTGCCTTCTAATGGAGTTATGACATTTACTATTAACGGTGGTGATGGAGGAGGAAGTGGAACTACGAATGGAGCGAATCCAGGAGGAAGTGGTGCTACCATAGAAGCAACCTTTAATGTAACAGCTGGTGATGTAATAAGATATGTTGTAGGGGCAGGTAGCAATACTGCTTCAACTTCAGCAGGAGGTGCAGGTAGTACTGGATTATTCATAAATAGTGACTTAGTAATGGTAGCCGGTGGTGGCGGAGGAGGAGATAATAGTGGAAATGGTTTAGGAGCTAGTGCAACAACTACAGGAGTCTCGGGGTCCGGTGGAGGTGCTGGAGCAGGCGGAACAGCCGGTTCTGGTGGTGGTGCCAATGCTGGAGCTTCAGGCGGCGGAGGAGGAATTAACTCTGCAGGAGGAAGTGCTAATGCTGGTGGCGGTTCAGCTGCTGATTTGAATCCATTAGATGGAGTAACTTTAGTTTCAGGAGGAGCAGGAAGTGGGAGTTCAGGTGCAGGAGGTGCAGGGTTTACCGGTGGTGGCGGTGGTGCCCAAGGTGACTGGGGCGGCGGCGGCGGCGGCTATTCAGGCGGAGGTGCAGGAGGTGACGGAGGACTAGCTGGCGGTGGAGGTTCATTTTTAAATACGTCAGTTGGTTATTATGTATCAGGCTCTATTACAGCAGGTGTAGCCGGTGGTGGAGGAGCTGCAGCTTCAAATGGACAAGCGGGATTTGTAACTTTTTCATTCTCAGAAAATGCAGGTTTGACTTGTCTTGATACAGATCAAGATGGGATTATAGATGCTTATGACTTAGATTCTGATGGAGATGGAATCGCAGACATTGTGGAAGCAGGAGGTATAGATGCAGATGGAAATGGTGTGGTTGACGGAGTTTTTGCCGATAATGATAATGATGGTTGGAGTGATGTTTTTGATCCGGATGCTGCTATTCCAGGAATACCTCTTACAGACGGAGATCAAGATGGTGACGGATTAGAAAATAGAATTGACATTGATTCTGATGATGATGGCATTGTTGATATCATAGAGTCTCAACCTAGTGGAACTTTAATTTCACCTAGCGGAAGTGATGGTGATGGAGATGGTATTGATGATAATTTTGATACGGATAGTGGGAATTCCTTGACAAATCCAGAGAATACTGATGGTACTGATAATCCAGATTATATAGATACAGACTCTGATAATGACGGAGATAGTGACTTAATTGAAGGCTGGGATACGGATAATGATGGGATAGCTGATACATCACCTTCTGGAACAGATTCAGATGGAGATGGTTTAGATGATAATTTTGATGATGTTGTAGGGCCGAATTCAACTACAAACGTAACTGATGGAGGAGAAACTTCAGCTTCCTTTCCAAATTTAGATATTGCTGCTACGCCCGAGTTAGATTGGAGAGAGGATAAAGATTATGATGGAGACGGTATAGCTGATGTTGATGATGTTGATGACGACAATGATGGAATTTTAGATGTTAATGAATGCCAAGGGAGTGTGATTTTTGAAGGTGGATTTGAAGGTATTCCTGGCGTAAATAATTTAAATGCAAATAATCTTGGAGTCTCAATAGCTCCATGGGTATTAACTTCTGGAGGAACCAATGTAATTGCGGTAGATGGTCCAGGAGGAGGTACCTACGGAATAGGAGGGCCAGAAGTTGATGCTAGAGGTGGAGCTGGTAATTATTTCGATATTGATGGAAGTGGTCAGATCTATCAAACCTTTACCATGGTGAATACTGCAAAGTTATTTTATCAAGGGTTTTTCTCTGCAAGAGATGGAGGTACCGGAAATGGAGTGATTTCTATATTATCAGGTTCAGGTGTTGGTGGTGCAGTACAAGCAACCACAGGAACCATTACAACTAGTGATAACAATGCATGGACTTATGTTTCTGATACCGTCACTTTAAACCCAGGAACCTATTCCTTTGTAGTGACAATGGATAATCCATTGAATTTTGATGAAGGTGGAATTTCCATCATCTGTGATACTGATAATGACAACATTCCAGATCAGTTTGACTTAGATAGCGATGGTGATGGAATCGCCGATATAATTGAATCAGGTGGAGTTGATAGTGATGGAAATGGTATTGTAGATGATGAAACTGATACAGACGGGGATGGATGGGCAGATACTTTTGACCCAACTAATGGGGGTACAGAACTAGCTGATTCTGATACGGATGGTGATGGCCTACCAAATCGGGTAGACATTGATGCTGATGATGATGGTATTGTTGATATCATTGAGTCTCAACCTTCAGGAATCTTAATTACACCAAGTGGTTCAGATGCAGATGGAGATGGTATTGATGATAATTTTGATACGGATTTAGGAAATTCCTTAACCAATCCTGTAGATACAGAAGGTGATGGAATTGATGATTATGTTGACACCAATTCAGATAATGATGGACAAACAGATGATATAGAAGGATGGGATACAGATAACGATGGAGCAGCAGATATAACACCTTCCGGAGTTGATGCAGATAATGATGGTTTAGATGATAGTTATGACAATATTGTAGGACCAAACAATACTACAAATGTTACCAATGGAGGGCAGTCTTCAGGTTCATTCCCCAATTTAGATAATGGAAATACTTCTGAAAGAGACTGGCGAGAGATCGTTGATACCGATGCGGACGGCATTGCTAATGAGTTTGATGTTGATGACGATAATGATGGAATCCTAGATGGCGATGAGCCTTCTTGTGCTTCTTTTGATGCATACTGGACACTTGATAATACCACTGATGATGCATCTGGAAATGGAAATAATGAGCGTGCTGAAGGAAATGCTCCTGGCTTTTCAACAGAAGCAATTCAAGGAACACATTCGGCGAATTTTAATGGGACTAGTCATGGAATAAGGTATAGTCAAAATGGAGGTTTTATGGAATTAACTTCTTCTCAGATTAGCATCTCTGCTTGGATTAAACCAACAGATGTTAGTGGAGATAGAGTCATATACGAAGAAGGTGGAGGGCTAAATGGTATAATTCTTTGGCTAGATGATGGATTACTTACATTAACTGCAAGAAATGGTGGAGCAGGTAGTGAAACTTCAATCGCATCCTCAGTTAGAATAACTGACAATTCTGGGTGGACTCATATAGCTGCTACTTTTGATAATGGTGAAATGACTGTATATGTAAATGGTGTTTCAAGTACAACTACTGCTCTTTTCGCAAACATTCCTAACCATACTAATGATGGAGGTATTGGAAGTGCCTTTGGAGGATCTGCAAATGGTGTTCTTGGATTTTACGCAGGTTTGATGGATGGAGTTAAATTTAGCAATACCATTGCTTGGAGTGCAAGTGAAATAGACTATAATTGTGACACTGACAATGATGGAATTTCTAATTTCTATGATTTAGATGCCGATAACGATGGAATCGCTGATATTGTTGAAGCTGGCGGTATTGACGCTAATGGAGATGGACGAGTAGATGATAATACTGATTCAGATGATGATGGATGGGCTGATACTTTTGATTCAGATAATTTGGGCACTGCTTTACCTGTTGAAGATTCTGACGGAGATGGAATTGAAAATTATCTAGATTTAGACTCAGATTCAGATGGCTTGTTAGATAATTTAGAAAGTCAAACAACACTCGGATATAGAGCACCTGAAAATTCAGATACAGATGGCGATGGTTGGGACGATGAATATGATAGTGATAATGGTGGAACTGTTATAGTATTTAGTAATAATGATGGTGCAGGTGAACCTGATCATCTCGATGCAGATTCAGATGGTGATGGTTCACTAGATTTTATTGAAGGTTTTGATGATGATTCAGATGGTGATGCCTTGAATGATATAACATCTAGAGCAACCCAGTTTGTTGTAAATGGTGGAAATGTTAGTTTTTATGATAACTCTACAGATAGCGATGCAGATGGAATTCCAGATTATCTTGAAGATAATGATGCAGATGGTGTTCCTAATCATTTAGACCCTGATGAAACTTATTACCATGATACTGATGGTGATGGATTGATTGATTTATATGATTCAGATAATGGAGGTGTTCCGGCTGGATTACCTGATTCTGATTCTGATGGAGAATATGATTTCCGTGATTTAGATAATTCCGCAGGAGGACTACCAATAGAGTTGATAAGTTTTACTGCAATAAAAGAATTAGAAAGATCAAAACTAGTATGGGTCACTGCAACCGAAATTAACAACGATTACTTTGAAATTGAAAAATCAATTGATGGCAAGTCTTTTGAATTGATTTCAACAATAAAAGGTGCAGGAAACAGCTCTTCAAAGTTAAATTACCTAACTTATGATAATAATCCTGTAGAAGGTGCTAATTATTATCGACTAAAGCAAGTTGATTTTGATGGTAAGTTTTCATATTCACCCATCAGAGTATTAACTTTTGATAAGCTTTCTTCCATGGAAATATATCCAAACCCTACTGCAGGACAGGAATTATTTTTAAGGTTGAATTCAACTACTCATGAAAAATATATTTACAGAATTCAAACAGCAAAAGGAAAGTTAATTTTAGAAGGGGAGTTTACAACGATTAAAGAAAGTAAAGGAGTGACGTTAGAGATCTTAAACGAACAGAAATTGGCAAGTGGAGTTTATTTTCTAGTAGTTTCTTCGACTAATGAGAAAAAGACATTTCGGTTTATAGTTCGATAAACAGTTAATTTAGATTAGGGTCTTCAGGAAAGTTAGCCATTAAAGCTATGTCTTTTTCGGCGCTTTCCATTACCTTTTTCCAAAGTTCATCGCTTTGGTATTCAAAAACGAACTTTCTATTTGAGTTTTGAACAAACCATGAATCGCTTTCTAATTCTTGTTCCAATTGTTTTTTGTCCCAGCCTGAGTAGCCCAAAAAGAATTTAATGTCAGATTCCTGAATTAAAGATTGCTCAATTAAGCCTTTCAACACTCCAAAGTTTCCATTCCAAAAAAGGTTTTGGCTTACTTCTGTAGATTCGGGAATTAAATCTCCCTTCTCATGCAAATAAAAAAGGTTTTGGGGTTGAACAGGACCACCTAAAAAAACTTGACTATTAAATTCAGGAAAATCTTCAATCAATTCATTCAACTTAATTTCCATTGGTTGATTTAAGATAAAACCAACACTACCATCTTTATTATGCTCAGTTAATAAAACTACAGAGCGCTTAAAATAAGGGTCATCCATAAAGGGTTCGGCTACCAAAAGCCTTCCTTTCTGAGCTTTCAGTGTACTTAATTCTGATATTTTTCTTTTAAAAGGATTATAATCCATAATTACTCAAATGTAGTATTTCTAAATCTCATTTCTAAAAGCATTAAATTCGCTTTTGAATGAATGAACTCAATTCTAATCTAAAGCTTTCAATAGCAACTAAATACCAATATTTGATAATTGGATTACTTGCATTCTTTGTATATGCAAACACCTTAAATAACGGTTTTGTGTTAGATGATGATGTGGTTTTCTTAAAAAATCAATTTGTGCAGAATGGTGTCCAAGGTATTCCAGATATTTTATCGCATGGTTTTTTGTATGGATTTAATCAGAAAAATGATCAATCATACCGGCCATTGGTACTGATTAACTACGCCATATTTCATTCAATTCTGGGCAACAATGCCAAAGCATTTCACTTATTAAACGTGCTTTATTTTATCGTTTGTTGTTTATTACTTTTTTACTGGTTAAATCAAATTTCAAGACTTTCTAGTGTAGCCTTTTGGGCAAGTATACTTTTTGCACTTCACCCAATTCATACAGAGGTGGTAGCCAATGTTAAAGGAACCGATGAATTATTACATTTCATTTTTGCAATGCTAACGCTTATATATTTCTGGAAATACAATAAAAAAGGAGCACTAAAGCATTTGTGGTTATCCATATTGTGTTTCGCTTTAGCTTTATTGTGTAAAGAGATTGCGCTGACATTACTTTTTATCGTTCCACATAGTCTCTATTTTTTTACGAAGGAAAGTATTTCAGGAATTGTTAAACAATCTTGGCCATTGGCCATTGTCGTTGTCGCCTACTTTTTGGTTCGAAATGCCATATTAGATACCGTTGCTTTTGAAGAGCAAATGAAGGTAATAAACAATGGAATAGCAGCTGCTAATTCTTATTCAGAGCGATTAGCAACAACTATTTTTATACTCAGTGAATACATTAAATTATTGTTTTTTCCTCATCCACTAGCATGGGATTACTCATACCCTCATTTTCCAATTGTTGGCTTTAATCATTGGAGAGTGTTTGCCACTTTAATCACGTTTAGTTTAGCTTTAATTGGAGTTATTAAGGGACTGAAGAGTAGAAATGTATTTAGCTTTCTATTCTTCTTTTTTTGTGCATCCTTCGCCCTAACATCTAATTTTATAATTCTAATAGGCTCAACTCTCGGGGAACGCTTCTTATTTTTTCCTTCCATCGCATTTGTGATTTTTATTCCGATGATTGTAAATATGGCTGTCGATTCTTTTAACTTAAAAGCCAAGCAAAGCAAGTTATTTGTTATTGCGATTCTAGGAACCATTTCAATTTTGTTTTTTCTTAAAACAATAGATCGAAATAGAGATTGGGAAAGCAATAGCACCCTTTTTGCCTCAGGAGTAAAAGCAACACCAAATAACTCAAGAGCTCAGGCAGCAATGGGGTCTGTTTATCGAGAAATTGCTGAGCAAAATCCAAACCCGCAGTTGAAGCAGAAAAATTTCAAATTAGCAGCAACTCATTACAGAAAGTCAGTTGAATTGCTTCATGACAATTCTAACGCTTGGTACAATTTAGGAGTAACTTATATGGGAATGGGTAATACAGCCAAAGCAAAACAAGCTTTTGAAGAAACCATACAACTAGAGCCTTCCTATTTAAATGCTTTGAATAATTTGGGTGTGCTTTATTTTAATGAAAAGGATTTTAACCAGGCTGAAAGCTATTTTAAACAATGCTTGGAGTATAATATCAACTTTCAAAATGCATATGCTAATTTAGGAGCAGTTTATCACAATCAAGGTCAATATGAAATGGCTCGTCAGTTTTATCAAAAAGCATTAGAATTAAACCCAACTGATGTGAATGTTCAACAGAATTTACAGAAGTTACCCCATTAAATGAGATCAACATTTATTAAAAAGCTTGATTTATACTTAGGTAAACTCCTTTGCTCTATTTTGACATTTTGGCGTAAAACAGCTGAAAGAGATTATGTACTAATGCCTAAAAGTATATTATTTATTAAGTTGATTGAACAAGGGGCAACGGTGTTGGCATATAGTGCCATTAAAGAAGCAGTCAATCAAGTTGGAAGAGAGCATGTCTACTTTGTTTTATTTAAAGAAAATAGACCAGTATTAGATTTTATGAATCTAATACCCAATGAGAATATTTATGAATTAAGGAATGATAGCTTTGGAAACTTTCTTCATGATTTTATTTCTTTTTTGTTAGCTATCAGGAAAAAGAAGGTAGAGGCAGCCATTGATATGGAATTCTTCTCTCGAAGTTCAGCCATCATGGCTTATTTATCTGGAGCAAAATACAGGGTAGGCTTACATCGGTTTAATGCTGAGCAACCATACCGTGGTGATTTATTGACACATCGCTTAAACTATAATCCATTTTTACACATTAGCAAATACTATTTGCTTTTGGTAAAAGTGTTAGGGGAAAGTCCTTTTGGCGGACCTGAGTTAAAACACTTAAGCTCTCAAAATCTACAAATTTCAACGCCAAACTTCCATGCAAGGGAAGAAGCAATACAAAATATGAAGGCCAAAATAGGAGAGAAGCAATTAGCTAAAAAGCTCGTTATTTTAAATCCCAACGCAAGTGATATGTTAACATTGCGCAAGTGGAGTCAAGAGAACTTTGAAGAACTAGCCCAATTACTTAGTAAGCAGAAAGACGTGCATCTTATTTTCACAGGTATAGCCAAGGAGAAGCATAAAGTAGAAGAAATTTGTGCAAGCATTAAAGAGGAGCATTACATCAATTTGGCAGGAGAAACAAGTTTTGAAGAACTAATGGCTTTGTATCAATTGGCAAGCGTTTTGGTTACCAATGATAGTGGACCTGCTCATTTTGCTTCTTTGGTGAATTGTCCAACGGTTGTGCTTTTTGGCCCAGAGACTCCGAGTTTGTTTTCACCCATTGGCGAAAATGTGGAAATTGTTTACAAAAATTTGGCCTGTAGCCCTTGTGTAAATGTTTATAATCATCGATTTTCGCCTTGTAAGAATAACCTTTGTATGCAAAACATCGGTGTACATGAAGTGTTAGAAAAAGTAAAACGATTTTTATGAAAGAAATTCGTGACCAAATCAATTCCATTCGGAGAGATTTTCAGTCTAAACCGATCAGTAAAAAGGATGTGCCTGAAAATCCTTTAAGCTTACTGCATGAATGGCTTGAATCGGCTATTAAAGCAGAAATCAAGGATCCCAATGCATTTACTTTGGCAACTGTAAAAAATGGGCAGCCTGATAGTCGAGTGGTTTTATTGCGAGATGCTCATGAAGAGGGATTGCAATTTTTTACCAATTATTCAAGCAAGAAAGGAGAAGATTTAGTGAGAAATAATCGCGTTTCCATGAATTTCTTTTGGGCCGATTTAGACCGTCAAATACGAATTCATGCTACTATTGATAAACTCTCTTCGGAGCAATCTGATGCCTATTTTGCTTCACGTCCAAGAGCTAGTCAAATTGGAGCTTGGGCAAGTAGTCAAAGCAATGAATTGAAAAGCAGAAAAACCCTAGAGAGTAGAATTAAAGAATTGGAAGTTCGCTTTGAAGGAGAGGCTGTTCCAAGACCTGAATTTTGGGGTGGTTATTTGGCAACTCCTAATTATTATGAGTTTTGGCAAGGTCGAGAAAGTCGTCTACATGATCGAATTGTATACCAACTAGCCGGTGAAAGTTGGCAAATTAAACGTCTTTTTCCTTAATTGATTTTTGAACGCTACCTTCTTAAACAAGCTTTAAGGCCTGCTTTAATCCAAAAAAAGGCAAGTAAGCATTTAGGTTTAATCGTAGTCATACCTGCTTACGATGAAGAAAGCTTAATTCCTTGTCTAAACAGTTTACAACAAAGTGATAAAACCGAAAAGGCTGTAGAAGTCATTGTCGTTTTTAATGCTTCAGAACTCACCTCAAATGAAATAAAAGAGAAAAATAAAAAAGCAGCACAAGAAGCAGATGAATGGTTTCAAAGGCTAGAATCGCCCAATTTTTCGCTTCATTTTATTATTGAAAATGAATTGCCTTCCAAACATGCCGGAGTTGGCTTAGCTCGAAAAATAGGGATGGATGAAGCAGTGAGACGTTTTGAACAAGTTGGTAATCAAAATGGAGTAATTGCTTGTTTTGATGCAGATAGTCAGTGTGAGCCAAATTATTTAACCGCGATCGAAGCTCACTTTCAAACATATCCAAAAACTACAGCTACTTCCATTTATTTTGAGCATCCGCTCGATGGTCAGCAATTTGACCAAAGCATCTATCGTGGAATTTTGTTTTATGAGATGCACCTTCGTTATTATAAACAAGCGTTGGCTTATGCCAACATGCCTTTTGCCTTCCATACTGTTGGTTCTTCTATGGCAGTTTCAGCCAAAGCTTACTGTTTAGAAGGAGGAATGAATAAACGAAAAGCAGGAGAAGACTTCTACTTTTTACAAAAGTTTATCAAAGCGGGAAATTTTATGGAAATAAAGAATACTAAAGTTATTCCTTCGCCACGTCCTTCGCATCGAGTGCCTTTTGGTACGGGAAGAGCTATACAAGAAATGCTAAATGAGGAGAGAAAAATTGATGAAAGCTATGCTTGGGAGAGTTTTGAAGTATTGAAAGAGCTAAGTACTCAAGTTCCCCTTTGGTGGAAGCATGAGGCAAAAGTTCCTAAACTTTTTATTGACTTTGTATGCAAGGAAACTTTCCTTAATAAAGTAGTTGAAATAAAAAGGCAAACAAGTAATGAGACCAATTTTGTGCGTCGTTTTTACGAATGGTTTGATGCATTTCAGTGTTTGAAATTCATGCATTACTTAAGAGATAACATCTATCCCAATCAAAATTTGTTGAAAGTAGTTCCGCAATTAATCGGTCAAGAGTTCAATGGAGTAGAGGCGAAAGACCTCTTAAACAAATTAAGAGAAATTGATAGAAGCTAATTCTGAAATGCGCTTCTCAAACGCTTTAAAAACTTGAAATTGCTAGCATCTGAAACATAATGGCCTTTTTCTATCATATTGAATAACTCATGTTCACGTTCTAATTGGTAGGGTTTTAAATGAACAAAGGATTTGTAAGCCATAATTTCAGAACAATTTGTTTCATCTAAAGATAACATACTAGTGAAATCTAATTCAGAAGAGGTTGGAGCTTGAAGTCCAATGATTTCCATTTGCTCTTTTTGACAATGGTAAGCATATAACACTTTTGGTGTTCGGTATTCAAGATACTCTATGGATTGCATCACTTTGTCAAAAGTTTGATCACTATACTCTCCCAATAAATTTACAGCTTGTTCAGAATGTTGATCTTGAAGTACACGCCAATCAAATCGACTAAAGCCTTGAGTATACAAGAAGTCAGAAAAGTCTTCTTGCATTACGGTCAATTCTTTATATGTAAGTTGTCTATATTTCATGGTTTAGCCTTTTAAAGATAGAAGCTATTTTGGAATTACCAAAAAAAACTACAAACTTGGTTCGTAGTTACTTACTTTTTCTCTTACTTCTTCAGGTATTTCAATGCTCTTTTGAGTTTTTGGGTCAAACGTTACTAGGGTTTGTATTGCTCTAGCGGCAATAACTTCTTTCTCATTTTTTTGAGCACAAACTACGCATTCAAAATCAAAACTTTTAGTCCCCATTCGAAACACACGGGTATGAATAACAACTTCTTCACCAAAAAGTATGGGCTTTATAAAGTCAATTTCAATTCGGGCTACAACTACATTTAGCTGTTTAATATCTCTAAACAAACCTAATACATCTTGCGAATAAGCAATCCGGGCTTCTTCTAGAAAGTTTAAGTAACGAGCATTGTTAACATGGTGTAAAGCATCTAAGTCCATGAAGCGGACGTTCATCTTAGTAAGGTGCCTAAATTGGCTTAAATCAATTGCTGTCATAGCCAATAAAACTAAGTAATTCTTTCACAGATTTTTTGTGAAAAGAACTTAAATCATTCACAGCTGAAATGGGTTGGAAGGTGGCTAATTTTAAGAATTCAAAATGCTCAAGTTTTAAGTTGAATTCTTGAATTGAAGTATAATTTGAAGCTTGAACATCATGTTCCCATTCATCACGATCGACACTAAAAATTCCCATTCATCACGATCGACACTAAAAAGGATATTCTTTTGATTTTAAAGTAGCCAAGCTAGAAATTAACGGTAGTTTGAATTGCTTTAGGTACTTGCCTTTCAGATGCAGTGTTACGCTAATTTGCTTTCCCCACCAAACTAAAGTTCGAATGGCAAACACATCCTCTTGCTTAAAAATTCTTGGAAAGTCCATTACCCGATAAGGCAAACCGTTTAAGTTTTCTCCTTTACTTAGCTTGGCAGGTGGACTGATTTTTAGCAGCTGTGGATAGTTTTCTTGACTGTTTTTTCCCAATTGAATTAACTCACTTTCTATGGTTAAGAGTAAATCATTTTTTTGAAGAAGAAATTCTGAATCCTGAATTAATTCTATCTGACGCCTACTATACTTTACTTTTTTCACATTTGAAAAGTACTTGATTTATTGCATAATTAGTTGTATTATTGTGATATCAAAATAATATCAATATAAATAAATTGTCATGAATATCAGTCACGAAAAAGAATCACAGCCCACTTCAGGCTACATCATGCTTATGGTTATACTAGCCATGATTGTATTTGGAATATTAGGAATCGCTTTGTTTAGAAATCCTTGGTCCATTGCTTTAATTCTATTCGCACTAGTTATGTGCATTGGTTTCTTTTTCGTTTATCCAAACGGTTCGCGAGTTTTAACCTTATTTGGGGAGTACAAAGGCACGGTAAAAAAACATGGTTTCTTTTGGGTTAATCCATTTTATGTAAGAAAAAGTATTTCACTTCGTGCTAGAAACTTTGATAGTGAGCGTTTGAAGGTGAATGATAAGCTTGGTAATCCAATAAATATTTCTGTGATTTTGGTTTGGCGAGTAAAGGACACTTATAAAGCGGCCTTTGAGGTAGATATTTATGAAAACTTTGTGCGTGTTCAAACGGATGCGGCTGTAAGAAAATTAGCAGGAATGTATGCCTATGATAATTTCGATGATGAGGAACAAGAAGTGACTTTGCGCAGTGGCATGGAAGAGATTAATGATAATATGGAGAAAGAAGTCTCAGAGCGATTAGCCATTGCAGGTATAGAGGTATTGGAAGCTAGAATCGGATATTTAGCCTATGCTTCTGAAATTGCTTCGGCTATGTTAAGAAGGCAACAAGCAACCGCAATTGTAGCTGCTCGTATGAAAATTGTTGAAGGTGCGGTTTGGATGGTAGAAGAGGCCATTACTCAATTAAAGAAACGTCAGGTTATTGAATTGGATGAAGATAAAAAAGCCGCTATGGTTAGTAATTTAATGACTGTATTATGCGCAGATAAGGACGCTTCTCCAGTTATTAATACCGGGACTTTAAATCATTAGAAATGGAACGTTATCGAATTGTCACCAAAGGAGTTTTTGAAAGCAAAGGCAAGTACGAAGAACGAATAAATGCCCTCGCCTTAGAAGGTTGGAGAGCAATTTCAATTAGTCAAAATAACGGTCAATACGTTGTTTTGATGGAAAAGGCCAAATAGAATATGGCACAAAAGAAAGCATTTGCATTACGATTAGATCCTGAAGTTTTAAAAGCGGTTGAGAAATGGGCTGCCGATGAATTCCGTAGTACTAATGGTCAACTAGAATGGATGATAACACAAGCTTTAAAGAAAGAAGGTAGATTTAAAAAGAAGAAAGATCAAGACAGTTAAGTAAGTTACTCTTACTTAACTGTTTTATTATTTTGAAAATGATTCTAAGGCCTTCTTGGCTTGTACAATATGCCTTTCGTTGTGAAACAAATTAAATTGAAGCGTACTCCCTAAATTCATTTTGAGCAGTGGTAAGGTTAGCTTGCAACTGTTTTTGTTTAAATCCACTTGTTTTGCCTTCTCTAAAAGTGTTAACCAAGCGTCTTGTTGCTGAATAAAAGTGTCAATCGTTTTTCTACTTAACTGAATAGCTTCTGGGTTTTTATCAGCAAAGGTTTTCATTTTAAACATTCCTTTTTTAGGAAGCATCATGTTGGTAAATAGTTTACCCCAAAAGCCTGGCTTAAAATTTTTGTTTGTAGTCTGTTTTTTAGCTTTTGAAACTTTATTTTCAATTTCAGCCAAATAAAAATCACCATAGCGGTTCAAGTGCTCAAGGCATTGTAGGGCATTCCAAGCGCCTTCAGAAGGATGATGATTTAAAGTACTATCCTTTTTGTCTTTTAATTTTTCAGCAAATTCTAAGTGGGCTTGTACGTAGTTTTTTAATTCTTGAATAACTTCTGTTTGCTTCATGACTAATAATTTGATGCAAAGATGTGGACATGAAAATAAAACAATCTTGATTGAACTCAAGAATTCAGCAAACGACTTAAAGTTTCAGGACTCATACGCAAATATGCTGCAATGTATTTGTGTGGCACTTCCTGAAACAGTTGAGGACTGCGAGCTAAAACCCTTTCTAATCTTAAACTAGGGGAGTTTTGCATCAAATCAATTTCTCTTTCTAAGAGGGAAGAAACCAAATCTTGCATTACCTTTTTGTAGGTAATTAAATGCTGAATATCACTTTCTACAAATTCTTCAAACGCTTCTTTTTGGCAACGAAAGACCTTACTTTTTCTGATGGCTTGAATGTATGTTTCAGAAACACTATTGTCAAAATAGGATGGTAGAGAAGTAATGATTGATTCTTTATAACCAAATCGAATGGTAAACTCTTCTTCCTCCACATAGGTAAATGCACGAAATGCACCTGAAACAATGAAGTAAATATGCCTTTCAACTTGTCCAGCTTCTATTAAATATTCACCACGATTACAATGAATCTCTTCCCAAGCTAAGTCAGATGATGCTAATGCCTCTTTAATCATTTAGCGAGTGTTGGTGCTTGTTTTCCTTTTCGTGCCAAGTACTTTCTTAAAATACCTCCTTTTATGGCATTCACATCGTACTCCACAATAAAAGCCTCCGGATCAATTTCATTGACCAATCGATGAACTTTTCTCATATCTAGTCTATTAACAACCGTATCAATAATTAATAATTTTTTTCGTTCTCCAGCTTTTCCATAGCCACCTTCGCCGTTGTATAGCGTTACTCCAACTCCAATTTCGGTTATTAGACTGTCCTTTAATTCTTCCGTTTTTTTGCTCACAATTCGCAATCCAATAAAATCTTCAAATCCTTTTATGATAAAGTCAATTACTTTGGCGGTTACCAAATAGGTTAATATGGAGTACATCGCGATTTCTACCGAAAGGGTTAAGGCGGTAATGCTAAAAAGGATAATGTTAAAGAAAAGAATCACCCGGCCAATGCTTAAGCCAAAGCGGTCGTTTAAATAGATGCCTAGTATTTCTGAACCATCTAAAACGGCACCATTTCTAACACTAATGCCAATTCCTGCTCCTAAAAATAATCCTCCAAAAATGGAGATTAACAATTTGTCTTCAGTGATTATCGTAAAGCTTTCGTAATGTATAATAAAGGCAAGACAAAGTATACTAAGTAATGATTTAAAGAATATTCTTTTTGAAAGAATAGTATAGGCCATTGCTAAGAAAGGAATACTAAATGCGATTAAGAGAATTGAAATGTCTACGCCTGTTAAACGACTTAATAATATGGCAATTCCGGTAACTCCGCCATCTAAAAAGCCATTGGGTAGTAAAAAAGCTTTTAAGCCTATGCTTGCTAAGGCAATTCCCAATGCAATTTGCAAAAATTCTGAGAAAGTGAGTTGATTATGTGAATGGGTCATTGGCATAGTATAAAGGTTTACCACATTTTTTCAAAGTCTACTTTTTCAAAATCTTTGTTTCGTTCTTGAAAGGTAGAATTAGCAGCTTCTTTGATTTTTAATTCGGTTTTGCCAAACAGTCGACTTAAAATGGCTATTGGACTTAAAATCAAATAAAAGATAACACTTAGAATAATTTTGGGCATAAACAACTGTAGAACATTTGCGATACCCATCCAAACTTGGTGAATTATTGCCGCCAAAAAAGGGATAAAAAGTCCACTAATAGAAATGAGAAGACAAGCATAAATCCAAAGCTCATTACTGCTAGCAGCAAAAGCCACCAAGCAAGCAATGCTCAATACAAGTGTTGTATTTCTGTGTTCTTGATTCACTTTTATGACTAAAATAAAGTATAGATAAATGGTGCTACAGCGCTACCTCCACCAAAAACAATCAGCACGCCTAAGAGCAGTAAAACAACTATAATTGGGGCTAGCCAATACTTTTTGCGTTCTTTCATAAAATCCCATAAATCCTTTAAAAATTCCATGATTTAGTCTTTTTTAGTTTTGGTATGCCATTTTGCTTCAGAAACGGCTGTTTGATTCTTTTTGAGGTAAAGATAATTTTCTAGAACGAGTACATCCATTTCTGAACTCATAAAACATTTAAAAGCATCTTCCACAGTGCAAACAATGGGTTCACCTCTTAAATTAAAACTGGTATTTACTAAAATGGGAACTCCACTTAACTTCTCAAAGGCTTTAATCAACTGTACCAACTTAAGGTTTTGCGATGCATTTACCGTTTGTATTCTTGCGGAATAATCAACATGCGTTATGGCGGGAATTTGACTTCTTTTTTGTTGCAGTTTCGCTTGTATACCTTCTGCTTTAATTGGAGCAGGTAAGTGGTGTTTTTTAGCAATTGGTGCTACCAAAAGCATATGCGGAGAAGGTGTTTGAATATCAAAATACTCACTTGCTCTTTCTTCTAAAACAACAGGAGCAAAGGGTCTAAAACTTTCTCGCTTTTTGATTTTTAAATTCACCTTCTGTTGAGTCTCTTGCAAAGTGGGGTTGGCCAAAATACTTCGGTTACCTAATGCTCTGGGACCAAATTCCATGCGACCTTGAAACCAACCAACTACTTGGCCGTCTGATAGAAGCTTTGCAACTTTTTCAACTAACTCATCGGTTTCTCCAAATTGTTCATAGCTAGCTCCTGAAACTTGATTAAGTGCATCAATTTGGCTATTGCTAGTTTCTGAACCTAAGTAATTGGAAACTTCCTTTAAGGTTTCCTTTTCTTCAAAATAGTGATATTGAACTGCCAAGGCTGCTCCTAAAGCGCCCCCTGCATCTCCAGAAGCAGGTTGTATATAAATTTGGTCAAATAGCTTGGCTTTTAATAATTTGCCATTAGCCACACAGTTTAAAGCCACACCACCTGAAAGACAAAGACTTTTGCAGCCACTTACTTTTTTGGCTTCTGCTGCTAACTTCAGAACAATTTCTTCGGTCACTTGCTGAATAGCTAAAGCTAAATTGCAATGTTGTTGTGTAAAAGCAGACTCTTCTTGACGCTTTGCTATTCCAAAAAGCTTTTCCCACTTTTTGGGAGAACACATTTTTAAAGCATAGCTATACGTAAAGTAATCTTGATTCATCCAAATACTGCCATCGGAATAAATCTGAATGAGTTTTTCTTTAATGATTGAAACAAATCGTTTTGTCTCTTCACTTTCTGCATCTCCGTAAGGAGCTAAACCCATGAGTTTGTATTCTCCTGAATTTACTTTAAAGCCTAGAAAATAGGTGAAAGTGCTGTACAACAAACCCACAGAATGAGGAAAGTGCATTTCTTTGAGAATGGAAATTTTGTTTTGTCTACCAACAGCTAGAGTAGTGGTAGCATATTCACCAACGCCATCAATGGTTAAAATGGTAGCTTCTTCAAACTGAGAAGGATAAAAAGCCCCTGCAGCATGAGATAAGTGATGCTCTGAAAAAAGCAATTTTAGTTTTTGCTTATCGTATGGCTCAACTTCTTTTAAGCCTTTGTAAATTTTTTGCTTTAAAAACAATTTCTCATCCAGCCAAACAGGTATGGCTTTTAAAAATGATATCAATCCCTTTGGTGCAAAAGCGTAATAGGTTTGCAGCATACGCTCAAACTTTAAAAGGGGTTTATCATAAAAAACTATGGCATCTAAATCATCAATGCTCAACTTGGCTGAATGTAAGCAATGCTTAATTGCTTCTACCGGAAAAACAGCACTGTGTTTCTCTCGATTAAAACGTTCTTCTTGGGCAGCCGCTATTACTTTATTGCCGACTATAATTGCAGCCGCAGAGTCGTGATAGAAAGCTGAAATACCAAGTGTTTTTTTCAATTGAACAAATAAGATTGAAGTGCGCCAAATTACAAACAGATGTTAAGTTTCTGTATTTATAAATAAGCTTTCTTAATTTTGAATCATGTCAATGAGCAAACGCTTCTTTTCTTTTCTATTGTCTTTGGTCTTTTTATTAAGCACTACTGGCATTAGCGTTTACAAACATTACTGCGGAGATTTTCTAGAAGGAATTAGTATTTATCATCAAGATAATCCTTGTATAGACGATAATGAAAGCGATGGATGCTCCATGGGATCTGCTATGAGCTGCTGTTCTGATGATATGGAGTTTTATCAGTTAACAGTTGACCTTCATAAAGTTTCAAATCAAAAGATTGAATTTGATCTTCAAGCGTTTGAAGTATTAAATACATTACTTCTTCCTGTTCTTGTAGAAGAAGATGAGAAGATCTTGGATATTCAAAAGGCTCCCCCTGAGCTATATGAACTACCTATCTACAAACAAAATCAACAATTAATTTTCTATAGCTAAACTGTTTTGTTGCGTTTCACGCATGAATAATTCTTTTAAAAAATTAAAATAAAACAGTTTATCATGAAAAATTTACTTTTCCTAATTGGCCTTTTGGTAGGCTTAAACTTAAATGCTCAAGAGAGCAAGAAAAACACAAATTCTACAAATGTTGAAACCACCATTAAAGTGAAAGGGGTTTGCAATATGTGTAAAGAACGAATTGAAAATGCAGCCCTAAGAACCAAAGGAGTGAAGTTTGCAGAATGGAATAAAGAAACTCAAATCTTAGAGTTGGTATTTAATGGCAAAAAGACTTCTGAGGAAGAAATCCATCAAGCCATTGCTGATCATGGGCACGAAACTGAATTAGTAAAAGCTGATTCAAGCGTTTATTCCCAATTACCCAACTGTTGTAAGTACAACGATGGTGCTGAGTGCGCCCACTAAAGCTTAGGGTTTATGAATATATATCGAATTTTATTCCTGCTCATGCAGTTAGGAATAATGACTTCATACGCGCAAAATAGTATTAAAGGGGTAGTTGTTTCAGAAGATGAAAAAGGAAAACTAAGTCCCGTGCCTTATGCTAATGTGTATTGGATGGATACCAATTATGGGACAAGTACTGATTCTTTAGGAACTTTTCAGTTGGCCGTGCCTGAAACTCCAACAGCATTGATCGCAAGTTATGTAGGGTATACTTCCGATACCTTAAAGAAATTTCATTTGGATCATATTGAAACCTTGGTATTGAAAAAAAGCCTTGAATTAGAGGCCGTTGAAATTACCTATCGAAGAAAGAGCACTGAGTTGTCGTTTATCAATCCTATGAAAATGGAAAATATTTCAGAAAGGGAATTGTTTAAAGCAGCTTGTTGTAACTTATCGGAAAGCTTTGAAACGAACCCTTCTGTAGATGTGAATTTTACAGATGCAGTTACTGGTGTGAAACAAATCCAAATGTTGGGATTGGATGGTCCTTATACGCTGATTAGTCGAGAAAATATGCCTGGTATTCGTGGTTTAGGAAGTGCTTATGGACTCACTTTTATTCCCGGAACATGGATTTCTTCCATTCAAGTGACGAAAGGAGTTGGCTCTGTGCTTAATGGTTATGAGAGCATTGCCGGACAAATTAATACCGAACTGAAAAAGCCCGACGAAGGGGAAGAGTTCTTTTTCAATTTGTTTGCCAATCAAGCTGGTCGAACTGAAGTAAATGTGGTAAGCACACAACGTCTTTCGCCTAAATGGGGAACTACAACCTTATTTCACGGAAATTATCGACCTTGGGAAAGAGACCGAAACGAAGATGGCTTTCGTGATTTTCCATTGCAGGAACAAGTCAACTTGATGCATCGGTGGAAGTACTTCGGAAATGCCGTAAGGGCACAATTGGGCTTTCAATTAATCTATGACGATAAAGAAGGTGGACAAAGTTCAAGTAAACAAGATGAACTTGTACAAAATGGCCAAAATCCGACTTGGAAACTAAATGTTGAAACCAAGAAAGCAGAGGTGTTTGGAAAGATCGGTTATATATTTCCAGATTTCAAATATAGAAGCATGGGCTTGCAATTGTCGGCAAATTACCATGATCAAAAATCACTTTATGGAGCGAATATTTATGATGCCAAGCAACGATCGGCTTATGCTAATTACATTTATCAATCCATAATTGGCAACACCTTCCATAAGTTTAAAACAGGGCTTAGTTTCCAATATGACCGCATGGAAGAGAAGTTAAATCTTCTTGATTTTGAAAGGGAAGAAATTGTCCCGGGTGCATTTTTTGAATACACCTTTGCTCCAAATCCTAATTTTACCTTGGTGGCTGGCATTCGAGTTGACGAGCACAATTTGTTTGGAACCATTGTTACACCTCGTTTGCATTTGAGGTATGCCTATGATGAACAAACTGTATTTCGTTTATTAGGTGGCAGTGGGCAGCGTACAGCAAGTATTTTTGCCGAACATCAGTCCATTTTTGCTAGTAGTAGAAATATTTCTCTTTTAGGTAATGGAAATACGCCCTATGGACTGCAAGCAGAAAAAGCTTGGAATATGGGCTTTAACGTGACTAGAGATTTTAAATTGGCGTATCGCGAAGGCTATGTTAGTTTGGATTTGTACCGAACTCAATTTGAGCAGCAAGTTGTTTTTGATTTGTATCAATCCAGCAATCAAGTCTTGTTTTACAATCTTGATGGAGAATCATTTTCCAATAGTGCACAGATTGAGTTAAGTTATGAAGTCTTCAAGTTTGTTGATTTGCGTTTGGCTTATCGTTGGCTAGAAGTGACTACGGACTATTTGAGTGGAAGTAAACAAAAACCGTTTGTTCCCAAACATCGGTTTTTCGCCAATATAGGTTATGAAACTCAAAAGAATTTGAAGGGTGGTAATTGGATGTTTGATTTTACAGCCCAATGGGTTGGTGAACAAGAAGTACCAGAAACAATGAACAATCCGGCTGAGTTTCAAAGACCTTCAAAATCACCTTTATTTAGTTTATTTAATACTCAACTTACTAGAAATATAAATAGCAGATGGGCGCTTTATGTTGGTGTAGAAAATATTTTGGATTATCGACAAGACAATCCAATCATTGATTCTGACAATCCATTTGGCAACTATTTTGATGCTTCTTTGGTTTGGGGCCCTATTTTTGGACGCACGGTTTATGGTGGTGTGAGGTTTAGAATTAAAGATGATGATCAGTAAAATTGTAAAATAGAGGAAGAGTTGAAAAGGGGAATAGCTAAAAGCATATCCCTTTTTCAGCAATTCTTATACTTATCATGTAAGCCAACTCCATCTTTAATCATAGGAATGATTTTATCTAATCGCTTCTGTTTGGTTTTTTCTTGCTTGGCTTCGGCAATGTGATTGGCATAGTCCTTTTGTTTGCCGGGACTTAGTTTTTCAAAACAAGCTTTCAGACTTTTATCCGCATTAAAAGCAGTTTGTAACTCTTCAGGAATGACCAAGGCTTTCTTTTCGGGCTTGAGTTCTTTGCCTGCTTTTTGATTTTGAATGGCTTTCTCAATATAAGCTTTTAGAATACTTTCATCCATTTCTTCCATTGAGGAAAAGCGCATTTGACGCAAGGCTTTGGTTTTACCTTCTTGCGCATTGACCAATAAGCCTTTTTCATCTTTTAAAAACACGCCTTGAAAAAACCATAAACCTACATAGCTTTTGAACGCACCTAATCCTACCACATTTTTACCTTCCAAGGTGTAAACTGGAGCACCCCATTTCAAATCTTCACTTAATTCAGATTGAACAAGAATGTTTCTTAAAAATTCTAACTCATTTTTCCACTTGGCTTTTTTACTAATAAACTCATCTACTTTTTTCATAAATAAACTTTTTAAAATAAAAATTCGATTCAATAAAAATAGCAGAATTTAGGTTTTCAACAGTATAATCTGATTGAAAACAGGCCTTTTTAATCGAATCATTTCACTTATCAACAGCTGCCATTTTCTGCTATGCTTTTGGCTACTTTTATAAGCCCCAAATCATCTTTTTATGCCAGATTTTTCGCATTTACATTGCCATACCCAATACTCTTTGTTAGACGGTGCTGCGCCTATTGCAGCCATGATGGAAAAAGCGAAAAACGACAACATGCGTGCGGTTGCGCTAACCGATCACGGAAATATGTTTGGGGCATTTCAATTTGTAGCCGAAGCCAATAAAAGAAACATCACGCCTATTGTAGGTTGTGAATTTTATTTGGTGGAAGATCGCTTTAAAAAAGAATTTACAGGAGGTAAAAGAGACAAGCGTTACCATCAGTTGCTTTTGGCAAAAAACCAGCAAGGATATGAGAACTTATCCAAGCTCTGTTCTTTGGGCTATATCGATGGTTTGTATTCCAAATATCCACGTATTGATTTAGAATTACTCAAGCAATACAAAGAAGGTTTAATTGCCACCACTTGTTGCATTGCTTCGGTTATTCAGCAAGCTATTTTGTTTAAATCGGAAGAAGAAGCTGAAAAGACTTTTAAAGAATGGTTTGAACTTTTTGGTGATGATTATTTCATCGAAATTCAACGTCATGGATTAGGAGAGATAGACGGCACTGGAAAGACACAAGAAGATGTCAATCAGATCTTAATCAAGTGGTCTAAAAAATATGGTGTGCCCATGATTGCCACCAACGATTCACATTATGTAGATGAAGACGATTGGACGGCACATGATATTTTACTGTGTATTAACACTGGAGATAAAGTAAGTACACCTAAAGGTGATGGTAAAGGCTTCCGTTTTGGTTTTCCGAACAGTAATTTCTTCTTTAAAACGCAGGCTGAAATGAATGCGCTTTTTAAGGACATTCCGGAAGCCATTGACAATACCAATTTGGTGGTAGACAAAATAAACCCGCCAAAGCTTGAGCGCGACATTTTGTTACCCAATTATACTTTGCCTGAAAACTTTAAAGATCAAGATGAGTATTTACGCTACTTGACTTTTGAAGGAGCGAAGAAGCGTTATGGCGAAATAACAGCTGAAATAGAAGAGCGACTCAATTATGAGTTGAAAGTAATTAAAGACATGGGCTTCCCCGGTTATTTCTTGATTGTACAAGATTTTACAACAGTCGCTCGCCAAGTTGGCGTTTCAGTTGGACCGGGAAGGGGATCTGCAGCAGGTTCTGCAGTAGCTTATTGTGTAGGAATTACCAACATTGACCCCATTAAGTATAGCTTGCTATTTGAACGTTTCTTAAATCCGGAGCGGGTTTCCATGCCTGATATTGATATTGATTTTGATGATGATGGTCGTTCAAAAATCATTGATTATGTGGTAGACAAATATGGGAAGAATCAAGTTGCACAAATCATTACTTACGGTTCTATGGCTGCCAAATCTTCTATTCGAGATGTGGGCAGAGTACTAGATTTGCCTTTGCCTGAAGTAGACAAAGTGGCCAAAATGATTCCAGGACTTTCTTTAGATAAGTTATTTGGTCTGGAAGAGAAAGAACTGAAAGAGAAGTTGAATAACGATGAGTATTCTCAAGCACTTGAGATACGAAAGCTGATTGATAAAGACGATTTAACGGCAAAAACCATTAACCAAGCTAGAACACTTGAAGGTTCAGTTAGAAATACGGGAGTTCATGCCTGTGGAATTATTATTTCTCCGGATGACATCAAGAATTATGTTCCTGTTTGTACTTCCAAAGATTCGGATTTATTGTTGACTCAATTCGACAATAAAGTGGTAGAATCAGCTGGTTTGTTGAAAATGGATTTCTTGGGTTTAAAAACCTTAACTATTATTCGCGATGCCATTGAGCTGATTAAAGAAAACCACGGGGTTGAAATTGATCCAGATGAAATTCCGCTTGACGATGAAAAGACCTATGAGCTTTATCAAAAGGGTGAAACCAATGGAACTTTCCAGTTTGAGTCAGGAGGAATGCAGAAGCACCTCAAAAACTTAAAGCCCACCAACATTGAAGATTTAATTGCTATGAACGCCCTTTTCCGTCCGGGGCCAATGCAGTTTATCGACTTGTTTATTTCGCGAAAGCGTGGGGATGTGGAGGTGGAGTACCCACATGATTTGTTGAAAGACATTTTGTCGAACACCTACGGAATTATGGTGTACCAGGAGCAAATTATGCAAGCAGCGCAAATTATGGCTGGTTACTCTTTAGGAGAAGCCGACATTTTGCGACGTGCCATGGGGAAAAAGAAGATGGACGTGATGCAGGAGCAGAAGGTGAAATTTGTGGAGGGTGCCAAAGAACTTCACAATGTAGAGAAAAAGAAAGCCGAAGAGGTTTTCGACATCATGCTCAAGTTTGCCGCCTACGGATTTAACCGTTCGCATTCTGCCGCTTATTCAGTGGTGGCCTTCCAAACGGGTTATTTAAAAGCCAATTATCCGGAAGAGTACATGGCGGCGGTTATGACCAATAACATGAACGACATTAAGAAAATCACCTTCTTTATGGAAGAATGTCGTAGAATGGGAGTGAAGGTGCTTGGACCAGATGTAAATGAGAGTGAATACAAGTTTACCGTAAACAAAAACAAAGAAATCCGATTTGGATTGGGAGCCTTAAAAGGAGCCGGTGAAGCTGCAGTTGGCGCCATTGTAAACGAAAGAAAGGAGAACGGTCAATTTGCTTCCATTTTTGATTTAACCAAGCGGATTGATTTGCGCACTGCCTCTAAGAAAACCCTTGAAAGCCTCGCTTTAGCAGGCGGTTTTGATTCCTTTGAGGATGTTCATCGGGCCCAGTATTTCCATGCAGAAAATGAAGGTGAAGCAGTCTTTTTAGACAAAGCCATTCGTTATGGAAACAATCATCAAGACTCATTGAACTCGGCACAAGCCAGTTTATTCGGAGGAGATGCAGCAGTTGAAATTCCGGAACCTACAATTCCACAATGCGAAGAGTGGGGCAGAATGGAAAAGTTGAGCCGCGAGAAAGAAGTGGTTGGGATATATTTGTCAGGACATCCCTTGGATGATTTTAAATTTGAAATCAAGCATTTTTGCAATGCCAAGGTAAAAGACTTGTCTTATTTAGAGCAGAATTTAAAGCGCAAAGAAATGCGTTTGGCAGGAATTGTTACCGAAGCGCAACATCGAACATCTAAAACCGGGAACCCTTATGGTGTCTTAGTTTTAGAAGGCTATGAAGAAAGTCACCGCTTTATGCTTTTTTCTGACGATTACATCAAGTTTAAACCTTACCTAACCAAAGATTGGTTTTTATACGTAGTTGGAAAAGTGCAGAAACGAAAATGGGGTGATGAGCTGGAATTTAAAATCCATAATATTGAATTACTTGCTGAGGTAAGAGACAAATTCAGTAAAAGCATTAAAATAAAAGTAGATGCATCAGAGGTGGATGAAGCCCTAATTGAGTATTTACAGATTCTAAAAAAAGAGAAGAATGGCGACTGCTTGCTTCAGTTTAGCTTAATAGACCGAAAACGAAAAGAAGTCATTGAATTAAAATCGAGAAGTATACGAACCAAATTAACCAACGAAATGATTGAACAATTTGAAAAGCATCCAGCAGTTGATTTTGCCTTAAATTAATGACAATTTGGCGCAAAAACGATTTGGATTGTTTCTTGTTTAATCAATGAAAATTGAAATAATTAATCACCAATAAATAACAGAAATCATGGCATTAGAAATAACAGATGCAAATTTTGAAGAAGTAGTTTTAAACTCAGATAAACCAGTTTTAGTAGACTTTTGGGCAGAGTGGTGTGGACCATGTAGAATGGTTGGACCAGTTGTTGAAGAGTTAAGTGGCGAATACGAAGGGAAAGCCGTAGTTGGCAAAGTAAACGTTGACCACAACCCTGAAGTTTCGGCAAAATATGGCATTAGAAACATTCCTACCGTTCTTTTCTTTAAAGGAGGAGAAGTTGTAGATAAGCAAGTAGGTGCAGCGCCTAAATCAGCTTACGCTGGAAAGTTAGATGCTCAAATGGCATAAAATCGCCTTTGGCGAGATAACAGTCTAAAGCTGAATGCTTAAAGCATTTAGCCAAAAGCCTTAAAAAACTCATTATAGAATTCTTTAACGGATTATTTATAATGAGTTTTTTACTTTTAATTCGGGCTTGGCTTTTTGCTCTTATCTTTAATCCTTAATCTTGTTTACATGGCTTCCATTAACCGTAAAGAACTTCAAGCATATACCCATTTAGAGCTTTTGGCCAAACAAGTGGTGGAAGGGTTTATTACTGGCTTGCATAAAAGTCCATTTCACGGTTTTTCAGTTGAGTTTGCCGAGCATCGCTTGTATAACAGTGGCGAATCTACCCGTCATTTAGATTGGAAGTTATATGCCAAAACCGACAAGCTTTTTGTAAAACGCTACGAGGAGGAAACCAATTTGCGTTGTCGCATTGTGTTAGATGTTTCTTCTTCCATGTACTTTCCTGAAGATCGAAAGAAAGGAGAACTGAATAAACTAGATTTTTCCATTTATGCCGCAGCTGCTTTGGTCGAGCTGCTCAAAAAACAAAGAGATGCTTACGGTTTAAGCACTTTTAGTTCAAGTATAGAAACACATACACAGGCCAAGTCTAATGCCACTCACATGCGATTGGTGTATGCCGAATTGGAGAAACTTTTGGATCAGCAATCTTCTGGTAAACAAACATCAGCCGTAGAGTCTTTGCACCACATTGCCGAAATGATTCACAAACGTTCTTTAATCATCATTTTTAGTGATATGATGGACAATTCTGAACGGGAAGAAGAATTGCTTTCTGCTTTGCAGCACATGAAACACAACAAGCATGAAGTCATTTTATTTCATGTGGTAGATCAAGCCAAAGAATTGGATTTTGAATTTGAAAACCGACCCTACCGCTTTGTAGATATGGAAAGTGGGGAAGAGGTAAAGCTAAACACCAATGAGGTAAAAGAGCTCTATGTAAAAGAAATGCGCAAGCGAGAAAAAGAGCTTAAACTAAAATGCGGACAATACGGAATTGACTTTGTTGAAGCCGATATTGCTAAAGGCTTTCATCAGATTTTATTGCCTTTTTTGAGTAAAAGGAAGCGGTTGTTTTAGAAAATATACCTAGCCGATAAACTTACTGCTACAGGCCCACCAAGATCTGCTTGAATCGAATCTGGATATTCCTCTTGATAGGGATTAAAGGTAACACCACCCATAAACTCATCAAAATTGTTTCCATCATCATCATAAAAATTAATGCTGATTACTTTGTTAATGTCAGTAATTTCAAATGGATTTGGAATATTTAATTTTAAAGGAAGCAATGAATTATTCAAATTTTGAATACTGTTGGGTGTAGCATATATAATTTTTCCATTTTGAAGAATTTGGATGTAAACATCAGGAAAGCTCCCTGAATCCCAACTCAATCCATTTGCTCTTAATTCTGGGATTCTTTCAATATAAAACTCGCTGAGAACAATGGTATCAGGTTCCGGCTGTGAGAAGAAATAAAAGTCTTTATTGTCTGAAGTTAACTTTACACAATTCCCATCAATACAAACTTCATTTTTTTCACAATTGATTTCGTAACAAGGATTTTGGTCGTATGAGCATGAAAAGAATGAAAAGGCACACAAAAAAGCCAGAAAAAATAAGATTCGACAAGAATCAATATGACAGATAGTTCTCATAACTTAAGGATTATAAGTAAAGTTAGAAGGAACAGAAGTTCGTTCGGTTTTCGAATTGTATAAATAGAGTTTGTATTGAATGATTCGGTTACATGGGATACTTAAGTAAATGTCTTTATATTCTCTTGTTAACCTGCTTTTATTAGATATGGTGTTTTCAATAATAACAAAGTCATAGTCCAAGCCTTCAGGTATATTTTGAGATTTGATTTCAACATCCACAGTAATTACATTACAACCTTGCTCCCTAATGTTGACTAGACTTAGATAATCTGCTTCTTGTATATCATTTGGATTGCTCAATTCAAGCCCTTCAAGCTCATTTTCTTCTTGACAAGCTATTACTATTAAGGAAATCAAGAATAAGGTAAGTAGATTTTTCATCTTTACTTTAATTTACAACTTAATGTTAAAGCACTATTGCCATTTAATAAGGATGGAGAAAGTGTAAAATCAGAAAGAAGAGGTGTTTCTTTGTATGTTGGTTTTTCTAACTTACTGGCTACTTTCCATCCAAAGTAAGTAACTACTGCTGCTGTCACTGTAGAAATAATGAGATTATTTTGAGCTTTTTCAATATTTACTAAAGCATCATCATAATTTTCTTTGTTTTGCTGAAATCGAAGTTTGTGAAAAGTAAATTCAGGCTCAAAAAGTGCACTTTCATAGGCAGTTTTATGAGAAAATGTATTTTCTTTAAATCGTTCAGCATCATCTTCATAATGTGTTAGATCTTGATAGGTGTTAAGAGCTATTATACCATAAACTGCGATGGGTAAAAATTTTAGAACAATTTTATTTGTTCGATAGGCTAGTACCTTGTATCTGTATCGTTTGTATTTTTTAGAATAATCTAAATCAATTCGAATGGTTTTAAAATGACCACTATCAATTCTAACTAATCGTGTGTATAATTCGCGTTTAGGGGCCCAAGCCTTAATTTTATAATATCCGGTATCCAATTCAATAAACATTCCATTCTCCAACTTTATGGTGTCTAATTTAACTATAGCATCCATGGGTCTATGGTATACCCTTACTTTACCTTGGTTTTGCGCTGTTATTGAAGAATAGCTAGCTTGAAGCAGAAATAAAAAGATAAGAAATCGGTACATTAGAAAAAGTCTTGATTTTGCGATTACGAAAATATAAATCTTAGAGCTTATTTTAATCATTATGTCCTGATTTTATCATTTAAGGTCAAAGATTAGCTTAATTATTAATCCTTATCTTGCGAGCATACTAGCCAATTAATTATGAAAAAAAATCTACTACTACTTGCTTTTTCACTAGTCGTTTTATGCTTTTTGGGGAATACGCTCTTAGCACAACGCCTTAAACCCAATGATGAGATTTGGAGAAATGGTTTAGGTCAAGGATTTGACGGGATAAATAAGATAGCGTTTGACACTTTAGGACATGTTTTTGCGATTCAAGAAAATGGAGACATAACTTATTGTTTTCGATTTGATAAACACAATGGTGATACCTTAAATTCTTTTGTTTATCAAGCAGACTCTAGCATAAAAGTATTGGAAGTTTATGTAGATTCAATTGGGAATAGCTATGTTACCGGCTATCAGGGAGCCACTGCAGCATCAAATTCAGATTTAGTTGTTGCCAAGTATGATTCTATAGGAAATCGTTTATGGTATGATGTATACAATGGTTCTCAATCCAAAAGAGATCAAGGAGTCGCTATTGATGTTGACCAGAATGGGAATGTTTATGTAGTAGGAACCATCAATGAATTGGTAAATGGTGGACACCTAAATTCAGATGTAATTACCATAAAATATAATTCAAATGGCTCAAGGGCATGGCTAAACGTATTTCAAGGCAACATGCCGGCAACTAATCCTTTTGGGTGGAATGCTAGACGAAATGATGTAGCCAAAGACATTGCCGTTAACCATTTAGGTGACGTATTTATTGTAGGCTCAACGGATGATTACTTTGCTATTGATTCCATGCCCGATCCTTTTGGTCCCGGAAATCTACCAGATTATAAAGAAGCCAAAAAAGCTTTTTTTATCAAGTATGATGCAAGTGGAACACTACAGTGGAACAAAAAGAGCCCTGATTTTGTGATTTCACAATGGCCAGATTTTACGCCTATTTATTATAATGATGATGTCAATTATTTAATAGAAGTAAAAAACAACCACGTTTATGTTGCAGAAGAGCATTATGATGGGCAATTATCAAACTCATTAAATTGGTCACATCGAATTCCCTATGATTATGGACAGTCCTATTCTAAATATAGCTTTAGTGGTAGTAAATTATATACAAAGCCATTGGCAGTTCAATCCAATAAAAGGGAAATAATAAAGCAAATTTTAGTTGAAGATTCTGATGACTTTTATGTATTAACCAAAGAAGAAAATGCAGGTTCAAACTCTTATAATTTAACGAAATATACTTCAGCTGGAGCTTTATTATACACCAATGCATACAGTGGTCTTTCTATGCGATTAAAATTTGATGTGCTAGATAGTACAGCCTATATTACCAGAACTGAATTTATTTTAGTGGCAGGACAAATAAGTACGAATCTGACTAGAGTAAATCCATCTGATGGTACTACAATTTGGAACAAAACTTCGGGCAATTCAACCAATGAAATTTTTGCTGCTCGAACCGATGAATCGGGAGACTTGTATACGATTATGAGGATTAATAATAAGAATTTAATCAAGTATTGTAGAGACTTGCCAACAGTGCAGGTGCTAAGTTTAGATTCAGCTATTTGTCAAGGGGATAGTCTTCAAATTCAAGCCACAACCAATGGGGTTTATCATTTTTGGTCGACTTCTGAAAACTTGTCAGATTCTACGATATTAAATCCATTTGTATACCCTAAATTCAATCAAAATTTTGTTTTTAGAGCTGAGCTTATTAATGGTTGTTACAAAACAGACACAGTAAGTATTGATGTTTCTTCAAAATACCAAGAATTTGAATTGTGTAATGGAGATAGTGTAATTGTAAATGGCCATGTTTATAAGCAATCAGGAACTTATTACGACACCATTTCAACCATGGGGACTTGTGATAGTATGATTACTACGGTAGTTACCGCAGCCCAATCCAGTACGCAAGGAACAACAGCCAGTATTTGTGCCAACGATAGTATGTTGTTTGCAGGGGTTTATTACAATCAAACAGGAATATATAGAGATACACTTCAGAATATGGCAGGATGTGATTCCATTCAGTATTTAGATTTAACCGTATTTCCTGTTTATGAATTAATTGATACTGTTCAAACTTGCGGTCAATACTTTTGGAACAAAACAAATACGCTATATCGGCTAAGTGGAACTTATACCCATACATTAGTAAGTAGTTCAGGCTGCGATTCTATCCAGGTCTTGGATTTAACCATTAACTCAAGTCCAACTGCTGATGCAGGTAGTAATACCAGTATTTGTGCTGGAAATTCAATGGTTTTAAGAGGTTCACCAACTGGACCTTCCGGAGCAACTTATTTGTGGGATAATGCTTCCTCCTTAAATGACCCAACACTAGCGAATCCGGTAGCAAGCCCAATGGTAACAACAACATATACGGTAACCGTTACTAATGCTTCTGCATGCTCTCAAACCGATCAAATTACAGTTACTGTAAATCCATTGCCTACGGCTGATGCAGGAGCAGATCAGTCTATTTGCTATGGTTCAACAGCTCAAATTGGGGGTTCGCCAACCTCTACAAGTCCAGGGGCTGTATTTCAATGGGATAATACGGCTACTTTGAATAGTGCTACACAAGCTAACCCCATTGCAAACCCAAACGTAAGCACAACTTATACCGTTACGGTTACTGATGTAAATGGCTGTACGGCAGTAGATCAAATGCTTTTAACAACTCATCCTTTATTAACCGTTGATGCAGGTAGCAATGCAAGTATTTGTGCTGGAAGTTCTATTGTTTTAGGAGGTTCACCAACAGGGCCGTTAGGAGCAACATTTACTTGGGATAATGCAGCAACTCTAAATAATGCTGCAATCGCAAACCCAATGGCTACACCTATTGTAACAACTACTTATTCTGTAACAGTTACAGATGTGAATGGTTGCACCACTGTAGATCAAATGATGGTAGTTGTCGTTAATCCTACTATTCAAACACAAAGAGATACGGCTTGTGGGGCTTATTTATGGTTACAGAATAACCAAATTTACACGACTAGCGGAAGTTATTACGATACTTTAAGTTCACACTTAGGTTGTGATTCGATTATTGAGTTACAGTTAGTTGTAGATCAAGTAGACACGAGTGTAAGTAGAAATGATCCCATGCTGACTGCTAATCAATTAGGTGCTAGTTATCAATGGATTAATTGTGATTCAAATCGTGCAATAAGTGGAGCAACTTCAAGAAGTTATACGGTTTTAACAAATGGAAATTATCAAGTAGAAGTGACTTACCAATCTTGTGTGGATACCAGCAGTTGTTATTTTGTCATGGTATCAAGTTTAGCAGAAGAAAATTCAACCAAAACCGATTGGAGTATTTATCCAAACCCCGTAAAAAGCATCTTAAATCTTGATTTAAAAAATGAAGAACTGTTAGGTGAGCAACTCTTAGTTTACGATATGAATGGGAAAGTGGTTTTTGAGACTAAAATTGAAAGCAAAATGCAACAATTAGATGTAAGTAATCAAGCGAAAGGCGTTTATTTTGTAAGAGTTTTAGGATTAACCAAAAAGTTAATTATTCATTAGTAGCTAGGTTTAAATTCTCTTGATCCTTCACTTTATGATATTGTAAAGTAGCAGCAATACATTGTTTTACTTCTTGAATTGGAATTTCTTGATTGATTTGGAAAAGAATAGCTCTATTTTTTTGGTATTCGAATACATCACCAAAAACAGCTTTAAAGGAAGGAACTAATTTACTGGTGCATTTAAAGTAGAGCGCATATTGATTAGGATTTTTAGCTTTCCAATCCATTCGAAGCGTGCTGCCTTTTTTAGTTAGATAACTTGGTTCGCCCCATTTTAGGGTTTCTTCTAATTCTTCAATGCCCAATTCTTTCGCGGTTTCAAGCACAAGCAATCGTAAATACTCCATATGGGGTTTTACTTCTTCTGGATAGCTCGCAAATTTGTCTGCTACCTTTGAGTCTCTATTCAGTTTCATCTTTCGATTCTTTTAAGAGGCGATAAACCGTAGTTTGGCCAATGTCTAGTTGTTTAGCCACTTGCTTGGTATCGTTACTATACTTTTTCATGTATAATTGAACAATCCGTTGGTTGTATTCACGCAAGGTTTGCTCTTGCAACATTAAATCGTTGATTTCATCCATGCTATTTAAAGTAATATCGTTCGCTGCTATTTCATCGGTATCGCTTAATACAATGGCTAGTTCAATCAATGATTTTAACTCTCGTACATTTCCTGGAAAGTGATAGGCTTTTAATTTGGACTTGGCTTCCTCAGCAAGCTTTTTCGGATTCAAGTCATTCTCCTTGCAGAACAAATTCATAAAATGTTTAGCCAAAATAATCACATCATTATCTCTATCTCTAAGTGGTGGTAATTCTATGGGTAGGCCAAACAGTCGATAATAGAGATCTTCTCTAAAATTGCCGTTCTTAACTTCTTGACGTAAATCCTTGTGGGTAGCTACAATAATTCGACAGTCAATTTTACAACTTGCATTGCTTCCAATTCTAGTGATTTCTCGCTCTTGCAATACCCGTAATAATTTTACTTGAATGTTTAAATCAATCTCTCCGATTTCATCTAGAAATAAAGTGCCTTGGTCTGCCTCTTCAAACTTTCCAATTCTTCGAGCTGTTGCGCCGGTAAAAGCGCCCTTTTCATGTCCAAAAAGTTCACTCTCAATTAATTCAGAAGGTATGGCAGCCATGTTTACCGCTACAAAGGGTTTATTCTTTCGTTTTGAATTGTAATGAATGGCTTTGGCTACCACTTCTTTTCCAGTTCCCGTTTCACCATGCACAGAAACGGTGATATTGGTTTCACAAGCCTTGTGAATCAAATGGAAAATCTTTTTAATGGCTTCGCTCGAACCGATTATCGATTGTTCAAAATTGTACTTTCCCTGAACCTCTTTTTTTAAACTACTAATCTCATCTTTGAGCTTATGGTTTTTTTTAATTTTAGAAATGGAATTCAGCAAGCGGTTTTGAATGTCTTTATTTTTTGTCAGATAATCATAAGCTCCCTTTTTTAAGAGCTCAACAGCCGTTTCAATTTCTTCTTGCTCCGAAATGATGATGACTTCAATTTGATCATTAAACTGTTTTATTTTTTCTAAAAGTTGCTCGCCATTCATATCAGGTAAGCGGTAATCTAAAGTGATAACTTGTGGATTTTCAGAAAGTGATTGTAATAAATCTTTTCCCTGAGTAAATGATTTAACTTCTAAATCGGGGTTTAAACTCAAATTATGAACTAACAATTTGTTATACCACTCATTATCTTCAACTACAAAAACCTTAAAAGAAGGACTAGCCATATTCGTGAATTTAGTCCTAAAAATACCTTAGAAAATTGGTTTACGAATAGCTATGAAGCAATTGTGTTATTTCTTCATTGATTTCCACCGATTCCGTTTGAGCTTGTTTTACCAAATCCGCTAAACGATCTACTTCCTTTTCTGTTCTCGCAAGTTCTTCAATCTCTTTCAAAAGCGAATAAAGTGTATGTGCAGCCAAATGTTTGCATTGGGGAGCAATTTTGTGCGCATGATCTGCAAGTGCTTGCCAATCTTTCTCTTGCAAAGCAGTCTGCATGAGTTGAATTTCTTTTTCCGTACTATTTAAAAATGTCTTTAACATGTCAATTAAGAAGGCATTATCTCCTTGAGCACTCTCTTTTAAACTACTTACATCAATTTTAGAAGTGCTTGTATTTGAAGGAGGAATTTCTTGCGATTGCTTTTTAACTTCAAAATTCAAGTGTAGTACTGATGAAATTTTTTCTAACAATTCTCTCTCTTTTATTGGTTTTGCAAGAAAATCATTCATGCCTGCTTTCAAATAATTGATTTTATCTTCTTCAAGAATTGCGGCCGACAAACAAATGATGGGAACATATTTTTTGTCTTTATGATCTAATGAACGGATGGCTTTAGTCGTTTTAATTCCATCCATTTTAGGCATACGGGCATCCATAAGGATTAAATCATAGGTTCTTTTTGCAGCCATTTCAATAGCTTGCTTACCATCTTTAGCCTCATAAGTTTTACAACCGTATTTGGAAAGTACTTTATGCAACAAATTTCGATTGAATGCTTCATCATCAACAAGAAGTATTTGTTTGTTTTTAAGTTGCACTAAACTTTCTTCAACAATTAGCTCTTTTACTTTTATGTTTTCTCTTTTACCAATGGGGTAGGGTAGTGTGAAGCTTACCGTGGTTCCTTGTTTATACTCACTATCAATGGTCATAGTGCCGCCATGTAAATTGACAAGCATTTTGGTAATTGAAAGCCCCAAACCTGTACCACCATAATTGCGACTGATGCTGTTATTGGCTTGCTCAAATTCTTTATAAACCTTTTTAAGCTGCTGAGGCTTCATGCCAATACCTTCATCAATTACTTTAAACTGTATTTGGGCAGTTTCTTCTTCTAACTCTTGAGTTTTTACTTCTACGATAATGCTTCCATTCTTGGTGAACTTGATGGCATTACTGATTAAATTGATGAGGACTTGACGCAATCGAAATTCATCTCCAATAACAACTCTAGGGACATCATTTGCAATTACAAACTTTAAACCAACTTCTTTTTGTTTGATAAGGGGTTTGCACAATTCAACCGTTTCTTCAATGACTGGACTTAACTCAAAAGTTACTTTTTCTAAGTTTAGTTTTTCGTTTTCCAGTTTTGTAAAGTCTAATATATCATCAACTAATTTGATTAAGTGATTGGTTGATTTTTGAACAATTTGAAGGGCTTGAGTTTGATTGTTGTCCAGTTTGCCTTCACTGATTTGGTCCGTAAAACCAACAATGGCGTTCATTGGAGTCCTAATTTCATGACTCATATTAGCTAAAAAACGAGCTTTTGTTTTGGCTAAATCTTCAGCCCTTTTTCGAGCTGTATTCATCGCTTTTTTAAATCTTCTGTTGGTTTGGGTATACTTTGCTACTACAAATGACATTATGCTTAAAAGCAAACCCAACGTAATGATGAAATACACAAACTGATTCTGCGAAGCCTCAACATTTTCCTTTATAAAAGCTTTTTCTTGATCAAGCTTTTGAAGTTCTGCAGTTTTTAACTCTTCAAGTAGTTGGTAGATTTTCAAGCTCACCATTCTGTCTGCAGATATTAACTCCAACTCAGAATTTTTCAAAGCCGTTTCAATTCCTTCTTCCTCAGCTTTTACTTTGGTTACTTCCTCATTTACATCCGCAATACTTACTTCGTCGGTAGGTTCTGCTTTAATTTCTTTTTGTTTTTTCTTTTTAAATAGAAAGGAGAGAAACTTTTTCTTTTTGGCTGGTTTTATAGAATCTTGCTTGGCATTCTGTTTTTCCTTGATAGCTGCTTCTTCTATTTTTAAAGCCACTTTATCTAAGGCTTGTTGCACCCTAAATTGGTCTTGTAGGAGCAGAATCTCGTTCAGAATATCGAGCTTTCTGTTAACCAAATATTCAAGTGAGTCTAACTTTAAATGAAATGTGTCACTTATTGCTTGAGCTTGCAGGTTATACAGTTTCTCAGAAGCGTCTTCGGCATTTTGGTAAAATTGGTTGATTAGGTTTGTATCATTGGTTAAGCTAAAAGATTTGACATGATTTTCAGCATTGGTCAAATCATTTTGTAGCTTTTCAGTAACCAACAATATAGTTTTTGGGGTGTCTTTTTTTACCGCTTTTATTAGCTTGTTGTAACGCACAAAAGCAGATATTCCACTTATGGTTGCCAATATCAAAATAAGACCTATTAAGCCGGAAACTTTATATTCAAATGGAATGCCTTTCTTAGCCATTTTTTAGTTCTTTGGTTTAGTGCAAACTGTATTTTGAACGAAGCGCTTCCTCCACAAAAAAACAGATTCGCGGCATGGCATAAAGGTCATCTTTATGAATAAATTCATTGGCGCCCATTCGTAAAGTTTGCAGTGCTGTTTCTACATTTCTTGCTTGAGAAATGATTAGAATTTTACAGCTTGGAGACTTAAATTTTATGGTGCTAATTAACTCTTTACCGGTAATTCCTTCGTCTAAATAATAATCTAGAATAACAACATCAAATGTATTGTCTAGCTCATTTAAGAATGAATTTACAGCTGTATAGGCTTGTATGTCAAAATTAAAGTCTTGACCAAGAGCAAGTTCATCTGTATATTGTTTTAGTCTTCGGGAAAACATTTTGTTGTCAAATTCACTGTCGTCTATCACAGCTATTTTCAGGTTTAAAGTTTCCATGCCTTATAAGTTTGGGTTTAAAAGTAAGATTAAAATAAAGGCAGGGAAATCCCTGCCTTCATGAAGGGCTGTGCAATTAAAATTGAATTGTACCGACTTGACTAATTTGCCCTTCACTGACTACCACCTGCTCAACTTTCGTTCTATTCATGCTATTCATTAAGCTGTCTTTGGCAGTTTGTACAATTAAATCATACATCCCGCTTTCAACACCTCTAAGCAAGAATTGTCCTTCAGCATTTAGGTAGGTGCTTAATGTATCTTCTCCATTAGTTAATAATACTACAGCTTCTGCAGAACCTTCAACTTCGCCTTGAACTCCTGTATTTGCATCTTCTATTACCGTAATCATTGGGTCTATTACAAAACTTCTAACATCTTCTTTGATGGATTGAGCAACTTGAAAGTCAAGTAAAACTTCACCTTGATTAAAGGCATCTACTTGTTCATCTATGACAATCTCAACTTCTTTCGGTCCATTCCAGTCTAAAGTTGTGGTTGACATGGCTTGAAGTGTCAAGCCCGCTAAACTAACATCACTATTTACTTGTAAGGTATTTTGTTCTCCAAAACTTACTTTTAGTTTGGTATATGTACCCGCTTCTACATTTCCTTGGAAGGCAAGTGTTGTTTCAGCTCCGTTGGTTAAGTCAAGAACATTTATATATTGAGCTTCATTTGATAAAGTAATCCACCCTTCACTTTCTCGATATACTTCTACTCCCGTAATTTCAACATTTAATGCTGCATAATCACCAGGTGCATCTGTCATTTTTACTTTAAAAGAACTCGCTTGTGTGCTAGAACTAACAGAATTTGAGTTTTCATCTTTTTCGCATGCTGTAAAGATTAAACCTAAAGCCATGCTGATGGGTAATACTTTCTTTAAAACATTCATAACATTTTATTTTTTTGGTTATGCCAGCTTCTATGTAAAAGCTATGCCATGAATGTTTTAAAACAAGTCTCTTATGTGCTAAGGTTTATATAATCAAGTAATTATAGTTTGGCTTTGACAGCTAATGTTGAGTTGAATTGCACTTTACTTTTTTTCAATATGAAAATATTGAATTCAATATGAAAAAAGGGAGGGGAAGAAGCTAGAAAAGAATTAAAGTGATTTTACAAGAAATAGAGTTAAACTAAAACAATAATAATTGAACCTATATTGAACCCATTTAATAACAAAGGCTCTTGCATTGCATAAGAATCTCTTAATTTATAGTGATCGAGACAGGATTGGCCTACGCCCAACCTTACTTCTCCAAGGCGAAGTGCTGAGCTGAGTCGAAGCATTAAAACGAAATCTTTCACTATACTAGTGTATATCAAACTTTATTTATGGGATATAGAAACAATGAAGGATTGACTTCGTCCATCCTTGTTTCTCCGAGGCGATGTGCTGAGCTTAGTCGAAGCATAAAATGAAATCTTTCGCTGTATTACAGTTTAACAAGCTTTATTTACGGGATATAGAAAGAATGAAGGATTGACTTCGTCCATCCTTACTTCTCCGAGGTCAGAATAAAAGCCAAGCTAAAGCAATGCTTTAGCTATCTTTTTTGTTTTCAATTCGCAAACAAGCAAGCTTTATGCTTTTTCAAACAAAAAAGCCACGTAATACGTGGCTTTTATTTTCTAGTGAGCCAAGTTGGTAAAATTTCGAACTTTTTGCAAGAAGATTTGAAATTAATTGAAAACGCCAAAGATATTTTAGCAACAGAAAAAGAGGAGGATTAAGATGAAAAGTAGAGAGATTAAAAAGAAGAGATCGAGAGAAGACAAAAAAGGCAGAGGAATTAAAGTTTACTGATGGCATATACAGTAAAGAGTACTTAAACAATATTCGTGAATTAGATAAAGCGGAGAAACAGCAAGACGAATGGAAAGCAGTTAGAAAGCATCCTGTAACCAAGGTTGTCATGGTTGTCGGTGTGGCGATTGGTTTAATTTACGTGTCTTCCTTTGCGTTTAAAGTCGCTACTAAGTCGGCTATTTCCTACAAGAACTTCAGAAAGGCTCTGAAGGATTAGAACAAACCTCAATCAAGAATAAAAAGACGTTAATCTGCGTTAATAAAGGCGGAATGAGGCTTAGGTATTACCAATCCTTAACGTCTTTAACGTTAAAAACACATTAAATGGAGAAGGATTATGAAGTATGAAATGAATTGTGAGTATTGTGGCAAAACGTTTGAAACCTCTAAAAGCAATACAAAATTCTGTGGGACTAACTGTAGAGTAAAGAACCACAATTTAGGTAAGAAGTATCAAAAGGAAGTTATTAAAGAAGAAACTCAGATAAAGGTTGAAAACAATCAACAAATCGACGAACTCAAGCGACAATTGCAAGAGCAAAGGGGTTTTAGTGACCAATACCTTGATTATTGGAGGGAGTTAAAAGAAGACATTAATACCTTAAATCACAATGTGGATGTATTGAAACATGATTTAAGAATCATAGATGAAGACTTAGAAGAGGAACAAGAACGTTATGAATTATTAGATACGGAACTTACCCTAATGGCTAAAAAGCAAGAAGGTTTGAGTAAGATGCCTTTGCATAAAGATGCAGGTTGGGCAAACGTCTTTATTGCATGGAATAATATAAATGATAGCAACAAGCTGTCAAAAGAGAAACAAGACAAGATTAATGAATATAAAGAACTCAAATTAAGTATTAAGCAAAACAAAAAGCTGAAGATCGAAGATGAGCTAGCCCTTCAAAGAACTAAATCGGACTTAGAAGAATGGAAAGAAGAAATAAAGATAATTCAGAAGCGGTATGAAGATACCGTTAATGAAATAAATCGGTTGGAATTGCTGATTAACAAACCTGTTAAAAAGAAAAGAAATCCAATAACAACAACTATTCATCACCCTAACTCTTCAAAACGAGTGGTAAAGAAGCAAGAAAAAAACAACAGAGAAATTGGTGCGGGTGATTTGCAAGACATGGACTTTGACACTTTTCGTATCAATAGTGAATTGGGCAGATTTTTGGGTGAATTGGATTGGAACCGAACGTGTTTTGCTTTAACCGGAGATTCAGGAGCAGGAAAAACCTACTTCTCTTTTGAGTTGGCTCATTTATTTATTTCAGCATTGGAAATTAACGCCAAGTATTTTTCCTTAGAAGAAGGCATAGGCAAGTTGACAAAAGAAAAAGTAGAACAATACCGTTTAGGAAATGAACTAAGCATTATTGACAAAGGAAATTTAGAAGATGTTAGAATTGCAGCTAAGGAATATCCCCTAATTATTGTGGATAGTTTCAATAAGTTAGATGCAAAAGCTGCTGACTTTGAAAATCTAAGAACAGACTTCCCTAAAACTTTATTCGTTCTCATTTTTCAAAAAACGACTTCAGGAACCATGCGTGGCGGTTCTTCAATAAAATACGACAGCTCTGCTACCATTAATGTAGTTCGAAGAGACGGAGAGCGAATTGCCATTATGGAAAAAGGCAGATACGGCACTCAGGGTTGGGAGTATTCTATTGACAAAAGCAAGGTGATTAAGGAGTATTAAACTTTTATATTTAAGAATAAAAAGTCGTCTTTTCAGACGACTTTTTTTGTGACAGATCTTGGATTTGAACCAAGGCCAATAGGCACCAATCTCTAGTAAATAGAATTAAATTCAAGGGCATTTATTGTCATAAAAGCTAATCTGTCAGTTGGTGCTATATAATCACCGATATAATTTACAATTTGATAAGTGTTTACTAATAATTGAGAGACACTCAACTTTATTATTATTGTTTTCATAAGTTCTTTCATATTCATTTTTTTAAAATTTTTAATAATTAAATATGACAGAATGCCTACGATTATATCGAATAAATGCCCCGAAAAAAAGAACTCAATCCACTCTAGACTTTAAATATCTTTTGTTTGATTATTTATTTGACGAAAATTTAACATGAGGTTGCCTTAAAAGAGATTTAAGTTCTCTATTTCTATCTTTTTACATTGTGTTATTTCTCTTTTTACTACAGATAAAGTTTTCAACACATCTAAAAATGAGTATTTATACTCTATTTTTTCTGCATTTAATTTACTAAGATTGATTTTCAATACTAATCCTTTATCCATGAAAATCAGTAAGATTAAGATTGTGAATTTCAGACTTCTTGAAGATGTAACGATCAATCTCGAAGAAGACACTACAATAATTATCGGAAGAAACAATAGTGGAAAAACCTCTTTCTTCGAGGCGATAAAGATGCTTACTAGCAAAGGTGAGGAAGAGCTTTCCTTTGAGGACTTTGCTCAATCATCTTATCAGCGATTTAATGAAGGTTTAGAACTGTTTAATAGATTTCAAACTGACGAGTTAAATGAAGAAGGACAAGAGCAACTTGAAATTGAGATTAAGGAAAAAACACCTAGTATTAGCTTAACCATAGAAATTACTTATGAAACTGATCCACCTGATTCTTTAGTACACCTTAGCCATTTTATTTCCGATTTGGATGTAAATAGAAATGATGGGATTATCCATGTCACCTATTCTGCAACAGACTCATTACGTTTATTTAAAGCATTTTTAAATAGAGAGGACAAAACGGAAGATTTGATCCCATTTTTACAAAAAAACCTCAAACAATACTATAAATTAAGGTGCTATGCACTTGAAGACTTTGATGGGCAAGGAAGAAAAAGAGAAGTTGAAGGGAATTATAGAGATAAGATTGAAAGAGTAGTGTCGTTTGAAGATATTAAGGCATTAAGGGTACTTGATGATAAAAAAGGAGATCGCAGCAATACTCTAGCTCTAGGGTTTTCGAAATATTATAACCAAAGAGATGAATCATCCGATGACGTAAAACAGTTAGAGCAGGCACTTTCTAGTGTAGAGGAGGATTTAACATTGAAATATGGGAAAGTTCTTGAAAGAATTATTAGTGACTTAGAGAAGTTCGGAGCAAATAGTCCTGTTCAAATTCCACCGATAAGTATAGATTCTGAGTTTAAATCTGAAGATGTAATCAAAAAGAATATCAAATATTACTATAAACAAGATGAAATAGATTTACCTGAAAGTTATAATGGGTTAGGATATAGCAACTTGATTTACATGGTATTGGAGATAGCAAGTTTTGTAGAGAAATTAAAAAACTCAAAGGAAGAGAAAGTTTCAGAATTCCTTGTTATAATGATTGAAGAGCCTGAAGCTCATATGCACCCACAAATGCAGAGGGTTTTTATTAGTAATGTAAAAGGCATATTAGATGAAGCGAAAAAGGAGGGTATAGATGTTCAACTTATTTTAACAACTCATTCCTCTCATATTATTTCTGAGGCAGGAATTGATGTTGAGAGAGGTTTTAACAGAATTCGATATTTCAATAAGACAACAGATGGTATAGTAGCTCAAGACTTTAATCAACTTAGAATTAAAGACGATACAAAGACATTCAGATTCTTAAAGCAATACCTGACCTTACATAAATGTGATCTATTTTTTGCTGATAAAGTAATCATGGTAGAAGGTACAACAGAAAGAATGTTATTGCCTCTTATGGTCAAAAAAGTATCTCCTTTATTGACTACTGAATATGTTTCAATTTTAGAAGTTGGTGGAGCTTATACTCACAAATTCAAAGAGCTACTAGACTTCATAAAAGTCAAAACATTAATCATTACTGATTTAGATTCTGTAGAAGCAACAGGACACCATAAAAAATGTCCCGTTAATGATGGGCTTGCAGGAGAAATAACTTCAAATGCAACACTCAAAGATTGGATTCCCAAAAAAACATCTATTGCAGACTTAATTTCTTGTGATCTTGCTGATAAAACAGAAGATGAAAGAATCATGGTAGCTTACCAAGTAAAAGAGGAAAGTTCAGGAAGTACCGCTCGAAGTTTTGAAGAATCTTTTTTAATAAAGAATAAGAATTTACTATCCCAAAAGGATGAGACCGGTGACCAAAAAGATGGAGAAGAAGATTGTTGGATAAAAGATTGTTTTGTGTTTTTTCAAAGCATTACGATTGACGATTTTAACTCCAATAGCGAATACACAGTATTCGAAAATATGAGTTCAAAGGATAAAACCAACTTTGCATTTGATATACTCTCATTCGATGAAGCTACTTATGGACAATGGGAAGTTCCAAAATATATAAAAGAAGGACTGGAGTGGTTAGGTAAAAGTTCAGAAACTAATGAGGATTCAGATGGAAGTAATTGATCAAATAAAAACTCACATCAACAGTAAACAAAGCTTTGTTTTGGAAGCAGGAGCTGGTGCAGGTAAAACGTATACTCTGATTCAATCCATCAATTTTTTATTGTTAACCATTGGCTCAGAACTTCAATATAGTGGAAAGCAAATAGTTTGTATCACTTATACGAATGTTGCAAAGAATGAGATTATAGAAAGACTTGAAAATAACCCATTAGTTGTCGTTGCAACAATACACGAGTTTTTATGGGATACTATAAAACCATTTCAAGAGCAACTCTTAAAACAGCTAGATCGACTCAATGAAGAAAAGTTTAATGCCGAATTAGAAAAGAAAAGTAAGTTGTCTCCTGCAAGGTTGGCAAGTTTCACGCATAAATATTCACCTTCGTTAGTTTCTCGTGTTGGCAAAATTGAGGTACAATATATTGAAACGAGCTACAGAGATTTTGAAGCAGGTATATTACACCATGATGATGTACTTATTCTCTCCAAATATATGTTTGAGGAATATCCCCGCTTATCTCGAGTGTTTGCTGACAAATACCCTTATTTGTTTGTGGATGAATATCAAGATACAGCGAATGAAGTTGTTCAAGCACTATTGGATAACTTACTTAAAAATGTAAGTGATAGCATTGTCATTGGATTTTTCGGTGATTCACATCAAAAGATATACGACTCTGGTATCGGTAGTTTGGAACAATATTATGAGGAAGGTGAAAATAAAAAAATAGAATTAGTTACAAAATCAGAGAATTATCGTTCAGCTAAATCTATCATCGAATTGCTCAATAAAATTCGTGATAACATCGAACAAAAAGTGCCTGTTGAGAAAGAAGAAAGTATCTCGAAGGGTCTAGTTAGATTCATTGATGGAAAAGCAATAAGCGAAACTGAAAAAAACAATAACTACAATAAAACCATTAGTTTTTTAGAAAGAGAAGGTTGGAATTTCAAAAAAACCAAGGAGTCCAAAATACTCATGCTTGCAAATCGAAGGATTGCAAAAATGAGTGGTTTTGGAAATTTGTTTGACTGTTATTCTGCGAGATATGGTCAAAATGCGGCAGATTATCTGTTTGGAAAAGAGGATAGATACATACGTTTCTTAATCGGTAGTTTAGATAAAAAGTTATCTATTCATAGAGAAAATGGAGTTGAACACCTGATTAACTTTTTTGAAGATAAAGATTACATTCAAGTCATGAATTTTCTGAGACGTTATGGTTATGAAAACTCGGAACTCGGAGAGCATTTTCAACTTAAAACCCACAAGGACAAAGAAAGAATTTATGAGAAGTTAGAAGGATTAATAAACATAATTAATTCAGGTACTATTGGTGATGTATTACAGTTTATAAGAGAGAATAAATTACTTCGTGAACCTGACAATATAACCAAGTTTGAAAATTCATTAACTACCGACCCAAGTGAACTTTCTGAAGAGGAAGCTGAAAGGCAAGAAAAAAACAAAACATTTCATTCGACTTTCATGAATGTCTCTTATTCAGAGCTTAAAAAGCTAAATGACCATGCCCTTAACACTTCTCCTTTCTCAACCAAACATGGGACTAAAGGAGAAGAGTATAAAAATGTTCTCTTCGTTATAGACGACGATCATATGTGGTATAAATTCAAAGGTTTTGACAAAGTCATTTCAGGTGAGGGATTCAGCTCTGAATCCAAATCAGTCTTGATGAATAACCTCTTTTATGTTTGTTGTTCAAGAGCTGTTGAAAATCTTGTTGTTTTGGGGTTATCTAATACAGATGCAGGAAAGGCTAATCTAAACTCTTGGTTTGGTGAAGAGAATGTTTACGAAATAGAAAATTTAACAGGGAAATAAAGAATTATACGATGGTAGATTTCAGTAAAAGGCTTAGTAAAGCAAAAATTGAAAAGAAAACTAATCCAATAGAAATATATGATTCATTGGATAGAAAAAGTGTTACAGGTCCATTAAGACCTGTTCAAGAGAGTATTTTAAAGAGTTGGTTTAGTAATCATCAAGATAGTAGAGATATAGTAGTTAAGCTTCATACTGGGTCGGGTAAAACACTTATTGGCCTTTTAATATTGCAGTCGCAGCTAAATAGAAGTGGAAAACCTTGCATGTTTGTTTGCCCTAACTCATACCTTGCCGATCAAGTTTGTTTGGATGCTAAAAAGTTTGGAATACCTTTCTGTAAGATTGGAGAGGACAGGCAAATTCCTAACAACTACTATGATGGTAAGAAAATTCTAATAACTCATGCCCAAAAATTATTTAATGGCAAATCCGTTTTTGGTTTGGATAAAGACTTTACTGATTGTGGCAGTATAATTCTTGATGATTCACATGCTTGCATAGATGCCATTAAAGATGCATTTACAATTAAGCTAACCAAAGAGCATGAATTATATGATAAAATCTTGTCTTTATTTGAAGATGATTTAATTGCTCAAGGACACGGGACTTTTTTAGAAATCAAAGAGGGAGAGTATAATTCTCATTTACATGTGCCTTACTGGAGCTTTATTAATAAAGAAGAGGAGGTGTTAGACCTTCTATCAAAACACAAGGATGATACAAATGCTATAAAATTTACATGGCCTTTAATAAAAGATTCAATAAGAAATATGCAGTTGCATATTTCAGGAAATGAAATAGAATTATCCCCATATCACATCCCTATAGATCGTTTTGGAACTTTTCATCATGCAGATCAAAGGGTATTAATGTCGGCAACAACTCAAGATGATTCATTCTTTATTAAGGGGTTATCTTTTTCTAAAGAGTCAGCTATAAATCCTCTTGAGGATAAAACAAGATTATGGTCAGGTGAAAAAATGCTCTTAATACCCTCCTTAATAAGTGAAGAATTAGATCGAGATTTAATTGTAACTCAATTGGCAAAGGAGTCAACTCGGCCATTTGGAACAGTTGCCATAACACCAAGTTTTAAAAAAGCAAAACACTATCATAGTTTAGGTTCAGCTGTTGCTGAACCTGATACCATATTCGAATTAGTTAATAGACTTAAAAAAGGATATTTCAAAAAAACCGTTGTTTTTGCAAACAGGTATGATGGTATTGATTTACCTGATGAGTCAAGTAGAGTGCTGATTATCGACTCCAAACCATTCTTTCATTCTTTGTCCGACAAATATGAAGAAGATTGTTTGGTGGAAAGTGATATGATTAATATAAAGCTTGCTCAAAAAGTTGAACAGGGTCTTGGAAGGAGTGTAAGAGGTGAAAAAGACTTTGCTGTGATAATAATAATCGGAGATGATCTTGTGAAATTCATTAGAAGTTCTAAGACTAATAAGTACTTCTCTGATCAAACTAAGAAGCAAATAGAGATAGGGAATGAAATTGCTGATATGGCCAAGGATGACTTAAAAGAAGATGATTCTCATTATAAAGTGATTTCAACTTTATTAAATCAAGCAATTACTAGAAGAGATTCGAATTGGAAATCTTTTTATGCTGAAAAAATGAATGAAATAGAAATTTCAACTAAAGAGTATAAAATATATGATATTCTAGAAAAAGAAAGAGAAGCACTTGAATCTATATATATGGATAATGCCGAGAGAGCTACCACTATATTTCAAGATATTATTGATACAGATTGCACTAGTGAAGATGAGAAAGGGTGGTACCTACAACATAAAGCTAGAGCATTATATTTCAATAGTAAGTCAGAATCTACTAGACATCAAAAAGCTGCGTTTACAAAAAATAGGCAGTTGCTAAAGCCAAATGAGGGATTCAACTATAAGAAAATTCAGTTTATTGATGATAATAGAGTTCAAAATATCAAGAATTGGATTAATCAGTTTGATTCGTTTGATGATCTAATGGTCACTTTGAATGGCCTTCATAGTGATTTGTCTTTTGGAATGCCCTCAGAAAAGTTTGAAGCGGCACTGAAGGAGGTAGGAATATGTTTAGGCTTTAAGAGCGAACGTCCGGATAAGGAACATAAAGCAGGACCTGATAATTTATGGTGTGGAAGCGGTAACAAATATGTGATATTTGAATGTAAAAACGAGGTTGATGACTCTAGAAAAGAAATAAAAAAGTCTGAAGCAAGTCAAATGAATACACACTGTGGTTGGTTTGAAGAAATTTATAAAACGGCAAGTGTCAAAAGAATACTTATTATACCTACTAAACAGTTAACCTCAACAGCAAACTTTACACATGAGGTCTCTATAATGAAGAAAGGGAAATTGAAATCGTTAAAGGCAAGTATGAAGAATTTTTTTAAAGAGTTTAAGAACTATAAAATGGAGACTCTAACAGATGATAAAATAAACGAGTTGTTAACGACTCATAAATTGCAGATGGAAAACTTCTTTTTGGATTATTCGGAAAAAGTTTACAAAAAAGTTAAGTAATGTGAGCTTTGGTTATTTGCTAAATAACTTAACAAAGGCTAACCTATGTCTAATTCTTGGTTCACCACGCTTCTAACCTCTAACAAAAACTTTCTTAATAGAACTAAGAGTATTGAGCAGGTCAATTCATTTTTAGTAGAATATGATTGGTTTTTTATAGCTCCTACCTTCCTAATTGGTTTAGAGATCGAAATGATTCAAAAAATCGCTGAAGAAGATGTTGATGTAAAGAAGAGAATTACAAAAATTTTAGCTCAACGCTTTTATAATCTTGATTTTAGAACCGATTTCATTGAAGGTTATTGTATTCGTTGTAATCATATAAAACCCTTCATAGAATCCATTGAAAATAGTATGATACTTTGTTTTCAATATGATTATGAGGGTGCTATAAAAACCCTGATCCCTACAATAGAAGGAATCATGCGGAAGTACTTAAAAAGTAATGGAGAAGAGGGTCACATCTCATATCAAACAATAAAAAAATCTTTTCAACTATTGGAAGAAGATATGGTAATCTCTGCAAGAAATGGTTACGAAAACTTTGATTCGGGGGATGGAAGAAAAGTTTCTTTTAACAAAGAAGAAATTGAAGAGTTGTCCAAAATTGACACTCAACTGTATCGTTTGTGGTTTTCTTTTATGGAAGATTTTATTCATCACTCTCTTTATAAACACACACAGGGAGAACCCTTGACCAACGAAATAAATCGCCACTCTATTTTACATGAATTCGGAGATAAAATAGACTATACATTAGATAATTACTTAAAAATCTATTTTGTAATAGACTTTCTTTGTTGGGCATTCATCAGAGTAGAAAGAAAAAGTATCATGAATGAGGCTCCTACTAAGCGATTTCTTGAAAAGAAGCTCGCTTATCAACGAATTATTGAAAATGCAAATCGGATGCTCATCTATAAAGCTGTTCTAAAAAAGGACTATTCAATTCAGCCTGCTCCTGATATTTATGAACCTGTTTCTGAACATTTGTTTCCTAAACGGTATCGCTTTTGGTATGAATTAGGTTGGGAGTTAGATCGCAAATTATTAAATAAAATAGCGAAGGACGAAAAAGAGTGAGTATTACTACAACCTCCCAATAGCTGTCTTAGAAAGCCCTGTATAAAGAATAATCTTCTCCACATCTTCACCATTTTCTTTCATGACTTTAGCCATTTCTATGGCTAGTTCTTTTTTAGAATCTCGTTCGGTCTTCTTGACAATTTGCTTGGTTGTTTTCTCAAACTCCTTTCGTTGTTCTTTCAGAGCCTTTTGCTTCTGCATAAAAACAGGCACATATTTTAGGCTTTGGCTAATCTCTCCCAATAAGCCATCATCTGCAAAGCTGAAGTAACCTTCTTTGCTAATAATCATGTGGTCGAGCACCGGAACGTTTAAGAATTTACCGACTTGGTAAAGGTGGTCGGTTACGTCAATGTCTGCTGTGCTTGGCGTTAGCTCACCGCTTGGGTGGTTGTGAACGATAATCAGGTTCACCGATCGTTTTTGTAATGGAATACTGAATACTTCCATCGGCAAAACACCTGTACTAAACACATTGCCCATGCTCACCAACTCAATGTTCATAATTACGTTGGCACGGTTCAGGCAAACCGTCCAAAAATGCTCCCGATCTTGGTCTACACGCTGCTCTCTCAACAAAATACTCTGCATGATCTTAAACAGATCCGTAGAGTTCATTACTTTGATTTTTTCTTTGTCGGTTAGCGTGATATTCATAAACGTAAAGTAAGGTTTATTTATAGAAAGTTCAAAGCGTTGAGGAATGAAGAAACGAACAGCTAAAAGAGTAAAACTTCAATCTATTCAACCGTAATTTTTAACGTAAAAGAAGCGTTGTTCTGCGTAATAATTTAGTTAAGAGTCGTTGTTTGGTGTTGTATTGCTTAGTCTTGAAGCCTTTGTTAGTATTGGGTTTTAACGGCATTAACGTTAAGTGCAAAGTGCTACTCTAATTTAATGATTGTTTAAAACAATTTATTACATAGTGATTTTTTGCACATAAATAGGATTATCTTTTATCATCCAAAAATGAACAGATGGCACTATTGAAATTATCAGAATACGAAAGAGAAATTTGTCAGGAAGTAGTATCAAAAAGGTTAGAAACGGTAAAAGAATATTACACTGAATCACAGTTAAACTCGAAAAGGAAAAAAACTGATGCATTGTATTTGGCAGAATCAATTTTAGAAGGGATAGATTACAAATTCGAGAATTTTAATTCAATGCAAAAGGCTTTTCTTTCAGGTTGCTTAAACGAGCATATAATTGACCCTAGTGCTGAAAAAGTTAATAAGTATGATTTTGATTTCTTGCTAGAACATGATGCAACAAATTGGAAAGATAAATTTTTAAGGTACGATACAGCTGCTAGTCTAAGAAATAAGTATGGCTTGAGCAGAAGAGATAGAAAGCACCATCTAGTTCGTCCAATTCAAGAAAAGATTATTCAAGTCTTAAATGCAGATAAGATATTTTATTCTATGTCCGATGACAAGGTATATAAGATCGCTGTGCTGAATACAGAAACTAAGAACTTTTGGAGTATAGAAGCAAGCAGTGAGCATGCATTTGACACGATCAATTTTTCAAAGTACAATAAAAATTATGCAGAAAGTTATATGTACTCAGGAACACCACAAACGGTATTACAGCTAGTAAAAAAGTATGAGCAAAATAATGAACTAAGGTGGGGGTACATTAGACTAAAGCAACTGCTTGAAAAGATGGTTGCTTATAACAATTAAATTAATCCTGTTACCTAGTTGATGAACAATTCAAGACTTGAAACGAAGCCAAGTATTACTCACCTCTATGAAATTCATGATTGGTTAAAAGAGGAGTATTTAATTAAGCATAAAGGATTTTATTCGAATTGGAGAAAAATAAAAGAGGCATTTGAAGAAGGTGAATTGCTCATTTACGAAGTCAATAAAGTGGTAGTTGGGTTTATAGTATTTACAGAAATCGATTCAACTCGTATAATTGATATTGCGGCAATAAAACCATCTGAAAGAGGTAAAGGAATAGGAAGAGAATTTGTTAACAGAGTCGTCTACCATTTTAACTTGGTAGGAGTAAAAACTTTGAAGATATTTTGTTCACCGCCCTCTTCTGAATCGTTTTGGCGAAAATGTGGATTTGATAGTTCTGACGATTCACTAATTGAATTAGGCATGCCATTAACGTTAAAAATTAACGCAAATCTTAACGTTAATCCTTCGTTAACTTCCGTTACGTTTCCGTAAAAAGACGTTAAATGCCGTTAATTAAACCCACTCTTAAACCCTTATGAATAAAGGGTTTTAACGGCATTAACGTTAAACCGTCAGATTTACTCAATGGTCTCCGTCACCTTACCACACCTCAACATTTTATCACCGAAGTAAGGGTTATAAACTTTTTCATTATCGCTTACCCAATAGGCTCCTGTATTGTCAAAAGCCATGGGACAATATTGATGATACAGTTCCATTTCGGTATTGCTATTTTTAGCAAGTGTGTAAATGTTATTGGATAGTCCTTCAAAATAGATACGTTGTTGTTCTACCTCTTTGGTTTCTGAAATCAACTTGACTTCTTTAAAGAGTTTTTGAAGAAATTCTGAATTGTTATTTTCAAAATTAAACAGTAACTCTTCTGCTGCAAAAGCCGCTTTTTCCGAATCGGTATTCACTAAGGCATCTTTCATTTTCAGGTAAGCTGAAATGATCTGTTCGGTTGTAGCAGCTTCTAATTGTGCGGCGGCTATTTCGTCTTTGTTGATCTTATTAGCTTCTGCCGAGTAATTTTTGTCTGTTTTAGCTCCTTGACAAGCCAATAAGCCGATTAATAATGTAAATGCAATTGTTTTCATTGTTTTATGATTTAAAGATTTATAATTTAAGTTTTCCGCAGTTCAACATAGAACTACCGAAATAAGGGTTTCTGATTTCTTTTTCTTTGCTTAGCCAATCTGCTCCTTGATTGTTGTTTGCCATGGGGCAATGTTGAACATATGTTGGATATGTCGTCGGTTGAAAGCGTTGATTCAATTCAAGCACAGCCAAGGAAATATCAATGAATGCTGTTCTAAGGCGTTCAATGTTTAATGCAGTCATAGCCCTTGCATTTGCTTTGTCCAACTTGGGGGCAACCTTCATCCATACTGCATGGGCTTCTCCATTGAATAGATTCATATCAATAGCTTTGAGCTCTTCTTGAAGGTCTTTGCTCGCTTTGGAAGCGGTTTCAAAATCATCTGCCACCAAAGCATCTTTTAGCTCGAAATAGCTTTCAAACAGTGTATTTAATTGTTGCTTAGCTTCTGTTGAAATTGCAAGTGCAGATTTATTTTCATTCATTGTTGAATGGTTTTCTTGCATTCCCGGCATTCCTCCATGATTATGTCCAACATTTACAGCACCACCTTCAGGGTTCATCATGCTCGGCTTACCTGCCAATTGAGCCGCAGCATCTATGCTAAAAGTTCCATTTACAGCTATTTCTTCACCTTCTGTTAATCCTTCCTTAACCACATACTCATCGCCTAATGAAGCTCCTAATTCCACTTCTCGCATAATAAAGTGTAGCCCATTTTTCGCTTTGGTCTTTACATAAACTATGGAGCGTTTACCCGTCCACATCACAGCGGATTTTGGCACAATAAGCTGATCGGTAGAAGAGGCAAGTGTACTCTGAATTTCTGCATTCACTAACATTTCAGGTTTAAGGATTCGTTTAGCATTATCAATTTCTATTCTTGCTTTTGCCACTCTTGTCTGCGGATTGATCACAGGGTCGATGAAGCTCACCTCTCCTGAAAAGTTCTGGTTGGGCAATGCCCTGACTGAGAAATTGATTTCATCCCCTTCATTTACCCAAGCAATGTTGTTTTCGTGAATATCCAATTCTACCCACAGTTTAGAAAGATCGACTACTTCATAAAGAGCTTTTCCTGTTTTTGCATAGTCTCCTTTTTCTACCATCAAATTGATTACCGTTCCGCTATAATCCGCCAATAGAGGAAATTCCTGCTGAACTTTGTCAGCATTCATCAACTGTTCAATCTGTCCATCATTTAACTTCCAATTCCTGAGCTTTTCTTTGGCAGCCGTTAACAATTGAGGTTGTGTTGCTTGATTTTCTTTAGCAATCAGCAGCTCTTCCTGAGCGGTTACTAATTCAGGAGAATACAACACAGCGACTACCTGACCTTTTTGAACTGCTTCTCCTTCAAAATTTACTTTTAACTGTTCGACTCTTCCTGAAAAGTGAGTAGTTTGGGTGTAAATCGCTCTCTCGTCAGGTACTATTTTACCTGTTAAATTCAATGCCTTTACAGCCTTGCCTGAACTCACTATTGCCGTTTGCACATTTGCCAATTGCATGGCGGTTGGCGACATTTTAATGGCATTTGGATTCTCTGATCCGTTATCGTCTTCTGAAAGCGGAATTAAATCCATACCACAAATCGGACAATCTCCCGGTTCTGTTTTTCTTATGGAAGGATGCATGGAGCAAGTCCAAATTTGGTTAACTGTTTCACTTGTGTGCTTATGGTCTTTAGCACTATCAGAAGACTGACCACCAAATATCAGCCAACCTATCAAGATACCCACCACCATAGTGCTTATGGCAGTCAGATAAAACCTTTTTTTACTTACTCTTATACTCATTGCATTTTTCTTTTTAATAGTTGAGCATTAATTGCTACCACTACTGTACTTAAACTCATCAGTACTGCACCAATTGCAGGACTTAATATCAGACCTACAGGTGCTAGTACTCCTGCGGCTAATGGAACTGCGAGAATGTTGTAGCCTGCCGCCCACCATAGGTTCTGCATCATTTTTTGGTAGGTTGCTGTTCCAAACAAAATCAAAGCAGTAATATCTTTGGGGTTGCTGTTTACCAATATAATGTCTGCCGTTTCTGCTGCTACATCAGTTCCTGAGCCAACTGCAATACCAACATTTGCCTGAGCTAAAGCAGGTGCATCATTCACACCATCTCCTGTCATGGCTACAAACTCACCCATTGATTGTAACTCTTTAATAATCTGCTGTTTGTCTTCCGGAAGAACTTCTGCATGAAAATCATCGAGCTTTAAGGTTTCACTTACCACCTTTGCCACACGCTTATTGTCTCCTGTAGCCATGATTACTTTGATACCTTTCTCCTTTAAAGTTTGAATAGCTTCACTTGATTCATTTCTTATTTCATCTGCAAGAGCAATAAAACCAATCAATTTTTCATTTTGAAGCACAAACACAACGGTTTCAGCCTCGTTCTCAAATGCACCTTTAGGTTGTTCAATATTTTTTTCTTCTAAGTAGCCCGGACTTACAACACTAATCGTTTTTCCATCTATTTGTGCAGTAATTCCTTTTCCCGTAATACTTTCAAAGTCTTTTGGCTCTTTTAGCTTTAAATCCGATTCTTTAGCTTTTTTGACGATACCCGATGCTATGGGGTGTTCAGAATTAGCCTCTAAGGAAGCCGCCAATCGAAGTAGTTCTTCATTGGTAATTTCTTGAACTACACTTTCAATTTTATTCACGCCAAATTCTCCCTTAGTTAAGGTTCCGGTTTTATCGAAGATTATGGCGGTAATCTTTCGAGCATTTTCAAAGGCAGTTCTATTTCTTATGAGTAAGCCTTTTTGTGCTGAAACAGCAGTTGAAATTGCAACCACCAAAGGAACTGCCAAACCTAAAGCGTGTGGGCAGGAAATAATCATCACAGTAACCATTCGCTCTAAGGCATACTCAAATTCTTTACCTATGGCCAACCAACTGAAAAGGGTAATTACTCCCGAACCTAAGGCGAGATAAAAGAGCCAAGCAGCAGCCTTATTCGCCAAATTTTGTGTTTTTGATTTAGTCTGCTGAGCTTCCTTAACCATGCCGATCACTTTCGACAGGTAGGAGTCTTCCCCAATATTTTTAACTTTTACTTTTAATGATCCGTTGTCGTTGACCGAACCGGCAATTACTTCATCTCCTTCTTTTTTTGTTACAGGTTTCGACTCTCCTGTTAACATGGATTCATTAATTGAACTTTTACCTTCAACAATCTCACCATCAGCAGCTATCTTTTCCCCCGGACGAACCAAGATTATGTCGTCCTGCATTAGCTCTGAAACATCAACTTCTTTGGTATTCCCATCCTGCTCGATTTTATGAGCGGTTGAAGGCATCATTTTCGCTAATTCCTCTAAAGCATTGGAAGCACCCATTACGGATTTCATTTCAATCCAATGCCCAAGTAACATGATGTCTATTAAACTAACTAATTCCCAAAAGAAAATTTTACCTTCTAATCCAAAAACAACGGCCGAGCTATAGAAATATGCGACAGAAATAGCCAATGCGATCAAGGTCATCATTCCCGGAGCTTTCTTCTTCAACTCATCAACTAAACCTGTAAGGAAGGGCTTACCGCCGTAGAAGAAAACGATAGTAGACAATGTGAATTGTACGAAACGATCATACTGAAATCTCAACTCATAACCCAACAATTGCTGAATCATGGGTGCTAATACAATAATTGGTAAGGTTATGACCAAGGACACCCAAAACCGTTTCTTGAAATCTTCAATCATCATTTCGTGATGGTTATGATGATCGTGACCCTCATCATGTTGGTCATGGTGTCCTTCATGGTTGCCATGTTGGTGCGTATGATTTTGATGCTGTTCCATAATCGTTTATTTCTCTTTTTCTAAGCGATAAATCATTTTCTTCATTTGAGCAATTTCTCGTTTTTGAGCTTCAATAATTTCTTCAGCTAACTTGATGGCTTCAGGATCTTTGAGATGAGCTTTCTGACTTACCATAATAGCGGAAGAGTGGTGGGGTATCATAGCTTTCATCCATTGCACATCGGCTATAAGTGTTTGGTTTCTCAGCATGAATAGCGTAGCTACAAAAACAACTACAGAACTTGCAAGAATAATGTAGTTAACAACTTTATTTTTATACATCTTCCACATAAACAATAACATAGAAACTGCCATTGGAGCTATCATCAATATCGTCATGTAAGTCCTTGTGGTGCTGAGCATAACATGGTCGAAAACATTTGCATTCAAAAACATTACAGCATACATTACTACGAAAGAAACCGCCATCATAGCGGCAAATTTTAAATAACTACTATTTTCCATTTTTTCATTTTATTTAAGGTTTAACTATTTTGAAATTGTTTGATCTATTTTTCCGCATCGCAGCATTTTACTACCGAAATAAGGGTTATTGATTTCGGTTACGTCTGAAAGCCAATATGCACCATCTCCATTAAAAGCCATAGGACAATACTTTTTATAGATGGTGCCTGCTGCTAGGTTTTGTTCAATCAAAGGAGAAAGCTGCAACGTTAAATTTGAAAATAGACTTCGCTGTTCTTCTAAATCGGTGTTGTTTGCAATACCTTCCGCTAAGGTTTTAATTTCAGCTCTTTCATCGGTAAACCCTTCCGCCATATTTGCAGCAACTTTAGCAGCTTCATCGGCATCACTGTTGACCAAAGCCATTTTCAATTGCAAGTAATTGTGGAATGCTTTTCCCGTCATTCCATCCTTAAAAGAGGCATCTGCTATGTCTGCTGTTAGCTGTTTTTCTTTCTTAACTTCTTTAACCGTATTTACTTCTACACTTTGTCTGTTTTCTTTACTGCCGCAGGCAATTAGAATAACAATAGAGCCTAAGGTCATTATAAGTTTTGTCTTTTTTTTGTTCATGATTTGTTTAATTATTAAAGGTTAAATATTCAATTTCTGCTAAGGACATTTTATGATTTTTCAATGCTGTAACTTTTGCCATTTCGTACTTCAAAAGTTGCTGTTGCATTCGCAGCACTTCTTCAAAATCCTCAACAGAATTGCTGTATGAGCTGTAAAGTAGCTGAATCAATTGATTGGATTTTTTAATTTGACTATCGTACAATTGAATTAAGTCTTCTGCTTTTCTAAGTTGAAAAGCAACTTGCTCATAATTGCTAATTAGTCGATTCTTTACTGCCTCTTTTTGGTATTGAATTGACTCTTGACCCAATTCAGCTTCTTTAATGGCTGCTTTGTATTTCTTTCTAAAAATGGGAATACGCATGGATACCATTGGCATAAAAGCATCCTGACCGTTATCAGGAATATTTACATCGGTTCGTTCCCCAATGAAAGCATAATCTACCCCGACACCAAATTGTGGGTAGGCAGCTTTTTTTGCTACTTGCTCGTTGGCTTTTATGGCTTCATTTTGCAAATCCAAGGCAGTAAGCTGTGGGTTTTTTACTAATAAACTGTCTTTCCGATAGTCTTGCTCTACAGGCTTAAAATCCAAAGGTTCTGATAGTTGAACTATTGCAGTATCCGCACGATTAAGCAAACGGTTAAAATTTACTCTTAGTGGAACTTTTTGATCTTTTAAAATGCTCAATTCTGTATCTGCATTTTCAATCATAATGTCCACCCTGATTACATCCGCTAAAGAACCTCGATTGTTTTCATAGGCAGAAGTGGCTAAGCGTTTGTAGGTTTTTAGAATTCCTATGTTCTCCTGAACCAAGTCAATGTGTTTATCAAGCTCAAGCAAAGGGTAATATGCCTGATGAACCTGCCAAAAGAGTTTATTCTTTTGATCTAAAAAATGTTGGTACTTCGCTTCTGCAAAGAATTTTGCAGAACTTTCTTTTGCTTTTAAAGTACCGAACCAAGGGAAGATTTGCGTTAAAGATAATCTTGCTCGTTGTGGACCAACTCTTGTTTCAATTGGGCTAATGAAGTAACCAAAAGATAATCGGGGATCAGCCAAAGCATTCACTTGATTCACTCTTTGCAATGCAGCTTTAAACTGTGTGTAGCTTGCTTTTAAGTCAGGATTGTTTTCTGCTGCAATTACTAAATAATCGTCTAAGGTCTGTCCTTTACCCAATGAAGGAAATAGAAACAGAATCAAGGATATTACTTGTACTACTTTTCTCATGATTGCTGTTTTTTCAATTTGTTTTCTTCTCGCCAACTATAAAGCACCGGAGTAATAAAATAGGTAACTGCCGCTACAAGCATTCCTCCAAAGGCAGGAATTGCCATGGGGATCATAATATCTGCACCTCTTCCTGTGGAAGTCAATACGGGAAGTAAAGCAATGATGGTAGTAGCAGAAGTCATGATGGCAGGTTTAATGCGTTTTAAACCTGCCTCCCTAACGGCATCCTGAATCTCCTTAATACTGTTTGGCTTGTTCCGTTTCATGCTTTGATCTAAGTACGTTCCGATTAGCACCCCATCATCTGTTGCAATGCCAAACAAAGCGATAAAGCCCACCCAAACAGCAACACTTAAATTAATCGTGTGCATCTGAAACAGATCTCTCATGTTTGTTCCAAATAGAGAGAAATTGAAGAACCAATCTTGTCCGTAGAACCATAGCAATAAAAATGCTCCGCTGAATGCCATAGCAATGCCTGCGAAAATCATTAGGGAAGTAGAGATTGAACGGAACTGAAAGTAAAGGATCAGGAAAATGATGACCAATACCAAGGGAACGATAATTGACAATCTTTTCTCCGCTCTTATTTGATTTTCATAGCTTCCTGAGAACTTGAAACTGACTCCCGACGGTACGATTAAACTGCCTTCGTCAATTTTCTGCTGAATATAATCTTGGGCATCTTCAATCACTTCAACTTCTGAGAAGCCTTCTCTTTTATCTAAGAGTACATAACCGACTAAAAAGGTATTCTCACTCTTAATCATTTGCGGACCTTGCACATATTCCACCTCAACCAAATCTCCCAAAGGAATTTGAACACCTGTAGGAGTCGGTACTAAAATTTGTCGTAAAGCAGCCGCATCATCTCTTAACTCTCTTGGATAGCGAACCCTTACCGGAAAGCGTTCTCTACCTTCAACGGTAGAAGTTATCTGCATACCACCAATGGCGGTTTCTATGGTGCGTTGCACATCTTCGATGCTTAAACCAAAACGAGCAATGGCTTCACGATCTATATTCAAGTGAATGTAGGGCTTACCAACAATTCTGTCGGCAAATACAGCTTCTTTTTTAACGGAGGGGACTTCTTGCAAAATACTTTCCAAGCGTTGTCCAAAGTCTTCAATGGTTTTTAAGTCGGGACCAAACACCTTAATGCCCATGGGTGCTCTCATTCCTGTTTGTAGCATCACCAATCGGGTTTCAATCGGCTGCAACTTTGGAGCAGAGGTTACTCCGGGAATTTTCGTTACCTGAACAATCTCTTCCCAAATATCATCGGGCGATTGTATTTCATCTCTCCAATTTCTGAAATAGCTACCGTTTTCATCTTCAATCAGGCTGATTGCACTTATTCCCTGCAACAACGCTTGGTCATGAGGGAGCGTATCGCCCGAAACAAGAATAAAGCGATCTTCTTTGTCCACTTTAAACCGTTGTCGGTGTCCTTTGCTGTTGACTTCATATTCAGGTTTATAATTAATAATGTTTTCATACATGGAAATGGGTGCAGGATCAAGAGCCGATTCCACTCTCCCCATTTTCCCTACCGCTAATTCTACTTCAGGAATGTTGGCTAATAGCATATCCAATTGCTGAATCACCTGCTTGTTTTGTTCTATTCCTGCATGGGGCATTGAGGTGGGCATGAGTAAGAAACTACCCTCATCTAAGGCAGGCATAAATTCCTTGCCAATGCCCGGGAAGGTCTGCTCTAAGCTTGTCCATGCTTTGGTCTGCCTGATTTCGATTCCTGCTTTTTCAAAACCTGTGGCAACGAATCCAAAAATGAAGTTGAATCCCATCCACATCATAGCTGCGAAAAGTATAATCATCATTGGAATGGCTAAGAACTTCTTTTTATTGGACAAACACCAATTTAGAATGGATAGATAACGCCTTTCCAAGAGGATAAACATGCCCAATACCACAAGCAACAACAACACAACGAAAATGTAATTAGTGGTCATGCTTTTACCTGCCCCCAAAGGCATCCAATAATCAGCTAAAATCCATGTAACAGAGAGTAAAGCAATGATGAGAGCTGCATGCTCAGCGAACCAATTTTGCTTTGAGCTATATTCCTTTAAGAACCATGCACCACCAAATGCAATTAAGCTTAGTCCACCCCAAATGGAGACAAAAATGGCGATAAACAATCCACCGACGATAAGCAAACCATTGAACAAGATGCCTTTCTTGTTCTTATTGATTTTAATGCCAAAGAACCAATGTGCAATAGATGGCAGAATGAAAAGGGCGACGATGAGAGCCGCTACTAAAGCAAATGTTTTGGTAAATGCTAAAGGTCGAAACAGTTTCCCCTCAGCTGCCTCCATGGTAAACACAGGAATAAAGCTGACAATGGTAGTCGCCACAGCCGTGAGTATGGCAGAACTCACTTCGGCTGATCCTTTATAAATGGTATCAATCAGTTGTTGAGTTTTGGGTGCATCTTTCAAATGCTTGATGATGTTTTCCGAGAGTACAATACCTAAATCTACCATTGTGCCTATCGCAATGGCTATTCCTGAAAGTGCCACAATGTTGGCATCTACTCCGAAGTACCGCATGGCAATGAACACCATTAAAACCGAAATGGGCAGCAAACTTGAAATGAGTATGGATGCTCTTAGATTCAGCACCATCACAATCACCACTAAAATGGTAATGAGGATTTCTAAAGACAGGGCTTCTTCTAATGTTCCAATGGTTTCGTTAATCAGTTGAGTTCTGTCGTAGAAAGGAACAATGGTCAATTGGCTTTCAGCACCATTTGCTAAAGTTTTCTTGGGTAATCCCGAAGAGATTTCATTGATCTTTTCTTTTACGTTATTGATGACGGCTAAAGGGTTTGAACCATAGCGAGCGACCACAACACCGCCCACTACTTCAGCTCCGTCTTTGTCTAACAAGCCTCTGCGGTTCGCCGGCCCTAAGGTGACCACTCCTACATCTTGCACTTTAATGGGTACATTGTCTGTTACGGCTACTACTGCTTGCTCAATGTCTTCTATTGATTTAATGTAACCTAAACCCCTAACTAAATATTCTGCTCTATTTATCTCTATGGTTTTCGCTCCCACATCCCGATTGGATTGTTGAACCGCTTTCATCACCTGATGCAGAGAGATGTCATAGGTTTGAAGAGCGCTAGGATCAACATCTACCTGATATTCCTGTACAAATCCACCTATGGAAGCTACTTCAGAAACGCCTTCTACAGCACTTAATCCATACTTTACATAAAAGTCTTGTATGGTTCTAATCTCGTGTAAATCCCAACCTCCTGTGGGATTGTTGTTGCTATCTCTTCCTTCTAAAGTGTACCATAACACCTGACCTAATGCTGTTGCATCGGGTCCCAAAGCAGGTTGCACACCATCGGGTAATAAACCTGAAGGAAGGGAGTTGAGCTTTTCTAAAATGCGTGATCGAGACCAATAAAACTCTGTCTCCTCATTGAAAATGATGTAAATACTCGACACACCAAAAATAGAAGAGCTACGGATGGATTTTACTCCCGGAATGCCCAACAAAGCGGTGGTTAATGGATAGGTGATTTGATCTTCGATGTCTTGTGGAGAACGCCCCATCCATTCGGTAAAAACGATTTGTTGGTTTTCACCAATATCAGGAATGGCATCTACCGGAACAGGATCGGAAGGTAGAAATGTAGTTTTCCATCCGAAGGGAGCCGTTACAATACCCCAAGCGACAAAAAGTAAGATGATGATTACGGTGACTAACCTATTTTCAAGAAAGTACCTGATGAGTTTATTCAACATATTTTAAGATGATAGGATTGAACACAGTTGTTCTGTGATTTACACAGATGTGAATCGTTACTTTACGGCATAGCCGAAAAGCATCTTAAAATAAGTCTATATTAAAAAGCTTTGATGCAGCACTTGAATGTCCTGCTGAATGAGAGGAGGTAGAGGCGGTTTAGTATTCTCCTCAGTCTTCTGTGATTGATTGAATAATAAAAAATAGTGAAGGGCAAAAACAGCAAGAAATTCAGTTTCTATATCTGAAAATCGTTGTTTTTTCTGAAAGTCTTCATCCAATTGAAAAATATTGCTTTTATCATCGCAGCATGATTTTTCTGAGATTCCATAAGCTTTAGAAGGGCATTCTTCTTGGAGTGATTCCATGCCACAACTTAGCTTCTCTTCTGTAAAAGAAATTGCACGATCAGACACCTCTCCGCCACAGTAATGCGTAGCAACAGAATAGCCTACTTGGGAACCAAGTAGGACAAATGCCATAAACAATGCAATTAGTTTTTTCACTTTTTCAAAGATAAGTCAACTTTTTTAGATTTTCAAGTAAAACGATGGTATTGTCTTAAAAACAACACCATCGTAAAATTAGTTTAAATAGATTCTGCTTTAAAGCCTGCTTTTTGAACAATTGCTGCGACTTCTTCAGCAGACTTTTCGGATGTTTCTACTGAAAGGACTTTGTTTTTATCCTCTAAATCTACCTCCCAATTTTTAATTTCATTTTCTCCATTTAACACAGGTGTTACCTTGGAAAGACAGCCTGTACAGTTGATGTTTGTTTTGAATTTTAGTGTACTCATAATTATTTATTTAAAGTTTAAATTTTTACTGGATTTAAGGCGTAAGCTATTGGCAACGACTGAAACGGAACTAAACGCCATTGCAGCTCCTGCAATCATTGGGTCTAATAAGAAGCCGTTGATTGGATATAAAACTCCGGCAGCAATGGGAATACCGATGGTGTTGTATATGAATGCCCAAAATAAATTTTGTCTGATTCCCTGAACTGTTTTAGAGGATAGTTTTAATGCTTTAGGAATGCTACCTAAGTCAGAAGTAATCAGGGTCATTTTTGCAACGTCCATCGCAATGTCAGAACCATGCCCCATAGCAATGCTAAGGTTGGCTTGTGCCAAAGCATGAGAATCATTAATTCCATCGCCAACCATGGCAACTATTTTTCCTTCTTTTTGAAGCTTTTCTACAAAATCTGCTTTGTCAGATGGCATCACTTCTGCTTTAAATTCTTTGATACCTACTTCAGCAGCAACAGCTTTAGCCGTTTGCCTATTATCTCCTGTAAGCATGTGGACTTCTATTCCTTTTTCTTGTAGTTGCTGAATGGCCTTCTGAGAAGTATCTTTAATCTGATCGGCAATGGCAATGATTGCTAAGACTGTATCATTATTGGCAAAATAGACTACGGTTCGAGCTTTTGACTGCCAATGGCTTACTTTTTCCTTTATATCCTGTGAAACTTGAAGTCCTTTATCATTGACTAAACGCTCGTTGCCAATATAATATAGCGTTTGGTCAACTTTTCCTTCTACACCTTGCCCTGTAATACTTTCAAAATCGGTTAATTGAATGTTAGTGGTTGTTTTATCTTTTAGGTGTGCTATAACTGCGGAAGCTAAAGGGTGTTCAGATTGCTTTTCTAAGGCTAATAGAATTTGTTTGAGTTTTTCATCTTTTTCATACCACAGTATTTCCGTTACCTCCGGTTTTCCTTTGGTTATTGTTCCTGTTTTATCTAAAATGATTGCATCTACTTTATGTCCAATCTCTAAGCTTTCAGCATCTTTTATCAATATGTTGTTTTCCGCTCCTTTTCCAACGCCAACCATTATTGCTGTTGGGGTGGCTAAACCCAAAGCACAGGGACAAGCAATAACAAGAACTGCCACAGAGGTCAGAAGTGCGTGGGTAAGGGCATCTGTTTCGCCTATAATCATCCAAGAGAAAAAGGTAATGATTGATATTGCGATAACAATTGGAACAAAAATCCCTGCAATTTTATCTACTAACTTCTGAACAGGTGCTTTGCTTCCTTGAGCTTCTTGCACCATTTTGATGATTTGTGATAAGAGAGTTTCGCCGCCCACTTTTTCTGCGATAAACTGAAAGCTGCCTTTTTGATTGACGGTTCCTGCAAAGACTTGCTCCCCTGTTGTTTTTTCTACAGGAATAGGTTCTCCGCTAATCATACTTTCATCAACAAATGATTGCCCTGAGCGCACTGTACCATCAACTGCAATTTTCTCTCCCGGTTTTACCAATATGGTTTGACCTATTTCTACTTCTTTAATTGGGAGTTGGGTTTCCTTTCCTTCAACAATTACCGTTACGGTTTTAGGTTGTAAACCCATCAGCTTTTTAATTGCCGAAGAGGTATTAGACTTCGCTTTTTCTTCCAAAAGTTTGCCCAAGAGAATAAAAGTGATGATAACGGTGGCTGCCTCATAATACACATGAGCTTCTAAGCCTTTGTCTGTCCAAAATTGTGGATACAGGGTGTTGAATAGACTAAAGAGAAAAGCAATTCCCGTGCTAAGAGCTACCAAAGTATCCATGTTGGCTTTTCTATGCTTTCCTTGCTTCCAAGCGTTAATGAAAAAATCTTTGCCAATCCAAAACAAAATGGGAATGGCAAGGACTAAAGAAACCCATTGTCCTGCTCGCCATTCCATAAAAAACATACCTATAATGAATACCGGAAGGGTTAAAATCGCAGACCATATTGTTCGCTTTTTAGTCAGTTCAAATTTTTGTTGAGCAAGCTCTTCCTGTTTGGTTGCAGGGTCTGTCTCGTCTACCAATAAGTCATAACCGATGTCTTGCAAAGCTTTTTTTAAGGCAGCTTCTTTGGTTTGTTTTTGGTATTCTACTAAAACTAAGTTGGAGGCAAAATTGACTACCGCTGATTTTACACCTTCAACATGAGATAAAATGGATTCTACGCTTGAAGCACATGCAGCACAAGTCATGCCTGTAACCGGAAATGTATTTTTTAAAGTCTCGCTCTGATTTGCCATACTTTTCTTTTTATGGCTACAAAGTTGAGCAGACTACTAAGCGACCTTGTTACGGAATTTTGTAAAAAGTTTATGAGATTTTGTTTGCTCTAACGATTTGATTACGTTAAAGCTCCCACTTTTTTAATGCTTTTAAATCAATTATTTTCATCCAATTTCGATTATAATCAATTATTTTTTCATCCCTCATTTTTGCGAGATTAACAGTAACAGATTGACGAGAACCTTGTAGCAACTTGGCTATTTCCAAATGAGTAATGTGCAAATCAATTCTTTTCTTCGGGAGCGTTTGATTAAGATTCTTATTATGTATTTCTTCTAAAAATAGTTTTAGTCTATCATGGAATTTTAAATTACACAATTGTTTATATTTTTCTTCAAGCTCAAAATAATCATGCCCTAATTGTTTTTGAATGGCATAGTGAAACTTTGGGTTTGTTAATACAAGACGTTTGAAAATTGTTTTGTTACAACTAATGTAACGCAGAGGTGAAACTGCCTTGGCAAATTGGTGATTACCTTCTCCTAAAATGAGTGAAGGCAAACCAAGAAAGGTAGATTTCATGCTTAATTGAAAGATCATTTCATTGGCTTTTCCCAAGTTTTTGCCAACTAATACAGAACCACTCTCCACAAAGAAAATTTGACTTAAGCGGTTATCATCTTTGTAAATATATTTTCTTGGCTCTGTTCTTCCTGTTTTTATATTTTCTAATAGCAAAACCATTTCAGTTCTGTTTAAACATTGAAATATGGGATGCTCTGTTAAAAGCGGTAATCTGCGATTCATCTGATTTAGAGTGAGAGAATAAAGTGCTGCTGTTGTTAATTGTAGCAGCTTTACATTTAAGACATAGGCGTCTTGCTTCTGTTAGCTGTGTGCTAAAGAATAAATCAGAGTTGAAAAGATTGAAGAACTATCCGCTTAGAAAGTCCACTCTTATACATTAGCGGAGGCGGACGTATTTCAAGAAAATTTTCATCTTCTTTTGAATAGGCAATCAAAAAGTGTTGTTGGTAATCTGAAAAGAAATAAGGTATTGCAAGCAAAAAATCGTTCGATTGTTGAGCAATTGCTTCTAAGCCTTGAAGAAAGATAGAGACGTTTTCAACACAGCAACTGTCTTGGCTTTTTTCTTCATCTGTAGATGAATGGTTTCCATCATGGTGTTTGTGATGATGGCCATGTTCATGACTTGTGCCTTCTGATACTGCTAAATGAGAAATTTCATGGCAGAAGTTGATAAGCGTACAGCCAATAGAAATTAGTTGAACTCCTAAAAAAGAGAACAACAAAACGATTGCTCTTGACGGTATTCTATCTTTCACTTTTAAATCGAATCAAGGTTCTTACGAGTATAACGAGGCATTTTTTTGAATGATGAGGGAGTCATGCCCGTTTCTTTCTTAAACTGTGCAGATAGATAGGCGGTACTACTATAATTCAAATCAAAAGCAATCTCTGAAAGACTCATCTCATCATAAATCAAGTATTCTTTAACCTTTTCAATCTTTTGATTAGTAATGAACTTCTCTATGGTGATTCCTTCTACGGTAGAGAACAATCTGCTAAGGGTCGGGTAAGACTGCTTTGTTTTTTCTGATAAGTAAGTTGAAAAGTTGACTTTTAACGGTTCGTTGTTGTGGTGAATCTGTTCGATTATCAAACTTTTTATCTGAGCAATTAAAGCAGATTGTTCTGATTGTAACAACTCAAAACCTAAGGTTTCCAACTTATCTCTTAACTGATCAGCTACATCATTAGGAATATTCTCAGCCAAATGAACCTCTCCTAATTCAACTCTTGAAAAATCAATATTTAAGTCATTTAACACACCTTCCACGGCCATTTTGCAACGAGGACATACCATATTTTTGATATGGAGTATACTTTTCGATTTACTCATCCTCTTGCCATTTAGAATCGTTAATGAAGGAGTAGTCAGTCAGACTATTTAAGAAAGCAATCAATTCAGTTTTTTCTGTTTGACTCAATTGTAAAGGCTGTATCAAGTTACTCTTATTTCGATGATTCTGACCACCACTATTGTAGTGGTCGATTACTTCTTCTAAAGTTGTAAAACGCCCATCGTGCATGTAAGGAGCAGTTAAACCAATGTTCCGCAAAGAGGGAATTTTAAACAAGGCTTCATCTACTGAATCATTGGTCAATCGAAAGCGTCCATTATCCGCATAAATTGAATCTAAACCATTGTTTTCAAAATTGTAGTTGGTGAAGTTAAAACCTGAATGGCAGCCTGAGCAATTGGTTTTGTTACTAAAGAAAAGTTCCATTCCTTTTTTTTCAGTAGTGCCAAGTGCAGTAGTATTGTTTTGAAAAGCATATTGATCATAAGCACTATTTCCGCTCACCATGGTGCGTTGAAAAACAGAAATAGCTCTCGTTAACACGAAACCATCAAAAGGTCTTTCGTACGCTTCTAAACTCATTTTAGCGTAGGCGGAGTCCTGTTTCAACATATCTACAATATTCACCACATTGTGATTAAACTCATTGTGTTCTTGAATGGGAACTAAAACCTGCATTTCGAGCGTAGGAACACTTCCTTCACGAAGCAAATAGGGATGATAGCCCACATTGGCAAGGGAAGGGGTATTTCGAGTTCCTGCTCTGTTGAACACTCCGGGACTCAATGCCAAATCATCTGCAAATGCCAATGAAGGTTGGTGACAACTGCCACAACTGATGCTTTGATCAATAGAAAGTCGTTTTTCATAAAACAGTTTCTTTCCTAAATTCCATCTCGATTGTGTTAACTCATTCCCTTCGGGAAATGGCATTTCAGGAAAGCCATCCGGAATCCTCAACAACTTCTCCTCAGCAGTTGCAGCAGGAGTTGTTGAACTTTCTTCTTTTTGACAAGCAAAGAGCAAGAACATTAATGCTATGAATGCTGTTGTTCTCACTATTCAAAGGGGTCGCTATATTCGGGATTCGTCAACATTACTTCATCGGTCAAGGTTTTCAAAAAAGCGACTAAATCTCTCTTATCTTCCTCGCTCAATTGTAAACCTCCGTTATTGATCGGATACAACAAAGTTGGATCAACTGTTGAAGAGTTCTTCAATCCGCTGTTATAATGATCTACTACTTCTTCTAAAGTTTTAAAACGACCATCATGCATGTAAGGTGGAGTAACTTCCACGTTTCTTAGTGAGGTCACTTTGAACTTACCCTTATCAGAACTTCTGCCCGTTACCTCCATGCGTCCATCATCAGTCATATCTGCATCCGTATCTAAACCATTGTTCATGTAACGATCATTTTCAAAATTTAAACCTGAATGACAATGCTGACAATCTGCACCCGAAAGACTAGGAAAGCCCGGATTAAACTCAGCGAAGAATAATACTCGACCTCTTTCCTCATTAGTATCTAAAGAAGCAGCACCTCTTAGATAACGATCATATTTGCTCTCTACTGAAACAATGCTGTTCATAAATTGCTCCATGGCTAAGGCCATTTTAGATTCTGTGATTTCTTCCGAACCGAAAGCACGCATAAACTGATCTCGATAGATTTGATCTACTTTTAGCTTGTTAATTACATTCTCAAGGGTTTCGTCCATCTCTAAAGAATCCTCAATAGGCTTTAATGACTGATCTCTCAGTAAATGAGCCCTTCCATCCCAAAAGAATTCATTTTCGTTCCAAGCCATGTTAAATACAGCCATGGCTTGGCGTTTACCCACTTTGCCACGAACACCTTCTGAAAAAAGGCTTGTATCGGTAAAGGCATGTTCTTGTCTATGACAGCTCGCACAGGACATACTACCGTCTTTTGACAATCGCTTTTCGTAAAACAGCATTCTTCCCAATTTAACTCCCTGTCTAGTCAATTGATTATCCATAGCAATGGGCGGTTGCTCAAAGTCTCCTGTATTCAAGATGTATGGTGTATCATCATACTGAACACCTGTCATGCTTTCTTCATTTGTATCATCCTCTTTACATGCCTGAATAACGATAGTTATCATCAGGCATAAGAAAAGAAACTGTAAACTTTTGTTTTTCATAGCAGAGTTGATTTACTGAACAATCACTTTTTCGCTTCCGATCAATATTCCATCTTCAAGTAGATTAATCATGTAGATTCCTTTATAGTCAATAGTAAGCGTATGATTAGAAGTGTTGTCTAATACCCCTTTTTGTACAACTCGACCTGTTAAATCCAATAGCTGATAACTAAGGTTTGAAAAAGATTGATCTACCTTTAACTGTATTACTCCGCTGCTTGGATTAGGTGAAACACCAAAACGAACTAAGTCATTTCTAATTTCATTCAAACCGACTGTGGTTTGAGCAAAAACAGCAGTCTGAAAATTGGATAAAGTGGTAATGGCTTCGCCCATTTCTCCGTGATAGAGTAAGTTGCTATTTACTGTGATATTATTCAAAGCTTCATTATAATCAGCATCTAACTCTATAATTAAATCCCCATTTTGCATGTAGCCCGTCACATTATGTGTTTGAGTGTGGTAGTTACGATCTCCCAAAGCATGGACTTGGAAAATCTGACCGAAATTAGTCCCCACTTTACCTTCTAAAGCAACGAAGCGATACCCTGCTGACCACCCCCAATGCATTGAAGGTGATTTCGGAGCCAAAGGGTGCGTAGACGCATATAAGTTAGGGTCGTTATGATTAACAAAACTCTCTACACCAATTCCAAAAGAAATACTCTGTAAGTTAGTAATGTTGAAGTTCCCAAGCAATTCATTGGTTGTATCAGCTCCGTTTATCAGCAACCATTTGTTGGGAACTGTGGTTGTTATACCACTATCGTGAGTTAACGTAATAGCTCCTAGATAATATTCTAATCGAGTTAGCTGATATTGGCTACCGCCACCACTAAGTCCTCCATTAGAGGTAGCAGTTTGGTTATAGGCAAAATTGTTTCCGTCAAGCTTATGATTGATTTTTAAATAGACGTCTGTTTGAGCTTGACCGACTAAGAAAACAGTTAAAAGAGAAAAAATTGTAATTAGTTTTTTCATGGCTAAAAATTTATAATATGAGTAGTCACCTATGGATTAGTCCATAGTGTAGTTTAAAAGAAAGTTTGGCTTAGGATTGCCTAATGGCTATAAAAGGAAAGATTGAACGACAGTTGGAATGTCCTGTTCAATCAGCGGTGGAGTGTAGTGATCTACGAAGAAGTCTGTGTTCTGTTCTTCAATTAAAAGTTCAAGAGGAAATTGAAGTTTAGTTAGAAGCAACTCCACTTTCTGAACTTCCTGTTTTTCAAAGCTCTTTGAAGAAAGGTAGTCTTCACCTTCAATAATTATCCTTCTATTTTCACAGCAAGGCTCTTCATTGGTATCTTTTTTCATTTCCAATGCCATAGCACAAGGCTCTGCCTCACCAAAAAGGGCAACATCGACTATGGTTTGTCCACAGTAATGAGCACTCAGACTGAAACTCAGCGAGCTGAATAAAACAAAAAGAGCTAAGAAAACGGAAAAGGTCTTCTTCATGACAGACAAATATAATCTATTTCATTGAATTATTTATTGTATTTAAGCATTTGCTTAAATATGAAAAAAAGGCTACTTTTGGTGCATGAAAGAAATAAGCTGTATCAGAGTTTATGCAGACGAAAAGCAGATAAAAAGCTGCAAAAAAGAGATAAAAAACGCAGAAGACTCTATCATCTTACTCTCAAAAGCGTTGAGTTTGGCAGGTAACGAAATACGTTTAAAAATTTTATACCTATTATTTCAGCAAAATAGGCTTTGCGTATGTGATTTAAGTGATATTCTTTTTATGAACCCTCCTGCCATATCTCAGCATTTAAGGAAACTAAAAGATGGAGGAATAATTCAAAATCAGAGAGTAGCACAAACGATCTATTATTCTTTGAACCCTCAATACAAAGTTTTACTACAAGGTTTCTTTGAAAAAATTGGTAAGAATCAAATATTAGAATCTGTATGAAAACAACGTATTTAGGCACAGGACTTTTAGCTGCCATAGCTTCTTCGTTGTGTTGCATTGCACCTTTATTAGCTCTTTTAGGTGGTGTTGCAGGAACAGCTTCTACTTTTTCTTGGATAGAACCTGCAAGACCTTTTTTAATTGGAATATCAGTTATAGCATTAGGTTTGGCTTTCTATCAAGCCTATAAACCAAAGCCTGTTGATAACTGCAATTGTGAAGTACCCGAAAAGAAGAGCTTTTTAAACTCAAAAAGCTTTTTATGGTCAATCACCATTCTTTCAATATTGATGTTTTCATTTCCTTATTATTCAAATAACTTTTATTCTCAAGCCGCTGTTGTACAAACAGATTTGGATAGCACAAAAACAGTTCAATGCACTATTGGTATTAAAGGAATGACCTGTGCAGGCTGTGAAAATCATGTGCAATCTGCATTATTGCCTATGAATGGAGTTTTAGAAGCAAAAGCTTCTTACAAAGAAGGAAATGCTATTATTCAAGTTGATACTTCTAAAATATCAATTAGCGAATTGAAAACGAAGTTAGAAGAAGAAACAGGGTATAAAGTATCAGATTATAAAATTAGTAAATAATGGAGAAGACAATCGAATTAAGATCAACAATTACCTGCCCAAAATGTGGACATAAAAAGGAAGAAATAATGCCAACTGATGCTTGCCAATACTTTTATGATTGCGAGAACTGTAAAGCCGTTCTAAAACCTATCAATAACGATTGTTGTGTGTATTGCTCTTATGGGACTGTTCCCTGCCCTCCTGTGCAGGAGAACGGTCAATCTTGTTGTAGTTAAAAGGTTAAAATGAAAACAACTCAGCTCGAAAATAAACTCACAACTAAAAATATAAAACCTACAAGCATGCGTTTGTTGGTACTAAAGCAATTGGTGGAAAGCAAATCGGCGGTTAGTTTAAGTGAATTGGAGAACAATTTTGATAAGGTTGACAAAGTAACCTTATACCGTACCTTAAAAACCTTTGAAGAAAAGAAACTCATCCATAGCATTGTTGATGGCAGCAGGGCTGTAAAATATGCGTTGTGCGAAGAAAACTGTGAGTGCGAACCCCAAGATCAGCACGTGCATTTTCATTGCGAGAAATGCGAGGAAACCTATTGCCTTACTAACACAAAAATACCATCGCTGAATATACCTGTTGCATTTCAAGCCAAATCAGTAAATATGGTCTATAAGGGTATTTGTACTAATTGCATGTGATAAATGCAAGTTAGTTGCATGGTCTTTTCATTACATTTGTACCAATGAAATTATTTGCAGTAGTTTTAGGTATCTTCTTTTTGTGCTTGGCAACCATGCCTTGTGCAGATGCAGCTGTTGCAGAAGACATTACCGTAGAGTTAAGCACAGAGCATGACCATGAAGGACAAGCAGACAACTGTGCTCCTCTATGTTACTGTCATTGTTGTCATGTGCATGTAACAATGGATGTTGAAGCACAACCGTTCAACATCAAAGAAATACTATTTTCTCAGTCTATTTTTTATCAGGCATTTACTCCTGATACTCCTTTAAAGACCCTTTTTCGGCCACCCATCGTTTAATTCAAAAAAATCATAGGGAAAGTGCGTTTTGTGCTTTCTTATTTCACTCTTTTTTGAATTAAAACAAATGAATTATGATTCATCAGATCATTGCTTGGTCTGTAAAGAACAAGCTGTTGGTGGGACTGATGACAATTGCTCTTATTATCGGAGGAATATTGAGCATGACCAAAGTCCCGATTGATGCCGTACCTGACATCACAAACAATCAGGTACAAGTAATTACGCAAGCTCCCAACTTAGGAACAGAAGACATAGAGCAATTTGTAACCTATCCCGTTGAGGTTGCTATGGCAAATCTTCCTTCAGTAACAGAAATCCGTTCTGTTTCACGCTTTGGGCTTTCGGTGGTTACTGTCGTTTTTGAAGACGATATGGGAACTTATCTTCCCCGTCAGTTAGTGGCTGAAAAGCTAACTGAAGTAAAAGAAGAAATCCCACAAGGCTTTGGTTCTCCTTCTATGGGACCAATTAGCACAGGTTTGGGAGAAATCTATCAATATACCCTAAAAGTAAAACCCGAATACCGAGAACGCTACAACCCAATAGAGCTAAGAAGTATTCAGGATTGGATTGTAAGCCGTCAAATGGCGATGGTTGAAGGTGTGGTAGAAGTCAATGCCATTGGTGGCAACATCAAACAATACGAGGTTGCGGTTAATCCTGAACGCTTAAAAGCCATGGGATTGACGATTTCAGACCTAATGCACAGCTTGGAAATGAACAATCAAAATACGGGGGGAGCTTACATTGAAAAGAATCATCAGGCCAACTTTATACGAGGAGAAGGCTTAGCTCGCAGTGTAGCGGATATTGAGAACATTCCGATAGAGACAGAAGCGGAAATTCCGGTTACCATTAAAGATGTAGCAACGGTAAAAATTGGTTCTGCTGTGCGATACGGAGCATTGACCCAAGACGGCGAAGGAGAAGTAGTCGGTGGATTAGTCATGATGCTAAAAGGAGCTAACTCCAATGAAGTGATTGAAAATGTAAAAAAGCGGATGGAAGAAATTCAAAAATCACTTCCCGAAGGAATAGTAATCGAACCGCTTTTAGATCGTAGTAAATTAATTGCCGAAACCACAGGAACTGTCAGCACCAACCTAATTGAAGGGGCATTGATTGTGATTTTTGTCTTGGTATTTCTTTTAGGGAATTGGAGAGGTGGATTAATTGTAGCTTCTACCATACCCTTATCCCTGCTGTTTGCCTTTATTCTAATGAATGTTTTTGATGTATGGGCAAACCTGATGAGTTTGGGAGCCATTGATTTTGGCATCATCATCGACGGAGCGGTAATAATTGTTGAAAGCACGGTTTTTCTACTGCACGATAAAGTGTTGAAGAAAAAACAGATTACCCCAAAGCTCAGAGATGAAGTTGCTGAGAAATCAGCCTCTAAAATGATGAGTTCAGCTTTCTTTGGTCAGTTGATTATTCTCATTGTTTTCATTCCTATACTCGCCTTAAAAGGCGTAGAAGGTAAAATGTTTCAGCCCATGGCGTTGACTTTTATGTTCGCCATGATTGGGGTCATGTTACTTTGTCTAACCTACGTTCCAATGATGTCGGCATGGTTTCTAAGAGTTTCCAAAAGAGAGAAACTTTCTCACGGAGATCGATTTATTCAGAAAGTAGAAAGCAGCTATGCAAAGACCCTGAGCAAAGCCATGAGTAAAGCCAAATGGATCATCGGCTTGGCGGTAGTTCTCTTAGCTGTCGCCGTATTTATTTTCAGTCGCTTAGGTGGAGAGTTTATCCCTCAATTGGATGAAGGCGACATTGCTTTTCATGCCATTCTCAAACCGGGAAGCTCTCTTACTGAAACTATTGAAACCACTACTAAAATAGAGCAACTTATCAAGGATAAATTTCCCGAAGTTCAGAAAATTGTCAGTCGCATAGGAGTTGCGGAAGTACCAACCGATCCTATGCCGATGGACTTGGCAGACGTCTTTGTAATCTTAGCTCCCAAATCAGAATGGGTTACAACTAACTCTAAAGATGAATTGGTTGAAATGATGAAAGAAGAGTTGGAACTGATCCCGGGAGTGAATTATGAATTTACCCAACCGATTGAAATGAGGTTCAATGAGCTTTTGGAAGGAGTTCGAGAGGATATTGCAATTAAACTTTATGGGGAAGACATTGAAGTTTTAGCAGAAAAAGCCGAAGAAATCAGCAAGATAATTGCAGGAACTAAAGGTATTGGCGATATGAAAGTAGAAGCCACTACGGGTTTACCCCAAATGACCGTAAAATACAATCGCAGTAAATTGTCTCAATATGGTATATCTGTTAATGAGGTAAATCAACTGATTGAGGCAGCATTTGCAGGTGGTAAAGCAGGAGTGATATTTGAAGGCGAAAGACGGTTTGATTTGGTAGTTCGCTTGGGTCAGGAACACCGAAGAAACATTGATAACCTGAAAAACCTCTACGTTACCCTTTCCAATGGTTCTCAAATCCCATTAAAAGAGTTAGCTGACATCAGTTATCAGTCGGGTCCGATGCAGATCAGCAGGGACAATACCAACCGTAGAACCTATGTAGGAATTAATGTTCGTGGAAGAGACATTAAATCATTGGTTAACGACATTCAACAACAGTTAGATGAAGAATTGCAACTTCCTGTCGGCTATTACATTCGTTATGGTGGGGCTTTTGAAAATTTAGAACGAGCAACCAATCAGCTAAAATTGGTAGTTCCCATTGCATTAGGATTAATCTTTCTACTCATCTTTTTCGCCCTTAAATCCATTCAACAAACCGTAATGATATACGTGGCTATCCCGTTGGCTACTATTGGTGGAATTTTCTCATTATGGTTGAGGGATATGCCTTTTAGTATTTCAGCAGGAGTTGGATTTATTGTACTATTCGGAGTTGCGGTATTGAATGGGTTGGTACTTATTAGTGGTTGGAATGAATTAAAGGAAGAAGGCAATAACGACCTGAACGAACGTATACGTTTGGGTGCAAAGCGAAGAATTCGCCCCATTCTTCTTACAGCATTAACCGATATTTTAGGTTTTCTACCCATGGCTATATCTACTTCGGCAGGTGCTGAAGTGCAGCAACCCTTGGCAACTGTAGTTATTGGTGGTATGATCTCCGCTACCTTGCTGACTTTGTTTGTACTTCCCTTGTTGTACCGATGGGTTGAAAGTCGAAACAAGCGTTCAACACAAGTTCAACCTGTAATCGTTACAGGAGTATTGCTCTTGATGATGAGTATTTTTTCCAACGATTCTCTTCAAGCCCAAAATGATCAGCAGCTTATTCCTATTTCTATAGACGATGCTGTAGAGCAAGTAGTAAAGCATTACCCTGCCTTAAAAGCAAGTCAATTAGAGGTAAAAAGTCAACAAGCTCTGAAAAAAACTGCTTGGGATTTTGGAAAAACTTCGGTTTTTACAGGTGGAGAAGAACTCAATGAAAATGAAGGTGTACGAACGCTTGTAGGTGTTCAACAACAAAACATAGACCTATTTTCTATTGCGGCTAAAAACAAACTGCAAAAGGAAAAAATTGCCTTGGCAGAAAGCAATCTGCAATTAAGCAATGTAGAATTGAAATATGCGGTAAAACAGGATTATGGGAATTTGTATGCCAAAAAGCAATTGTATCAATTGTATCAGGAATTAGATTCCACCTTCAGCGATTTTGAGCGAGCTGCTAAAATCAGGTATGAAACAGAAGCTACTTCTCGCTTAGCCTACCTTTCAGCTTCCAATCAGGCAAAGAAAATCAGCAACGAAAAGGTACAGGCTTATAGCGATTATATGATCGCACTTCAACAATTTAACCGATGGTTTATCGGAAACACCCTTTATACGGTTAGTTCAACTGTGGAAGCGGAGACCTTACTTCTTGATTTAGACACCTCCCTGAACAATCATCCATTATTGAAAATGGAAGCTCAAAAAGTAAAACTTGCCGAGCAGAATATTAAATCCACCCAATCCAATTATCTGCCGCAACTGAACCTCCAATATGGGGTGCAGGAAGTAGGTGGAGAAAGTGGTTTTTACCAATATCAAGTGGGAGTTAACATTCCCCTCTTTTTCAATGTAGAAAAAGGCAAAGTGCAAGCGGCAAAGCTGAATCGTGAAATTGCAGAGCAACGGCAATTACAGACGACCCTGCAATTGAAGAGCGAATATCAGCAAGCCCGTCAACGTTATGCCAAATGGCAATCGGCTTGGCAATACTATAAAAAAGAGGCTCTTCAATTGGCCAAAGAGCAACGCCAAGCAGCCTTACTCGCCTATCGGGAAGGTGCTATTGATTACATCAGCTTTTTACAATTGGTCAAAGATGCCCTGCTGATTGAAAAAGAGGGTTGGCAAACCTATCAGGAATACCTGAACAGTCAATTTAATTTAGAATATTATTTAACGAAATAAAGATGAAAACATTACAGTTCAAGAACCTTCTCCCAATCCTATTGCTTTTGGCATTATGGGCTTGTGGAGATACGGAAAATAAAAAAGAAGCTCACAATCATGATTCCGAAAATGGATCACATCAGGAAATGAGTGAGGAAACACATGAAGAAGGAATTCACTTCTCCATAGAGCAATTTAATGCCTTGGGAATGAAAGTAGATACCCTTCCGTTTCGCAATACCTCCGCTTATGTTGAAACTAACGGGCAATTGGAAGTACCACCTCAAAATGAGGCAGCAGTAACCGCAATAATTGGAGCAAACATTATTTCCATTGAAGTAATTGAAGGGGATAAAGTGGAAAAAGGACAAATATTGGCTTACATTAACCATCCTGACCTCATTCGATTGCAAAGCGATTACAACAGCAATTGGAATGAGCTTCAATTTTTAGAAAAAGAATTTCAACGGCAACAAAAGTTGTACGATGAAAAGGTCGGATCAGGAAAAGACTTACAGCAGATAAATGCAGATTATCAGTCCAAAAAATCATTGGTTAATGGTTTGGCGGCACAGTTAAAACTTTTAGGGATTTCGACTACCTCCGTTGAAAGCGGTAAAATAATTGAACAAATAGCAGTTCGTTCTCCAATAAAAGGCTTTGTACGCTTAGTAGAAGTAAAAACAGGGCAATACGTTACACCACAAACCGAGTTGTTTGAAATTGTGAATTTGGAACATATCCATGTTGATTTCATGGTATTTGAAAAAGACGTGGCTAAAGTACATGAAGGACAAAAAATAAGATTCAAAGTAGAATCTGTGGATAGAGAATTAGAAGCCTCCGTTTATTCTGTAGGAAAGAACTTTGAGCAGAACCCCAAAGCCATTCACATTCATGCGGAGATTGACGATAAAAGTGGTTTACTGCTACCCGGTATGTACGCTCGTGGAAGAATTTTAACCGGAGATACTACCGGAACTGCTTTACCTGATGCAGCTGTTATAAGAAACAATGGGAAAGACTACATTTTTAAAGCAGAAAAACACAAGGAAGAATGGGAGTTTTCGCCTGTGGAGGTAATTACCATACTATCGAGCGACGGTTGGACACAAGTCAGCTTGAAAGAAGAACTTCCTTTAAATGCTAAAGTAGCTTGGAACAATGCCTATTATTTGCTTGCCGAAATGCAAAAGGGAGAAGCTGAGCATGCACATTAAAATGCAATGGTGTTGCATACTCTGCACCGCTAATTTTGATTTATAATACAATTACCATGAAATTCAATACAAAACTACCTGAGGTTCTTAAACCCCATTATAATAAGGAGTTGCAAAGCTATCAGCAAGAACTTCAAAGTAATAACTTCCAAAAGGCTTGGCAACATTTGGAAAGAGCACACATCATTGGTCAATCCTTTCCTTATGAGCACTCTTATGTGCATTGGAAAATGTTACAATTCGGGTTTAGAATAAAAAACACCAAAGAAATTATCGGACAGATACCAAGATTACTGATTGGTGGAGTAAAATCATTTGTTGGTAAAGTACCGATAGGCAATACGGGCGGAGCAAATGTTCCCCCTCTTAAACCATTGCCTTTAGCATCTGAGTTGGAACAATTATTAGCACAGGCAACGATAGTAAAAAGATAATTATGGGACATCATCACGATCACGGCCATCAATCCGGCAAAAACTTAAAAATTGCTTTTTTTCTGAATCTCGGGTTTACCATATTCGAGATATTCGGAGGATTTTATGTGAATAGTGTCGCCATTATCTCAGATGCGGTGCATGATTTGGGCGATAGTATTTCTTTGGGTATCTCATGGTATTTAGACAAGAAATCCAAGCAAGGAAGCAATAAAAAATTCTCTTTCGGATTTAAACGGTTTTCGCTATTGGGAGCTTTAATCAACTCATTGGTATTGATTGGAGGTTCAGTATATGTTATCTATGAAGCCATCCAACGGTTGATAGAACCTGAACTTTCTGATGCTGATGGAATGATTATTTTTGCCATCATCGGAGTAGCCGTTAACGGTTATGCAGCTTGGAAGTTAAGTGGAGGGAAAACCCTAAATGAAAAAGTGGTTTCATGGCATTTGTTAGAAGATGTATTGGGTTGGGCTGCTGTTTTGGTGGTTGCTATCATTTTAAAGTTTAAACAGACACCCTATTTAGACCCTGCACTATCTTTATTTATAGCGGCTTACATTTTATACGGAGTTATCAAACGCCTGAAAGAAACGTTAACCATATTCTTACAAGGTGTACCCGATGATATGAGCATAGATAAAATTGAAGAGGAATTAGTTCAGATTCAAAATGTCGCTTCCATTCATCATACGCATATATGGTCGCAAGAAGGAGAACACCACGTTTTTAGTACCCACTTGAAATTGAAGAACATTCAAAGTTTAAGTGACTTATTAGCCATAAAGAACGAGGTAAAAGAGCGATTAAAACCTTACCATTTTTCCCATTGTACGGTAGAAACTGAATTGGATAAAGAAAGCTGTAGAATTCAAGGATGATTAAGAAAACCACTTTCAATATCGCAGAAATGGACTGCCCTTCTGAAGAGCAAATGATCCGTATGAAATTAGAAGAAGTTGAGGGTGTTCAATACCTTGATTTTGATATTCCCAATCGAAAGTTGGATGTGATTCATACTACTCAATCTTCTTTTATTTTAGATTACTTATCCGAACTAAAACTAAAAACAACTTTAGTTACGGAAGCTGAAATTGATAGCTATGAAAGTGTGGAAAGTTCTAATGAGAATGAACGGAAGGTGCTTTGGGCAGTCTTGATTATCAATTTCAGCTTTTTTCTAATTGAGTTGATTTACGGTTGGCTGTCAGATTCTATGGGCTTAGTCGCAGACTCTTTGGATATGCTTGCTGACGCCTTAGTGTATGGGATGAGCCTAATGGTAGTTGGAAAAGCGGTACAAGAGAAAAAGAAGGTAGCAAAATGGAGCGGTTATTTCCAACTGACCCTAGCTGTATTTGGTTTAGTTGAACTTGTGAGAAGAGTTTTCGGAGAATCTGAAATACCCCAATTTCAAAGCATGATTGCCATTGCATTTTTAGCCTTGTTAGCCAACTCAGTCAGCTTGTATTTAATACAGAAAGCAAAGAGTAAAGAAGCTCACATGCAAGCATCTGCTATTTTTACATCTAATGACATTGTAATCAATATTGGTGTTATTGTAGCAGGAGCTTTGGTCTATTTTACCGAAAGCAAATACCCCGATTTAATTATCGGATTAATCATTTTTGGAATTGTAAGCAAGGGAGCTTTCAGGATTTTGAAGTTGGGGAAGTAAACATAAAGTCACCTAGGTTAATGCAAATCTTAACGTTAACCCTTCGTTAACTTCCGTTAGTTTTCCGTAAAAAGACGTTAGTTGGCGTTGATTTCAACTACTTTAAACCCCTTATAAACAAAGGATTTTAACGGCATTAACGTTAAACTAACTTGTTTTACACTACTTGAAGTTTACCTGTCACCACAACCATTGATTTTTGAAATGAGCTTTCTCATGACGATTGCTAAGGTTAATACAGTTTCTTTGTTAATGTGATTCTCACTTTGATAAGTTATATAAATTGCGGGTTAAAAAATATTATTTATACATATTATGTTAATATTTGTTACATAATTTGGAAATTAAAATAGTTATTTTTAATTTAGTGCACAATGGAAGAATTGCGTGCTTTAGGGAAGGAAATAGAAGGGGGAAAACAAGAGAGCTTATTCCAAAAATTGAACGAACCTCGCTTTGCAGTTAAAGACTTTGAGGTTCAACCTCAGTATATTAATCATTGGAGAAAACAAGGTCTATTTTTTAGTGATGAAACAAGCAGAGGGAAGACACCCTTTAGTTTCATTGACTATGTTTGGATTCTCATCATTGAGCAACTAAAGGATGTTGGCATCCGTTTTGAGATCATCAGGCAGGTTAAAGATCGAATGATGGGGCTACCCATTTGGGCGGTTGACATAGATGGGATGATAGATCGGGTTATCATTGAAAAACCTGAAGTATATGCTAAAAAGCCCGGATTAGACGAATTAGAGAAAAAGAGGAAGTACCTAAAACGACAAGCCAAGCTCCAAACGTACTTCAGTCATTTAGTCACGGATTCTATTCATAATAAAAAACACTTATCCTTTTGGATTAATGCGAATGCGGAAGTGATTCATGTTACAGATAAAGAGCTAAAAGATATTTTAGAGAATGATAGATATTACAGCTTCTTTCAGCATTTCTATCTCTCTATTTCGATAACCGAGATCATTAGAGACTTTATAGAAACTAAGAAACTGCACTTGGCAGCTGACATATTAGACATTATATCAGAAGAAGAGCGATTAGTATTGAAAATGATTGAAGAGAACTCTCTAATAGAGTTAATCATTGATAGTGAAGGTAATAAAGTTGATCTTCTAAAGGAAGAAGGAACAGACGTTAAAGCACGTTTCTTAGAGATTATAACAAGTCAGGGGTACAAGGACATCACCTTTACAAATGATAGAGGAACGGTAACAAAATTTTTAAATCCAAATCAAATAGAATTGGTACATGGTAAATTGAGCGAGAATTAATAGAGCTTATGGAATAAGCTTCAGTATAAACAGTTGAGAAACTTTAGAGGAGAAGGAGTTTCTTGCGAAAATGGAGAACGATGAATGTAGAAGTTCGCAACGATGCAAAGGAGAAGGACAAGTTCGCTTCCGTTTTAACGGTTGAGAAAGTATTAACAACAAAAGGCTTTGAAAAACTCACAAGGAAAGAAGCAGAAGAATACATTATTAGTGTTGAAAGGTATTGCTTAATGATGTATCAATTGTTTTTATTGGAACAAAAGAAAACAAGTAATAACATTAAAAGATTAGCAGCATGATGGATTTAGAATTAAGAAACGATGATGCTTTTTTGGAATTCATGAAATTCCGAAGTGTAGCTAATCAAAGAAGTGGGAATGGGGCAATCATTTATACAAGAGTCTCTAGTCCTGATCAAATGCTAAATGCAAGTATTGGCACTCAAAAGAGAATGTGCAAGGAATATGCTGAGGCAAAAGGCTATCCGATCATTGGTTATTTCGGAGAAACGAGCGAATCAGCCAAAACAGATGAAAGGAGAGAGTTTCAACGAATGGTTAATTATGCTAAGAAAAACAAAAAGGTTTGTTACATCTTGGTTTATGCAGTTGATCGCTTTTCAAGAACAGGCATTGGTGGTGCAGATATAAGTAACAAGTTAGCTAAGATGGGAATATATCTCATTTCCATTACTCAAGGAGTAGACTCTTCTACACCTCACGGCCAATTTCACCAGTCGATCTTTTTTATATTCAGTCAATACGATAATCAAATTAGAAGGCAAAGGACAATGACAGGCTTATCAGAAAGGCTTCGTCAAGGTTATTGGCCTTTTTGCTTACCGAAAGGTTATGTAAACCTCAATAGCGGAACTCGATCTAACATGCATAAAATCGTTCCGAATAAAGACGGTAAAATTCTACGCAATGCTTGGAAGTGGAAGATAGATGAATTGATGCCAAACAAAGACATTGTGAAGAAGTTAAAAACAATGGGCATCAAATGGATTAATGAAAAGCGGTTATCAGATATTTTCAGGAATCCATTTTATTGTGGCAAAATTGTCAATACGCTTTTAGAAGGAGAGATCGTTAAAGGAAAGCACGAGCCTTTAGTTTCACCTGAAGATTTCTTAAAAGTAAATGAGATATTGAAGGGTAAATTCCAAAAGGGCAAGCACTCAAAGGATATCGGTGTTCATTTACCGTTAAAACGTTTTGTTTCTTGCTCAGATTGTGGTCAACCAACAACAGGATATTTAGTAAAAGCTAAAAATCTCTTTTATTATAAGTGCAGAACAAAAGGCTGCAAGAACAATAGGAGTCAAAAGAAAATGCATTTGCAATTTGAGGAATTTCTAAAGCGGTTTGAAGTAAATAAGGCAGCAGCCGACCACATTAAGCTAGGGATGAATTTTGTCTTTGATAAATTCAATGAAAGTACCAAGGTTGAAGTAGAACGTTACGAAAAGCAACTTACTGAGATTAATCGAAAAATAGAGCAATTTGAGCTTCGTTTTGTAGAAGGAGAGATTAACAAGTTTCTATTTGAAAAATACAGTCATAAGTTTGAGCTTGAAAAACAAGAAGTAGAGCAGATTTTAGAGAAATCATCATTTGAGAGTTCGAACCTTGAAAATTATATAAATTGGGTGGTTAGTTTGAGCCAGAATCTCACATCTACGTGGACTTCTAGCGATCATGTGAAAAGTGAAATGCTTCAAGAGCTAATGTTTCCCGAAGGAATCAGCTATGATTGGGAAAACAATGAATTTCGAACCGAGAGGATAAACATTCTATTCATGCCAATCCCTTATTTATGTAAGGGATTGGATAAAAACAAAAACCGGATTGACAACAACAATCTGTACCAATCCGATTTGGTGATCGAGACAGGATTCGAACCTGTGACCGTCTGCTTAGAAGGCAGATGCTCTATCCAGCTGAGCTACTCGACCGTTGTGTTAAAAACAAAAGCCCTCCGCCGCATGGAGGAAGGCTTTTGCGGTCCGGACGAGACTCGAACTCGCGACCCCCTGCGTGACAGGCAGGTATTCTAACCAACTGAACTACCGGACCAAGCTTTTATAGATCTTTCTGCTTTTTTGCAGGTCGGCAAATGTAAAACATTTTTTTAATTTATTCTCTACTTTTTTACAAAAAAATAAATAGAAAAATTGACCTTCTCTTAATGTCTTGAGGCTAAATATTTTAAAATAAATAATCTTAAAAATGCGATAAGGTCTAAATTAAACTTTACCTTCGCCATCTAATTATTTTTTTATTTTATTATGAATACAGGAACTGTAAAGTTCTTTAATGAAACTAAAGGTTTTGGTTTTATCAAAGAAGAAAGCTCAAACGAAGAACACTTTGTACACGTATCAGGATTAATCGACGAGATTAAAGAAGGAGACGCTGTAGAATATGAGCTTAAACAAGGAAAGAAAGGTATGAATGCAGTAAACGTGAAAGTCGTTTAATCTGCTATCATCATAAATTTTGAGTACGTCCCCCGATTTTTTCGGGGGACTTTTTTTTATATGGTATCCGTCATTACCTTATAGGTTGGATCTTCCATCACATTTACATCAATCAGTTTTTCTGCATTTTTAAGCAGCTTTTGACAGTCTGTACTTAAATGCTTTAAGTGTACTTTCTTACCCATTTTGTGATATCGTTCTGTTATTTTATTCAAAGCTTCTATGGCAGACATATCAACCACTCTGCTTTCTGCAAAATCGATAATTACTTCCTGTGGATCATTTTGTACATCAAATTTTTCGCTAAAAGCAGTTGTTGAACCAAAAAACAAAGGACCATATATTTCATAGTGCTTAACACCATTTTCATCTACATGCTTTCTTGCTCTGATGCGCTTTGCATTGTCCCATGCAAATACCAAAGCTGAAATAATAACACCAATTATAACCGCTGCGGCAAGATCTTTTAAAACGGCTGTAACCAGCGTTACAGTTACCATTACAAAAATATCGGACTTGGGCATTCGGTTAAAGGTTCTTAGACTTCCCCATTCAAAAGTTCCGATAGAAACCATAATCATAAGGCCTGTAAGAGCTGCAATAGGAAGCTGCTCAATAAGACTTGAGCCAAACATGATAAATACTAAAAGCATCACAGAAGCCACAATTCCTGATAATCGAGCTCTTGCTCCAGATGAAATGTTGATTAAGCTTTGACCAATCATGGCGCAACCACCCATGCCCGAAAATAAACCGGAACAAATGTTGGCGATTCCTTGAGCTACTGCCTCTTTGTTGCCTCGTCCACGACTTTCCGTGATTTCATCAACAATGTTTAAAGTTAAAAGGCTTTCAATAAGTCCAACACCAGCTACTATAGAAGCATAAGGTAGTATGATTGAAAGCGTTTCTAAACTAAACGACACATTAGGAATATGAAAAGGAGGGAAGCCTCCTTTAATGGAGGCAATGTCACCAACAGATTTCGTATCTATATCAAAGGCCATTACAATTCCGAAAATGACTAAAATAGAAACTAGAGAAGATGGTATTAGTTTACTTAGCTTAGGTAATCCCCAAATAATTAACATGGTAAGCAGCACTAATCCTAGTATGATATAAAGTGGTTCTCCGCTAAGCCAATTGCCACTTGCATCTTTAAATGCGGTAAGTTGTGACATAAAAATGACAACCGCCAAGCCATTAACAAATCCGAAAATAGCTGGTTGAGGCACTAATCTCATCAGTTTTCCTAGTTTCAAGAATCCCGCTGTAGCTTGCATGATTCCTGCCAAAATAACAGTGGCAAAAACATACTCTACTCCATAATCTTTTACCAAACTAACTAGAACTACGGCTACGGCACCAGTCGCTCCCGATATCATTCCGGGTCTTCCACCAAGAATGGAAGTCACAAGCCCCATCATAAAGGCGGCATATAAACCAGTTAAAGGGGACAACCCTGCAATTAATGCAAAAGCAACAGCTTCAGGTACTAGTGCCATAGCAACAGTTAAGCCAGAAAGTATTTCGTTTTTGTAGTTTACCTTTTGTGATAAGTCGAAAAGATTTAAATATTTGCGCATGCCAAAATTTTAAGGGTGCAAAAGTAGTGAGAATAAAATGTTTAAAGACCTACTGAATAGAATACTCTTCCAAATCCTTAACCCACAGTTAACAATTTCATATGAGGTAAATAGATTCGATTGTTATACATTTGAATTATCTAATCATAAAATAGTTACGTTTTGAAAAAAATTACATTTTCTATTTTTTCAATGTTAATGAGCATTGGACTGATAGCACAAACAACCATTTACTCAGAAGATTTTACATCTCAAAATGGTAAAGGGGCAGTAGGAGGAACTACAGTCACTTATGATACTAGCAGTGTTAACTGGAATATTATTGTAAATGAAGCTGGATTAACAGCTTCTACAGACTGGTTTCAAGTACAAAGTGAGATGTTTGAAGCAAGAGACATTGATAGTATTCAAGTTTGGCAATCAAACCCGGTAAGTATATCAGGGTATACAAATATTTCATTATCCGTTTTTGCACAAGAAGTAGGAGGCCATGAGCCAGATGATTTTCTTGATGTTGAGTACTCAACAGATGGTGGTGCAACTTATACTAAGGTTATCAATTATAATGGACTTGGTGATGCAAGTCATACTTTGGTTGATGATTTTGATACAGCAACGGTAATGGTTTCAAATGTTTCTGGCACATCACTTGTTTTCAGAATTTCAGTTCTGAATGGAGCAGGAAGTGAATACATTATGTTCGATAATTTAATGGCAACAGGAAATCTGGCTGGTTCTATGTTTGCAAACATAACTTCATCAACTGATGCAAGTTGCTTTGGTGGGGCAGATGGTTCGGCTACTGTATCTGTTTCTAATGGAACAGCGAACTATACCTACTCTTGGTCAAATGGTGCAACGACTATTGGAACTACTTCAACGACTGATATGATTAATGGACTTGTTGCAGGTACATATACGGTTACCGTAACTGATGGAAATAGCAATACTGCAACAGCAACAGCTACCATTGCAGAACCTACTCCTGTAGTTAGTAGTTTGCTAACCGCAGATGCAAGTTGTGCAGGAGCTTCAGATGGTAGTATAAATATATCTTCAACGGGAGGCTTAAGTCCATACACCTATTTTTGGAGTAATAATGTACAAGGCTCTACGATTTCTAACTTAGTCGCAGGAAATTATTTAGTGACTGTTATAGATGTTAATGGTTGTTCTTCAACTGATCAAGTTACAATCAATCAACCTGCTGCCTTATCACTTGTTTTTGATAGTTTAGTTTCACCAAAGTGTTTTGGAGATAATAATGGTTCAGCAATAGCAAAAGCTACGGGAGGAACTGCACCTTACACCTTTGATTGGTCAACAGGCACACAAGATATTCAATCAGCTAGTATTGCTGCACAAAGTTTTGAATCTAGTGCTACCGATACTTGGAGTTATACCGAGTTTCCTGTGACTTATAACACAAGTGGTGATGTTTGGGCAATTGATGGAGCTCGAAATAGCTTGAACCCAACTGATGGAACTAATTTTTGGTTCATGTCTGATATTAATAATAGTAATGGTGGAGGAGCTTTTAAGCATACTTTAACTTTTGCAAGTCAGAACATATCTTCCTTTTCAAATGTAAAGATTGAATTTGATTGGGGGGTAAATGGCTTTGACACCGGAGACGATATGTTTTATGAAGTTTTCGAAGATGGAGTTTCAATGGGAGAAGTGCAATTTGTAGATGGTAACTCGAATTTTACTAGTTCTGGAACAGAGTCTATCGCGATTTCTTCTTCAGCCACAACTTGTTATATTGTTTTAAAAGCAGAACAAAATGGAAGTGACTATGGCTTTTTTGATAATGTGAAAATAACGGCAGATGCAGATACCTTAAGCTCAAAAGAAACTGCTATGGCCTCAGGTAACTTTTCAGTAACCTTAACTGATGCTTCAGGCTGTACAATCTCTGCTTCAAGTTCAGTACCTTCAACAAATCGTCTAAGGTCAGACATAATAATGAATCAAAATGTTTCTATGGTAGGAGCAAATGATGGTTCTCTAAGAGCATATGCATCAGGGGGGACAAACCCTTATACTTATTTATGGAGCAATGCGATGAATACTGAAAATATTTCTAACCTTGCGGCAGGAACATATGATTTAACCGTGACTGATGCAAATGGATGTACAGAATCAAGTAGTATTTCAATTGGAGGTAGTGCTTGCCCTGCTGACATTACTCCTTCAAACTTGAATGAGAAGTTTATCACTTCTACTTCAGCTGTGTTAGACTGGGATGAGTTAATTGGAGGAACAAATGTTTATTATTTGGTTAGATATAAAGAGTCAGGACAAGCAAATTGGCAGACTTTGTTTACAACTACAGTAGATAGCTTAGTCATAAATGGCTTAACGCCTAATACATCCTACTTGTACATTGTTAAAGCAAATTGTAATGGAATTTGGAGTGGACAAGCATTCCATTACTTCAGAACCTTGTCAAATGATTGTTCAACACCTAGTGGGATGAATGAACAATGGGTGTTAGGTACAAAAGCAAAATTAACTTGGAATGCAGATTTGAATACTTCACAATATCAAATTAGGTATAAAGATTCAGTTTCTTCCACCTGGAATATGGTTAATGTGAATGCAAGCTTTACATATTTGTGGTTAAACTCATTATCAAATAATACTACATATGAATGGCAAATTCGATCTACTTGCCGTTTTGACGAAGCAACCGCTACGGTTTGGTCTACTACAAGATCATTTACTACAGGTGGTAGCTCTTTACCTGTTCAAACAAGCAGAATGAAAGTTGAAGAAACTTTAAACTTGAGTGTAGAAGAAAAGAATTCAATTGAATTTTATCCAAATCCAACCAATGGACAAGTAAACCTTAGTTTTCATGATTTATCTTCTGATAGAACAATTGAGATTCTTGATTTAAGAGGTAGAGTCGTGCACAAAGAAAGCATTGAGGGAAATACCTACACAGCACCTATAGAAATTAGTCACTTGAATAATGGTGTATACTTTTTAAGACTTGTTAATCAATCAGATAAACTATTCAAAATAATCTTACAGAAATAATTTATTTAAGATTAAAAATCAATTTAAAAAGCCGAAGATTTATCTTCGGCTTTTTCGTTTATTCCTTTATAAGATAGTTGTAGATACAAAAAAGCCCGACTTATTAAGTCGGGCTTTACTATATTGAAGTATTTATTACTTTACTGCATCAACAATTGCTTTAAAAGCGGTTGAATCATTCATCGCTAAGTCTGCTAATACTTTTCTATTCAATTCGATTCCTTTTTTGTTAAGCAATCCCATGAATTGAGAGTATGACATATCGTGCTCTCTAGTAGCAGCATTAATTCTTTGAATCCAAAGTGCTCTAAAGTTTCTTTTCTTTTGCTTACGTCCTACGTATGCATATTGCAAACCTTTTTCAACAGCATTTTTCGCTACTGTGTGAACATTTTTTCTTCTACCAAAGTAACCTTTGGCCTGTTTGATAATCTTTTTTCTTCTTGCTTTTGCAGCAACTGCATTTACTGATCTTGGCATTTCTTAATCGTTTTTTGAATAATCGCGGTTTTTGTTAAACACTTTTACTGAGCGAGTATCCGGGTTGTTTTAAATTTGTTAATTACGATAACCTGGGGTTGATCTTACTTCATACACAATTGTAACTTCACATTTGCTTCATCGGCTTTGTGAACCAATGTAGAGTGTGTCAAGTTACGCTTGCGCTTAGTTTCTTTCTTTGTCAAAATGTGACTTTTGAAAGCATGCTTTCGCTTGATCTTACCAGTTCCAGTTAGCTTAAATCTTTTTTTAGCGCTGGAATTAGTTTTCATTTTTGGCATTGCTCTAATTTATTGAGTTAATATTAATTGAATTTACTTAGATTTTCTTGGAGAAAGCATCATAATCATACGCTTACCTTCCATTTTTGGCATTGATTCCACTGTTGCAATTTCCTCTAAAGATTGAGCTAGTTTTAATAGTAAAATCTGTCCTTGATCTTTAAATAGAATTGAACGTCCTTTAAAGAAAACATAGGCTTTCACTTTTGCCCCTTCTTTAATAAACTTTTCAGCATGTTTTAACTTGAAATCAAAGTCGTGATCGTCAGTATTAGGACCAAAGCGAATTTCTTTAACAACTACCTTAGTTGCTTTAGCTTTCATCTCTTTTTGTTTCTTTTTTTGTTCGTAAAGAAACTTTTTGTAATCAATGATTTTACATACTGGCGGATTAGCTTTTGGTGAAATTTCAACCAAATCTAAATCTGCCTCATTGGCCATTGCTAATGCTTTCTCAATTGAATACACGCCTTGCTCTATGTCGTCTCCAACTACACGTACTTCTTGCGCACGAATTTTTTCGTTAATTCTATGCGGATCTTCTTGTCTGCCGAACTTACGGGGGGGTCTAGGTCTAGC
>CAXFAI010000027.1:0-24318 GCA_964001305.1 uncultured Flavobacteriales bacterium
CGTAAGAGATCAAAAGAAGTTAAAATTAAATACGCTTTCAGAAGATGTTTTAACTGGTTGGTTTGCTCACGAATTAGGGCACATTATGGATTACCAACAGCACAGCAATTTTAAAATGATTGTGTATGGTTTGAAGTATTATTTCTCAGAAAAGTTTAAAAAAGTGGTGGAGCATGATGCGGATTACATCGCTATTGCTAATGGTTTTCACGAAGAGATTTTAGCTACAAAGAAATTCATTTTAGGTCATGAAAGCATTAGCGAATCATATAAGTCTAAGATTATGAAATACTACATGCCCGAAGAAGATGTGATTGTTTGTTCTGAAGATAAAGAGTTGTTAGAACCTTATTTTAATCTTTAGGCGATAAAATTCAATAACTGAGTCATTTTTTCTGCTTTCATCACTTTGGGCGTTTTGGTTTGTCCGCCTGCCTTTTTTGTAGATTCTAAAAAGTCCTTATAAGTTTCTTTAGAAATCTTTTTTAAGCGAATCTCTTTTAAAGCTTTACTTCTAGCTACTCCGTAGTTTTTGTTTTTGGACTTAAGAATTTCATCTAAATCAGTGGTCAATTTTTGATTGTCAGCTTCATCATTAGAAACGACAACCCATTGGTGAATGTGTTCATCTTTTTCATTCTTAATAGCTCCAACCATAAATTCATTAATACTAATGGAATGTTTATCGGCTAATTGAACAATGGCTTCATTCATTTTTTCTTCAGACAATTGAGAGCCAACTACATTTAAGAAAAACTTGGTTCTACCACTGATTTTAATCTCATGTGGGTTTAAAGAAGTGAATTTAATTGTATCACCAATCATGTATCGCCAAGCCCCAGCACAAGAAGAAATAACCAAAACATATTCTTGGTCAAGCTCAACTTCATCAATGCTTAAAATTTGTGCATCTTCCTTCACTTCTCCATAGTCATCTACTCCTTTTTCATTAAATGGAATAAACTCATAGAAATAGCCATGAGAAAGCGCCAAACGCATATTCATGGTGTCTGGCTTTGCTGTATAAGAGAAAAAACCCTCAGAGGCCAAATAGGTGTCAATAATCAGTAAAGGCTTGTTCGATAGTTTTTCAAAATCTTCTCGATAAGTTTCAAAGGCAACACCGCCACTGGCATAAACCGAAAAGTTTGGCCATATGTCTTGAATGTATTCAAGCTCATGCTTTTTCATGATTTCTTGCAACATCAACAAAACCCAAGAAGGAATTCCTGCAATAGCGCCAATGTCCCAGTTGGGGGCTTCCTCTGCAATTTTTGCTACTCTTTCGTCCCAATTATCAATGGCTGCAATCTCTTTACCTGGCTGATAAAACAAATCATACCAGTCTGGGAATTTATGCACGTTAATGCCGCTGATCTCACCCTCTAAGTGACCATTTTCATGTTCTTTTAAATTCGCCGAGCTACTTAGCATCAAAATATTGCTTTCAAAAACAGGCTCTGGCAAATTAAAATTGGGTAGTTCTTTTACAAGTGAAACACCAACTTGACGCATGCTTTGTGATAAATCTTCCGTTACTGGAATTCGTTTAGAGCTGTTTCCTGTTGTTCCGCTGCTTAGCGCAAAATAACTAGGCTTAGCTGGCCACGTAATGTCCGGAAACTTTTGTTGTTGCTCCCACCATGGGGCAATGTCTTCGTATTTGTGCAGTGGAATTTGTGCTCGAAATCTTTCAATTGGATTCGCACTTTCTAGAATATGCTCAAATCCGTAATACTTGCCGAAAGCGGTGTCCTTGGCCTTGTGTAATAATTCTGTTAATTGTTTTTCTTGTTGCGTTTTTGCCGATTCATTGCTGAAATCTAATTCATGGCCAATGGTAATGGCTGTTTTTACTAAGTTTCCTACTAATCCCATATACTTACAACAGCAAATCGAGCTCTTGGTTTAGCGGAAGTTCTTCTGGTCTTTGGTGCTTCCATCTTTTATGACTCCAAAGCCAATGTTCTGGTTTTTTTATGATTTCTCTTTCCAACAGTTTGGTATGAGCTTGAGAAATGTAACCATATGGCGTTTGCGTAGCGTCTTCACAAATAAGTTGATAAGCTACTTCGTAATGGCCTCTTTTCAGGCGATGAATGTTTCCAAAAACCACGGCTGCTTTGTATTCTTTGGCAAATTTTTCGGTGCCAAATTGAACCCCAGTTTCCTGATTTAAAAAGTTCATCCAATAGGCTTTTTGTGATTTTCTTGGCGATTGGTCAGCCCCAAAAATGGTGACATACAAATTGTCTTTTTGGTCGTTCAATTTCTTCTTAATTTCATTTATGGGCATCATGCCTAAACCATACTTGGAGCGACTTTCACGCACTTTACTATCCATGAATTTATTTTTCAATGGCGTATACAAAGCCACAGTTTTGTAGTCTAAAGCCATGCCAATGGCTACCGCAAACATTTCCCAATTTCCATAATGACCACCGGCTAAAATAACCTGTTTGCCTTCTTTGTAAAATTGGTTAATGAGTTCAGGATTTCTTTGCTTCATGCGTTTCTGTGCTTGTTTTTTAGAAATCGAAAAACCTTTAATTCCTTCTACAATTACATCGCACAAATGCTTGTAAAATTCACTTTCAATGCGCAAAATTTCTTTTTCTGATTTTTCAGGGAAACTTCGCTTTAAATTTCCTCGAACAACTTTAGTTCGGTACCCAATGAGCTTGTACAAAACCAAATAGGTTAAGTCAGACAGTAAGTAGAGTATCCCAAAAGGAAGTTTACTTAAAGGAAGTAAAAACAAGTAGTACAGCAGTTTTGTGCCCATTTATTGAACGTTTAATAGGGTGAAAATCTTTCCTCGAAACTCCACTTTTTCACCAGCTTTTTTGTTTAAAAATGCTTGTGCTATTGGCGCTTGAGTAGATAGGGCAAATATACTGCTATTGCCAAGTTTTACTTTCCCCAAAGCAAGTCCAAAAAAGAACTCTTCCTCCTCAGTACTCACCCAAGAACCGGCCTCTACACAAGAAGATTTTTTCCCTTCAAGTTCTTTTATTTGGCGCATTTGTAACTGATAATGGGCCAATTGATTTTCCACTTGATTTCGGCTTTGCTTCATCATTTCTCGCGAGGTTTCATGCTTATCGCCAGCCGAACTTTTGGTTTCTGAGGACATGGACAACTGTATGTCTCTGATTTCAGCATCACAAGCAGCCATCTTTTCTTTTAGTAGTGATTCAAAATGTAGCAGGATTTCTTTTTTAGTCATCAATGAAAAATTAAGAGAGTATAGGGCTTTGCTTGTGTACCTTTGTTTGGTGGAGAAAGTTAAGGAAATAGCCGCGGATGAGGTAGAAGATGTGCTTTCGCATTTGCTTGATTTTAGCAAGCATTTTAAACATGTTTCTATCCTACATTCAAACCATTATCAAGACAAATACGGGCAATATGAATTTATTGCTGCCTTTGGTGGTTACCGTTTGTTTGAACCTAAAGAATTGGCTTTTGAACAACTCAAGAGCTACCATCAAGAAAGCCCATCTTGGTTGTTTGGTCATTTGAGTTACGATTTAAAAAATCAAATTGAGAAGTTAGAAAGTAGGCATGAAGGAAATTTCTCTTTTGGAGATTTGGCTTTTTTTGAGCCTGCCTATTTGGTTTTTCAAGAACGAAGCAGTCAAACGATTCAATGTTTTTGCAATTTTGATGTAGATGCTAAGCCTATATTAGATTGGGTCAGTCGACTGAAAGATGCGGTAGTGCTTCCCAAGCAAAAACTTTCAGCCATGAAAGCCAGACTTTCCAAAGTGGATTATTTAAAGGCAATTGAAAAGCTGAAAGAAGAAATTCAATACGGAAATATTTATGAAGTCAATTATTGTCAAGGGTTTTATCAAGAGCAGATTCAACTTCAGCCAGAAGCTTTTTTTCATCAAATAAATACTCATTCGCCTATGCCTTTTGCTAGTTTTTACAAGCAAAATCAAAATGTACTTATGGGGGCTTCACCTGAAAGGTATTTATGTAAAAGGGGTGATAAGTTATACTCTCAACCCATTAAAGGTACCTATAGAAGAGGAAAGAATCCTGAAGAGGATAAACAGCTAAAAACGGCTTTACGTGATGACTTGAAAGAGCAAACCGAGAATGTGATGATAGTGGACTTGGTGCGAAACGATTTGTCAAGAACGGCAGCAAAAAGTTCGGTGAAAGTGGAGGAATTATTTGGGATGTATACTTTTCCTCAAGTACATCAGCTCATTTCAACGGTGAGTAGTACTTTAAAAAGTGATGTTCACTTTACGGAAGCTATTCGCTGCTCTTATCCCATGGGCTCAATGACAGGCGCTCCCAAAATATCGGCCATGAAGTTAATTGACCAATATGAAAAAACGAAGCGTGAGCTTTATTCTGGAAGTGTGGGATACATTGATCCTTACGGGAATTTTGATTTCAATGTGGTGATTCGTAGTCTCCTTTACGATACGCAAAAACAATATTTGTCCTTAACCGTGGGTGGCGCCATTACCAATCAGTCGGATGCTGAAAAAGAATATGAAGAGTGTTTGTTGAAAGCAAAAGCTATTTTTGAACAACAGAATTAGGCTATGCTCGAACAAGCAATCAATAAACTAAAACAAGATTACAAGAATTTAGCTTCTGCTAACTTTTTGTTGGCCGTAAGTGGGGGAGTGGATAGCATGTTGCTGTGGTATCTTATTCATCAGCTTAAAGTGAACTATAGCGTGGCACATGTTAATTTTCAATTACGTTCGGAAGCTTCAGAAGGGGATAAGGTTTTAGTGCGAAATTTTGCGGAGAAATTGAATGTGAGACTTTTTGTTCATCGGGCTGAAACCAAAAAATTAGCGAAAAAATGGTCTTTGTCGACTCAAGAAACAGCGCGTAAAATTAGATATGATTTTTTTGAAGAATTGAAAAAAGAAAATGGCTTTACGCATTTACTTACAGCTCATCATTTAGACGATAGTATTGAAACTTTTTTCATAAATCTGAATAGAGGAACTGGCTTAAAAGGCTTGAGTGGGATAAAAGAGCATGAGGGAATTTTAAGGCCTTTGCTTTCTTATTCAAAAGAAGAAATTAGAGCATTAGCTGAAGAAGCTAAAGTGCCCTTTCGTGAAGACGCTTCAAATACGGAAACCAACTATTTGCGAAACTTTTTTAGGCTGGAAATTCTTCCCTTATGGGAAAAAAGAAATCCGGAGTTTAGGCAGATTATGCAAGAGAATTTGCAAAAATTAAAGGAGGCTGAACAACTTTATCAGGAAGTAATTGAGGAAGAGAAGCAAACGATTTTGCAAAATTTTGAGCAGGGCTTTATTGCCATTGAAAAGTTGACTCACTTGCGTTACCCAAAATTGGTTTTAGCTGAACTGTTAACACCCTTAGGCTTTAATTATCAGCAAATAGAAAGCCTTATTGAAATTTCTGGAAAACCGAATTCAGGGAAACTTTTTGAATCAAAAACTCATGTGATAAATCTTGATCGAGAAAGGCTTTTTATCATTGAGAAAGCAAATGTGAATCAAGTATTCGCTGATGTGATTATTGAAAATTATCCAACCAAAATCGAAACGCCAATAAAGCTTGAGGTGGAGAAAATCGACTTAGAAAAAGTAGAATTCCAGGAAGAATCAACCTATTATTTTGATGCTGATAAGCTAAGTTGGCCACTCAAACTTAGAAAGTGGAGAGAAGGCGACCGAATTCAGCCTTTAGGCATGAGAGGAAAGAAAAAAGTTAGCGATGTATTGATTGACCAAAAAGTGCCACTGATGAAAAAGAAAGAGCTTTGGTTACTTGAAAACAATCAAAACATAATTGCATTACTAGGGTTTGGAATAAGCGAGCAAGTTAAATTAGATACGCAGACCAAAAAAGTGATAAGACTGAAATGGACGCTTTAAAAAATAGACAAGCCGAACGCTTATATTTAGTGCTAGCAGCTTTGTTTATAGCTTCTTTGGTTGCTGGGAACTTAATTTTTCAGAAATTTTTTTCATGGCAACTTTTCGATTGGTATACTTTCGAGATTTCGGTTGGTATTTTGCCTTATCCAATCACTTTTCTAATCACAGATATCATTTCTGAGATTTACGGTAAAAAGAAAGCGAATCAAGTGGTTATTTCGGGTTTGTTTGCCACTGTTTTTGTTTTGGGAATTGTTTGGCTAGCCAATGTGGTCCCAGCCACTTCATGGTCGCCCATACAAGATGAAACATTTAACAAAGTTTTTGGATTAACTGGCGTTGCTGTTTCGGCCTCCATGATTGCCTATTTATTGGCTCAGTTAATAGACATTCGCATCTATCATTTTTGGAAAAACTTAACTCAAGGAAAGCATCTTTGGCTTCGAAATAATGCTTCTACTATGACTTCTCAGTTTGTTGATACAGCCTCTGTATTGTTACTGCTGTGTGTGTTTGGAGTAATTGAATGGATTCGATTTTGGGATTTGTTGGTCAATGGATTTTTATTCAAAGTTTTGGTGGCCGCTTTTGACACTCCTTTACTTTATTTGTTTGTGAATTGGATCAAAAAGCACTTTAATTTAGGGGCAAATGACGAATTGCATTCCAGCATAAGTTTTACTTCTACAAGCAAATAATATTACCTTTGGGAGTTTCTGAATAAAGGGTACCCATATGAGAAGAATATTCCTAGCTTTTCTAAGCGTTCTAATTGCATTTTCTGCACAAGCACAAGTCTTTAATCCCGTTAGTTGGGAAACCGAAGTAGAAGATTTAAAAGATGGCACTTTTGCCTTAAAAGTAACTGCACAGATTGAAGAGGGTTGGCACTTGTATTCGCAAACCTTACCTAGCGAAGACGGTCCAATTGCAACCGAATTTACTTTCCCAGAAGGAGATGCATACACTTTAATTGGAAAAGTGGAAGAGCCAAAAGCCAAAACGGAATACGATCCAAATTTTGACATGGATCTCAATTACTTCGAGAAAAAAGTCACTTTCATTCAAAAGGTAAAACCGACTTCCCCAGATGGCTTTGAATTAACCGCTGAGGTTTATTTTATGGTTTGTGATGCAGAAAAATGTTTGCCGCCTGAGTATGTGGATCTAAACTTTAAGGTGCCTGCAAGTGGAACGACTTCTCAGGAAATGCCAGAAGAAACCGGTGATGCAAGTCAAGATATAAAAGAAGCTGAGTCGACGAACAAAGTGGATACTGATGCTATGGTTGACAACAGTTTTGAGGATGCAACTGAATGGGAATACTTTGTTACCAATGGAAAAGAAGAAGGTAAATACGAGCTACATTTTAAAGCCAAAATAGGAGAAGGATGGCACTTGTATTCGCAAAAGCAAAAAAGTGAAGAAGAGCAAGTTATGGCAACCAAGTTTTATGTGAATAAAGCCTTGGATGCGGATACAGAAACGAAAGAGATGGGTGAATTAATCTCAGCCTTTGACGCTACCGCAGAAATGCATTTGGATTACTATGAAAAGGAAGTAGAATTTGTACGTGAAGTGGGAAATGATTCGAATGAAGTAGTTGTTGAATTTGAATTCATTGTTTGCAACGAAAGCATGTGCTTGCCACCAGAACTCACAGAAATTGTGTTTAACTTAAAAACAGGAAAAGCGGTTAATGCCCTTGATTTAGAAGCAGAAGAAGCAAAGATTGATGTGAGCACGATTATCCCTAATTTGCCTTTGGTTGATTTGGAGAATCCAGTATCTGATTGTGGAGAAGAAAAAACAGAAGTTTCCAACGTTTGGACAGTTTTTCTTTTTGGCTTTTTAGGAGGCTTAATTGCTTTACTTACGCCTTGTGTTTTTCCAATGATTCCGCTTACGGTTAGCTTTTTTACCAAAGGTGACGGAGAAGGAAAGGGAGTAGGAAAAGCGGTTTTATATGGCTTTTTCATTTTTGCGATTTACGCCATTTTGAGTATCCCTTTTCATTTTAATACAGACCCTGAGGTCTTGAATGAAATTGCTACATCGGTGTGGTTAAACATCATCTTTTTTGTGGTTTTTGTAGTTTTTGCCATTTCTTTCTTCGGCTATTTCGAAATTACCTTGCCTAGTTCACTAACCAACAAAGCTGATTCTGCTTCTCAAGTGGGTGGAGTGTTAGGTATCTTTTTTATGGCTTTAACGCTGGCTTTAGTTTCTTTTTCCTGTACGGGTCCCATTTTAGGTACTGTGCTTGGAAATGCGCTTAAAAATGGTCCTTGGCCAATTACAGCTGCCATGAGCGGTTTTGGTTTAGCATTGGGTTTGCCCTTTGCCATTTTTGCTACATTCCCTTCTATGATGAACAAGCTGCCAAAATCTGGAGGTTGGTTAAATTCAGTAAAGGTGGTCTTAGGTTTTATTGAACTAGCTTTAGCCGTTAAATTCTTGTCAAATGCAGACTTGGTAGAGCAGTGGGGTTTACTAAAAAGAGAAACTTTCTTCTTAATATGGATTTTAATTGGAGCAGGTTTAGTGGCTTACTTAATCGGTTTAATTAAGTTTCCACACGATTCACCTTTAGGTCGAATTTCTCCTTTCCGTTTAGGTTTTGCGGCATTAATATTAGCGTTTACGATTTACATTGCACCTGGCGTCTTAAAAAATTCACCTTGGAACCATAATTTGTTAAGCGGTTTCCCGCCACCAACTTTTTACTCTTGGTACGAAAAAGAAACCTTCCATGCTGAATTTATGGACTTTGATGAAGCCATCGCAGAGGCTCAAAAACAGAAAAAACCACTATTGATTGACTTTACTGGTTGGGCTTGTGTTAACTGCCGTAAAATGGAAGAATCGGTTTGGACAGTGCAAAAAATCAAAGACAAATTGGAAGAAGACTTTGTACTGGTTTCATTGTACGTGGACGATAAAGTGAAGCTACCTGAAGATCAACAAGGTATTTTTGAATATATGGCGGGGAATGAATTGAAAAAGAAGAAAATAAAAACCATTGGTAATAAATGGGCTACTTTTCAAACACAAGTGTTTAATAACAACTCTCAGCCCTATTATGTCATGCTAAGTCCTGAAGGAAAGTTGTTAGGTAATCCAGTAGGTTATACTCCCGATGTTGAGGAGTACGAAGACTTTTTAGATTGTGGAATTTCGGCTTATCAAGCAGAGAAAGGCTTAGCCAAAAATTAAAGGTCAAAGTTTGGTTCAGGAGCTCGTTTAAAGGCTTTTTTCTTCGGCTTTATAGAGTCTACAAACATTATGTTTACCAATTCTTCATCTTTGGTTACCATGGTTTTAGAAATGCCATTTACGATAGTAATCGGGTCATCGTATTTGTATTCTCTTTGAAAAGGTTCATAGCTTCCATCAACAAAAGTGAGTTGTATGGTATTGATTAAAATTACACCGTTTAATACCTTCACACGACCGATAAAACAATCAGCAAAGCTTCCTTTTCTCAAAGTAACTACAACATTGTGTTCGCCATCTGTAATATCATTTGCACCTCTTACTTCAAAAACTTTCGCATATTTTTGATAACAAGTAGGCTCATCTTGCGCAGAAGCGGTTAGTAGTAAAGTAAAGCTAATCAGTGTAAATAGTATCTTTTTCATCTTTTCAAGAGTTTGCAGCGAAAATAAAAAATACTTTCAGTAGCAGGCATTCTGAAGCTTATTTTATTTTTGTTTTATAATTTATCATCATGAGTAAAGCTGGAATTATTAAAAACCTAGAAGAAGCACAGTCCGTTTTAAATGAATTTGTTGCTGAAACATCCAATATGGATAAAATAGCCAAAGCAGGAGATTTATTTGTTGAAAGTCTTTCTAAAAAGGGTAAAATAATTTCTTGCGGCAACGGGGGGTCAATGAGTGATGCCATGCATTTTGCAGAAGAATTAAGTGGGAGATTTAAAGAAAATAGAAAGGCCTTAGCAGCTGTTTCAATTTCTGACCCTACACACATTAGCTGTGTGGCCAATGACTTTGGTTACGATTTTATTTTTTCAAGATATGTTGAAGCATTGGGAAACCAAGGAGATGTTTTATTAGCCATTAGTACTTCGGGTAATTCTAAAAATGTAATTCATGCAGCAAAAGCAGCTCATGAAAAGGGAATGAAAGTGATTGGTTTAACTGGAAAAAATGGAGGTGATTTGGCTCAGATTTGTGATATAGAAATTAGAGCTCCTTTTTCACAATATGCAGACCGAGCTCAAGAAATTCACATAAAAGTGATTCATTCCTTGATTCAATATGTAGAAGAGCAATTAGACCTTAGCGTATAACTCCTCCGGGATTCACAAAATTCAATTCATAACGATATAAGCATCTTACTGCTTTATTTTCAAGAAGTGCTGGAGTCCATTCCATCATTTTTACCAGACGTTTGGCTTCTTCATCACAACCACCAGGTAAAGATTCAATAATTTGAATATTGGAAACTAGTCCATAAGGCTCAATTACAAAGTCAACAATTACTCTTCCTGAAATGCCTCTTTGTATGGCAATGCTAGGGTATTTAAAGTGTTTTGCTACAAAAGCATTTACATTTTTTGCATTACTTATTTGAGGTTGATCTTCAACTTGATTGATGGTGTATACCTTCATGTCATCTGAAACAGAATCAACAGCTAAAGGAAGCTCAGTGTAGCCTCTATTTTTTACCAGTTTTTGATATTTCTTTAAATTAAATTCTATTTTAATTTTATCATAACCTCCTACTTTTCCAGAGCGTCCCTCATCTTTAATCCAATGAATTCGTTTAAAAATTCGAAAAGCTTCATTTCTCAAACTTTCATGGTCTGTTCCTGAAATTTTTGATTCTAAAATTTGTCCTTCAGCATCAATTTTAAAGTCGATAAAAACCTCGCCCTCTATTTCGTTCTCAATAGCCCAAGCCGGATAAACCATACACTGCTTTACCAATCGTTTAAGTTCCTCAGTTCCTCCGTATGGCTCGGCGGGAAATAGGTTTGCAGAATACAGTTCAACTTTCTGAGCATAAACTATATGGGTAGTCAAACTGCTTACAATAAATAGGAATAAAGAGAAATAGCGTAACATAAATTAATATTGGTATATTGTTCGAAGTTAATGAAAACGACAGTCTTATGCTTGTAAAAACATTTGGAAGTGCAGTTTATGGAGTAGATGCGATTACAATTACCGTGGAAGTGAACATTGGTCAAGGAATTAATTTTCATTTAGTTGGTTTGCCAGATAGTGCGGTAAAAGAAAGCCAGCAACGAATTGAAGCTGCGCTTAAGAATAATGGGTATAAAATTCCGGGTAAGAAAATCGTAATTAACATGGCTCCAGCAGATATTCGAAAAGAAGGTTCTGCCTATGATTTAACCATTGCAACAGGAATTTTAGCTGCATCCGAACAAATTTTACCTGATCGGGTAAGTGAGTACGTTATCATGGGTGAGTTGAGTTTAGATGGTAGCTTACAATCCATGAAAGGAGCTTTACCCATCGCGATACAAGCTCAAAAGGAAGGATTCAAGGGAATCATATTACCTAAACAGAATGCGAGAGAGGCTGCTATTGTGGAGGGTCTCGATGTTTTGGGAGTTGAGAATATTATTGAAGTAATCAATTTTTTTAATGGAGAACAGGAAATAGAACTCACTAAGATTGATACTCGAAAGGAATTCTATAAAAATCTTGATAATTCAAGCTTTGACTTTGAAGATGTTAAAGGCCAAGAAAACATTAAACGAGCTTTAGAGATAGCAGCGGCAGGAGGACATAATGTCATTTTAATAGGTCCACCAGGTGCTGGTAAAACGATGTTGGCTAAAAGGCTTCCAACAATATTGCCGCCGTTGAGTTTAAAGGAAGCTCTCGAAACGACCAAAATACATTCGGTAGCTGGTAGAATGGAATCAGATGCTTCTTTAATTACCTTGCGTCCATTTCGTTCTCCTCATCATACTATTAGTGACGTAGCACTTGTAGGTGGTGGTGGCTTTCCACAACCCGGTGAAATCTCTTTGGCACATAATGGGGTTCTTTTTTTAGATGAATTGCCAGAGTTTAAACGTACTGTTTTGGAAGTTATGCGTCAACCAATGGAAGAACGAAAGGTGACCATCTCAAGAGCAAAATTTACCGTCGATTATCCGGCTTCATTTATGCTTGTAGCCTCTATGAATCCTTGCCCTTGTGGGTATTACAATCACCCAGAAAAGGAGTGCATGTGTGCTCCTGGAATGGTACATAAATATTTGAATAAAATTTCAGGACCTTTGCTTGACAGAATTGACCTACATGTTGAGGTTACTCCTGTTGATTTTGAGAAACTTTCAGAGAAAAGATTATCTGAAAAAAGTGAAAAAATCAGAGATCGTGTAGTAAGAGCTAGAGAAATTCAACATGAACGATATAAAGAAAATGATTACATGCATTCTAATGCCATGATGGGTTCTAAGCAGTTGAGAGAAATTTGTAGAATTGATGAAGCCGGTCAGCAATTGTTGAAGAATGCAATGGAGAAATTAGGGCTTTCTGCAAGGGCTTATGACCGAATTTTAAAAGTGTCTAGAACCATTGCAGATTTGGAGCAATCGGAGCATATTGAAACGAATCATTTAGCAGAAGCAATACAATACAGAAGCTTAGACCGAGAAGGTTGGGCAGGTTAAGAATAGAAAATGAAAAGAAACATTTTATACCTTTTGGTCCTCTTAATTTTAGGTTCATGTGAAGATCCTGAACCCTTAACAGCAGAGGATTTTGTGAATAAAGATTTGTTGGCTTTGTCGAACAGAAAGTATTATGCTGAAGTAGATGGATACCCATTTTCAACGGAAAATATTTATGCCGAATTTAGAAATGATCGCTTGCTTTTAATGGCAACTAAAGGAGATGAAGTAGTCAGTTTTACAACATCCGGAATAGAGCAAGGAGTCTATTTTGGGGACCCTTTTGGAAGGAATCAAATATCATATACAGATGGAAGCTCTGCATATGGCTCATTGAATGTTAATCAGGAAAACAATGCTGAAATTTCAATTTTAGAATTTGATGAAAAGAATAGTTTGATCTCTGGAACTTTTGAAGCAACAGTCTATTTAAGTGGTTCAAGTAAAGAGCTGTTCGTAATTGACGAAGGTCAATTTAATGATGTTTATGTGCATATTCCATTCCTTGGAAATATGTATGCTGATTTAAATAAAGGTTTACCATTTAATTCTACTTTCTGTAATCGGTATACTTCTTCCAATCAATCGGGAACAACGGAAATAATCAATTCCTCTATGAATAGTGATTCAATCCAATTAAGTTTTACAATTAGAGAACCCCTGAGTCTAAAAACATATGACTTGACGGATCCCATCATATCTTTTTCATATAATTCAAATAGCTTTAGCACAAATACGTTTGAAACTACTTATTTTGCTCAAAGTGGTTTATTGGTAATCACTGAAATTAATACACAAGAAGGCTTAGTAAAAGGGAATTTTTATGCCAATGCTCAAAACTTTAATGGAGATGTGCTTAATTTTCAAAATGGTAACTTCGTTGCAGTAACTCAATAAATGAATAAAGTGAATACATTTCAACTAAAAATTATACGCAATACCTTATTTTTTTCAACCTTACTTTTCTCTTTGTTGTTTTTTAATGCTTGTCAAAAGGAAGAAAAACTAGAGCCGAATGAAGATGCGGGATTATTACAAACACCAAATTATGATGGTTCGGGATTAACTGGAGGAAGAAATGGTAGTGGTTCTGGAGGTTCTGGTGGGGGAAGTGCAAATTTGCCATCACAATATTTCAATTATGAAGTTGATGGAGTTCCTGTAACAAGTACAAGCCCATTTTATCAATCTAGCTTTATAAGTATTTTAATAACCAATTCGGTATCCTCACCATCAAATATTCTACAAATTAGTTTTAACAATGAGCCAAAAGATACCATTTATTCATTTCCGGGTTTTGGGAATAGTTTAAGTTATATTGAGTCAGCCTCAACAGGGATTTCTTATGAACCGATAAATGGACAAATGACAGTTGATAGTGTCAGTTCAGCAATCATCATAGGAACATTTTCATGTGATGCAGCGAGTTCGTCAGGAGATACGGTAGCTTTAAGAAATGGTGCTTTCTTAGTACATCGATAATTTTTTCACCTTTTATCCTAAAAATCATGGTATTTGAGTATTTACAACTTGAAAAGTTGAAAATACTTTTACAGCCAAGTAGTGCAATTAGGATATATAGGTGAAACCGACATCCATTTGAAAGCCAGTTTTTTTACTAGAGAAACTGGCTTTTTTGTTTTATTCTATACTGTTCAAAACTTCAATAAAAAGCCCAAAACAATATGGTTAGGCTTGTTTGTTGGGATGAGTGGATGACCTTAGGTGGTCCTAGAGTGGATGGGATTCAGAGCAAAGTCTTATTTCGTTTTGCTCAATAGTTCTTTTTCGTTTATTGCTTATGAACTAGTTCATAAGCAATAAACGAAAAAAGTCCTGTACTTTCAGTACAAGACTTTTCTCTGTCGGGATGAGAGGATTCGAACCTCCGATCTCGCGCCCCCCAGACGCGCACTTTAACCGGACTAAGCTACATCCCGATATTTCTAAAAAAGGGCAAATTTAAAATTCTAATTTGGCAACTAAACATTTTGAAACTTTTTTTTGAATCATTCCTAGTCATATTACTCAAGCATAGTGATTTAAAAAGTTTAAATCCATTTACTTTGGAGTCAATTGTCATAAGGCATTAAGTAGTTAAGCTTTTTTTACAATCATCCCATAGATTAGTCTGAATCATTTAGAGTAATTAAGATTAATTTTATCCTTCAATTTTTTGAAATTATGAGTGAAGAAAATAAAGGAACAGAACATGTAAAATGTTTAATCATCGGTTCAGGGCCTGCAGGATATACAGCTGCTATTTATGCTGCAAGAGCAGATATGAGTCCGGTCATGTATCAGGGCTTGCAACCTGGAGGTCAATTAACCATTACTAATGATGTAGAAAATTACCCAGGTTATCCAGAGGGAATCAATGGTCCTGAAATGATGATGGATTTTCAAAAACAAGCCGAGCGTTTTGGTACTGATGTTCGCTTTGGCTTAGTGACTAAAGTTGATTTTACGGGTCCAGTTCATCGAGTTTGGGTAGATGAAAAGCATGAAATTACAGCTGACTCAGTAATTATCTCAACTGGTGCTTCAGCCAAATGGCTTGGATTAGAATCTGAGCAGCGTTTAAACGGTTTTGGAGTCAGTGCTTGTGCCGTTTGCGATGGATTCTTTTATAAAGGACAAGATGTAGCCATTATTGGTGGTGGAGATACCGCTTGTGAAGAAGCGACTTATTTATCTAAGCTTTGTAATAAGGTTTACATGTTAGTTCGTAAGGATGAGTTTAGAGCCTCAAATATTATGGCAGAACGCGTGATGAATACGGATAATATAGAAGTCTTATTTCGCCATGAAGTTAAAGAGGTATTAGGAGATAAAACGGTTGAAGGAGTTCTTGCTTATAACAATCAGAGTGGCGAAGAACGTGAGTTAAAAGTAACAGGCTTTTTTGTAGCTATTGGTCATAAACCCAATACCGATATTTTTAAGGGTTGGTTAGATATGGATGAGGTAGGTTATTTAATTGTTGAAAAAGGGACAAGTAAAACCAAAATACCTGGTGTGTTTGCAAGTGGTGATGCAGCTGATAAAGTATACAGACAAGCAGTTACGGCTGCTGGTACAGGTTGTATGGCAGCACTAGATGCTGAAAGATATTTGACAGAAATAGGGAAACATTAAGAAGAAGATTTAATGATAAGAAAGGCTCAGTTTTTAAATTGAGCCTTTTTTTATTTCTAAGCAACCAATTTTCATTTGTCTTCGTCATGTTGTTTGTTAATTGAAAGTTTAAAAATGATTAACTTTCGGGATTCGTAAAATCTATCGTCATAACTATGAAGAAAATTATACTGCCTCTACTTGTTCTGCTTGCGTTTGTAACAAGCCTTAATGCACAAAATTTCCACATTGCAGAAGACTTTAATACTTCAACCCTCCCTGCAGGTTGGACTAATACTGCAGTTTCTGGTTCAGCTGTTTGGAGCTTTGGAATCGATGGTGCTTTGGTGCATAATTCAGCTGGTAATGCGAACCAAAATTTAGACGGAACTCCTTTTGCTTACTTTGACGATGATGCATTAGGTGTAAATTCAAATGATAATACCGTAGAGTTAAAGACACCTGTTTTTAATAATGCAACCAACCTTGCCACAACATTAGAATTTGACTACAATGTTCGTTTTTACAATACCATTCCAGATTCCTTTTATGTGGAAGTTTTTGACGGCTTAAATTGGGTGGTTGTTTTTTCTCGAACAACTGATGATTGTGGGAACTACACTTCGTCTCCTTGTACAATTGGCTTTCCTCATGCGGTAGTTGATATTTCTGCTTATGCCAATGCGAACTGTCAAGTACGATTTACTTATTTTGATGGAAATGATCCAGTAGATTGGGGTTGGTATGTAGGAATTGATAATGTTGAAATTTATTCGCCATTTCCTAATGATGTTCAGGTTTCTAGCATTAACAGGCCAATTTCTAGTTGTGGTCTGTCAGCGGCAGATACAATAGAAGTTACCATTAAAAACATTGGAACATCTCCAGCTTCCAATTTTGGCGTTTCCTATAGTTTAAATGGTGCTGCTGCGGTTAATGAAACAGTAACAGCTACTATTTTGCCGAATGATTCTTTAATTTATAAGTTTAATACTACTGGGAATTTTGCCGCAGTTGGAACATACACTATTGAAGCTTTTACCAGTTTGGCCTTGGATGGTAATATTGCTAATGATTCATCTGCTGTAACAATTGAAAACGATCCCATTTTTTCTCCAACCTATTCAGAGGATTTTGAAGGAGCAAGTACAGGTTGGGTTGCTTATGGAACTAATTCTTCTTGGCAATTGGGAATTCCTCCCGCTCCTTTGCCTTATATAAATACAGCAGCTTCTGGTCAAAAAGCTTGGGTAACTAACCTAACAGGAAACTATAACAATTTCGAGCAGTCTTATCTAGAATCTCCTTGCTTTGATTTTAGTCAATCAATTGGTGATCCTATAGTTAGTTTCGCAATTATATATAAATCGGAGCAAACTTCTCTTAATAATATCAATGATTATTTGTTCATGGAATCGAGTACTGACAACGGATTAACTTGGTCAAAAGTGCCAGCTGCTCCGATTGCAAGTAATTGGTATAATAACAATGTAGCAGGAGTTTGGGCCGATAACTCTAATGGTTGGATTAATGTAGAGAATGTTTTACTTGGTCTTGCAGGTGAGTCTCAAGTTAAGTTGAGGTTTGCTTTAGTAACAGATGGTTTTCCAACGTTCGAAGGTTTCGGGATAGATAAGTTTAGCATTAGAAATCCTCAAAATGTGGATATGGGTGTAAATACTTTATTGTACCCATCTTCAACAAATTCTCCAATTTGTGGCTACGGTAGTAATGAAAATATAATCATTCAAATTGAGAATAAAGGGGCTAATCCGGTGAATTCTTATTCAGTGTCTTATCAAGTTGATAATGGGACTATATATACGGAGAATGTGAATGCTGTACTGCCTCCTAGTTCAAGGTTGAATTACACTTTTAATAATAAATTTAATTTTTCTGCATTACGTAATTACAACTTAAGAGTTTGGGTTAATGCTACTGGTGATGGTTTTACACCAAATGACACCTTAGAAAATCTAATTGTTAGAAATACCCAAAACGTGAGTCCTGTCTCAATACCTTACGCTCAAAATTTTAATTCTTTTATTCCGCCTAATTTCAATAATGGTTGGTCAACAGACCGGACAGGTTTTGTTTTTCGCTGGGAGTCTGAAAATTCCGGAGTGCAAAATAATACTTCTACCGGTCCAATCGGAGACCACGGTGGAAATGGGCAACTTGGTACAGGTATTTATATTTATACAGAAGCTTCAAATACAGGATTTGATCCCTCTGCGATTAGTCCATGTATTGACTTGTCAAATAATTCCGGTGCAAGAATGTCTTTTTGGTATCACAAGTATGGCTCTGGTATGGGTAATCTTTTTGTAGATGTATATGATGGAAATGGCTGGATTAATGGAGTTGATCAGATTTTAGGTCAAACTCAAACTTCAGAAACTGATTTATGGAGAGAGAAGGAAGTTTCATTAAATGCCTACGCAGGTAGAAGAATTAAAATTCGATTTAGAGCATCAAGAGGAAATAGCACTCTTGGTGATATGGCTATTGATGATTTCTTCATATTTGAACCAAGACCAAAAGATGCTAATTTGCTTGGTGCAATTGCTCCAGAATCAGGTTGTGATATCTCAGGAAATTCAGTAGTTCAAGTAGAGGTAAATAATATGGGAACTTTAACCATAATGCCCGATTCTATGTTTATGTATTATCAGATTGATAATTTACCTCCAGTAAAAGATACTTTCGATCAGATATTGCCAACAGAACAAACAACCACATTTAGTTTTACACAAACAGCAAATTTTTCAGTAACTGGTAAGAAATACAATTTGAAAACTTGGGTTGAACTACCTGGAGACCCTAATTTTTACAACGATACCGTTTTTAACTACCAAGTTATTAATCATACCAGAACGCCAAACTTTACAGAAGATATGGAAACATTCCGTGATGCTTCTTGTGAAGAAATGTTGGGTCAAGTTATCCAGAATGGTTGGTATGCAGAAACAGGACAATATTCTTGGCAAGTGCAAAATGCAAGATGTGGACAAGGAGATATGGTTACACCAACTGCTTCAACAGGACCAAATGGAGATCACACCACAGCGAAGGGTACGGGATATTTTATGTATACAAGTACAACTGGTGCAACAACAGGACCAAATATAGCTAGGTTTTATTCTCCGTGTATTGACTTGACAAATGAAACTTCAGCAGGATTAAACTTTTGGTATCATAAGTTTGGTAATCAGATGGGTAACCTTTCAGTAGAGGCTGATACAGGTACAGGATGGATAAATTTATTAACCATTTCTGGGCAAACACAATCAAGTGCAGCCGCACAATGGTCGCTTGGAACAGTTGACTTAACTCCATTTGTTGGAAACCTAATGCAAGTGAGATTCTCTGGTACAAAAGGGTCTTTTGGTAACCGGGGAAATATGGCTATTGATGATATTTTTCTTTATAGACCAAGTACGGTTGATGTAGGGGTGACAGAGATTAGTAGTCCAAGTGGTGATAATTGTAATTTGCCTTCAACAGCGCCAATAACAGTAAAAGTTAAAAACTTTGGTTTGCAAGCTACACCTGCTAACTCTGTTGAAGTGAAGTATACGAATAATGGTGGAAATTTAATTATTGATACCATACCTCAAAGTATAGCTGCTGGCGCTGAAGTAACTTTTACTTTTTCTGCAAGTGCTGACTTAACAGGTGTTGGAGAACAAGTTGTACGAGTATCTGCAACAACTAATGGAGATACACTTGCAGATAATAATGCAATAGAGCGTCTTGTTGTGAATAGAAGAGTAGGATTACCTTATTACTTTCAAGATTTCGAAAGATTTGAAGTTGGGGATCCAGGTTATCCTCAAGATGACTTAAAAAGTTGGAGTCGTTCTCCAAATGGAACAGGTCATACATGGCATGTTTGGCAAGGAAATGCACCAACCATGGCAGGGATACCTACAAACGTGCCACCGATTCCTGCAAATGGACCTTCAGGAGATCATACTTTCGCAACAGATAGAAGAAATGGAGATGGAATTTATATGGTAACAGAAACACCATTCTCAAATAGTCCAAATAGGGCAGATGCAAGTTTGGATATGGCTTGTAATACAGTCGATTTGTCTAATTCTGCAAATGGAAAAATTTTATTGAGTTTCTGGTATCATATGTTTGGAGGTAATACTGGAGATATTTTCGTTGATGTTCATAACGGAACTCAATGGATTCGTGGAGTTAGTGTAATTAGAGGTGTACAAATGGCAATGGCTACTGACCCATGGAAAGAATGGCAAGTCAACCTTGATAATTTTGCAGGTGTAAGTAATGCGAAAATTCGATTTCGTTCTGATTATATTGAAGCTGCAAATGGTGCAGGTGGAGGAGATATAGGAATTGATGATATTTCTATATTAGATAGAGAGTTAATTGATGTTAGTACAAAAGTGCTCAAAAGACCAATTTCAAACTGTGATTTAAGTAATAGCGAAAGAGTTAGAGTAGAGGTTCAGAATACAGGGTCTACTAATATTTTACAATTGAACATGGGGTATCAAGTTACGCATACAGGTTTGGATAATGCAGTAACTGTCTTCCCCCCAGTTAGAGAGTCTCGAGTTGGTTTAATTGTACCATTAGCTAGATATAATTTTGAATTTACCTCCAACTTTAGACCAGATATGTCTATTCCTGGGAAATATGAGATTAAAGTTTGGGCAGAAAACCCTGGTGATGCTTATGCATTTAACGATACTTTGTTTGAGGTAATTGAAAATACAACAAATCCTTTTCCAAGTTGTGTAGATTTTAGTAGATTGACATACGGTGACAAAGGGCCTGATTATCAAAGTCAGTTACTTCCAAATAATTGGACAACAAGCACAAGCCCGTCTTTTGCTTGGACAGCTACAATAGAAGGCGGAGGGCCTGCTAAAGGGTCGTCTTCAGGAGTGAATGATATTTATATGTTGCTTCAAGGCGGAATGCCAGGACAACAAGCTTGGATGAATTCAAATTGTTTTGATTTGACTTCAACATCTGCAGCCAACCTTCGTTTTAATTATCAAGCCGATAACCCAAATCATAAATTGTATGTTAAAATTAGAGAAGTTGGTGGCGCTTGGATAGATCTTGATACGCTTGAAGGATATGGTGTAAATGCAGTTGAATCTTGGCAAAAAGTAGAGATTGTTTTAGCTGATTATTTAGGTCAGTTTGTCGAGTTTCAATTTTTTGTGGAAGATCCAGGTGGGTATTATGCAATTGATGATGTTTGTGTCATTAGCCCTCCACCTCAAGAAATAGAATTAGAGCAAATTTATAGACCATTTAAAGATTTATGTTTTTATTCTGATGCAGACTCAGTGCATTTAAGAATTCAAAATGTAGGTGTAGATCGAATTGATTCGTTTAGAGTCATACTTGGAGTCGACACAAATATTCAGAAAATTCCAGTAGGACAATATCAAAGAGATACATTTTGGATATATCATAGTCTGGAACCGGGTGAAGAAGAAACCTTTGTGTTAGATAGTGCGATAAATATGTCATATTACACTACCTATTTTATATCTGCTATGGTTTATCTACCAGGAGATATAGATACAACCAACAATTTCTTTATCAATTATGACATTACACATGGTGATCCAAGAGATTTGCCTTATATAGTTGATTTTGAGGACCCTGTTGACCCCGGAAATGGTCTTCAAGTCGCTCCCGGACCAATGATGTATACTTGGGAGTTACAACAAGGGCTAAATCCGAATTTTATTGGAACCTCAGGACCCTCTTTTGATCATACTCTCCAAAATTCTAATGGAACTTATGTCATGACAATTTCTGATGTCGGTCAAAATAATGAACCAACCTTACTCATTAGTCAGTGTATTGATTTACAAAATACCATTTCTCCTGAAATGAGTTATTGGTACCATATGTTTGGGGCAGATCCTTCGCTTATGGGTAACTTGTATTTGCAAATAAATGATGATTTTGGTTGGGTTAGTATAGATAGTTTAAAAGGTGCTGACCCAGATCATATAAGAAATAGTTCACCGTGGAAAGAAAGAAAGATTGATTTAAGTCAGTATGCAGGTAAGGTGATTAAATTTAGATTTATTAGTTTCCGAGGCAGTGGACCAATGAGTAATATGGGGATTGATGATATTAGTATTTACGACTTAGCTCCTTCTGATGCAGCGGCCCATGCTTTAATTAGACCAAATGAAAAAAGATGGAGCTGTTATACAGATACACAATCGGTCCGTGTAGCGGTTAGAAATAATGGGTCATTGCCGATAGATTTTGATCTTGATACCCTTGATATTCAGGTGAATATTAAAAAGAATGGTTTGCCTTGGGATACACTTTATAGAAGAGTAACTACGGATGTGTTTAGGAATCAGCTTGGCAACCTTACTGATTTACCAAAAGACTCAGTTGTGGTTATTGAAATGGATAGTAGTTTCGATATGTCAGAAATAGGAGCAACCTTTGAGTTTGAAACGATTTTGGACTTCTACCCAGACTTGATTTCTTCAAACGATATACGTTTTGATAATGTGCTAACTAGAAGAGAACCTGGAGTAATAACAATTGATTCCATTTTACCTAATGATACAGTTTGCTATGGTACACAAGTTAGGTTATTGGTAGAAAACTATTTTGGTGCGATTCAATGGCAAGAAAAATTACTAGATGCTAATGGTAATGGATTTTGGTTAGATGGATTTACTCCACCTGTAGACTCTCCTTTCTATTCGATTGTTTTAGATACTACCTCTGAATTAAGAGTTCAAATATGTAGACAAGTAGAGACATTGCCAGTTAAGGTAGAAGTGATTAAGCCTTACCAAGGTAGAGCATTAGATAATTCGCGTTGTGGACCTGGTGCCTTAACATTAGGTTTAATAACTCCTTCAAATATCAATCAAGTAAATGTTTATTTAACAGATACATCATCTTCATCTTATATAACGTTATTTAGACCTACAGATACTTTACCGTCGGGTGAATTGCAATGGGATTTTGTAGATAATTTTAAGCAAGATTCTATAATAGATGATATTGTTACTGATCCTTTAGGAAGATTAGATACTATTATGAGGGCTATAAATACAACCCATACGCTTTATGCTGAAACCATTATAGATAGCTGTTCTTCACCCTTTTTGCTACCAATCAATGGTTACGTAAATGTAATTCCATCGAGAACAAGTTTTCCAACTGCTGCAAGATATGATACAGTGTGTCAGGATACTTCTATCGTCTTGAATGCAGGAGGTGAAGCAGGAAGAAAGTATACTTATGATTGGACCATAACATATCCTGATGGCTCGGTGTTGAAAGATTCAGTGCAAACAATTATTATTGACGCGTGGAGACTATCAAAGGATTCAACATATAAGTTTTCTGTAGTAGTAACTTCTGATTCTGGTTGTGTTAATCTCGACGGGAATGGAATTCCAATACCAATCGAGACTGATATATTCATTGCAGATAGCTGTATTACAGGTGTTAAAGATTATAAGTTTGGTGATGAATTTTCAATATATCCTAATCCAACTAACGACGATCTTTATATTGAATATAGATCTCTTCAAACACTAAGTGGAAAAGTCAGTCTGCTTTCAATGCAAGGAAAGTTAATTGAAGAACAAATAGACGTTGACTTTACCTCGAATCGAATGAAGTTTAATTTAGGATCCTTACCAAAAGGAATTTATTTTATTCGAATTGAAACAGCAAAAGGAAGCATTGTTAGAAAAATTATAAAATCATAAATTCAAAACATTAAAAGGCCAAAGATTTATAGTAAATCTTTGGCCTTTTAATTTCAATTAAGTTAAATTTTAATTAAATTTAGCGGCCTTTAATATTAACCTAATTAATTCAATTATGAGAAAGCTATACTTAGTTCTTTCGTTGTTTGTGGGCTTTACGTTAACAGCCTACTCCCAATTCCAGTTGAATACCGTTCCCCCATTAAATGGAGGAAATGGAAACGCTGGAGTTACTTTTGGAATTCGCTCGGTTCAAACCGTGATTTTGGATTCCATTTATTGTACATTCAATAATACTGGAAGTACAGATATTTGGTACACCTCAACAGATACTGTTGGGCCACCTAATATTAGTGCAGCTAATGGCTGGACACAAATTGGAACAGCAACCATTTCCTCAGGGGCAAATGGAGCAGGTTCAATTACAGCAGTTCCATTAGGAATAGGAATTACTTTAATTCCTGGAACCAATTACCGATTTTATGTAAATGGTAGTTTAGGAGCCGGTGTTGCATACACAACTGGAACTGCAGGTGCTGCAGCTCCTTTTACGGATGGAATTGTAACCATAGAAACCGGTAATTTAATTGGTTATGGTGGAGCAATGCCAAATCCAAATTTTCACCCAAGACAATTTAATGGAGGAGTTAAATACTCTATTTTAGGAGGAACAAATGATGCAGCAGTATTGTCAATAGATTCTCCAGCTGTTTATTGTGGTGGTTCTCAAAATGTATATGCAACTGTTGCAAATTTTGGAGCAAATCAAATTGATTCAGTAACTGTGAATTGGGAAGTAAATGGAGTAGCACAACCATCTATAAAGTATATTGGTTTGTTAGATACTTTAAATGGGGCAGGTTCTCACACA
>CAXFAI010000028.1:0-62651 GCA_964001305.1 uncultured Flavobacteriales bacterium
GACAAAACGGTTTCATTGTCAGTTCGAGTGGTTCGACCTTTTGGTCGAAGTGTATCGAGAATGACAATGAAATCAATCAAACTGAGAAAACGTTCTCATCCTTGTTCTCGTTCCAAATACTTGTCCATCTCGATACATTCCAAACAAAGTTTGGAACACTCGATGTGACAAGAATTTACTCAAACTAAAAAAGTCAATTCAGAATATTCCGTATTCGAATAGGGAATAATTAACGATTCACGAATTGAGGATTAATGCAATAGTAATAAAATTTCAAACTCTTCTTTTGTTGTGCAATTGTTTAAATCCCAATGCTTTTTTGAATGAGAGAATAATGAATGAAACTTTATAAAAATCGAAATTAAAATGGTTTAAGATTCTTATGAAGAGTTAAAATAATGCTTAAAATTAGTTCAACTTATTTAGTTGATTTTTAAGTAAAATATGCTTTTGATTTAGTCTCACTTTTTCATTGAACTGCTTGCTTCTTGATATTGCAGATTTGAGTTTGCTGATTTCCTTCTTCAAGCGATCTACTTCTTGTTGGTTCTTTAGAATTGAGCCTAAAGACTGTTTACCTAATTCTGGTTTACCTGTGAGTTGAACACATAAATCTTTGAATACGGCATCTAAACTTCCTTTAAGGTTAAATGCATAGCTGTTATCGTCTTTATTAAACCAATCCGAAGTAAACGTCCAATCAATCACTGCAACATCATCATTGGTGGGGTGTGGGTGTTTAGAAGCAGTTGAAATATAAGCTTCCTGTTCATGCTCTACCCAAAACACTATGTGGTATGGAATGGACTTATTAATGATTTCAAGGATTTTAAGGATATCGGATTTTTGCTTTAGTTCAACCTTGAAAACCTGTATTTCCTGAATATCCTTAGCATCTAAGTTTACCGTATCCGCAGAAAGCTTATGAGTCCATGAAATACGCTGAATACAGTCTGTGAATAGCTTCTTCTGCTTGGTGTTGGTGTACTCGTCAAATGCATTCTTGGGAACAACTCGACCAACCTTTGTTCTTACAGGTAGATTGAAGAAATCCATTAGCGTACAATTAAGAATGATACCAACTTGAAGTCTTCTATTCCTTTGATTTTCTCCTGAAGTGCAGTTGTGCCGCCTGATTTGAATAGACTGAGAACTTCCTTTTCTTCTTCCTTCTGTAAAATGGTACTAATGCCTTGCTTCAGCAGGTTTGAGTATTCATCCATCTGGTGGTAGTCATCTGTCTCTTCCGCTAATTCAGCACACACATCTTCTATTGGTGCAGTTTTGCCTTTAGCAAGCATGCGCATGGCATCCAATATCTTCTTAGACTCTACATGGTTCAGGATTAACTCGCCATTCATTTTCATATACACCAAGTAGTACGGGTGTAATCTATTCAGCTTATTGATATTGACACTTGAGTTTACATTCTTGAGCACGAAGATCACACCACTTTGAAGTATTGGGCTGGATTTTACTACTGCATGAAGTCCTTCTGGAATATTCTTCAATTCACCGTACTCTTTAATCATGTTGGATAAATCCACTCTAAAATCATTCAATCCAAGGTCTGTAATGCTCACACCTTCTCTCAAATCTTCTAAGTCAATTACTTCTTCTTGTAGTCTCTGAAGCTGAATTTTCCTGTACTCTAAGTCTTTTTCTTCGGTGTTTAGAATGTTGTCATCACCTGTACTTGCCATGTTGCTAATGAGCATCTTATTCTCAACACGCTGCTTTAGGTTGATATAATTATCAAGTGTAACGTCAGGCCAAAAGTTAACCATGGTAATACTCTCGTTCTTGGAACCAATTCTATCTACCCGCCCGAAGCGTTGAATAATTCTTACGGGATTCCAATGAATGTCATAATTGATAAGGTAATCGCAGTCTTGTAGGTTCTGTCCTTCTGAAATACAATCTGTAGCAATTAGTAAATCAATAGAGTCTGAAATGCTTGGATACAACTGCGCTTTATCTTTCGATAGGGGTGAAAAACAAGTGAGGATAGCATTTAGATCTGCTGGTATCTTTTTGGTGGTGCATAACCTTCTTGAACCTGTTATAATTGCTGTATTGAGACCATAATTATCCTTGAGATAGTCATGGATATTTTCATAGAGATAATTGGCTGTATCTGCAAAAGCAGTGAATACTATTGCCTTCTTGTTTCCTGGATTGAATGGCTCATTTACCTTTTGGTCTAAGAGACTGATTAGGTGCTGAAGCTTGGTGTCCTTCTCTCCACGTATATCAACGATATTGCTCCAAAGGTGATTCAGTACTGCAAGGTCTTCATTGAGGTCTTCACGCCATTTTGTGGTATCCATATCCGCAATGTGAACCTTAATCTTTTTACCAATTACTTGCTCTTCATCAGCCCAATTGGATTCAAAGTCGTAGTTCTCATAGTTTTCCTTGGCTTCCAACACTTTGTGTATGCCTTCATAGTCTCCTGTATCTCCTTTGTCTATTGCTTTTATGGCGTTTTCAATCTGGCTGATTATACCTTCTAAAGTGATACGAAAAGAATCTACGGAACTTTCTAAACGTTTGAGCAAGTTGATACGCATTAGAATACGCAAGCTCAATTCTCTATCTACTTGGGATAGTTTACCTGAACCTGATCGTACTTCCTTATCATATAAATCGGCATAGGCTTGTACCTTACTCGGCAATATGTAATTCAGGGGTGTATAAACCGATAAATTGAGTAGAGTAAGTTTCTCTGCAATATCTACATAGGTTACTTCATCTGAATCAGTTAATGCACTATGAATAGATACAGGCTTGTTGCGGTCTGGGAACTTACCAATGGCTGTGGTATCGTAATAGGTTGTAATGTGCTTCCTTGAACGTGCTATGGTCAATGAGTCCAATATTTCAAAGAAGTCAAAGTCGAGCATATCCAACAGCTTCTCAGTGGTGCGCTCAGCAGTTTCGTATTTGCTCCAAATATTAAATGCTTGCTGTGCTTTTCTGAATATCTGGTCTATACCACTTTGGGTATCTAATTTTTCATCAATGTTCTCCGCATCACCTTCATAAGCTAAAGCTAACTGGTTACGTAAATCGTTGAACCTGTTGTTTACAGGGGTAGCAGAAAGCATCATCACCTTAGTTTCAATACCTTCTTGAATCACCTTACGCATCAGCTTTTGGTAACGATTCTCTTTCCCAACTACTGTATTGTTATTTCTAAAATTGTGAGATTCATCTATAACTATGAGACCGTAATTGCCCCAATTCACATTGGCTAATTCACGTCCATTACTGATACCACGTTCACGGCTTAAATCTGTATGGAATAGTACATCATACCTGAATCTATCAGCGGCTAATATGTTGTTCTTATCGTTGTGGCGGTAGGTATTCCAATTGGCTTCTAACTTCTTGGGACAAAGTACCAATACGTCCTTGTTCCGCATCTCGTAGTACTTGATAACTCCCAAAGCTGAGAAGGTTTTACCCAAACCAACAGAATCTGCCAATATGCAGCCTTTGTACTTCTCTAATTTGTTGATAGCACCGATTACTGCATCCTGTTGAAAATTGTAGAGCTTCTGCCATACCAATGTGTCTTTAAAGCCAATTTGCTCGTTAGGTAGATTGTCTAAAGACAAGTCGTCTAAGAAGTCATTGAATATGTTGTAAAGCGTAATGAAGTAGATAAACTCAGGACTGTTCTCCTTGTAAGCACTCTCAAAGTATTTCTGCACTTTCTCGGTCACATCCTTCAAGTCTTCTTCATTCTCCCACACCTGATTGAACCAATCTAAGTAGGCTTTACTATCTGGATATTCCGCTTTTTGAATGAGTGTAGGAAACCCTTTTTTATGTGTGATTCCTAGATCGGAAGTGGTGAAACCACTCACGTTAGAATAGGCTTGGGCATTCTCGTTGCCCTGGTTCACATGAATCATCCCGTTGAGGGGCTGATTGTTGTGTTTATTGGATTTGAAAGTGACCTTTTCTTTTACCCACCTTGAGCATTCTTTGGCAATAGCTCTTTGGTTGAGTTGATTCATCAATCTCAACTCAAACTCACCACCACAAAGCTCTGATTCTCGAACAATATGCGGTATGTAGAACTTCCTGCTTTCCTTCTGAAACTTCTCTTCAATGAAAGTGGGTGAACTAAAAATGAAACGCAATTCTTCAATCTTAGTCAACTCATTTTTGAGTGCTTCAAAGGCATAAATAGAGAACGTAGAAGCGGCAATACTGAGTTTACTACCTTTTCTTATGGTCTCCTTTAGGTCATCACCCAAACGTGTATTTACATTGTCGATTAGCTTCATTTATTGAAGTGTTTGGTGATAACTTCCACAAATTCTTCAAAGTTGATCCCTGTTCGCCAGATTTCTCTTCTGACATATACAGATTCAGTCTTATCATCCAGATAAACCATCACATCATCATCAATTATTAATTTTTTGAGACCCTCATCCCAATTCTGAATTTTATCAGAAAGTCTATGACCTATATCAATTACAAATTGGGATTCCTTGATGAAGTAGTCTTTGTCAACTTCCTGATTATCTTCGGGTCTTGTCATCACACATAAAGCGTAATTATCTGGGCTTTTTGAAGCAGTCCTTCCTTGCAGAGCAGACATCCGGACATTTTCTTTTCCTTTTGCCACACTTTTGATTTCAATAGAATAGTCCTTTGCCTCTAAAATCAATTCAAAATCCTTTCCACGATCAGGGTTCTCTATTTTGAAATCAGCATCTAATCCAGCGATGGCTGTTTCAAATGCTGTTTCGGCTGCTTTACCAATAGTTTTCCATCTATCAATTTGCTGTTTAGCTTCAAGCATTTCTTTGGCTTTTGCTAAAAGAGCTTCAGTACCCAGCTCAGCAGCAGCTGATTCAAACACTTTCATCTCCTCAGGGCTAAGTTTAATCTTGGCTAATTCTGTAATATCTTCTATAGACTTACCTGAGTTTTGAAGTTCCATGATTTGTTTACTGAAACCTTCGCCAAGTGCCAATACATAAAGAGTAGAGCGTTTGCTTGAAAATGTAGGGAGAAGTTCGGTTGGGTTTGAGAAGGTTTCAAACCAGTCATTTAGTTTTAAGAACATCTCATTTAAAAGACCTCCTTTTCTCACCTTGCTTTCAATGTTTTCATCCAAAAACAGCTTATCTATTTCCCTTGTCAAAACAGAGACACCTCGTCTTTTTTTATCCAAGTCTTCAAACGAAATACGGTTGTCAATAATCCATCTTTTGGGATCTCCCTTTTCCGTATAGTTTTTATAGATTTCTTTGATCGATTCGTTGAAATACCTTGAATCTTGTTCTGCGTAGATATAGTCATCATTTGGCCTGAATTGATCATCTTGTGTAGGAATGATAGATTTTTTCAGATTGGTTTCTCTGTTGTCCTCAGATTGATCAAACACAAACGCCAAAAAATCACTTAGCCATTTAAAACAAGAGTCTTCATGATTTTCAAAGTATTTATCAGCAAACGCAGTTGGTGACTTTGAGTTTTCAATAAGGTGGCATACATATCTTACGCTCCAGTTTTCTGCCGATTTCCAGTAATTATCATAGTTAACAGTAATTATTTTTCTCTCTGAAATCAGGTGTGGTAATAACTGTTGAATTACGTCAAGCCATTGTTCTCTTTTTAAAGCTCTATCACTTTTAAAGAGACTGTTGATTCGAATAATGGATTTGGCCTGCTCCTCAGTGGCGTCTTCGACCTTTAAGTCACTGATTAGATTCTTGTTTAGGTCGTTGTAAAATTTATTGAGATCGAAAGGTTTGATTCCTTCTACATTACCTACTTTTCGGTTGAGAAATTCTTCATCTAAATCTCTTCCTAAACCTTTGGAGACATATTTAAACTCTTCATCAATCTGAGGATGCAAATACAACTCACTGTCCTTTGCTTTAAAGTGATTTGCCTCGGTTGGGTAGATTGGGGTAACATCTCCAAGGTGTAGTAGTTTGTTCTCAGCAAGAAATTCATAAAGGCTTTTTAGCCACTCAAACGATTCATATTCACTGAGATCAATGCTTGTTTCAACCAGTGCTACCAGGTCATTGATGTCAAATTGAACACCTGTTGGCCACTGCTCTAATTCTTGATCGATGATTTCTGACCAATGCCAAATGCTTTCTTTTTCAGGAAGATGCTCAGGGATTATGGAGCTTGCCAAATCAAAAAGTGAGTTTCTGGATTCTAATTCTGAAAGAATGAATCTTGCTTTCTCAATTTTTACTTGTGCACCAGATGCTGTCTTTACAATCGGCTTGGAGAGCAAGAATTGTCTGATAGGAGATTGGATGTTTTCCTCATACCAATCAACATTCGAATATCTATCCGCATGCTCAGGCAAACCGCTCTTAGCTACCAAATGGGCATTTTCAACTTTTGGTAATAGCTGCTCAATGAATTTGAGGTAATGACTGATGAAATCAGTAAGCGCATTTCTGTTTTTTTTAGCACTTGGATCAGGTTCATCCTTATTGGTGATTTTGGTTCTGATACCATCTCTCAGTTCTGTTGGGTGGAAATCACTGTGTTGTAGGAGTACAGGTAGATTGAATTTTTCAGTGCCAATCAACGGAAATTCCTTATAAAGTACCGCCTGATTCTCCAATGGTAAAAGTAAGTAGGTAGTACCGTTCTTTTTGGCTGGAATGCCAAAAATTAACTTTTCTGATTGCTGGTATAGAAGTCCATTTTCTGAATCAGTGGATGCAAATTGAATATCTGGAAACTCTGAGGCTTCTGTATGCAAACTGAATGAACCTGACCACTCTGGTGTCGAAACTTCAATCTTCTTAATGGAGCGATTGATAAGAAGTGTAAAGGCAGCATTTCTTTTCAATTCAATCAATCCTTTTTCAGCGTATTTGTATGAATCTGAAGTGAGGGTGTAAATGAATCTATTGGAGTTATCTTGAATGTCTTCCGCTGATTTCTTGCCTATAGCCTGAATTTCTGAAAACGTAAGACCCAGAGATTCCTGCATAGCCTTCAATGCGATACTTTCATCTAAAGTGGCCGCTGAACGGTCAATTTTAAGTAAGAACCGTCTTTTACCCGTTGCATTGGTATGCACTCCATCTATGGTCAGTTTTTTGTTTAGGATGTGGGTAGTGACAAATCCGGTTCCGTATTTTCCGGTTGTGCCACCTTCACCATTCAGTGATTTGGTGGATGTTTTGTAAAGAATTGCGAGAAGGTGCTTAGTCTCAAATGGTTTACCATTATGAGCGAACTCAAGCTTGTCTTGAGTGAGGTTAATAGTGATGGTAATTCCTTCAGGATTGGCAACATCTTTGGCATTTTGAAGAAGCTCCCAAATCCATCTTGTTTTCTTATCCTCAGGGAACGTATAAAGCCTGTCCACATCATGGATGATGTCCCTGGCTTCACTTTCACTTCGCTGGTTTTCTCTTTCTAAAGTAGCCTCGTCCTTTTCTTGGTAATCACTCATACTCACTTAACTCAGTTGTACAATGTCCATTAGTTTCTCGTAGCTACTTACTTTCTCAAATTTCACTTCTGCTCCGCTTATCTCTTTGAAGTGTTCTGTAGCACAATGGATTTTTAGTTTCTCTATTTCTCGCAAGTCCATATCCGAATCAGATCCTTTGGTTTCTGCTACAAAGTAGATATGGCGTACTTTGTCCTTATCAAATACAATTGCCCAATCAGGACTGTAGTTGGCTACTGGTGTAGACACATAAAAGCTCTTTGGTAGCTTAGCATAGACCACAACTTCGGTGCTGTTTTCTAATGCAGTCGCAAAGTCTGATTCAATCTTAGAGTCGGAAGTAAGGAAGTCGTAAATGTGCTTTTTGAGCAATTCGGACTTACGCAACGCAAACTTATCATTGGTAAACACGGTCTTGGCATCATGCCGTTCTTCAGTCTTGTGATAGACAATGTTGTTGATAATGAGGCTTGCTTTTACTTCATTAATCAGCTTGCTGCATTTACCGATAAACTCTTCTGGATTCTTGCGGATCAACACGAACTTCTCTTGCTTAATTTTCTTGAGTATCTCTACAATGGTTCTACGAGTGAGGTTGGTTTGTACTTCTATTTCACCAACAACATCATAAACCGTATTGGAATACAAATCATTCTTGAGCTTCATGTATTGGCGTTTGGACTCACGTACCAAACTACCTTCCTTCATCTGCTCCGCAGTACCATCTTCTAATTCACCTGTCTTTACTTCATATACACGGTCTCCAATATTGAGTTGTGCATCTATTTTGACTTTAGAATCCTGAATAAGCTGCTCTGTATCAAACTGTACTTCGTAAATGGTCTTTAGGTTAATCTTCTCCCAAAGTGCCTGGAACTCTTTCTTAGCAAAGTTCTTATTGGTGTTTAGAATTACCGTTTCACGTTCATCTTCTGGTTTAAACTCAGCACCTGTATAAATGGTCTGTAGCAGCTTGCAGACAGATTCTTTATAGGGCTCAAGCTTTTCGGGTAAAGGCACTTCCCCTTGCTCTATCAGTTCTTTCCCTTTAGGGGTAATCTTGTAATCTTCGTCAATTATTTCACCAACAATAAGTTTGAATTGTAGCTTCTTAGCATCATCTTCTGTAAGTCGCAATTCTTCACCTTGCTCGTTGGTAACAAGCTTGCTTACAAAGTATTCTACTTCTGCTTTTTGTGGTCTGTCTTTGAGTGTTTCAGCAATTTCTTTCTGTAATCCTTTGGCAAAGGCTTCATAGCTCTCAGAAGCAATTACAGTGAGTTTATTCAATTCGTGTACCTGGTCGCCAACCAACTCAAAATCCTGACGGACCCCACGTTTATCAACACACAAACGCATACCACGCCCAACTTCCTGTCTGCGTCTGGTTAAACTACCACTTTCAGCATGTTTTAAGGCACATATCTGGAATACATTCGGGTTATCCCAACCTTCTTTAAGTGCAGAGTGAGAGAAGATAAATCGTGTAGGTTCTTCAAAGCTCAGTAACCTTTCCTTGTCTTTCATTATCAAGTCGTAGGCTGATACATCTTCAGATTCTTCCTTTCCACGTTTTACTGTAGGGTCAACCGTTTTTCCTTTTTTATCTATTGAGAAATAGCCATTGTGTACCTGGTCTGCAGAATCTCTTTTGAGGTATTCTCCAAAGTTTGTAGGCATATAGCCTTTATGCACTTTACTTGGGTCTGTATCTTTTAAAAAGTCGTTATATTCCTGCTGAAAGAGGTCTAAGAAGTCGTTCTTAACCTTGTTGTACTCTTCTTCAAATATCTGGGCGTATTCACCCAATTGCTGGTCTCCTAAGTCATCATATACACGGTATTTCTCTACAGTATCAATAAAGAATAATGAGAGGACTTTAATGCCTTGACCAAAGAGCTGCTTTTCCTTTTGCAGGTGAGAGAGTATACATTCCCTTATTTGTACCCTGCGGAAAGCGTGTTCATCTTTATCATTGAGAATATCACCTGGATAGACATCTTGACCACCGACTACAATTTTATTGAGGTAGCCATTTATTTCAGTTATCGTCTGATTCTTGTAGGCAGGCATATTGCCTGATTGCTCATAGATATTGTAGCCTTCTGCCACCTTAACACGCTTCTTGCTAATACTCCCCGAAGCAGTACGCTTTTCATGCTCTATTAATGCATAAGGTGGTTTGGTGGTGCTTAAACTGATACTCTCTAAATAGAGATAGCCATTGGTGCCTGTTGAGCCTTTTAGGTTGATACCCTTTACCTGTATTTTCTTGACCAAACGCTTGTTGTATGCATCTAAGGCATCTAAACGATAGACTTTATTGTACTCCACTTTGTGCGTAGCTGAATAGCGCAGCGTAAATAGCGGATTGAAGTCTTGCATGCTCTCCAAGGTTCTTGCACCATCAACCGATTGTGGTTCATCTATGATTAAGATTGGGTTGGTTTGGGCAATAATCTCAATGGGTTTACGAGTTCCAAATTGGTCTAACTCCTGATAGATACGTCTGGCATCTTTACCACGAGCATTGAATGCTTGGGTATTGATAATCATGACACTGATACGACTATCAGAAGCGAAATTCTCAATATCCTGTGGGCGACCTGAATTGTAAATAAATGGATTGATCTTGTGCCCGTAGAGTTCTTGAAAATGGTCTTGGGTTACCTGAAAAGATTTGTAAACGCCTTCACGAATGGCAATGCTGGGCACAATGACAATAAACTTGCTCCAACCATACTTCTTATGCAACTCATACATGGTACGGATATAGGTATAGGTTTTACCTGTACCTGTTTCCATTTCTATGGTTAGGTTGTAGCCCAACTTTACACCTTTGGGACGTTCTATCTGTTGACTTGCATGTAGGTCGTTTTTCTGCTGAACTTCCTGTATGTTCTTCAGCATCTGCGTTTCCATAAGTTGGATAGCAGAGTTACGGTAGCCTATTTCTTCTTCTAAGCCAAAATCTAAGCTTTGCTCTCCTGTAGCCGCTTGTTTAGCTTTGCGTATGAGTTCTTTGCTTCGTTCTAAGGTGAAGCGATTGGTTTTGAGTGGCTGCCCTTCAAAACAATCTACCACAGCCTGAACCGCATTTACTTGAAAGTCTTGTTCTTTAAACTGTAGTTTCATTCTCTCTTTAATAATGTTAATAATCGTTGTCCGGACTTTGTCGTTTTGTAACGTTGTTTTGGATGGGTGGGCGTATCAGGATATTCCATGCTTATCATACCTAAATCTATTATCGAATCTAAATATCTTTTTCGGTTTGAGGAATGATTGGATAAACCAATACTTTCAAATAATTCTTCTCTACTAATCCAAGTCGTTGCAGCTTTAAGTAAACCTTCTACCTTATCATGCAATTCTTCTTCTACTATTTGCCGAGCTCCGTCACTAGCTCCGTCACTAGCTCCGTCACAAAAAGCAAGAACATCATCTAAGGTATTGAAAACACTAGCATCTACTTGGTCATTAGCTCCGTCACTAGCTTGGTCAACGGCATGGGCAGGAATGGTGACTAGAACATAGCTAGCATCATCTGTTTTAAAAGAAGGTTCAGGAGAACCATTGGCTTCTAATGAACTGTAAATAGAAGGTAGACCAGTACCTCTGCCTTCCGTAAGTTTAAGTTCTTTTAAAAAATCACCAATTCTGCGATTTCTATATTCTCTTGCAATGATTCGTTTTTGATTTGAGAGCACTTCATTATTTACAGGGGGCACAGGTGCAGGATGACTCAATATTGTAATCTCATCTGGAAATATCTGAACCTCTATAGGTGAGCCCAATTCGTAACTTTTATGATATACGGCATTAGACAAGGCTTCTTCAATTGCTTCAAAAGGGAAGTTATAGAAACGGTCGGACTCTGCCTTATCAGAACTTTTAATTACTGACTCTGAAATAACATTAGACTTAAAATAAGATAAGGTATCTCTAAGTTGATTCTGGATTGGTCCCTTAAAATACTTTTCTGAATACTTTTTTCCCGACTTGTCTTGATGGTGGACCACTTCTATCCATGTTCTTTCAAAAAAATGTTCTGGATTTTCACTAAAAAACAATAAGCCAATATTAACAGGTCTTATGTCTTCATCTGGACCTTTTGCAATTAACATGGTTCGGCACAGATCAGGAAAAGGCATTGTAGCACTTTCCTCAAACAAGTCGCTTTTAACTTCATGTAAATATTGACGAATTAACCCTAAATCTAAATCGTCCAAAGTAGCTCTATTGTTAATACGATCATCAAATGGAATGCGGGCAGTCAACTCTTGTAGCCTGGTTAGGTTGGTGCCTTGTGCTTTTATACTATTTGCGGTAAATCTAATGTAAGGGTAATAAGTAGCCTGTTTTGCAAGGTTTTCAGGAGCCTTATAAGGTCTGTTGTCTCCGGCGGGACACCAAATAACTAAAATGTGTTTTTCATCAAGTACATATGGTTGAGCTATAGGAAAGTATTGGGGACTCAATTTATAACTTAGTTCCAACAATTTCTTTTGAATTGGATCAAGTTGGTTTTGTTGTAATCCAACAGGTGGCAGAATCGGTTTTCCATCTTCCTCACCAATACCAATTACTATATAGCCGCCACCCCAATTATTAATATCATTAGCAAATGCACAAATTGAACGAATAACCACCTCAGGGTTCCAACCTTCTTTAAACTCAATACGCTCCCATTCAATGGTATTTCCATGGACAAGGTCTTCTATGTTAACAGGTAATGCCATTTATCTAATTCATAATTGTTAATTGTCTGAACCTTGATTTTGATTGATTGAAGGATTACCTGATTTTTCTATGAGATTATTATTGTGTACTCTTTTAAATTCAAGACTCTTTGCTCCGAAGTTTATCAATAGTCCAATTTCCATATTATAGGCTTCCACATAATTCATGGCTTGCGCCAAATGCACATCTTCTAATTTGGTGAGTGCCTTTATTTCTACCATGATTTTCTCTTTGACAAAGAAGTCAACTCGTCTAGTGCCCACATCAAAACCTTTGTAATGCAATGGCATTTCTTTTTCTCGTTCATGTTCAATCCCCTGCATATTCATTTCAATGGACAATGCACGTTGATATATCACTTCTTGAAAACCATTTCCTAAATGTCTATGAACTTCCATAGCTGCACCAATGATTTTATGTGTTAAATTTTCATGTTTCATACTATTCCTTTTTGTCTTGAACCTTGATTTGCTCGATTTTCATGATTACTTGATTAATCATGGAAATCAATAATCAGGCAATCCTATAATCCTTTCTAATCATGGTTCAGACATTTTCTTATGGTTCAGACAACCTTCATTTCAGTTTCTGGACTTAGCTGCTTGAGAAGCTGCTTTACATTGGTTTTGGCAGTATCGTTCTTGAAGCCGCTGTCTTTGAACACAATACGCAATGGTCCATCTTGGGCAATGGCTTTAGCAAAGTCTTCATCTATGCCACTATCAAAACATGCATAGAGTGAGTTCTCGGCTACTTTGAAGACCTTCTTACCTGATACATCTACCTGCTCAATTTTAAGCGATAGGGGTAAGCCCCAATCCAACATCACTTGTGCCAACAAATCATCAGCGGTGCGGTCTGACTTTACATTGTCTCCAAAGAGGTCTAAGTTGTTTTGGTCATAGTCTTGCGGCTTGTAATAGACATCTTGCATATTACTGCTGTCTAAGCGATAGACACGGAAACCATAATCTATATCTGCATTCGTTTCTTCTTTAATTTTTTTGGCTGCTCTGCGTATTCGTTCCTTGCCTATTTCACAAATATTCTTATATCCTGCCTTGTATGCAGCACTTTCTTTATCGGTACTTTCAGGTATTTGTACTTGAATAAACTTCCGTCTTCCTTCATCTTCAGAGTTAAGTTTTAAGGTAGCATGGGCTGTGGTTGCCGAGCCTGAGAAAAAGTCAAGAACTATGGCATCTTTGTCAAAAAATGTATTTGACCTGATTAAATAATAAATTAAGCTTGTTGGTTTAGGGTAACTCATTACGCCTTCTTCACCGAACATTTGAATTGCTTCCGAGTAAGCATCTTCATTTGTACCAATTTCTGCCTTGGAATCGAGCAATGTGCTCGGACGTTTTACCTTGTCACCTTGATTATGACGCAGTACGTTAAATCCGAATTTTTTAGAAAGTGCTACTCTTGTACCTAAAGAAATTTCTTGATTAAGCTTTTCTTGTGTCCATACGTAAGGGGCATTTGTTGCTAGCTCATTTTTAACTATACCATTTTCAACAATAACCTTAGATTTAAATTCGATCGCAGAAGAAGTGTCACTACTAAGACCTACTTCATATTCACCATCTTCTAAAATTGTCTCAATCGTACCTTCTGGAAATACTAAGTCCTTTTTAGAATTTGTTCTCTTAACAATTGGTTGCCACTTATCAGTATATGCAGCTTCACCATACAACTCTAGATTTGAAAGGTCTTTTGCAAACAAAACTGCATATTCGGTCATAGACCTATGGGTTTTTGATAAGTGACTTCCTTTCTTCTTTTTAACCCAAGTAAATGAAGCCAAGAAGTTAAATTCTCCAAAGACTTCTTTTCCGATTCTCAATAAGTTATCGTGCTCATTGTCGTCAATAGAAATATAAATCACACCATCTTGCGTTAATAGATTCCTTGCCAACTTCAACCTTGGGTACATCATGCTTAACCAATCGGAGTGGTAACGCCCTGCGGTTTCGGGATTAGCTACCAAGCGTTGGTTGTACTCGTCTTTTTGTCCGCTTTCTAGGAGTTCTTCCTGAGCATCTTTGCTAAAATTGTCTTTGTACACAAAGTCTTTACCTGTATTGTAAGGCGGGTCTATATAAATCATCTTAATCTTACCCAAATAGCTTTCTTGCAATAGCTTGAGCACTTCTAAGTTGTCGCCTTCTATGTAGAGGTTTTCTGTATTGTCAAAATCTATAGAGTCTTCTCGTACAGGGCGTAAGGTTTTGGTAGTGGGTAGGTTGGCGGTTACTATGGCTTCTCGTTTACCTGGCCACTCTAAACGGTAACGTTCTTTGTTGCCTTCTACCACGGCATGGCTCAGCTCTTGTTTGAGCAGGTCAAAGTCTATGCTTCGTGTCACCCTGAGCGGAGTCGAAGGGTCGGCACTATCATCAATTATTGCTTCCGTAATGCAGTTAGGGAAGAGGGCTGCAAGCTTTTCAAAGTTTTCGTTCACCAAGTCGGGACTTTTTAAATCGAGTTTATCGTTACTCATCTACTTTTATATTTTAATTGACCATTGACAATTAACCATTGAGAATTGGTAAAGTCGGGTGATATTAGGTCTAACATTTCAGTTTTTTTATTCATATCAAAATCTTTGATAAAAGGCATTTAAAAATAAATCAATCATTCATTATTTTCATCATCTTTTTGCAGTTTTATGAGCTCATATGCGCCTTGTTTCAAAAGTACTATCTTAAGTTGGTGCTTAGAAGTTAAATTAAGCTTTTCAAGAAGTAACTTATCTAGCATCAGCAATCCACTTCTTACTTTTTTATCTTTAGAGCCAATCGAATAAATACAATTATAAGCTTGTTCGCCATGTATTACCTTTATGGAATATGATTTCGGAATTCCTATTGTTTCTGCAGGGAATAGAAACTTATTTCCTTTGAGTATTCTCAGTATTCTTTTTTGAAGGTCTTTAGTCGTAATGGTTTTAATGAATATGGTGTTTAACTTTAAGAAAGACTTGATGAAGTTGATATGCCACACAAGTCTTTCAAAAGAACCTTTATCTAGTGCTCTTTGTCCTGTAAGCATAGAAGTAAAAAAGAAAGGATAACCTTTTAATGTATAAGTCCCGATGGAATTGTTCCACTGAAAATCATATCCCATCCAAATGTTGTGATTTCCATCTTTCGATTTTTCTTGTCCAAGTAGCAAACGCGCTAAGGTGTTATTTACTATAAAAATTTTCTTGGGTTCCTGATCAAGTAATTGGTCAATGATTTTTTTGGTGATTTGACATTGTTGGTAAATGAAATCGATACCATCTGTTGTTCTCATCAATTTACTCACTTTGGCTTGTTGTGTTTCCCTAATATATAATACATCAAAGTGAGTCCAATCTAGATTGGTTTTTTCAGAGATTTCAATAAATTTTTTGAAATAGGAGTGCTGTTTATGTTCGCCATGCAAATCATAGGTTTGTATTGCATTTTTTCCATCTGCTAAAACTTGCTTTCTGTCAGCTTCAGAAATGGATGGATTAATGCCAATAAAGACAAGGCCATTTTCTTTGATAACTGTGGGATAGAGTGGAGGTAGCTCAGTAAATTTATGAGCGTTATATTTATCCCAAAGTTCACTTAAGGGGGCTTTTACAATCCCTTCAATATTCATTAACCAAGGCGTTTAGAGGGAATGATGAGCTCTTCTCTTAGCAAATTCTCCAAGTAAATTTCTGCCGCCGCCGCCCAATGACTTAGTTTGTGCGATTTGAAATTAAAAAGTACGATTTCTCTATCAACAGCATCCTTTATACTCCATATTGATTCTTTCCCATTATTAGTACAAGCTTTTAAATGCTCTAATACTCTAAATCTGGTATTTGTTAAATGTCTGCCAACTCGATAAGGTTTCCCATGTCCATAAAATAGATAAGCTCCGGGTGCTGCTATAAAATTGTAGTCATCTGAAGGTCTTTTTAATTTTCTTATGTAATCATCGGTCATTTTTCCTTTACCTTCAAAGATCTTGATGATGATTAGTTCACTTTCTATAAAGCTGAATTCTTTCCTAAAACTGTTAATTATATTTTCTAATTCCATAATGTAATCATTCCACCCCTTTAAAAAAGCTCACCGCAAAGCCACAGAATTCTTTAATGGTTTCTAGTTTGGTATACTCAATTGTTCATATTGCTAGAAGAGTGCTTTTGATTCTCTTCATCATGCAATATAGTTTTTAGTTGTTTGATATCTTTTCTAAGTGATTCAAGATTTTGTATGTGGTGAGAAATCAGGTCTTGACAAAACTTTTGTGCTTCTGATATTTTATCGTTCCGTTGCCACATTTTTTTGGTTAACCGACTTACATAAAAAAGAAAGAAAACCAAAGGCAAAAGCAAAAATCCAATAAACTGAATACCTTTATAAAGTTCCTCTTTTAAGCTATATTCAAGGGCCTTCGAAAACTCTTGATTCACAACATCTACTGACAAAGTACCTTTCTCCATTAATCCCAGAATCGTTTCCCCAATGGTCTTACCTAATAATTTTGAATGCTCTCTTTTCGACTCATTAACCATTTCTGCTATTTGTTTATCACTGAAAACGTTTTCCGGAGCGAAGATTAAGTAAGCCGAAAAAAGTAGAATCGCTAATGTCAGTATAGTAGTTATTATTCTTTTTGTGATGAGATAACCAGATCCAAACCAGCGACCAAATCGAGATATGTATAATTCACCGTTTGCTTGCTGCATTGCACTAACATAGATATTCAATTGCTCTTCTCGTCGTAGTTGGAGTTGCAATAGTTCTTTTAGTTTTTCTTGTTTTTTCAACTTGTTATTTTATTTAGGATTTAAAATATAATAGCAATAAAATCCTTTAAAAGTGAATGGTTTCTTTTAAGGGGATAGGTTTAATTTTCAAATTCAAGGATATTTGTGTCAGTGCTTTCAATATTAGAAGTCTGTCTCTAAAAAAGTGATTGATTCATTAAATCTCTCCCAAACCCTTGGCCCGCAGGGGGCACAAAGGGGAGAAGAGAAGGTAGTAGAGAGATTGGTTTTCATGAAATGTCTTTGGTAAAGCGTGGCTAAAGCTAGCCGCATTTGTGGAGAATGGCAATCACGGGAAATGAGTATTTTTTCATTTTTTCAAAGAAAAAATGAGCCTTAAAGATGAAGGCTAAAGGCTAAAACTTTAATTATAAAATTCTTGCTCATCTCGCCTGTCTCGCAAGAGCGGGGATACACTTCTCCTTTCAGTCGTAGCACTCGAACTGACAATTTGATAAAAATGCTCGAATAGACGAGACAGGCGAGATGTACAAGAAAAACACTCGAGGTGACAAACTTTATCGCTTAAACTTCTTTTTTGACAACTTTGGTAATATATCAAAATCCCCTTCAATCAAGGCTTGCTTTTTTGCCTTTGACCATTTCTTGATTTTCTTTTCGAAGGCAATGGCTTTATCAATGTATTGGAATTCTTCAAACCATTTTAATTCCACAGGTCTTCGGCTGTGTGTATAGGAATCAGGATTTATTCCATTTTCGTGTTCTTTTAACCTTCTTTCGATATCATTCGTTACTCCTGTATAATAAGTTTTGTCAGAACATTCTAATAGATAAAGGTAGTAACGATGCCGATTCATGGACTAAAGGTAGGAATTCCTTGTCTTGTTCTCGATACACTTCTCCTTTCAGTCGAAGCACTTGAACTGACAAGAAAACCACTCGAACTGACAAGGAACACAAGAAAACTACACGAACTGATAAAACTGCTAATCCAAGTCGTTCTCGATACAATTTTGTCAGCTCGAGTGGCCGACGAAGGAGGCTGTATCGAAAGCTAGACAAAACACTCAAGCTGACAAGGAGTTCTAGGAACAAACATTTTCTTGTCACATCGAGTGGACCGAACAGATTTCGGGGTGTATCGAGATGGGCAAGAGAAAATGTAAATGAAAGATAAAACTAACACCTTAAGGGAATCACCTTAGGCTCTTCGCTTTATGCTTTCTGCTCGCAGCTTTTAGCTCTAATAAAGTGCAGGAAATCTTTCAGGATCAACGTCGCGCATGATTACATAAGCGGCTTCAACCATGTCATCAACACTTGGTTTTGAGAAATAATCCCCATCAGTACCATAAGCAGGTCTGTGATCTTTAGACGTTAAAGTTTTTGGTTCAACATCCAAATGGTAGTAACCACCTTGCTCTTCCAATACTTTTTGCATCATAAAGGCAGAAGCACCACCTTTTACGTCTTCATCCAAGAAAAGTACTTTGTTGGTTTTCTTTAAAGATTCAACAATGCTGTGTTTCGTGTCAAAAGGCATTAAAGTGCGCACATCGATTAGCTCTGCAGAAATACCCAATTGAGTTAGCTCTTTTACTGCTTGTTCCGCTAAGTTGCAGGTAGAACCATAACTTACAATCGTCAGGTCATTACCCTCAGCTACCACTTCAGGAATACCCAATGGAATTTGAAATTCACCCAAATTTGATGGCATTTTTTCTTTGCTACGGTAAGCATTTAAAGGCTCAATAATCAAAGCTGGATCATCTCCTTTTAACAAGGTATTGTAGAAACCAGCAGCGGTGGTCAAATTACGTGGCACACAAATGTGCATTCCTTTCAAAGAGTTAATAATGGTGCCCATGGGCGAACCAGAATGCCAAATACCTTCTAGTCGGTGACCTCTTGTTCTAACAATCAATGGCGCTTTTTGACCACCTGCACTGCGGTATTGTACCGTCGCTAAATCATCGCTTAAAATTTGCAAGCAATACAACAAATAATCCAAGTATTGAATTTCAGCAATTGGGCGTAAACCTCGCATCGCCATTCCAATTCCTTGTCCGGCAATGGTGGCTTCACGAATTCCTGCATCGCTAACTCGCAATTCGCCATACTTTTCTTGTAAACCTTCTAAACCTTGGTTTACATCGCCAATTTTCCCAGAGTCTTCTCCAAAAATGAGTACTTCTGGATATTTCTCTAACAGCTTATCAAAATTGTCTCTCAACACAACTCTGCCATCTACTTCTTCAGCATTGTCAGCGTATTCAATTTCAACACCTTCAATTTTTAGCGGGCTATCTGCCGACTGGCTGTATAAATGGCTATTAAAACGTTTTGCATTAAGCTCAGAAAAAGATTTGTACCAAGCAATTAATTCCTCTTTAGCCGTTGAATTTTCATTTCTGCAAATGCGAATTGCTTTGCGAACCACACTCATTACATCCTTTCGCAAGGGCTCAGGATTGCTTTTCAATTCGGTCAATAAGGGGTTTAAAAAGTTAGCTTGCGAAGAGCTATCAATCAAGGCAGACAGTTTAGAAACCGCTTCATTTCTTTCAGCTTTAATGCCTCCTAAGAAACTATCCCATGCTGCTTTTTTAGCCTGTCTAACTTCTTTTTTTGCTTCCTCTTTTAATTGATTTAATTCTTCTTCAGTCGCTAAACCTTTCTCAACAATCCATTCACCCATTTTAGCAATACAATCAAAATCCTGCTCCCATTGCAAACGCTCTTTTGATTTGTAGCGCTCATGCGAACCAGAAGTTGAGTGTCCTTGTGGTTGGGTTACTTCTTCTACATGAATTAAAACTGGAATGTGCTCCTTTCGGGCTAAATCAACCGCTTTTTCATAAGTTGAAATTAATCCGGCGTAATCCCATCCTTTGGCTTTGAAAATTTCATAGCCGTTGGTTTGTCCTTCGTCACGCTGAAAACCTTTTAAAACTTCAGAAATGCTTTCTTTGGTGGTTTGGTATTTCTTAGGAACTGAAATTCCATGTCCATCGTCCCAAACTGACATCACCATGGGTATTTGCAAAACACCTGCGGCATTAATGCTTTCCCAAAAAAGTCCTTCTGATGTACTAGAATCACCAATCGTCCCAAAAGCCACTTCATCGCCTTTGCGACTAAATGGATTGTCTTCTGGCAGTAAATCGTTATTTCGGTAAACCTTAGAGGCTTGTGCTAATCCTAACAAACGCGGCATTTGTCCGGCTGTTGGCGAAATATCAGCCGATGAATTTTTTAGGTCTTTTAAATTTTTCCAATTTCCATTTTCATCTAAACTGCGCGTAGAGTAGTGGCCATTCATAGAGCGTCCGCCTGACGAAGGTTCTTCTTCTACATTGGGATTGGCATACAATTGTGCAAAAAACTTTTGAACATCAGTTTGTCCAATGGCCATCATAAAGGTTTGGTCGCGGTAATAGCCTGAGCGAAAATCTCCTTCTTCAAAAAATTTAGCCATGGCTAATTGAGGGATTTCCTTACCGTCACCAAAAATGCCAAACTTGGCCTTACCGGTTAAAACCTCTCTTCGTCCTAATAAAGAAGCCTCACGACTAACATTGGCTAACTTATAATCATCAAGAACGATTCGCTTAAAATCTTCTTTTGAAAGCTGATTCTCTGTTGCTTCAGGGCTAAGGGCTTCTTTATTCATGGAATTTGACTTTACAATTTTGGACTGCAAAATTAACAAAATCGAGCTTAAAATTTGGAGAGAGATTCACTTCTATGCATAGCTATGAATACATTATTCCTTTGATTATTTTTGCCGCATGATTTTGCCAATTGTAGCGTATGGAGACCCTGTTTTAAAAAGGGAAGCTGAAGAAATTGAAAAGGATTATCCCTTTTTAGAAGAGTTGATTGACAACATGTTTGAAACCATGTACCAAGCGGAAGGAGTAGGTTTAGCTGCACCACAGATTGGAAAGTCAATTCGCTTGTTTATTGTAGATGCGTCTCCTTTTGAAGATGAAGAACCCGAATTAAAAGATTTTAAAAAGGTTTTTATAAATCCTATCATCGTAGAAGAAGAAGGTGAAGAATGGAATTTTAACGAAGGTTGTTTAAGTATTCCCGGAATTCGAGAAGATGTAAAACGCCAACCTAAAATTACCATTGAATATTACGATCGTGATTTTAACTTGCTTGAAGAAACCTACGAAGGTGTTGCAGCGAGAATCATTCAACATGAATATGATCACATTGAAGGAATTCTTTTTACAGATTTAATAAATCCATTGAAAAGAAGATTGTTAAAAAGTAAACTCAATAATATCAGTAAGGGTAACGTTAAAGTGCCTTATCGAATGAAATTTCCAAAATAGAGAAAGATGAAAACTAGAGTATTTTTTATTGCATTGTTATCTATAGCTGTAATGGCTTGTAATTCCACAACAAAAGAAAATAATGGAGAAGCTGAAAATAACTTTGTTCCATTAGAGAAAATGAATATTAAGAACTTAGAAGCAGAAATAGAAAAGCGAGAAAAAGCTTTATCTGAAGATGCTGAAAATGTGAATAGTCAAAAAGCAGCTCAATTGATGGAAGCTTATGCCGTTTATGCGGAACGTTTTTCAAATTATGACAAAGCTGGTGAGCGTATGTTTAAAGCTGGAGAATTAGCTATGGGGCTAGGTCATAAGGTAAAAGCTATCAAATATTTCGATGTGGTTTATTTTGATCATAAAGATTATGAGAAGCGCCCTTATGCTTTATTTATGAAAGCTTTTGTTTTAGAGAATCAGGCGGCACAATACGACCAAGCTAAAGAAGTATACGAGCAATTTATACGCGAATTTCCCACTCATCCTATGGCCGATGATGCGAAATATTCCATTAAAAATTTGGGTAAATCTCCTGAAGAATTAATTAAGGAGTTTGAAAAACAAGATAGCATTAAGCAAGCAGCTTAATCTGCAATAAATTCTTCTTCTAAAAATTTTCTTAGTTCTTCGGCGCTAACATCAATCGTTAGTTTACCTGCTTTTACGGTTGAAATGGTTCCGCTTTCTTCAGAAACTGCGATGGCAACAGCTGTGGTGTTTTCTGTAATTCCAACGGCAGCGCGGTGACGTAAACCTAACTTAGAGGGTATACTCGGATTGTCAGAAACAGGTAAAATACATCTTGCTGCAGCAATTTTGTTTTCATAAATAATAACCCCACCATCATGCAATGGGCTGTTTTTGAAAAATATACTTTCTAGAAGATTCGCACTTAGCTTGGCATCAAGCTCATCGCCAGTTGATGAATGGTATTTTAGTTCTGCATCTTTCGTAATCACAATTAAAGCTCCGGTGTGTGTTCTCGACATGTTGTAGCAAGAACGAACAATGGCAGTAATGTTTAAAGCGTTTTGATCTACACTATTTTTTGACCATGATAAAAACCGACGAATAAAACCGGGACCTCCAAAAGGACTTTGGGAACCAACGAGCAGTAAAAATCGTCTGATTTCTTGTTGAAAAACAATAATTAGGGCCAATACTCCAACTCCAATAAACTGGCCTAGTATTTCAGAAAGCAATTCCATTTGCATGGCTGAAACCAACTTCCAAACCAAGTAGATGGCTAAAATGCCTAAGAATATTCTTATGGCAACAGTTCCTTTTATCAGCTTGTATAACTGATAAAGTAGAATAGCTACAAGTACAATGTCTAAAACATCAAGCCAATTGATGCTTAAAAATAAGAGTGGTATTTGAGTAATTAGATTCACGTTTAGCAATATTACTGCTTTTGGTAAAAGTCAACAATTTGAATCGCTTCTAAAGCTTCTTTCGCATCATGCACTCTTAGAATATTAGCTCCATTTAATAAAGATAAAACATGTGCCGCGGTAGTTCCATTCAATGCCTCTGCAGCCTCAGTTTCAATTACTTTTTGAATCATGCTTTTTCTACTTAAACCAATTAGTAATGGGCAGTTCAGTGTTCTGAAAAATGATTGATTCTTTAATAAGGTGTAATTATCCGCTAAACTTTTTCCAAAGCCAAAACCTGGGTCTAAAATAACATCAGCTACTCCTAATTGATTGAGCAGAGTCAATTGTTTCTGAAAAAAGGCAAATACTTCACCAACTACATCCTGATAAGCTGTTTCCCTTTGCATACTCTTTGGTTTTCCTTTCATGTGCATTAAAATATAGGGCACCTTAAGCTCGGCGATTGTTGAAAACATTTGATCATCAAACAGCCCTCCTGAAATGTCATTAATTATATGAGCACCTTCACTTATTGCCATTTTAGCTACTGTAGAACGATAAGTGTCAATTGAAAGTAGGGCATGAGGAAACGCTTTGCTGATTGCCTGAAGGGCAGGTTTCAATCGTTCAATCTCTTCTTTTTCAGTGATTAAGTCGGCTCCCGGACGTGATGAAAATGCTCCAAGATCTAAAAAGGTGGCACCTTCTACAAGTAGTTTTTCGGCTTGTTTTAAAATGGAAGACTGACTCAAATAATTTCCACCATCATAAAAAGAATCAGGCGTAATATTGATGATGCCCATGACTTTTGGCGTTGATAAGTCAATTAATTTGCCTTGGCAATTCAAGCTAAAATTCATTTCAAAAGAGCTATTTTCGTGAGATAATTGCATGACCCAAAAATACCTAAAAGCATGGCGAATACATCTGCTCAATATGATGCTGCGATAAAACGTTGCAGAGATATTTTTGAAAAAAAGATGAAAGATTATGGCAGCGCATGGAGAGTGTTGAGAATCTCTTCAATAACTGACCAATTGTATATCAAAGCCAAAAGAATTCGTAGTCTGGAAGAAAAGAAAACCAGTAAAGTGAATGAAGGTATTGAAGGAGAATTTATGGCTATTGTCAATTATGCCATTATGGGAATGGTGCAGCTAGAGCAGGGGTATAGCGAAGATACTAATCTAGACTCAGCAGAAGCATTGAAATTCTATGACCACTATGTGGCTGTTGCAAAAGGTCTCATGGAAAATAAGAATCATGATTATGATGAAGCTTGGCGTGAAATGCGAACTTCTTCCTTAACAGATATGATTCTTCAAAAATTACTTCGAACCAAACAAATTGAAGACAATCAAGGGAAGACTTTGATATCAGAAGGCATTGATGCAAACTATTTGGATATGATCAATTATGCCGTTTTTGCCTTGATTCAATTTGATGAAAAAGCCCAATAAGTGTTAATCTTATTTAAAAGAGCAACAGTATTTGCATTGCAGTGTATTTTTGAAAAAAAAGACAAATGAAGTACTTAATCCATTTTTCAAGAATTGTAGTAGGAAACCTATTTATATTTAGTGGTTTGGTGAAGGCCAATGACCCATTGGGATTTTCGTATAAACTAGAAGAATACTTTGTAGAATTTGGCATGGATTGGCATTGGTTAGAAGCCATTTTAGTGCCTTTGGCTGCTGCCTTATGTATTGTTGAAATAGTTTTGGGTATTGCTGTTTTATTGGGTTACCGAATGAAACAAGTAAGCTGGGTGCTTCTTTTAATGATCATTTTCTTTACCATCCTCACAGGAGCTTCAGCTATTTTTGAAATTGTTCGTTCATGCGGTTGTTTTGGAGATGCGATTCCACTAACCCCATGGCAGTCCTTTTACAAAGACTTGATTTTGCTTGCTTTAATCTTAGTCTTGTTTGCTAAAAAGTCGTTGATCAAACCCTTTGAAAAAATTTCGAATGACATTGTTTATCTATCCATTAGTGGATTAATTATGTTGGCTTTGTCCATTATGCTTTCTTGGAATGCTGTGCTTTACATCACCTTATTGATTTTAGGATTGACATTAGTTGTCAAGTTTGTTAAACCAAATAGCGCAGCAGCTTTTGGTACCTTGTTTAGCCTTGTGGTGAGTACGGTTTTTTCAGCTTATGCGATTGAGTATTTACCTTATAAGGATTTTAGACCTTATGCCATCGGTAAAAGTATTCCAGAACAAATGGTATTGCCTGAAGGAGCTCAACCACCGGTATATGAAAATATGCTAGTTTATAAAAACATAAAAACTGGAGAAGAAAAAGAGTTTACACAAGAGGAGTATACCAAAGCCAAATTGTGGGAAAATAAAGATTGGGAATGGGTGAGTACCGAAAGTACGATGATTGAAGAAGGAGACGTTCCAAAGATTACTGATTTTTCAATTTCTACGAATGCTGGGGAAGACATTACTGACCTTGTACTAGCTAAGAAATCTGTTCTATTGATTATCTGCTATGATTTATCGCTAACAGATACGGAACATTTAGATGATATTAATGACTTAGCTAAAAAAGCAAGATTGAATGGAACAGAAGTGATGGCTTTATCTTCTGCGGGTGAAGAACAAGCTTTAGAGTTTATTCGAGAAAATCAATTGGATTTTGAGTTTTATATTACTGATGGTATTGTTTTGAAAACAATGGTTCGTTCCAATCCTGGTTTAATTTATTTGGAGAATGGTGTAGTAAAAGGAAAATGGCATGAGAATGATGTGCCTGAAATTCATGAGTTAAACTAAAAATAGACTTATTTGGTTGCCTTTGTATTTAGAAGATTAGCTTATGGTTTACTCGTTTTATGGGGTGTAATTACTGTAGTCTTCTTTGTATTCAATATACTACCCGGAGATCCTGCTCGCATGATGCTCGGACAAAGGGCTGACCAAGAGGCGGTAGATGAAATAAAGCGAGAATTAGGCATGGACCGAAATATTGGGGTTCAATATGCCATTTATTTGAATGACATTTCTCCTATTTCTCTGCATCATATTCAAGCTGAATCTTCAACCTATTTTCATGAAAATAAATACCAAGGAAGGCTTTTATTTCAACTAGGAAATTATCATATCGCAATCAAACAGCCTTACTTAAGAAGATCTTATCAAAGTCAGAAAGAAGTAGCAGATATTTTGATTGAGAGTTTACCTGAAACAGCGGTGCTAGCTTTAGCATCAATTTTATTTGCCACTTTGGTTGGGGTGTTCTTAGGCATATTAGCGGCCCTTTACGCAAACTCCTTCTTTGATCGAATTTTGCTGGTAATAGCAACTATGGGAATGGCTTTACCTTCCTTTTTTGTGGGGGTGTTAACCGCTTGGTTGTTTGGATTTGTTTGGTCGGATTATACAGGTTTAGGCATGACTGGTAGTTTGTATGAAATTGACGATTTGGGTCGTGGAGAGTATATTCAATGGAGCAATTTGGTGCTTCCTGCTTTAACATTAGGGGTTAGGCCATTATCTGTTGTATTACAACTGAGTAGAAATGCCTTGTTGGAAGTCTTATCCATGGATTACATTCGAACCGCTCGTTCAAAAGGATTAACAGCAAGAGTGATTGTATTGAAGCATGCTTTACGAAATGCATTAAATCCAGTGCTTACTGCAGTTTCAGGAATGTTTGCTTCATTAATGGCAGGTGCCGTTTTTGTAGAAATTATATTTTCATGGAAGGGAATCGGATGGGAAATTGTAAATGCATTAGAAAAGTACGATTTGCCCATTGTGATGGGAGCCGTTCAAATAATCGCTGTTATATTTGTTTCCATCAATATTGTTGTTGACCTATTATATGGGGTTTTAGACCCAAGAGTTAGAATTAAATCATAGATATGCGAAATAAAATAGTAGCAGGTAATTGGAAAATGAACCTTTCTGTTAAAGAAGGAGTTGAGTTGGTGAATGCGTTAAAGGAAATGAATTTAGCAAATGAAGTCCAAACCATTGTAATACCTCCTTTTACACATTTATATGCTGTTTCTCAGAAGTTAGAAGGAAGTGAGATTAAAGTAGGAAGCCAAAACAATCATCAAGCAGAAGAAGGTGCATTTACCGGTGAAGTTTCTGCAAAAATGTTAAAACAGATAGGAGTAGAGTATGGATTAGTTGGTCATTCGGAGCGTAGAACTTACTTCCATGAAGACAATTTAATATTGAAATCTAAGCTAGATGCATTATTGAAAAATAACATCAAAGCTATTTTTTGTTGTGGTGAATCTTTGGAAGAAAGAAAAAGCGGTCAACATTTTAATACCGTTAGAGATCAATTAAGTGTTTTGTGGGATTTAAGCTCAACAGATTTTCAACAAATCATTATTGCTTATGAACCTGTTTGGGCCATTGGAACAGGTGAAACCGCTAGCTCTGATCAAGCGCAAGAAATGCATGAATTTATCAGAAGTGAAGTAAAACAGCATTTTGGTGATTTGGCAGATTCAACTTCCATTTTATATGGTGGTAGCTGCAAACCGGGAAATGCGCAAGAACTGTTTGCACAAAAAGATGTAGATGGAGGTTTGATTGGCGGAGCATCATTAAATGCCACTGATTTTGCTGCAATCATAAATGCCTTTTAATGGAATACAAAGAATTTCAATTTCGAATAGAGCCTTTTGAACCATTTAATGATATTTTGGTAGCCATGCTATCTGAATTAGGGTTTGAAAGTTTTACTGAAGAGAAGCCTATCCTTAAGGCATATATCACGGAAACAGATTTTAATTCGGAAATAGAAAATCAAATTGAAGCAATTCAGTTTCCAGAAGTTTCAATAACGTTTGAACAACAGCTTATTCCAAAGGAAAATTGGAATAAGAAATGGGAAGAGTCATTTCAACCGATACAAATTGAAGATTTCTGCTACATTAGAGCTCCTTTCCACGAAGCTAATCCAAATGTAAAGTTTGATTTAATTATTGAGCCCAAAATGTCATTTGGTACAGGGCATCATGCAACTACTCAAATGATGGTTCAAATGATGCAAGGTATTGCTCTAGAAAACTTGAACGTTTTAGACATGGGAGCTGGCACAGGTATTTTGGGAATACTTGCTTTAAAATTAAAAGCTAACTTGGTTGATGCCATTGATATTGAGGAGTGGGCCTTTGAAAACATGCAAGAGAATGCAGCCAGAAATCAAGCTTCGGAGATGAATTGCTATTTGGGTGGTGTAGAGAAACTTCAAGCCCTAAATAATCAATATGACTTAATCATCGCTAATATCAACAAAAACATTCTTTTCAATCAATTGCCAACTTATGTTTCTAAACTGAAAAGTGGAGGTAAAATACTTTTGAGCGGTTTCTTTTATGTTGATGTTGAGGAGTTTGAGTCTTGGTGTAAAGAAAATCAATTCCAAATTACAAAAGTACTAAATCACGAAAATTGGGCTTGCTTAATGGTTGAAAAAAGAGCTTAATGAAGTTGGAATGAGTTTTGATAAAACTCAATAATTCACTTTATTTACAGCTAAATCAGAATGGCATGCAGCTCTTTTCAAACCTTCCTAAAATACTAGTATTCATTGCTAGTATCACTTTATTTTCAATTACTTCTAAAGCACAAACCCCAGCTAGTTTTCCTACAGATTCTATTGCTTTTTTTGAAAGCATGGAAAGCTTTTTAGTTAGTTCAAGAAAAGAAGGAAAAGACTTCATGAAACAATTTCAAGAAGTTTGGTACGGGGGGTATTTTTCGGAATCTCAACGACAAGGGGTTTATGCGACCACCAACCGTATGCTGCAAAAAAAACTAAGAGCTTTTCCTGATTTTAGAAATTACTTATTTACGGTCGGAAGTTTTGTGGTTGATGAAAATCAAACGGATGAAAGCTTTATGGCATGGCAACGAATTTTATTCCGTCTGATGGACCAAAGAAGGAAAAAGGACTTTACGGACTTTTTGGAGTTTTGTAATGATTTATTTCGTGAAAATGCCATTTACTATTCACCTTCTGTAACCTGGTCGTCAAGCAATGGGGATTATATTTTTGGATTTGATAGTCTACCTAAAATTACATTTGAATCATTAGACTTAATCTGCTACTCCAAGGGTGATAGCATGAAAATTTTTAATACCAAAGGAGCTTATTACCCAACTACAGAACAGTGGGTAGGCTATGGTGGAACGGTAAATTGGGCGAAAGCAGGCTTACTTTCAGATGAAGTATATGCTGAGTTATCTCATTATTCGGTGCGTACTCAATCGTATGATTTTACTGCTGATTCAGTTATTTTTCACAATTCTTTTTACCTAAGTGAGCCGCTTGTTGGGGTACTTGAAAATAAGTTATTGGCTAATATGAAGGCATCTAATACCTCTTACCCTCGGTTTGATTCCTATGATAAGCGGATTCAAATTCAAAACATATTACCAGGAGTGAATTTTGATGGAGGATTTTCCATGAGAGGTGCTAAGCTTTTAGGAAAGGGTGATGATGAGCAAGATGCAGTAATCGAGTTTAGTAGAAGTGATACTTTATTTTTGAAGGTTCTCTCCGAGAACTTCTCAATTCGAACCGATCGAATCATATCAACAGAAGCCGCAATTCGTTTTTACTTAGGTCAAGACTCCATTAGTCATCCTGGATTGAATTTTAAGTATTTGAAAGATGATAAGCTTATCACACTTTATAGAGAAGGTAAAGGGGTTTCAAAAACGCCTTATGAAAACACCTTCCATCAATTAGAAATGGATTTTGAGGTTTTAAACTGGAAAACAGATGAACCTATTCTAACTTTTACAAACTTAGTAGGAGGGACCAAAACAGATGCCTTTTTTGTTTCTGCTGATTATTTTAAGGAAGAGTTATTCGATAAAATTGGTGGTCAAGCCAGAACCAATCCGCTATATTCAATCAAAGCGATGGTTGATAAATACAACTCCATGGTTTTAAATGTTACGGAGTTTGGTTATTTCCTGAAGGTAGATAAGGCAACGGCTCAAAACTTAATCGTTCATTTTAGTACTATGGGATTTTTATCTTTTGATTTCAAAAAAGATGAATTTACGGTAAAGCAAAAGTTGATTGATTATGTGTTGGCTAATAATGAGAAGATTGATTATGATGTAATTAGCATCTATTCTGACATTGATGGAGAGGCCAATGGTAAAATAAATCTGTTAAACAATGACCTTACCATCAACGGAATTCCGGGCATAGTGGTAAGTGATTCGCAACAAGTGGTAATTCTTCCAACCAATGGAACAATTACCATGAAAAAGAATCGATTCTTCAAATTTGGCGGACGTGTTAAATCAGGTCTCTTTAATTTTTATGGAAAGAATTTTGAATTTGATTATCAGAACTTTAAGGTGAACTTGAATAATCTAGACTCCATGTCTATTCATGCACTTACAGGAGAAACTGATTTAGAAGGAAATCCCGAAACAAAAAGGGTAAGGACTGTAATTGAAGGAGTGAATGGTGAGTTGCTGATCGATAATTTTGAGAATAAATCTGGTCTGAAAGACTTCCCAGATTATCCAATTATCAATAGTCGTGATGAGAGTTATGTCTTTTACGATAAGAAGGAAGTGCTTGATGGGGTGTACAATCGAAATCGTTTTTATTTTAAAGTTGAACCTTTTGTTATTGATAGTATTGACAACTTTACGAATGACAAACTGCAATTTAGCGGAGAGTTTTCATCTGCAAGTATTTTCCCAGACTTTAAAGAAACATTGACGCTGCAAGAGGACTTTTCACTTGGTTTCATTAGACCAACTCCAGCTGAAGGCTACCCAATGTATAAAGGAAAGGGACAATTTTATGATGATATAAAATTAAGTCATGATGGTTTACGTGGTGATGGTAAATTGGAGTACATAACTTCTACTACTTACTCAACCGATTTTATATTCTTTCCTGATTCCATGTTAACATTGGCAGATCAATATTTTGTTGAAAAACAAAAAGATGGAGTGGAGTATCCTCCAATAAAAGCAGAAAAAACTAAAATGAGGTGGTTGCCTATGGAAGATGTGATGTATGCTACTACAACTGAACAAGGTATGGAAATGTATGATCCGCAGGCAAACTACGAAGGAACAACCTCATATACTCCCGATGGTGTTGGTGGAAATGGTATTTACCACTTTGATCGGGCAGATTTATTTTCAGACATTTTCAAATTTGGGTACAACACATTTGATTCAGATACAGCTGATTTTCAATTAAAAGATCCAACCGCAGGTGGTTTTGCGCTTAAAACTAAAAACGTAAATGCACATGTTGACTACAAAGGCCGTTTTGCAGAGTTTAAAGCCAATGGAAAAGCTGAACCAATTGAATTTCCTATTAATCAGTACCTCTGTTATATGGAAGAATTTAAATGGTATATGGATGATGGCTCAATCGCTTTAACCAGCTCTTCTTCAAAACAAGTATCAGCGGATGTGAAGCTTGAAGGTTCTAAGTTTATTTCTACAAATCCGGAACAAGATAGTTTATTGTTTTATGCTCCATATGCCAAGTTTGATTCACGAAGACATATCATAAATGCTGAAAATGTACAGTACATCAATACTGCAGATGCTAGAGTTTATCCCGATAGTGGATTTGTTACCATTCGAAAAAAAGCTAAAATGGACCCACTTGAAAATTCTACCATTGTTGCCAATAGTGTGACTGAGTATCATAATATTTATCAAGCAAATACCAATATTTTTGGAAGAAAGGATTACTCTTCCTCAGGTTATATTGATTATATAGACCGAAAAAATAAAACACAAACGATTTATTTAGAATCGATTACGGTAGATACTACAGGGCAAACTATTGCAAGTGGTGAAATCGCGGATAGTATTGATTTTACATTAAGTCCTGAGTTTGTGTTTAAAGGAAAAGTAAAGCTATTTGCCAATAATGAGTACTTAGTTTTTGATGGGATTAGTAAAATAAATCACAATTGCGAAACTCTGAATAAACCGTGGATTCGATTTGATTCAGAAGTTAATCCAAACCAAATATTCATACCAATAGATACTAGTTTGTCGGATTCAGCAGGGGCTCGATTGACTTCAAGTATTAATTTAAATATTGACTCTATCTATTTGTATTCAGGGTTCTTAGTAAATCGATCTAACTACAGTGATATTAATGTATTGCCTGCCTATGGTTATTTAAATTATGATACAACAAATGCAACTTATGTAATTTCTTCCAAAGAGAAAATTGCAGAATCTAGTTTACCAGGAAACTACTTAAAGCTTAATACAGCAGATTGTAAAGTGTATGGTGAAGGATTGGTTGATATTGGCGCGCGAACCGGTAATTTAAAGTTTAATGCGGCAGGAAATATCAACCATAATTTGGCAGACAATGATGTAGTAGTTGATTTACTAATGACCATTGATTTCTTCTTTGACGATAATGCCATGAAAAAAATGGCTGATGAATTAAATGAAAATATCAATTTAAATCCTGTTGACTTTAGTCGAGAAACCTATGAAAAAGGGCTAAGAGAAATTGTTGGTTCTGAAAAAGCAGATGAAATAGTATCTCAGCTTAGCTTAAATGGTAAAATAAAACGTTTGCCAGATGAATTGAATAAGCGATTGGTATTTAGCGATGTGAAATTTAAATGGCATGAAGAGTTGAATGCGTTTAAGTCATTTGGGCCGATAGGCATAACAAACATCAATAAAGAAGAAGTAAATAAGTATGTGAATGGAGCCATTATGATAACTAAAAAGCGCAGCGGAGATATTATAGATATTTTACTAGAGGTTGATGCAAATACTTGGTATTACTTCTCTTACCGTAGAAACTTGATGAAGGTCATTTCCTCCAATGAGGACTTTAACACTCAAATAAAAGAGCTTAAAAAGGATAAGCGCAGATATGATAACGCAAAAGGGGAAGAGCCATTTACTTTTATGTTTGGGACTGAGCGTGAGAAGAGGGATTTTGAAAGAGACTTTGAAAGTGATTTTTAATCCAATTCATCAATTGAATTACAGTAAATTAGCGCACTCTTTTCACATTTAGATGTTAATGAAATTAATTAAGAGAAATAAATCAGCTATGAATAGTCACAATATTTGTGATTATGTATCTGCTATATTCTCTTTTTCTATGAAGCACATGAAGATTTTTATCGTTCTGGCAATTTGTACTTTAAGTATAAATGGATATGCTCAGAACGGATTTAGTTCCGAAAGCGAATTAAAAGAGAAGGCAGAAGAACTATTTGAACAAGACAAGCTTGTAGAAGCAACACCACTTTTCGCACAGCTACTTAGTCTTTACCCTCAAGATTTAGCCTATAATTACAAATATGGAGCCTGTTTATTGGCTTCTGATTCAGATAAGGAAAAGGCACTCAAGTATTTAAATTTTGCTACTTCAAAGCCAAATAATGATCCATTAGCTTATTATTACTTAGGAAAGGCGCATCATTTGAATTATAATTTTGCAAAAGCAGTTAAGTTTTATAGTCGTTTTAAGAATAAAGCTTCTACTGACCAAAAGGAAAAATATCAAGTAGAGCGACAAATTGAAATGTGTAAAAACGGCAATAATTTGTTGAGTCGTCTAAATGAAGTTCAAGTACTTGAAAAGCAAACCATTTCGTCAAAAGACTTTTTTAGAATTTATGATTTAGAAGGTATAGATGGACGGGTTCTAAAAATTCCTGAAGACTTTTTAACCAAAGAGGACAAGAAAAGAGGGGAGACTTCAATCATGTACTTACCGGCTAATGCCAAAGAGGTTTATTATTCTTCTTACGGAAAGAAAGGTGAGAATGGAAGAGACATTTATAAGCGGGTTAAATTAGGTAATGGTACTTGGAGTGAGCCTGTAGATTTAGGAACTTCAATCAATACGGCTTTTGATGAAGATTATGCATTCATTCATCCTGATGGAAGAACACTTTATTTTGCTTCTAAGGGACATAGTAGTATGGGAGGATATGATCTCTTTCAATCAACTTATGACCAGAGTATAGCAAACTGGACAGAGCCTAAAAATTTGGATTTTGCCTTTAGTTCTGCAGATGATGATATTTTATTTATCACCGACGAAAACAAAGTACTTGCCTATTTTGCCTCTAACCGAACTAATAAAGCTGGAGAATTTACAGTTTATAAAGTGATGGTAGAAAAAGCACCAGCTGATTTATCAATTATAAAAGGGAAGTTTATTGCTGAGAATGCCGAGAATTCACATGGTGCTAAAATAACGGTTGTTGATCAATTAACGAATCAAACCGTTGGGGTATATGAAACTGATGCTAATGGCAACTACCAAATTGAAATTGCATCAAATGGAGGACAGTATAAGTTTAATATAGAAACTACTGAAGATGCCCCTATTCATACGGGCATTGTTGAAATACCAAAGCAGGATGAATTTGAAGTACTTGGTCAAGAATTAAGACTTGTTGGTAGTGGTAGTGAGCAACAATTAGTTATAAAAAATATATTTGATGGCACTACCGATCAAGAATTGAAAAGTAGTAATGGTCCATTAATTTCTTCTGAATTATTGCGAAAAAAAGCAAGCTTAGATGTCAACTTCAAAGCAGATCAATTAGCAGCTAACGCAGCTTCACTGCCAAAACCCAATGCAAATGGAGGCTCAGATGAAATTAGTAAACCAAGTTCAAATTCATCCAATACAACTATAGCTTCAAATTCAAATAATCAGTCTGAGGTTAATTCAAATAATAACCCTGAAAATCAGGTTGAAGATAAAAATGATGAACTAGTTGAAGAAAAGGAAGAGAATAACCTTGCTTCAAATACATCTCCAACAAATAATTCAACACCAACAAATAATTCAACACCAACAAGTAATTCAACACCAACAAGTAATTCAACACCAGCTAGCAATTCAGCATCAAGTTCAAGTTTAACAGCTTCAACAAATGCGGAAGAAATAGAGTCTAAACTGAACGACTTAATAGAATCTAAAAACCAAGAAATTCAATCGTTAGAAAAGGCATCAAACTTTGCTTATGAGCAAGCCGCTGTAGCAAAGAAAGAAGCTGATGACTTGTTTAGTCAAGCTGAAGGACAGCAAAATAATGCTAATGATAATAGTTACATAACTACTAAACAGTATGCTCAAGAAGCTGCTGCACAAGCCATTTTTAGTCAAGAATTAGCTCAAGATTTAGAAAAATTAAAAGCAATTAAAGAAAAGGAACTTAGTGAATTAGAAGGTGGAAAAACAGAAATTAATCAATTGATTGGTCAAGATAATTTAGCTGAGGCCGAATTGAAAGTAAAAGAATTAGAAGCAGATAATCAATCAAGTAATGCTGAATATTCAGCTTACTTAGAAAAGGTAAAGAAATCGCTGAAAGGAGAACTGAACCTTAATGCCTCTAAGGTTTCTAACTTTAAACAAAAGCAAGATGCTTTAGCCGCTGAAAAGAATCAGATTAATGAACAACTTGTAAGCTTAAGAGAAGTAGCAAATGAAAGTTCAGGAAGTACCAAAAAAGAAGCTGAACAAAGAATTGAACAATTGGCATTAGATTCTGCAGATATGAATTATCAATTCATTAAAGCAAAAGATAGCTATAAAAATGCTCTTTCAACCGAAATGGCATTGCAAATAAAACTTCAAGAAACTGAATTGTTACAGAACAAAATGGAAAGCAATTCACCTTTAAGTTCAGCAGCATTAAATGAGAATGAAAAACAGCAGCTAAATAGCGAATTGAAATCTCTTGAAGAAAGTGGAAAATTAGGTGCATTAAAAGTCGAAGAATCAAACTTAGCGCTTGAAAACAATAGTTCAGAAAGTCAACCAAACAATTCTCAAAGTACACCTTCAAATACAAATTCTACTTCTTTGAATTCACTTCGAAGCGAATTTGAAAATATATCTAGTTTGCAAACAAAGTACTCTACAAGTTTAAATCAAGTAGAGTCTAATAATTCACCAGAGACAGTAAGTCAAGCAAAAATTGATGTTTATAATTCTTGGATAAGTGAACTTGAGGAAGAGAAGCTGAAGAGACAAAATGCACTGAGTCAAGTTTCTTCCAATTCGGATAAAGAGATTCTTAAGAATGAAATTAATCAGTTGAACAATGCAATACTAGAAAAGGAGAAAGCAAAATCTGAATTAGAAATCTCTTCTTCCTTAGCAAGTAATTTTTCAGCAAACAATACGGAAACGAATCAAAATTCAAACCCAACTACAACTACAACAAATAATCAAGCTCAAGAGAATAATTCTGCTGCTAACAATTCATCACTTCCAACAAGTAATGTAGATGTTTCCCAAGTTGATGCGAACACAACGGTTTCGGACAAGTACTCTGTTTTTGACTTTGAACAAAACTTCAATTATGGAAGTAGCCAAGCTAAACAAGAGTTATCAAGCGCCAAAGTAGCCTTAGTGGAAGCAGAAGATTTGGCTATTCAAGCTGATGCGGCAAAACAAGCTGCATTTAGTTTGCCAACTGCAGATCAAAGAAACCGGGCTTTTGAACAGGCTAATTTATTGGAAGAAGCATCACAAAGAAAGCAGGTAGATGCTGCCAACCAATATGCTTCAATTAATAGTAAAGAATTTAATAGAAATGCTCAATTATTGCAACAAGCCAATAATTATGATATCGATTTTGAATCGAGTAACTTAGATATTGCCAACTTGTTATCAGATGAAGCTGAAGTTTATTATCAACAAGCAACTGAAATTAGAGCAACCGTAGAGCCTACTTCTAGATTATCAAAAATAGAAGCTGATTTACAGAAAGCCTATGATTATGAAATGTTGGCTTTAAGAAAGCAAGGAGAAGCGCTTAATCTTTTAGCGATAGTTGAAACAGAATACTCAAATAAAGATAGTCGTCCTGCTACTTCAAATGCGCAAAATGAAGCAACCATTACCAATATTCAAACTATTCAAGATGCAGAAGTGCTAGCGATTAGTGATGCTACTATTGCAAAAGCAAAAGGTGATTCATTAACTGTTGAAGTAGAAACTTTAAAAGTAAAGGTTGAAGAATTAAACAGTCAGGTTGATCAAACAGCTGTAGGTGAAGAAAGAAATACATTATTGGCAGAAATTGAAACCTTGAATAATGAAATTTCTCAAAAAGAAAATAAGGCTTCTGTTTATTATGAACGAAAAGAGCAAATAGAAACAGGTTTTGATGATCAAGTAGTTTCTTCGGTAATAAAACCTGCAACAGTTTCAACAAGCTCAATTAGTAATATTGATTTAGATACAATTGATATTGATGATGCTAGAGCAGAAGTGGTCTTAAGTTCTCAAGCTTACATTAATTATGTAAATCGTGCACAAGCAAAGAACCGATTGGTTAAGGAAGCAGAGCTTTCTTATCAAAATGCTTTAGCAATTGAAACAGAAAAAGCTCGATTACAAAAGGAGGCTATAACATTAAATGCAAGTATTGAATCCACTTCTGATGAAGCGGAAAAATCAAGATTAGTTAAAGAGGCAACTGTTATTGAACAAAAAATAAATGCGAAGCAAAGCAGTATTGATTCTGTTAACAATATCTTGAAAGTGAAGAATTTTATGATTCGTGAAGCTGAAAAAGAGATGAAAGCTTCTCTTGCAGGCTTAAGTGAAATAGAACAAAGAGAAATTCAGAAATTGGCTAAAGACAATGTAAATGCAGAGCCTATTGCTATAACTAATGAGAATAATATTGTTGATAATCAAAGTTCTACAACTACTCAGGAATTAACTTCTCAAGAAACGAGTAAAGGCGTTGCAGAAACAAATACGCTACCTAATTCAAACTCTCAATTAGCTACAACAAACCCGAACGATAATACCTTGAATATAGAAGATCGTGAAAACGAATCAAACAATTCTAATTCAACAAGTACAAAAACAGAAATACCTGAATCTGGGTCGAACTTAAATACAAACTCAAGTTCAAATTTATCTTCTTCGGAAGCTAATCAAAAGGAGATTACGAAAACCAATAATCAAGTCGAAGAATCGAATTCAAATAAGAATAGAGAATCTGCTACTAGTACAACAACTCCAATAGTATTAGCTGAAATTGACAAAATTCCTCGTCAAGTTAAGCAAGCTATATTCTTAACTATTGATGAGAATCAATCAGCATACAGTAATAGTAAACCAATTCCAATTGCTACTAAAGAGAATATGCCTGATGGCTTAATTTACAAAATTCAAGTAGGGGCATTTAAAAAGCCAATTCCACAAGACTTATTCAAAGGTTTTGCCCCTTTAATGGGTGAACAAGGTCCAAATGGCATAACTAGATATACAGCAGGCATATTCTTATCTGAAGCTCAAGCTGTATACGCTAGAGATGAAATTCGCAAGATGGGTTATTCCGATGCTTTTGTGGTTGCCTTTTTAAATGGAGAAAGAGTTACTATTAATAGAGCAAGGGAAGCTAAGCCTGAGCAAGCAAATGCAGGAAGAGGAGATATTGCAAGTCAAGTGAAGAGAAGTGGAGGTAGCAGTGCAACGAATACAAACAATTCAACAACTAACGAACTTCCTTCAACTTTTAAAAATAATAACATTCAAAAAGTAGAACATGTTGGAAAAGTTGAGGGCTTGTTCTACACCATTCAGATTGGGGTGTTTTCTAAGCCTGTTCAAACAGGTACATTTAATTTTAGCAACTTATATGTTAAGCCTCTTACAGGTGGATTAATAAGATATAATGTAGGAACATATCAAACAGCATTAGAAGCAAATAACGCAAAAGCTACCGTTGCTCAAAGTGTAGCTGATGCATTTGTAACTGCCTATTATAATGGCAAGCGAATTTCGTTAGCTGAAGCGGCAAGAATAGAAAACCAATAAAAAAATGGAGACAAAAACTATTGAAAAAGAGTTAACTGCGGAGTTGCTTTTAGATTCAAAGGAATTGATTCTTTATAATGATGATTTCAATACTTTCGAACATGTAATAGATTCATTGGTTGCTATTTGCGAACATTCACCCAATCAAGCAGAGCAGTGTGCATATATTGTTCATTACAATGGAAAGTGTACGGTTAAAAAGGGTTCAATAGATAAATTGCAGCCCATGTTGAAAGCCTTACAATTACAACGATTAACAGTTAAAATAAAATAATTTAAGATGAAGAAAGGATTATTAGTCTTTGGGACTTCGATTTTATTGTGGCAATGTGCAACTGTGCCAATTACTGGTAGAAAGCAAATGAAATTATTGCCAACGAGTCAAATGCAAAGTATGAGTTTTGACCAATACTCTCAAGTCAAACAACAAGGAAATCTTTTGCCTGATAGTGACCCAAGAGTTAAAATGGTGAAAAGCATTGGAGCTAAAATTTCTGCTGCTGTCAATCAGTTTATGTCAGAAAATGGAATGAAAGACCGTTTGTCAGAATTTGAATGGGAGTTTAATGTGGCAGATGAAAATACGGTAAATGCATGGTGTATGCCTGGAGGAAAGGTAATGTTTTATACAGGTATTTTACCCATTTGTGATGGGGAAGAAGGAATTGCAACAGTCATGGGGCATGAAATTGCTCATGCAGTTGCACGACATGGAAATGAGCGTATGAGTCAAGGTTTAGCTGTACAAGCAGGAGGGATGGCTCTTTCGGTAGCCATGTCTGAAAAACCAGAAATGGCTCAGAATCTATTTTTATCTGCTTATGGTGCTGGAAGCCAGTTGGGAATTTTAAAATACTCAAGAATGCATGAATCAGAAGCAGATAAACTAGGACTTGTATTTATGGCTATGGCCGGTTATGACCCAGCCGAAGCAGCAGAGTTTTGGAAAAGAATGGCTGCTATGAAATCTGGAGAAGCACCACCTGAGTTTATGAGTACTCATCCTAGTGATGAAAGAAGAATTAATGATATTCAAAACTTTCTTCCCGAAGCTAGAAAGTATATGAAACAATAAAAAAAAGGTCACCAATCGGTGACCTTTTTTTATTACTTAGCACTAGTGGCTTTCTTTTTAGCACTTGGTTTTTTAGCCGTAGTTGTTTTCTTGGTTTTTGGAGCTGCTTTCTTTTTCGCTTTAGCAGGTTTTACTTCTATCGTTGAAGTGGTTTTTCTTGGTCTACTCACTCCATAAGAGCCTGCAGCTATTTTTCCTTTCTTGGTTTTGATATCACCTCTTCCCATATCTAATGTTAGTTTAATGTGAAAATTTCATGAAAAACAAATATATAAAATTTGAGATACTAACCAATTCGTAAGATAATGGCACAAAAAAAGCCTATGCAAAACGCATAGGCTTTCATTCTTCATGTAAGGTGTATTAAACCTTAGCAGATAATTCGCTTCCTGCTTTGAATTTAACAACATTCTTAGCTGGAATGTCAATTTCTTTTCCTGTTTGAGGATTTCTTCCTTTTCTTGCAGCTCTTTTAGATACTGAGAAAGTTCCGAAACCAACTAAAGCAACTTTGTCACCTTTCTTTAATGCACCACCTGTTGCATCTAAGAAAGAATCTAATGCTCTTTTTGCATCAGCTTTAGAAAGATTTGCTCCGTCGGCCATAGCCTCGATTAATTCTGCTTTGTTCATTTTGATAAGAATTTTTTTGGTTAAAAATTTATTAATGCTTCAATGAAGCTTGTACAAATATAGACTAAAAGTCAAGCGGTGCAAGGATTTCAGCGAAAAAGAGCCAATTTTGTTGAAAAGTACAGCCAAATGTTAATAACTGCGCTACAGTCTGCTACAGTAAAGGGTTTCAGGAAGATTTTTCTTTACATGAAATTAATCTACAAAAATTCGATCCTTTCCTTCAAACTTTGGAGCTTGTATTGACAAGACTTTTAAAGGGCTTTTAGGAGAGACTTTTACCGCATGTTTGGTTTGAGGTGGAATATAAATAAAGTCTCCTTTCTTGATTTGAAAAGTACTGTCGTTCATCATCATTTGAGCTTTTCCTTCAATTATAAAAATACTTTCACTGTGCCATTGATGAATGTGGGGTGATACTTCTTTTTTGATTATAATATAATATGAAGTGCTGTTTGAATCAGTTGCAAGTTCGGTTACATGAATATTCTTGTCACTTGAACTTAAAGTATCTAATTGAATAACATTTTGAGCGTCAACAAAACAAACTGAAGAGAGAAGTGAAATCAATAGAATTGTTAGTCTCATTCAATTTCACATTTATAATTACTCAAGTCAAATCCATTGAGCAGTTCCTTGGCAAGCATCCTTTTTTTACCCGCTAGTTGCAAATCAGTAATTTCAAGCGGCTTTGATTTTGTGCCAATTAAAATTCTCTTGTCAAGTACTTTTACTTCTCCTGGTTTTAATTCAATCGTGTCATTGCTAATAAGACAATTGAATATTTTCAAACTACTTTGTTCATTAGATTCCAATTCAATTATTTTTGACCAAGCAGTAGGGTAAGGAGATAATCCTCTAATCATTTGGTCAACCTCTACAGCATTTTGCTCCCAATCAATTAAGCAATCTTCTTTAAATATTTTAGGGGCAACTTTAATTGTTCCTTGTTCGATTTCTCTTTGAGACTTTAATTGATAGTTTCCAATTTGTATCGCATTTAAAGACTTGACAACTAACTCTGAACCTACTTGCATCAATTTATCGTGCAAACTACCAGCAGTTTCTCTATCAGAAATTTCAACTTCTTCTTGAAATAGCACATCTCCTGTGTCAATTTCGTGCTTAAGAAAAAATGTGGTTACTCCAGTTTTACTTTCTCCATTTATTATTGCCCAATTAATAGGTGCCGCCCCTCTGTAATTCGGTAACAAAGAAGCATGAAGATTAAATGTGCCAAGAGAAGGCATATTCCAAACTGCTTCAGGAAGCATTCTAAAAGCAACTACTACTTGAAGATCAGCATTTAATGCTTTTAGCTCAGATTGAAAGCCAAAATCTTTTAAGTTGGTAGGTTGAAGCACTTTCAATTCATGATTTTCCGCAAAAGTTTTGACGGCTGACTGTTGAACTTTTCGACCTCTACCAGCTTTTTTATCGGGAGCTGTTATCACACCTACTACATTCCATCCATCTTCAATCATGGCTTTTAAACTTGCAACTGCAAAATCAGGGGTGCCCAAAAAAACGATTCTTAGTGATTTGTCCATGCTATATTTTTAGTTTTCGCCAATTACCAAACTTCAAATATAAGCTTGCTAAACCTCCCATGATGGCAAAGTAGATTAATTCACAACACCAAACATAAGGCAGCGATAATTGAAAATGATTGGCAATTAAATAGGCTCCAATCAAATAAGCGCTTATACTAATGAATTCAATACTTAAAGAAATTTTTGTTTTACCTGTTCCAGTCACAGCTGAAAAACTGATATATGCAACACTAAAGAAAAACATGGTAGCTGAAATCAAATAAAAGAGTGGGACACTTGCTTCAATTAAAGCTAAGTCGTGTGTATAAATACTACTCACTTTTCGTGGAAAAAAAATAACTATTGGCAAAAGTGAACAAGTTGCAGCCAAACATAGAATCATGATTCGCTTTACCAAAAGTCGCACAAGATGGCTACCACCTTCACCAATTAAATTTGCAACCAAAGTACTTGTGGCAGAACTAAAACCAAAAAGTGGAATCATCAGTACCATATATATACTTCGTGCAATGTGAGAAACTGCTAACTCTTTTTCTCCCATTTGTTCTATAATCATAAAGAAGGCCAACCAAGAACCAATAGCTAAGAAATTTTGAAACATAACCGGCGTTGAAACAGATATGATTTTCTTCAACTTACTAGAATAAATCTTAACAAATCGATGTAATTGGTACTTCTTATAATCTACTTGATACCTGGTATAGCTTATAAAGAAAACAAGTGCAGTAAACTCCGAGATTACAGAAGCTATGGCAGCTCCTTTAATTCCCAACTCAGGTAATCCAAATTCACCAAAAATCAAAGCGTAGTCTAAAATTACATTTACAGTGGCTTGGGTTACTGTAGCATAGGTAAGGACTTTTGTTTTGGTAATACCGGTATATAAAGCAATGAAGTTGTAATTAATAAACGCAAATAAGATTCCGAAAGAACGATACTGCAAAAATTCATTGGCTGCCTTTAAAATTTCTTTAGAAGCGGTAAGTGCTTCTAAGAATAGGGGAGAAACAAACTGAACAAAAAGAAAAAGTAAAATGGCCATAGGTATCAGAAATACCAAGCCATGATAAAATAAATCTCCAATTGATTTATAGTCTTCTGCACCGTTTCGTCTTCCGATAATAATTTGACAGCCAATACTAAAGCCTAAACCAACTACCATTAATACAAAGTAGAAAATGCCTGCATTACCTGCAGCCCCAAGAGCAATGTGATTGACTCTTCCCAAAAAGGCAGTATCGGTAACATTTACTATGTTTTGTGCGATACTACCTAATATTATTGGATAGGAAACATTCCAAATGTTCCTATAGTTTACAAGTGTGCTCATTAATTTAATTAATCAATAAAGCCAAGCCTTTCAAGTATTCACCTTCAGGGTGAAAAACATTTACAGGGTGGTCGGCTGGTTGAGAGAGGTGATGCAATACTTTAACTTCTCTTTTTGCATCTATGGCAGCAGCTCTAATGGTATCTTCAAATAATTTTCGGTCAATAGCTTGACTGCACGAAAAAGTAAATAAAATACCTCCAGATTCAATATTTCGCATCGCTTTTTCATTTAATCTGCGATACGCTTGTACTGCTTTGTGTTTTACCCTTGGATGCTTGGCATATGCGGGAGGATCTAAAATGATTAAATCATATTTTTCATCCGTTTCATTGAGGTACTTCAAGCTATCTGCAACAAAACTTTGATGATTGGTCTTAGAAGAATTTAGCAGTTTTACATTCTGTTCTGTAAGCTTTATCGCTTCTTCAGAACTATCTACCGAGTGAACTAATTTTGCACCTGCATTTAATGCATACACTGAAAATCCGCCACTATAACAAAAGGTATTCAATACTTTTTTTCCTGCCGCATACTGACTTAAGAGCCTACGGTTTTCTCTTTGATCTAAATAAAAGCCAGTTTTTTGACCATTTATCCAATCCAATTGAAAGCTTAGTTCATTTTCAGTGATTAGGTATGGGGTAGAAGTATCACCTAACAAATACTCATTGTTAAATTCAACATTTTGAGCATGTATACTTTTCTCGCTTTTATTGTAGATGGCTTTTAATTCATTATTATACACTTCTTGCAAAGCCGAACTTATCTCAGTAAGCGCATTTAACATTCCCACCGAATGGGCTTGTATAACTGCAACATCTTTATATATATCAATGACTAAACCACCTAAACCATCTCCTTCACCATGAACCAAACGGTATGCATTTGTAGATGAATTATTGATAAAACCTAATGACTTTCTTAATTCATAAGCCTTATTTAGCTTAGCTTTAAAGAATTCTAAATCTAATTCTGTTTGTTGAAAACTCTGCAGTCTAACAGCAATGCTAGCTTCCGAAAAATGACCTGTGCCAATTATTCGCTCCTTGCTGTTGGCTACCCAAACAGCATCTCCTTCACGAAGTTCTTGGTCTTCTCCGAGACTAATTTTCTGGATTGCACCTGAAAAAACCCAAGGATGTTTACGGTAAATAGATGCATCACGCTTTGGCTTAAGAATAACTATGGGATAGCTCATCGACTAAAATCTATTAAAATCGGGTTATCTCTCAAACCTCTTTGATATTCATTAAACATTCTTCGATCCGTTTCTATTCTGCGATACATTCTAGCTTCTTTCTTTGCTTGCTCATTCATTGGGCCTTGTACATAAACAGGTGTTTGCCCTGTGGGTCGATTCCGGTTTGTACTTTCTACAACTTTAATTGAATCATCAAATGCTTTTCTTCGATAATAAGCATTGATTTTCTCTATGTTTTGCTGTGCTTCTATCAATTCATTTCGGTTTAAGGAAAATTCAATTTGTTCATTTTGATAGTAGCCAACGAACACAAATTCTTCATTGATGAACTTAATCAATCCAAATTCAAAGTCTTGATTAGAAACCTTTGGAAAAAGAGAATAATCTAATTTTTCAATGCGGTCTATGGTATCTCCTACAGAAGGGTGAAGGGGATAAAAATCTTGCGCTAAAAGGCTAGTTGAAAATAGAAAACTGAAAAGAAGTAAAGGAAACTTATTCCAACTCTTCATCTTCGTACTTGTCCTCGTATTCTTCACGAGCTTCATCGGTAAGGTTACCATCTTCATCATAATCATCATCGTCTTCTATCAATTGCTCAGCAACAATTCTAGACATTTTAACCAAGTATATTTTATCTTCAGTTTCAAAGCGTAAAGCTGAAATTAATTCTCCATCTCTATTCGTAAACTTGATTAGGTTTTCACTAAAACCTTCTGGGTTATCTAACTTAATTTGCTCTTGCATCTCAAGATCAAGTTTTTCAAAAGAAGTAATTAAACGTGGTTTGTTTTGAGTGCTCATTTTGATTTTTTTTACCAGTTCAACAAATATGCGAATATTAACGGAGCTACAATGGTCGCATCTGATTCAATTATATATTTAGGGGTATTTATATCCAATTTTCCCCATGTTATTTTTTCATTAGGTACAGCACCTGAATAAGAGCCATAGCTTGTTGTAGAATCAGAAATTTGACAGAAATAACTCCAGAAAGGGGTATCTGTTCTTTCTAAATCTTGATATAACATAGGAACAACACAAATAGGAAAATCACCTGCAATTCCGCCACCTATTTGAAAAAATCCTATTCCATCAGTTCCTGCTTCAGCCGTATACCAGTCTGCTAGAAATGTCATGTACTCAATTCCTGATTTCATGGTAGAGGTTTTTAACTCTCCTTTGATACAATAAGAGGCAAAAATGTTACCTAAAGTTGAGTCTTCCCAACCAGGAACAACAATGGGTAAATTTTTCTCTGCTGCTGCCAACATCCAGGAGTTTTTTGGATCAATTTCGTAGTATTGCTCCAATTCTCCAGAAAGAAGTAATTGATATAAATACTCATGAGGAAAATATCGCTTTCCTTGATCTTCAGCAGATTTCCATCTATCGAAAACGTGCTTTTGTAAGCGTCTAAAGGCTTCTTCTTCAGGAATACAAGTGTCTGTAACTCGATTAAGTCCTTTTTCCAATAAGTCCCATTCTTCTTGAGGACTTAAATCTCTATAGTTTGGTACCCTTTTATAATGCGAATGAGCTACCAAATTCATTAAGTCTTCTTCTAAATTAGCTCCTGTACAACTTATAATTTGAACTTTATCTTGTCGAATCATTTCAGCTAAAGATTTGCCCAATTCTGCAGTACTCATAGCTCCTGCTAGAGACACTAACATTTTTTTGCCATCTGCTAAATGTTGTTCATAACCTTTTGCTGCATCAACTAGTGCAGCTGCATTAAAGTGCTTGAAATGTTCAAGCATAAAAGAAGAAATATTACCCTTTCCCATGAAGTTCAAATTTATAACTCAAAAGTTTATAATAAAGTTTAGCAGCCAAAAAATTGGGTGCTGAAAAATTCTCAATTGGAGCAAGTTCAACGATGTCGAAACCGACAACGTTTTTTTGCTCAAAAAGCATTCTCAAATACTGAATGGTCGGATTCCATAATAAGCCTCCTGGTTCAGGTGTTCCTGTAGCTGGCATTATAGAAGGGTCAAAAGCATCCAAGTCTATGGTTAAGTAAACATCCTCACCAAGTTGATCCAAGCTTTTCTGCATCCATTCTTTTTGACCAAATATATTTTCTGCAAAATAGCATTGTTCTTTATTTAAAAACGGCATTTCTACTTGATCCATACTTCGAATACCGACCTGTACAAGATTGGTATTTTTACTTGCATCGTGCAGAGCACAAGCATGATTGTATGGTGTTCCCAAATAGGAGGGACGTAAGTCCGCATGAGCGTCCAATTGAAGAACACTTAGATTCTTATACTTTTCGTAAAAGGCTTTTATTATCCCAATACTTATAGAATGTTCACCTCCAAAAAAGGTTAAAAATTTACCGCTTTGTAATTGTTCTTTTACTGCGGAATAAACCTTATTAAACACCGCTTCAGCACTTTTATCTTCAAGTATGGGGTCTAAAATATGAACACCTCTTCGGTATACTTCTGAATCTGTTTCAATATCATAGATTTCCATGTTTTCAGAAGCATCTAAAAATGCTTCAAAACCATTGTCAGCACCTTTCCCCCAAGTACTAGTACCGTCATAAGGAATAGATTGCAACCAAATAGAAGCGTTTTCTTTGGTTGTAAATTCACCTTCTATGCCTGCGTAAATTTTCATGATTGGTAACCTAAAAGTTTAAACATCTCTTGTGCCGACTGTTCATTACGATATACATAATCTACTATGTTTCCTTGTTCATCACGATCAAGAATAATGTGCTTTGGTGAAGGAATCAAGCAATGTTTTATGCCTCCATATCCACTAATAGCATCTTGGTAGGCACCTGTGTGGAAAAAACCCAAATACAAGGGTTCTGATTCAGAACCTTCGTGTTTTGGTAGTAGTACTTCTTGATTGAGATCTTCTGAATTGTAGTAATCCGAATGGTCACAACTAATGCCACCTATGTTTACTCGTTGGTACTCTTTGTCCCACTTATTAACTGGCAGTAAAATGAATTTTTCATGAATACTCCAAGCATCAGGAATGGTGTTCATTAAACTATTATCTACGATGTACCAATTTTCGGTATCGTTCTGCTTTTTGTATTCCAATACTTTAAAAATAATGGCACCACTTTCACCAACGGTATACTTTCCAAATTCGGTATAAATATCAGGTTCAGGAATATTATCTTCGGCACAACCTTCCTTGATGTTCTTTACAATTTCATTAATCATGTAATTGTAATCGTAATCAAAACCTAAGTTATTTCTAATGGGTAAACCACCGCCTAGATTAAAGGAATCCAAGGTATCACATTCCTTTTTTAGTTCAGAGTATAGTTTTAAAGCTCGTTTAAATTCTCCCCAATAATAAAGACTGTCTTTAATCCCTGAATCAACAAAAAAGTGAAGCATCTTTAGTTCAACAATTTCATTGTTTTTGACTTCTTTTCGGAAGAACTTTAGCATTTCGTTTGAACGAATACCTAATCGAGAAGTATAATAGGATGATTGCGGCTCTTCATTAATGGCCATTCTCATCCCAATTTTAATCTTCTTACTACACTTTAATTTTTTTACTCTTTTAAGTTCCGAAATACTGTCCAAGACTAAAATCACGTTTTCAAAGCCTGCTTCAATGAGATATACAATCTTCTGAAGGTATTCATCTGTTTTGTACCCATTATTCACAATGGTTCTCTGCTGATCAATTTTTCCTTCTTTCCAAAGGTTTAAAATCAAATCAATATCAAAGGATGATGAAGTTTCTAAATTGACATCATGCTTCAGTGCCTCAGATACCACATGCGAAAAGTGATTGCATTTTGTACAATAGCAATAATGATACTTTCCCTTGTAACCGTGCTGCTTAATGGCTCTATTAAAAAGGTTTTTTGCCTTTTTGATTTGGTCACCAATTTTAGGTAAATAAATAAATCGAAAAGGAGTGCCGTATTTCTCAATTAAATGCTTTAATGAAATACCATGAAATGTTAAGCTATCATTCTTTAAATCAAAGCCTTCTTGTGGAAAATAATAAGTCTGATCAATAAGATCAAAGTAGGTGTTTTTCATGCTTTAAAACTCAAATAGAAAAGGGTTAAAATTAAGTAAGGAATTGATTTGTATTTCAATTATCAGTGATTTGAAAATTATTTTTTTTTGCTTGAAAATCAAAGCATTCAAAGCGATATAACAGGTCTGCATCTTCTTGGGCATAATCAATGCCTATTCTTTTAGAGGATATTATCTTATTCGTGGAAGGAATTATATTTCGATCTTCTAACCAGATTTTATCATCTTGAAGAGATAGTCCATTTTGCTGTGTGGTAATGCCAAGTGCTTGACTTACTTTACCCGGACCAATACAGCTGTTTTTTTGAAACTTCTTTGATTTTCTACGGACTAAAATATGTTCTTTTCCATCTAAAGGAACAATGCCTCGAATTAGTACCGCATGTGGAATGTTTTGAACATTGCTAACAACATTAAATAAATGATGAATGCCATAACATAAATAAACATAGCTAATTCCACCTTTTGAATAGAGTGTTTCAGTTCGCTGAGTTCTTCTGCCACCATAAGCATGTGAAGCTTTATCAGTAATTCCTTCATAGGCTTCTGTTTCGCAAATAATTCCACTACTATATATTCCTTCAATGTTTGTACAAAGAACTTTTCCCAGTAAATCCTTTGCTAATTCAACTACATCGGGGTTCAAATAGTATGCTGTTGAAAGTCTACTCATAGAATATATAAATTGTCTTCTTTCTTTTTAAGTTTCTCATTTGGATTTTCAAGATTCTTCATTGGAAAATCTAAGACTTTTAGAAAGAAACCTTTAACTCAAAATTCGTTTATTTGCTGCTATGTCGGTTACACCTTCGCAAAATGAGTTAGAACAGTTAAAAGACCTACCAGATCGGGAATGCCAGAACTGTCAATTTATTTACGACGGCTATTTTTGTCCGCGTTGTGGACAAAAATATATGGATGGTCGATTTACGATAAAGGAATCAGTTAATTGGATACTGGGACAGATTTTAAATCTTGAAAAAGGGTTTTTTTATACCATTTGGCAATTATTGCTTAGACCCGGTCTCGTTATAAACGACTATTTAAATAAAGCCACAGTAAGATATGTTCACCCATTTCGTTTTGCTTTTATCGTAGCAACAATCTCAGCCATAATTACCATTTCATCCGGTGCTTTTGAAACCCAAGAGCTTAGCCAATTTATGCCTGGTAAGTCTGAAATTGAGGTAGAAAAGTTAGAGAATCTAGTAGAACAGATAAAGAAGTACTTTACTTTAATCATGCTAGTTTCCATTCCATTTTATGCTTTAGGTACTCAAATAATTTACAAAAGATTTAAGAAGAATTATACAGAGCACTTAATTCTAAACTGTTATGCCTATGGATTTTCACTAGCAGTAGCATGGCCTTTTATTTTTATTGTTTTATTACCAAATGGACTTTTTTGGCATGGAACTATTTCTTTCATCATTACAATAGTTGCTATAGCTTGGGTATATGCAAAGTTTTTTAATGAGTCTGTTTTTAAAGCGATTATAAAAACCATCCTGGTGACTATTTTAGCCATGATAATTGGTGGTTTATTTGGAGTTACCATTGGATTTGTATTCGCTAAAGTATTTACCATTGTTAAATCCTTAACCTTTTCCTAATTCTTTTAAATTCATGATTGAATATAACCGTGAAATTGATGGTGTTTCTAAACAAGGAAGCATTGAGATTCCATTTTTTCTAGACCCCAATGATGATAATTTAGATCAAGATACAGTTGATTCTTTTGGAGAAGAATGGACAGCTTTTGATGCGTTTGAAGAGGATGAAATCAAGCAAATTGGAGATGAGTATTTTGATGTAGTTCATCCAAGTTTATTTGGAAAAGATAAAACGGCTTTAGATGTTGGCTGTGGAAGTGGAAGGTGGTCTTTGTATGCGGCTAAAAAGTTCGGATTTGTAGAAGCAATTGACCCAAGTAAGGCAGTTTTTATTGCGGCTCAAAATGCTCAAAAAGTGGAAAATATACGAGTTAGTCAAGCTGGTGTTAATACCATTCCATTTCCAGATGAATCTTTTGATTTTGTCTTTTCTTTAGGCGTACTTCATCACATTCCTGATACACAAGCAGCCATGCAAGCATCTGTAAAAAAGCTGAAAAAGGGAGGATACTTTTTAGTCTATTTATATTATAGCTTGGATAATCGTGGTTTTTTATTCAAGCTGCTTTTTCACTTATCGAATAGTATTCGATTTTTAATTTCTAAACTACCTGCCACACTAAAAAAATTAAGTTGTGATTTGATTGCCTATTTGGTCTACATGCCTTTAGTTGCTTTAGCAGGCTTAACCAAATCTTTGGGATTAAAGTTTTGGAAAAAATTGCCTTTAAGTTATTATGTGGGCAAATCTTCATTCGTAATTAGAAACGATTCGTTAGACCGATTTGGGACACCATTAGAGCAGCGGTTCTCTAAAATTGAAATAGAACAAATGATGAAAGCTTGTGGTTTGGATGAAATTCAATTTTCACCCAATACACCATATTGGCATGCCATCGGAAAAAAGAAATGATAAGCTCTTGAAATGGCAGAAGTAAACATCAAACCTAGTTCAAAGAAAATCCTTTTTATCACTTATGATGGTTTAACAGACCCTTTGGGGCAATCTCAGATTTTGCCTTATTATTTAGGCTTAGCGGAAAGAGACTACAACATTCATATTTTAAGTAACGAGAAAAGAGAGAATTTTCAACAATTTGGAAAAATCGTAGAAGAAAAGCTTCAAAATAAAAACATAGCTTGGAGATATACCTTTTACCAAAATACTCCTCCAATCCTTGGGACTTTGCTTAATATAAGACGTTTAAAAAGGCAGCTTACAAATTGGTATAAAGAGATTGAATTTGATGTTTTTCATTGCCGATCCATTATTCCTGCTATGATTGCTCAAAATATAAAAATTCCTAGCGCAAAATTGGTATTTGATATTCGAGGATTTTGGGCTGATGAGCGAGTTGAAGGAGGATTGTGGGATCTAAATAACCCAATTTATAAATGGATGTATAACTTCTTTAAAAAGAAGGAGAAATTTCTATTTCAAGAAGCGGATTACATCATTTCATTAACTGAGAATGCAAAAAAGCATATTCTGAATCATTTCAATACAAAAGGGAAAGTTCAAGTAATTCCTTGTGCAGCAGACTTGGATCATTTTGACTACAATGCTTTAGATGAAACTAAACGCCAACAACTTAAAAAAGAACTTGGAATAAAAGAAAATGAATTTATACTTTCTTATATTGGTTCATTAGGAACAAGGTATCGATTGCACGATATGCTTCGTTTTTTTAAATGGTTAAAAGAAGAGAATTCAACAAGTCGATTTTTATTTATAAGTCGTCATAACCCAGACTATATTAAGGAAGAGGCAAAAAAGCTGGATATTCATTTAGATGATTTGATAATTGCGCCCTCCTCATATCAAGATATTCCTTATTTCATTTCCTTAAGTCAGGCTTCTATTTTTTTCATCGTTACCTCTTTTACAGGAAAGGCTGTTTCACCAACCAAACAGGCTGAAGTTATGGGCATGGGATTGCCCATTGTAGCTAATGCCGGATTGGGAGATACCGATGAAATTCTAAGTGATCAAGAAAGTGGTATAGTTATTAATGATTTTGAAGACTCTACCTTGAAATATGCCGTTCAAAAATTACTTAATCACTCAACAAAATCTGAGGTAATAAGAGCAGTTGCCTTAAAGCGATTTTCTTTACAAGAAGCAATAGCTAACTATGCTCATGTTTATGAAAATCTTTAGTTCTTTTGCAAAATAGAAGCTAACCTTATGGGCTAGCGATATTCTTGGGGATAAATGAGTAAAAAGAAGGTATTATTTATTGCAAATCATCGCTTGGGCAGGTCCCCAGGTCAACGATTTCGATTTGAGCAATACTTGAATTTTCTCACTCAAAATGGTTTTGATTGTGAATTATCAAACATCATTTCTCAAGAAGATGATGAAATTTTGTACTCCAAAGGCAACTACCTTAAAAAAGCTTCCATTGAGTTAAATGCGCGCAATATTAGAGCCAAAGATGTTGAAAGGGCTAATGAATATGATCTCATTTTTATTTTCAGAGAAGCCCTTCTAACAGGTAGTATAAAGTATGAGAAACTTTTTGCCAAAAGTAAAGCAAAGGTAATTTTTGACTTTGATGACGCCATTTGGCTTCCCAATGTTTCTACTGCCAACAAACATTTAAGTAAATTAAAAAGAACGGATAAAGTCAATCAAGTTTTACCTTTGGTTGATATGGTTTTTGCAGGTAACGCATATCTTGCCAAGCATGCCTCTGCCTATTGCAAAAATGTAAAAATTGTACCTACCACCATTGATACAGAATATCATAAAAGAAGTTCAGAAAAGAGGCATAAACAAATTTGCATTGGTTGGACAGGGACAGATACAACTAGACGATATTTGGACGATATCAAGGAAGCCTTAAAGATAATTCAAGAGCGAAATAGAGATGAAATTTGGATTAAAATTATTTGTGATCACCCTTGGGAAGTAGCAGATTTAGAGGTTGTAAATGAAAAGTGGAATAAGGAAAAAGAGATTCAACAACTGGAAGAAATAGACATTGGAATTATGCCGCTTACAGATGATGAATGGAGTAGGGGAAAGTGTGGTTTTAAAGCTTTACAATATATGGCAATGGAATCAGCTACAATAGTATCACCTGTTGGCGTTAATCGAGAAATCATACAAGATGGAGTTAATGGGTATTATGCTGAGACCACAGAAGAGTGGGTTGAAAAACTAAGCCATTTGATTGAATCAGAAGAGATAAGAAATAAAATGGGCCTTGCTGCTCGTAAAACAGTAATAGATAAATATTCAGTGGTTGCGCAAAGAGAAAATTATTTGCGTTACTTTAAAGAATTGACAGATTAGATTAAAACTATGGAAGAATTAAAAAGTACATCATTAAAGGATAAGCATATTGAATTAGGAGCCAAGATGGTGCCATTTGCAGGTTATGAAATGCCGATACAATATACCGGTTTAACAGATGAGCATATGGCAGTAAGAAATAGTGTTGGTGTATTTGATGTATCTCATATGGGTGAGTTTATTTTAAAAGGTAAACACGCCATTGATTTGATTCAAAAAATCAGTACCAATGATGCTTCAAAGTTGAGCCCTGGAAAGATTCAATATTCATGCATGCCTAACGGACGAGGCGGTATAGTTGATGATTTGTTGATATATCAGCTAGCAGAAGAAACGTTTATGTTGGTTGTTAATGCTTCTAATATTGAAAAGGATTGGAATTGGATTAAGAGTCAGGATGAATTTGGAGTAGATATGCAAGATATTTCTGAGCGAACAACTTTATTGGCTGTTCAAGGCCCAAAGGCAGTTGAAGCATTGCAAAGTTTAACCGCTATCAATCTGAGTGATATGAAATATTACACCTTTGAAAAAGGGACTTTTGCAGGAATTGATAATGTATTAGTCTCAGCAACAGGTTATACCGGAAGTGGTGGATTTGAAATTTACTTTGATAACGAGCATGCAAACTCTATTTGGGATGCTGTTATGAAAGCAGGTGAACCAATGGGTATTAAACCTGCAGGTTTAGGTGCAAGAGATACATTACGACTTGAAAAAGGGTTCTGCTTGTATGGAAATGACATTGATGATACGACTTCACCAATTGAAGCAGGTTTAGGTTGGATTACCAAGTTTACCAAAGAGTTTATTGATTCAGATTTATTGAAAAAGCAAAAAGAAGAAGGAATCGAAAGAAAACTGGTTGCTTTTAAAATGATTGATCGCGGAATTCCAAGACAAGATTATACCATTGTTGATGAAAATGGTGAGCCTATTGGAAAAGTAACTTCAGGCACAAGTTCTCCTAACTTAAAAGTGGGAATTGGTATGGGTTATGTTACTAAGGAATTATCAAAATTGGGACAAGAGATTTATATTGAAGTTAGAAATAAACAGCTAAAAGCTGAAGTAGTAAAATTGCCATTCGTATAATTTTGGAAACGACAGAATTACCACACCAACGAAAAATAGAAGTTTGTTATTCACCCGCACTTTTTCCGGTTTATTACAGCAGTAAAAATTGCGTAGTTGTTGTTATTGACATATTTCGTGCTACTTCTGCTATTTGTACAGCCTTTGAACATGGAGTTCAGAAAATTATTCCCGTTTCATCAGTAGAGGAGGCAAAAGAATACCAAGCTCAAGGTTATATTGCAGCTGCCGAAAGACATGGTCAAATTGTTGAAGGATTTGATATTGGAAATTCACCGTTTTCTTATATGAACCCGGTGATGAAAGGCAAGGAAGTTGTGCTTACCACAACGAATGGAACCAAAGCGATAGAGCGAGCAAAAGCGGCTGATAACATAATTATTGGCTCTTTTTTGAATTTAGATGCTGTTTGTGCTTATTTGCAGAAGCTAAATAAGAATATCATTCTTTTATGCGCAGGTTGGAAAGATAGATACAATTTAGAAGATTCTTTATTTGCTGGAGCAGTTATACACAGACTTAAAGAAAATCCGATTTATACCGGTTTGGCTGACTCTTCACTAGCAGCTTGCCATATGTATGAAATGGCAAAAGGGGATTTAAACAATTTCTTAAAAGATTCTTCACATAGAAGAAGATTAGAACGTTTAGATTTGGAGGAGGATATTCGCTATTGTTTACAAGAAAGTATCATAAATAAAGTGCCCGTATTTCAAGGGAATGCTTTAATTGTTCCGGATGAAGATTAACTATTTCTTTCGTATTTGTCTCCTGCTTTCATTGGCTGTTTTATTTCAGTCATGGGGTTTTTATGGGCACAAGCGAATTAATAGAATGGCAGTTTTTACACTTCCACCAGAGATGATTGGCTTTTTTAAAGCAAATATTGAATTTTTAACCGCACATGCCCCAGATCCGGATAAACGCAGATATGCGACAAAGGTTGAGGCGCCAAGGCATTATATAGATATTGATCATTATGCACATCATGGAGAAAATCCATTTGAAGCTATGCCTAGAAGGTGGTATGATGCTGTAGAAAAATACTCTGAAGATACCCTCCAAGCTTATGGAATAGTTCCTTGGCATGTAGCACTAATGACGAAACGGTTAACAAAAGCTTTTGAAGAAGAAAATGCGAATAGTGTTTTACATCTTGCTGCAGATTTAGGGCATTACATTGGCGATGCTCATGTGCCCTTGCATACTACTGAGAATTATAATGGACAACTTACAGGTCAAAAAGGTATTCACGGACTTTGGGAGTCAAGAATTCCTGAATTAACAGCTGATGAATACGATTATTTGGTAGGACGTTCCGAGTATGTCAGTAGTCCTTTAGATGCCATTTGGGATGCAGTAGAAGAAAGTCATTCCTATTTAGATTCAGTGCTTTTTATAGAGAAAGATTTAACTAGAAAAATTCCTTCCGATCAGAAATACGCATTTGAACAAAGAGGCCAAACTACGGTGAGACAATACTCTCAAAAATTTGCGCTGACCTATTACAACCGAATGGGGGATATGGTTGAGAGTAGGTTGAGAAAAGCCATTATTATGGTAGGTAGTCTTTGGTACACAGCATGGGTAGATGCAGGTCAGCCTGATTTATCCACTTTAGGTCAAAAAATTTCAAAAGAAGAATTAGAAGAGCAAGAAAAGGAGTTACAAAAAAGTATTGAAGGCCAAGAAATAAAAGGCAGAGAGCATCAACATTAAGGTTTTAACTTAAGCTCTTTTGATTACGATTAATTACTCCATATACCATTCCTTTTAATTTCATTCCAAAAAATGGTGAGTTTAGTGATTTCGAAACCACTTGTTCTTTCTCAAAAATATATTCTGCATCTGGATTAAACAAGGTCAAATTAGCCAAATTACCTTCTTCTATCGTTTTATGTTCTAAGCCTAAAAGGCGAGATGGACCCGTTGTAAACAACGGAATTAATTCTTCGATAGATAATTGTTTTTGGGTTGCTGTTCTGGCGGCTGCAAATGCAGTTTGTAGATTAATAATACCAAATGCAGCATGATCAAATTCTTTCTTTTTGCTTTCTATATCTTCAGGCTGATGATCCGAGCAAATGGCATCAATGGTGCCATTTTTCAGATGCTTAATCAGTTGTTTAATAGTTTCTTTGGAACGAAAAGGTGGAATCACTTTTAATCGACTATCAAAATCTTTAAGTAAGTCATCGCTTAAAAGTAAATGGGCGGCACTAACATCACAGCTAACCTTCAGCTTTTCTTTTTTAGCTGATTGTATTAAAGTCAATGCATCGCTAGCAGAAATAGTAGCGAAATGTAATTTACCTCCGGCATGTCTCAGCAAGTATAAATCTCTTGAAACCATTAATTCTTCTGTTAGCTCAGGAATTCCTTTCAAACCAAGATGTGTACTACTTTCACCTTCATTCATTACTCCTGAAGATGCTAACTCTTCAGTGTGTGGAAAGTTGATAACTAGTCCATCAAAAGCTTGACTATACTGAAGTGCTCGGTGTAGTAAATTTGGGTTTTTAATAGAGTTTTTACCATCAAAGTTAGCAACAGCACCAGCTTCTTTCATATCGTAAAGCTCTGCTAATTCTTCTCCTTTTGCACTTTTTGAAATACTAGCATAGGGTAGAAGTTCAACTAAAGTGGCTTTGCTTTTGTTAATGACGTATTCTATCGCTGACTTAGTATCTTTTACAGGTTCTGTTAAAGGCGAAATACAAACTCGAGTAAAGCCTCCTTTTGCAGCGGCTTTCATACCACTTTCAAAATCTTCCTTATGTTCATTTCCCGGATCATGGAATTGAGCGTGTAAGTCAATCCATCCGTTTGAAACATGCAGATTGGAAGCTTCAAAGGTTTCAACTCCTTCTTTTTTAATCGTCTTGGCTATTTGACTAATCTTTCCTTTTTCAATGAGAATATCAACGACTTTTAGATGATATTTACTTTGTTCATCGATTAGTTTTGCAGCCTTTATAAGTAGATTCATAATATCATTTTATAAGTCGAAGAAGCGCTATTTCAATAGCCAAAAATAATAAAGCTAATGCGATAAAATACTTCCATAAATAGGTGCCAATCAATTCTTCATTGATTGCTTTTGTCAACGATTCATTAGATGCATTATACCATTGAAATTGAATGGGTAATTGCTGAACTAAATTTTCTATTTCTTCATGGGTATATCTATCCATTTTAGATTCTGAACGACTATAGTTTAATGCGACATAAGTTATTAAATTATTGTCTTGCATAACTTTATAGTGTCCTGCTTGAAGTATAGATTCATCTATTTCAAGAGTGACTTTAGTTCCATTTTTTCGTTGTTTTGGAATTGTTTCAAACTTGTTTTTAACAAACTTGAATGGGCTTTCCGTTTTTGAAGTGCTATTTATTGTAATGTATTTCTGATCCATAAAATTCAAAGGAGACTCACTTTTTACAGCTTGCAAAGCCATGTTAAAGAGTGTTGGAACAAAAATGGCATGTTTTGAAAAATTAGATACCGAATCATTTAGAGGAAATGCAAATAGATAGACACTACCTTCTTGATATTCAAACTTGCGGAGCACATCTTTAGCGTTATTGAGACGTAAAATGAATTCATGATTTGAAAGCTGATTTGATTTAAACGCTAAAAACTCATTCACTTGAGGCAAATCTAATTGACTGGGTCTTTCTTCAAAAACATTTTGAAATAATACACTCTGTAAGTTTATTTCATTAATCCGAGCATTTGTTTTTTGTTTTGTACCATATCCTTCTATGTTTAGCAAATTCAAAAATGAATTCAACTCTGTTTGTGCATCTAAGCTTGGAAAAATACAGATGGTATTTCCAGCTTTTATAAATTCCTTTAAGGCATTTTGGAGCCCAGAACTTAAGATTGCAACTCCATCCAATAAGATGAGCTGATTTTGCGCTAAAGAGCCTAAATCGGCTTGAAAAATAGAGCTAGCAGAATATTGAATTAATGAATCTGTTATGAATAATCTTCGTATCGAATTTGAAGGAGTTGTTTCATACAAATGAAGTACTTGGATGGATTGGATTAAGGGGTAGGAGAAAAACAAGCTATCATCATAATTAATTGGGAAATCTTGAATACTCACCACTCCATTTTGCCACTTTGCATTACTATTTCGATAAGAAATGGTTTGATGACTACTATCATTGCCTTTTAAGTCAACTAATGCAGGTGCTTTAAGTGTGTTGTTTAATTTTAATTGTAGCGGTATCTGTTCGATATCAGTTTCTCCATAATTTTTAAGAACCATCTTAATTTCTTCGGTAGATGTAATTGACCGGTATGGTTTGGAAAAAGCTAATGAGTCTAAGCTTACATTCGATGATGTAGATAAGTGTTCAAATCCAATCAAATTAATTGTAATAGAATCTTGGATAGCCTCCCAATCGAAAAAGCTTTTCTGATTATCGGAAATTATGTAACGAACTGGAGTAAGGTCATCTTCTTCTTCAAAAAGTGAATTTGTTCTTGAAATTACTTCACTTAATGAGCGCGGATTCGAATTGTAATCTATGTTTTGAATTGCTTCAATGGCAGATTCTTTACTTAGCCATCGTTGTTCATTAGCCGAAAAGTTATTGGATATAATTTGAAATTGATCAGTTACTTGGTAGGCATCTAATATTGAAATGGCTTTGTTTTTTGCAACATCCAATAATTGACCTTCTTCAGAATTGGCTTGCATAGAAAATGAATTATCTATGTAAATACTAATCCCTTTTTTACCTGCTATTTGATTAGTTTGGTTTATTGATAAATAGGGTTGACAAAATGCAATTACCAAAGCTGTAATAAACAAACAACGACTTATTAGCACTAGCAAGTGCTTCAATTTGGAAGTTGATTGTGTTTGTTGTTGAATTTCTTTTAAAAAGCGTACTTGAGAAAACTTAACGAGCTTGTACTTTCTGAAATTAAAAAGATGAATTAATATGGGAATTATTAATGCGGCTAGTGCCAAGAGAAATTCAGGATAGAGTAGCTTCATTAAGGCCCGAAATTACGAAAACTGAGCTGCTGTAAGCGAATTGAAACGCAGCAAATTCATAAAAAATATTTTTTCATTTTGTAGTATATATAAAAGCTTGATTTTACCTTTATCCGGTCAATTAAATTTAAATTGGCACAGTAATTGAATAAGCACCCAAAACCAAATAAACACTTGATCATGAAACTAAATAGGATTTCAATAGCAACAGCTGTATTAACTTTAGGATTAAGCTTTTCAGCTTGTAACAACACAAAGCAAGTGACTCGAGTTGAAGAAGATGCAGTAATCGATTTAAGTGGAAGATGGAATGAAACCGACTCTCGTTTGGTTGCTGAAGAAATGGTTAGCGATATGTTAGCTCGCCCATGGTTGGAAGAGTTTGAAAAAGGAACCGGTAGAAGACCAGTGGTTATTGTGGGTTTAGTAAGAAATAAAAGTCATGAGCACATTGCTACTGAAACTTATATAAAGGATATTGAAAAGTCAATATTGAATTCTGGAAAAGTTAGACTTGTACAAGCAGGTGACGCAAGGGAAGAGTTGCGTAAAGAACGTGCTGATCAAAACGAATTTGCTTCTAAAGAAACTGCGGCAAGATGGGGTAAAGAATTAGGAGCAGACTTTATGCTTCAAGGTGTAGTAAATTCCATAGTGGATTCAAATAACAAAATGAAAGTTGTTTATTATCAAACTGACTTGGAATTAACCAATCTAGAAACAAACGAGAAAGTTTGGATTGGTGACAAAAAGATCAAAAAAGTAGTAGAATAAATTTCCATGAAATCTATTGTAAATATCGCCATTGTATTCATGGCGATATTTCTTTTATCTGCTTGTGCCACATACTATCAGAAGCAAACTCAATTTCAAAATAAATTTGCTTTCGGTCATATTGAAGAGGCCAAAAAGTACTTGGAAAACAATGCCAAACAAGCCGAAAAGAAAGATCGCCTATTATACTTCCTTGATCGAGGTGTAGTTGAACATATGCTTGGAAACTTTCAAGAAAGCAACTATTACTTTGAAGAAGCATATCTTTTTACTCAAGATTATAGAAAAAACTTCTCAGGTGATTTTGTCGAAATGGTAGCCAACCCTATGTTAAGACCTTACAGAGGGGAGGATTTTGAGGTAGTGCTTATCCATTTTTATAAAGCTTTAAACTTTATTCAATTAGATGAATTGGATGATGCTCTCATTGAAATTAGGCGTGTAAACATTAAGTTGAATGAGCTTAATGATAAGTATGAAGACAAAAAGAATCGATACAAGCAAGATGCATTCGCCCAAAATTTGATGGGAATGATTTATGAAGCAAAAGGAAATTATAATGATGCCTTTATTGCTTATCGTAATGCTTATGAAACATACTCTAATTCGTATAACGAAGACTTCCAAGTAAACTGTCCAGATCAACTTAAAAAAGACTTGATAAGAATGGCCGCATTTAATGGCTTTCGGCAAGAATTAGAGCAATATCAAGATACGTTTAATCTGAAGTATGAAAGAACTGATCATACTGGAGGAGAATTAGTGTTTTTCTGGTTAAATGGATTAGGTCCAGTTAAAGGTGAATTTTCATTGAATCTTTCAACTTTGCAAGGAGAAGGAGGGATGTTCACTTTTGCAAACGAAGCAGAAGGGTTTAGCATTCCTTATAACGCAGCGGCTAATAATCAATCAGCAGCAGATTTTGGTGATTTAAATTTTATCCGTTTGGCAGTTCCTAAATACAATAGTCGCGAACCTTTAGCTTCGAGTGCGAAACTTTATATTGATAGCACAATCAAGTCAGATTTACAATTAGCAGAGAATATCAATTCCATAGCTAAATCAACATTACAAGATCGATTGGCAAGAGAATTGGCTAAGTCTATAGGAAGATTAGCAATAAAGCAAGCCACTCAAGCAGCAGTAAGAAAAGAAAATGAAGAGTTAGGCTCTTTAGTGAGTATTATTAACGCAGTTACCGAAAAAGCTGACACTAGAAATTGGCAATCACTACCACATAGCATTTACTATCAGAAATTGCCATTAGATACTGGTTTTCACCAATTAAAGTTGATTGTGAACAATAGCAATCAATCTAATGATACTATCAACTTTGAAGTAAATATTCAGAAAGGTAAAACTCACTTTATGAGTTTCCATAGCTTGGGCTCAAGCATGCCTCAACCATAATTAAGAAAGTATCCTAACTGAAAGCCAATAGCGAATACCAATGATGGCTTGATCTAATTTATTCAGCTTCGTTAAGTCTCTCTTAATATATGATGGGAATAATACTTTACACAATCTGAATGCTATTTTATAAATTATCTTCATTAAAAGGTAAGTACTAATCCAGCTCCTAGGTTAAGTGCTTGAATTTCTTTTTCCAGAGTAATTTTTTCGGTTTGTGTTGTACCGTTACTGTTTGCTTCTATTTTACTATCAAACTCTTGTTTTGTAGAAAAACCTTCCGCATTTAAGCGTAACCCTAGCTTACCAATAAGCTTAATTCTTAAGTGTAGGCCATAACCAAACCCAAAACTTGCTGAACTGCTTTCTTCACTTTTACTTACAACGGAAGTACCATTTTTATCTGATTGAATATCAATTAATGGTTTTTGAGAATTGATATAACCCGCAAGGAACTTGAAATCAACAATAAGCCGTTCACCACCAAAGCTAAAATAAGGGCCAATTAAATAGTAAGAATTTACCCAATCACTGCTATTTATTTCATATTCTTGGTTTGTACCTAAATCACTTTCCACTTGTTTTACGATATCATCTTCGTTTACATTATTAGTGAAGGTTCCAACACTTCCACCTATCCCAAAGAATTTATTTAAGTAAACAGCTGTCTCAAAGCTGTAGTAAATTCCATTTGATGCTGCTCCTGTCGCCACACTATCAACTTCTTTGTAGTCAGCTAAGGGCAAATTAGAGCCTACATTTAAACTGATAAAATGTGGTTTGTCAAGCTGAGCTTTTGCAGCTACACTAACGATTAAAAAGAATAGAAAAAATAGAGTATTACGTTTCATTTTTAGTCTTTAATAAACAATGGTAATGGTCCCCTCTGTCATTATAGGGCCTTTAAGGTATTCATTAAACTTGGCAGACTTAGCAGCTCTTTGGGCTTTTACATAAAGGTAATTACTCGATGTAGTTGAGCCTGAAGCACCCGGTTCTGCTGTTCTTACATTTCCATATTTATCAACAGTTATTTTAACTACCACTGTCCCATGATCTTCTGAACCAATTGATAATTCAGGATTTTTA
>CAXFAI010000029.1:0-169865 GCA_964001305.1 uncultured Flavobacteriales bacterium
AGAAGGTGGTGGAGCTCTTATTTTAGAAGAATATGAACACGCATTAGCAAGAGGAGCTAAAATATACGCAGAAGTTGCTGGCAGTGGCCTTTCTGCTGACGCTCATCATATGACTGCGCCACATCCTGAAGGATTAGGAGCTAGAAATGTGATGAAATATGCATTAGAAGATGCAGGTCTTGAGGCTAGTGACATTGATTATATTAATGTTCACGGAACATCGACCCCATTAGGTGATGTTGCTGAAGCTAAAGCAATTAAAGAAGTATTTGGTGAACATGCTTACCAATTGAATATTAGCTCTACAAAATCCATGACTGGTCACTTGTTAGGTGCAGCAGGTATAGTTGAAGCTATTGCTTGTATCAAAGCGGTTAGCGAAGGAATAGTCCCTCCAACCATTAATCATTTTACGGATGATGAAGCCTTTGATCCAAAATTGAATTTCACCTTTAATAAGTCTGAAAAAAGAGAGGTTAAAGCAGCCTTGAGTAATACCTTTGGCTTTGGTGGACATAACGCTTCAACAATCTTCAAAAAGATTTAATATTTGAGCTTGTTTCAAGGCATTCGATATTTTTTACTCCCAGATAAAAGTAAAAATCGAACACTTAAAACAATTCTAGGATTTTATCCCAAAAACATCAATTTGTATGAACAGGCTTTCACACATAAGTCTGTTTTAAATGAGCGTGAAGAAGAAATTCTTTCTAACGAACGTTTAGAATATCTTGGCGATGCAATTTTGGGAGCCATTGTGGCTGATTACTTCTTTAACCGTTTTCCTTTTGAAGAAGAAGGATTTTTAACGAAAGTAAGATCAAAGCTAGTGAGTAGAGCCTTTTTAAATCAATTAAGTATTGATTTAGGATTGGATACCTTTCTTGAAACATCGGCTAATCTTAGTCGGTCAAAATCAATTTATGGTGATGCATTTGAAGCATTAATTGGTGCCATATACTTAGATAAAGGATATTTAGTTTGTAAAAAATTTGTCATTGAAAAAGTAATCTCCGATTATGTGGACATTGACAAACTAGTTTTACAAGAAAATGACTTTAAGAGTAAGTTGGTTGAATGGAGCCAAAAGAATAATGCAACCTTTTCTTATGAATTAACAGAAAAGAAAAGTGGAGATAGAAAGTACTATGAATGTATTCTTTTTATAAATCAAAAGGTTGTTTCTAAAAGTGAGGCTAGTTCCAAGAAAAAAGCAGAACAAGAAGCCGCAAAAATCTTTTTTCTTGAAAACAACAGTAAAGTTTAACAACAAGCTAAAATTGGACTTAATTTCATTCGCTAAATTTGACATGAACTGAGGAATAGAAATGGCAAAACTTGTACTAGAATTTGAAGATGATTATGATTTTCAGTTAATAGGTATTTGTAGCCATGTTAAAGATTATAGAATATGTTGGGAATTAAACCAACATATTGAATTAGACCTGGTTAAAGAGGAGAATTTTAGCATCTATATTAAAGGGAATGAACAAACCTATCCATTTTATAAGTTTCACGACGAAGAATCTTTGAAAGAATTCTACTTAATTGGAAATAGAGGAGAATTAGGGTTACTTATTCCTGAAGAAAGTGAAATTGATTATTTTTTAATGATTAAAGGACACATCGTAAACAATGAAATTGAAGATTTATCAAGAAAAATCTCAAAAATAAAATCTGTATTAACAACCATTCTTATTGACACTAGTCAATTGAAGTCTAAGGAAAATTTAGTTTTTTGATGACAAACGATAAAAAAACCAAAATAGTAGCCACAGTTGGACCAGCAACTGCAGCCAAAAGCATACTCAAATCCATTATTCATGAAGGAGTAAATGTTATTCGTATTAATTTTTCGCATGGAAAGCATGAAGAAATTAGAGAAATCGTTCAACGAGTTAGAGAAATTAATAAAGAGGAAAATATTCACACTGCTATTTTAGGTGATTTACAAGGGCCTAAAATTAGAATTGGAGAAATCAAAGGTGGTTCTGTTCAGGTTGAAAAAGATGATATTATCACCTTTTTAAATGAACCAACTGAAGGTAATTCAGAAAAGGTTTATATGAGCTATCAACAATTTCCAAAGGATGTTAAAAAGGGAGAACGTATTTTAATTGATGATGGAAAGTTAGCTTTAGAAATTACCTCGACCAATAAAAAATCAGAAGTTCAAGCAAAGTTTTTGAACGGCGGAAAACTCTCGTCCAAAAAGGGTGTAAACCTACCAAATACAAAAATTTCACTTCCTAGCTTAACTGAAAAAGACCGTGAAGACTTAATGCTAGCACTCGAATTAAACTTCGAGTGGATTGGTTTATCATTTGTAAGAAACGCACGGGATTTAATAGAGCTTAGACATATCATACAAAGTGAAGGTAAAAACTCTAGAATAGTTGCTAAAATAGAAAAGCCTGAAGCTGTTGAAGAAATTGATGATATCATAGAAAAAACAGATGCCATTATGGTAGCTAGAGGTGATTTGGGGGTGGAAGTTCCAATGGAAAAGGTGCCTTTGTTGCAAAAAGAAATAGTAAAGAAATGCTTGAAAAGTGCTAAGCCAGTAATTATTGCTACTCAAATGATGGAGAGCATGATCGAAAGCATTAGTCCTACTAGGGCTGAGGTAAATGATGTTGCTAATGCCGTTTTAGATGGAGCTGATGCCGTTATGTTAAGTGCTGAAACTTCGGTTGGGAAATACCCCGTTGAAGTAATAAAAGCCATGACAAAGATTATCAAACAAATAGAAGAAACTGAAATTATATACCATCATGAGTTCCCGCCTGAACTAAATGAAGAACGCTTTATTTCAGACTCCATTTGCTACAATGCCTGTAGACTTTCTCAAAGAACAAACGCTGCAGCTATAGTTACCATGACTCATTCGGGTTACACAGCAGCTAAAATATCTAGTTTTAGACCAAAAGCAGGAATTTTCGCTTTTACCGGCAATCACTCATTATTAAATAAATTGAGTCTTGTTTGGGGAGTAAGAGGGTTTTACTATGACAAATTCGTTAGCACCGACCATACGATTGCTGATATTAAATATTTATTAAAAAAGAATAATTATTTAAATTCAAAAGACTTGATGATCAATATTGCCAGTATGCCCATTAATGAAAAAGGGCAATCTAACATGGTAAAATTGAGCTATGTGGATTAATCACAAAGTGAATTGGTCGTCTAATTCCCTTAGTTCGTAGAAGTTTACTTTTTCTTAATAATAGAATTGATTTGCTAGGAAAAGCTATAGGTAGCTTTGTAGACCAAGTCTGAAGTTTGTGCTGAATAGTCTTAAAAGCAAGTTAATCCTAATCTTTGCTACTTTTATAGTGGTTAGTGTACTCATTGCCATGTACACCGCTAACTATTATGAGAAAAAATCAAAAATTTCAAGTATTAACAATCAACTTAATGAAGTTGAAATTCTCTTGCTTCAGTGTTTCAAAGAGCAAGAGAACTTTTTCAATTTTGAAACAACTAATGAGAGATACTATGCTGAAAACCAGAGTGACTTTCTAGATACTTATGAACAAAACTTCAAACAGCTAAAAGCACAAATAAACCAATTACAACAAAACCCGCTGCTTGCAAAATACTCTCAAACAGACTTAAATCACATACAGCTAGAACTACTGCATTTTGATTCCTTGTATTCGCAAATGCTGGCTTCAATCCATAAAAGAGGATTTAGAAACTTTGGAATTGAAGGAGAGATGAGAGAGTCAATACATAAGTTAGAAGACATTCCTGAAATCAGCTTAGTGGATGTACTCATGCTCAGAAGGCATGAAAAAGATTATATATTAAGACAAGACCCGGTTTACTTAGAAAAACACAAAGCACTTGTTAGTCAAGTACAGACTAAGCTTGAACAAAAATATTTTCAAAATTCCAATCGAAAAAAGTATATCATTGAAATACTTCAACGATATGCACACCTCTTTAATCAAATAGCACTTTACGAGCGAATTATTGGTTTGAAAGCAAATTCAGGTTTTAAACACAAACTCAATTTAAAAACCACCTATTTAACAAATGCTTTTCACAATCTGAAACAAGAAAGTGAATTTCATCAGAGCGAGTTACTGAAAAATCTAAATGTTTCAATTTTAGTTTTCTGGGGTCTATATCTTATTGTAGCCATGTGGTTAAGTGTCCGAATTTCTGACATATTCACGAAACGATTAGCAACCTTAAGTAGTCAAATTAACTACTTTGTGAATACCAATTTTACAGCAAGGTTAGATACCAACCTAAAACAATCTAGTGATGAAGTTGGAGTGTTATGGAACAATTTCAAAAAAATGGAAAATGAGATTGTTGAATACATTGATTTGTTTAAGGAAAAAGTAGACGAAAAAACAATTGAACTTAAAGAGAAAACAGAAAAAATAGAAAAACAAAAAGAAGAACTTGAGGTCCAAAAAGCTGAAACTGACCAAAAAAATAAAGATTTGGTGGATGGAATGAAGTATGCTTGGAGAATCCAACAAGCTTTACTACCAAGCTTTACAAGGTTTCAAAAGCAGCTTGAAGATGGATTTGTCTTATTTTCTCCAAAAGATGTTGTTAGTGGTGATATCTATTGGACTCATAAAGTACTGTCAAAAAGAGGCATTGAAAACATCTTTTCTGTGATTGACTGTACAGGACATGGTGTTCCAGGAGCTTTTATGAGTGTACTAGCCCTTAACGCAATTGAAGATGCAGTAATTACTAAGAAACACCGAAAACCCAGTTTTATACTTCAATCAGCAAATAACTATGTTTTTTCATCCATGAATTATTTTGATAATGAAAAACATGAAAATCAAACAAAAGACGGCATGGATATGGCCGTTTGTAAGCTAAATAGGAAACTAAATGACTTACAATACTCTGGTGCTAGCCGGCCACTCTACCTAGTAAGACAAAAAACAAAAAAAACAACACTAGATATTGGCTTAAAGTTGGACGATTACCAAATTGTTGAAGATGATAGTACTGTGCTGTATGCGATTAACCCAAATATTGCTACTGTAGGCACGATACATGAAGATGATAGTATGGAAGCCTTTCAAGGAAAAACAATTAAGGTACAGAAGAATGATATGATTTACCTTACTTCTGACGGATATGCAGACCAATTTGGTGGAGAAAAAGACAAGAAATTTATGACGAAACGATTAAAAAAACTTCTGATGCGAATTGCTCACTTGAGCTCCATAGAACAAAAAGAAGCTTTAAATAAAAATTTTATCGATTGGAAAGGTGAATCTGAGCAAATAGATGATGTATGCGTCATGGGTGTTAGAGTGTGATTTTTATTACATTCGTCAAATAAATAACCGTCCATATGAATATATCACTCTTTAAATCAATTTGTGAAGTAGCAGGGGCTCCCGGCTACGAAAAAAGAATCAGAGATTTAGTTATAAAAGAAGTTTCACCCCTTGTTGATGAAGTAAAAATCAACAATATGGGAAATGTGTATGCCATAAAAAAAGGTAAAAACTCCAAAAAAGTGATGGTTGGAGCTCACATGGACGAAATTGGCTTTATTGTAACTCATATTGATGATAAGGGCTTTTTAAGATTTCATACCTTAGGTGGGTTTGATCCAAAAACACTAACCTCACAGAGGGTAATCGTTCATGGAAAAGAAGATGTTGTAGGTGTAATGGGAAGTAAACCCATACATGTTATGAGCCCTGAAGAAAGAAACAAAAACCCGAAAATAACGGATTACTTTATTGACCTTGGAAGGCCGAAAGAAGAGGTTGAAAAATTAGTTTCAATTGGAAATCCAATTACGCGATACAGCAATTTTATTGAAATGGGTGATTGCATCAATTGCAAATCCATTGATAATCGGGTTTCAGTTTTTGTACTCATAGAAACACTACGAAATCTCAAAAATCAAGAAGTACCTTATGATATTTATGGGGTTTTTACAGTTCAAGAAGAAGTTGGTGTTCGTGGAGCTAATGTTTCTGCCTTAGATATCAAACCTGATTTTGGCTTTGGACTAGACACCACTATTGCTTATGACTTACCAGGTGCACAAGCTCATGAGCAAATTACCAAGCTTGGTGAAGGTGCCGCTATTAAAATTATGGACGCTTCTACGATTTGCGATTATAGAATGGTAGATTATATGAAAGAAACTGCTGAAAAACATCAAATCAAATGGCAACATGAGATTTTACCAGCAGGTGGAACTGATACTGCAGGAATTCAACGAATGAATGAAGGGGGGGCAATTGCCGGAGCTGTTTCTATTCCTACCAGACATCTGCATCAATCTATTGAAATGGCACATAAAAGTGATATTGACGCTTCTATAAAGCTGTTGGAAAAAAGCCTTTTAAACTTAGATCAATATAATTGGGAGTTTTAAGCGTTGGAAAAACAACTTTCAAACACACCAAAAGCAAAAGGCTTTTATTGGCTTTTTGGACTTGGCTTGCTATTCTTTTCCATATTCTATATTGATATTTGGCATACTCCAAATCCAATTTCAAGAGCACTTCCAGTTCTTACTTATTATGAAACAGGAACTCTTGAAATAAGTCGTTATGAGCAAATTAGCTTAGATAAGAGTAAGGTTGATGAAAAATATTATTCCGACAAAGCTCCTCTTCCTACTTTAATAACTATTCCTTTTTATCAAACTTTAGCCAAGTTTGGTATAGAAGAGTGGAAATATCAGGATAAGCAATTTAAAGGAGCACCAAAATGGTACACTAAACTTAGTCTAATCATATTTATCGGTAGTGTTATTTGCTCCTCACTTCCATTTGTTCTCATGGCCTACTTTAGTTTTAAAACAAGCCCTGATTTTAAATTTAAGCCAATACTAATCTCACTAACTTTTTTTGGAACCTATTTATTTACATATGCAGGCACCTATTTTAATCACATTTTCTCTGGCGCTTGTTTAGCATTTGCTGTTTATTTTATCCAGAAAAAAGAAAAGGCTTGGATTAGTGGTTTATTTTGTGCATTTGCTTTTCTTTCAGAATATACACTTGGTTTATTCGCCGCCTTATTACCTTTATTTCTATTAAAATCAGACCAAAGGTGGAAACATCTTTTGCATTTTGGGTTGGGCTTTACTCCCGCACTTTTGATTTATGCTTGGTATAATTATTCCTTAACAGGAAACCCCTTTACTTTTATATTTTATTACACTGATTTTGAAACTTTTAGCAAAGGGATAAAAAACAATTATGGATTCAGTATTCCAAGTTTAGAATCTTTATATGGATTGCTTTTAAGTCCATATATGGGCTTGTTATGGTTCTTTCCAGTTTTGGGTTTCTATATTTTAAATTGGAGTAAATCACAAGGCCGCAGACTGATAAAAGACCCTGTACTAATCAATAGTTTGGCTCTTTTCCTCTTAATTTCTTCTTACTTTATTTGGTGGGGAGGGTATAGTTGGGGCCCCAGATATCTTATTCCGATGGCTTGTATTTTAGCCCTTCATGCTGCAAATCTTTGGAAAAATGATAAAATTAGAATCGTTGGAGTTGTTGTACTAGGGATAAGTTTTGTTATTCAATTACTTAATAAAGCAACTGTATTGTTTCTTATTCCTGATCGTTTATCAAACGAAGGTGAAGCTAGTTACCCCTTTACTGATGTGGTTTTAAAAGCTATAAATGAAGGAAGATTTAATGCTAACAACCTTTTGACTTGGGTATTTGACATTCCTGCCAATTGGGCATTTATAAGCTTTTTTGTGCTTTTTGTAAGCTGGATTGTAATCTTAGAAATTCAGTACCGAAAATCAGTATTAACTATCGTAGAAGCTTAAACGTTGCCAATTAAGTAAAGCTGCTCTAAGTTAGGACTTGGCTTGCCTCCCTCCTCTTCTAAAGTAACAGCAAATGCAGATGGGTTCTCAATTTCTTTTGTTATCTCAATCTCACCACTTTCTAAATTGAAAACACCCAAATCTACAGGAGTTCCATCTACAATAGCCCACAATTGGTATTGCATTTTTAAGTCCGGCTTTGGCAGATTAACATTTGATAAAAATGCCTTTTTCGTATTCTGGTTCCAATGAACAATGGCAAATGATTCGGGAGATAAATCTGAACCACTAATTCTAATCCTTTGAATATCTGTATTTCTGTAAAGGTTCAGTTTACTTTCGTTTTCTTCAAGTGTTGTTTTATACTGGTCATTTTGATCAGCAAGCACTTCTTGTTCAGCATAAAGAGTCTTTATTTTTTGATCTTGATCTTTTATTTTGGATTGCTGGACGATGTTAAAACCAATACTAACTATCAATAATATACTTGCAGCAACTGCAATTCCTTTAAATAATGAATTTGAAGTATTTTTAGAGGAAGAAACAGTCTCATCTTCAAAAAGCTCAATCATCAATTTTGACTTTACTGACTGATCTGGAGAAACAGCATGCTTAGTTGCAAATTTTTCAAACATGATAGAAAGCTCTTGAACTTCATGAGCAATTTCAGCATGATTTTTACACATATCTTCTACTTCCTTAGCTTCAGCCAAAGAAAGTTGCCCTAGAACATACTGTTCTAAAATTCCAGATTCTATGTATTCTTTTATATCCAATTTATTTAAATATTGCTCTTAATTGCATGATTCCTTTTCTAAGTCGGGTTTTAACTGTTCCGAGTGGTATTTCAAGCTCATCCGAAATTTCTTGTTGAGTGTACCCTTTAAAATAAACCAAATCAATTAACTCTTTATACTTTGGATCCAAGCGATTAACCATTTCTGTTAAGCCAATTGTATCCGTTTGAAGTACTTCCCTCTGGCTGGTGGAGTTATATACGGTATAATCTAAAAATTGGACTTTCTGACCTTTCTTATGCTCTTTAGACCTTGTATAATCAATGGCATTGTTCCGTGCAATGTTTAATATCCATGTATACAAACGGCCTTTTGAAGAATCATAAAAATCAATTTTACTCCAAACTTTAATAAAAGTCTTTTGAAGTATATCTTCCGCTATTTCCTTTTTAGAAACAATGCGATAAATTACTCCATAAAGTGCAGCAGAGTAATGATCATACAAATATTCCATCCCTTCCTTGCTTTTGTTTTTTAGCAAAAGCACTAATTCATCCTCATTATATTTGGAAGTACTACTCAAAAGTTAGATGGAAGATTTAAATTGATCAAGAAAGGCTTTATCATTTTCCGAATATAAGCGTAAATCATTGATGTTATACTTCAACTGGGTAATTCTTTCTACTCCCATTCCAAAAGCAAAACCTGAATAAATTTCACTATCAATTCCACAGTTCTCTAATACATTAGGGTCTACCATTCCACAACCCAAAATTTCCAAATAGCCAGTATATTTACAAACATTACAACCTTTACCAGAACAAATACTACAAGAAACATCCATTTCTGCACTTGGCTCAGTAAATGGAAAATAAGAAGGCCTCAATCTAATTTTGGTTTCTTCTCCAAACACTTCCTTAGCAAAATACAAGAGTGTTTGTTTCAAATCAGCAAAGGAAACATCCTTATCAATGTATAAGCCTTCTATTTGATGAAAAAAGCAATGTGCTCTTGCTGAAATGGCTTCATTTCGGTACACCCTTCCCGGAGAAATGGTACGAATAGGAGGTTCTGAGTTCTCCATTACACGAACTTGAACTGAAGATGTATGCGTACGTAATGCAATATCTGGATCTTTTGCTACGAAGAAAGTGTCCTGCATATCTCTAGCCGGATGCTCTGGCGGAAAATTCAATGCTGTAAAATTGTGCCAATCGTCTTCAATTTCGGGACCTTCAGAAACCATAAATCCAATTCTTGAAAATATATCAATTATTTGATTTCTTACAATTGAAATAGGATGCCTACTCCCTAGTTCACTCGTGTATACCGGTCGTGTAAAATCAAAGTCCTTTAAATTATTAGACCCTTCAGTTTGGTGCAAACTATCCTTTAATTCATCAACTCTTTTCTGAGCTTTGTTCTTTAATTGATTGAGAAGAGCTCCAAACTCTTTTTTATCTTCAGCCGCTACATTTTTAAACTCGGCAAAAAGCCTCTTAAGTTCCCCTTTACTTCCTAATAGTTTAATTCTATAAGCTTCAACTTCTTCTATAGTTTCAGCTCTAAATTCTTCAGTTTGTTTTAGAAGTTCTTTTACTTTATCTAACATCAGTTTAATAGCTTCATCTTTATTATATAAACATCTTTAACAGGTCGGTCCGCAAATTTGGTATCTACAGCTGCAATTTGTTCAATCAATTCTAATCCACTTATCACCTCGCCAAATATGGTATATTGACCATCTAGATGCGGAGTACCACCAACAGATTGATAGATTTCCTTATGCTCTTCGCTGTAAGCTTCTCCCCTTGCTTCCTCAAAACGATCCAAATATTGTTTAGGGTATTTTCTTCCTTGTACCAAATAGAATTGAGAACCTGAACTTCTCCGATTTGGATTAGTATCATCTGGCTGCCTAGCAGCTGCCAAGGCCCCCTTTTTATGAATATATTTATTCTTAATCTCAGCTTCTAATGTATACTCTGGTCCACCATGTCCAAGTCTTTTGGTTGGAGAAGCATTTCTTGATTGTGGGTCTCCTCCTTGAATCATAAAATCTTTTATTACTCGATGGAACAATGTACTATCATAGAACCCATCTCTAACCAACTTTACAAAATTATCTCGATGCTTTGGTGTGTCATCGTAGAGCACAACAGTTATATCACCCACTGAAGTTGAAATTAAGACCTTTTGTTGCGCTTGCATTCCAAGCAAAACAAAACACAGACTAAAAAGTAGAATTAATTTCTTGTTCAAAATATAATTATGTTTGTGATTTAGAAGATTATTGAAATGAGCAAAAGTATGAAAAAATTGAGGCGAGCTTTGCCATTTGTGTTGTTTCTATTTGCTTTTGTAGGCTGTAAAAAAGACGTTCCACCTACACTGCTTGTTACAGTTGTAGATGACTATAACAATAAATTAAGATCAGTTTGGGTAGAAGTTTCTGTCGACGGCGCTATTGATGGAATCTTGAATGAGCATGTACTAGACTCTGCTTACACCGATAATTTTGGAACAGCAACTTTTGAATTTGATAATACTGTGCTGGTTGATATCGCCATTTACGAAGATCGTAACGCAACTATAAAAGAAGACTCTGTAAGTGTTTTACTTGAAACAGCAAGAAGCATTGATGATGATAATTTGATAGAAAAGAAGTTAGTAGTTCGAAGCTTGAAATAGCTCTTCATTTCTTTCCTCAAAATATTCCAAAATACTCTTCTTAACTAGCCTCTCTTGTTCCAATTGATTTAATCGAGGTAGTTTGGCCGTTGCTTTCCAATGAGGCCAATCATCTCTATCTCTTCCTTCATATTCATAAAAACCATATGGCTCTAACAAAGTACAAATAGCGATATGCATCACATCCAACTTTTGATCTTTAGAGAGCTTTTCCATATTTAAACCTAGCTCTTGCAAGCCTATCAAAAAAAGAATTGCCTGTACATCAAGTATTTGTCCAAATCGATGATTCAATTGGATTAAAAAGTTATCCCACTTTTTCTGAAATTCAATCTCCATACAGCAAAATTAGTAATAGATTCGCAGCTTAATGAGCTATAACTATTTAGATATAATTATTGCTATTCCATTAATTTGGGGTTGCTACATTGGATTTAAAAAAGGTTTAATTCTTGAACTTGCTTCTTTAGCCGCCTTAATATTAGGCATTTATGGTGCTTTAAATTTTTCGGAATATACTGCAGAAAAACTCAAATCTCATATTGAAATAAGCGAAAATTGGATTGGTTTACTTAGCTATCTCATAACATTTTTACTCATCGTAATTGCCATCTTTATGTTAGCTAAAGTGCTTGATAAAATGCTAAAAGTTATCGCTTTAGGGTTAGTAAATAGACTACTGGGCTTACTTTTTGGCTTTCTAAAATACACCCTAATAATAAGCGTGCTAATTTTTATTTTTAATGCACTAAATAGTCGCTTTAATATGGTTGAAGAAAAGATCATTGAAGAATCCCTATTATTTCAACCCATTCAAATGGTATCTAAACCTCTTGTTCCTTTTGTTAAGGAATTTACTGATGAAAACTACAATTCGGACCTTTAGTCTTGAATAGCAGCAATACCTGGTAAAGTTTTACCCTCTAAAAATTCTAGTAATGCTCCACCTCCAGTTGAAATATAGCTGACCTGATCTTGAAATTTAAACTTATTTACAGCAGCAGCTGAATCTCCTCCACCTATTAGTGAATAAGCCCCTTTTTCTGTGGCTTCAACAATGGCTTGTGCAATCATTTTAGTACCATCTTCAAAACTTGACATTTCAAAAACACCTACAGGACCATTCCAAAGTATTGTTTTGGACTTTTTAATCAATTCTGAAAAATCAGTTATCGCTTGAGGTCCAATATCAAGCCCCATAAAACCATCCTTTATTTCCATATTGTCGGCAAAGTCAGTTTCTGCATCATTGCTAAACGCACTTGCAATTTTTGAGTCTACAGGCAGGCTTAGGTTTACTTCCTTTTCTTTAGCTAGTTCAAGTATTGTTCTTGCTAAGTTTAATTTATCCTCTTCTACCAATGAATTCCCAATTTTTCCTCCCATAGCTTTAAAAAAGGTATAACTCATACCTCCGCCAATAATCAAGTTATCTACTTTGTCTAGCATTTTTTCAATAAGCAAAATCTTATCTGAAATTTTTGCTCCACCCATAATTGCCGTAAATGGTCGTTCATTATTTTCTACAACTTTCTCTACAGCAGCTAACTCTTTTTCAATCACATAACCAAACATCTTTTCTTCATCAAAAAATGATGCTACAATAGCTGTAGAAGCATGTGCTCTATGAGCGGTTCCAAAAGCATCGTTTACATAAACATCAGCCAAATCTGCAAGCTTTTTAGCAAATCCAGCATCACCTTCTGTTTCCGCTTTGTAAAACCTCAAATTTTCTAACAGTAATATCTCTCCAGCATCTAATTTTGCAGAAACTTGTTGTACTTCTTCTCCTATACAATCGTTTACAAACTTTACTTCTTTCCCTACTTTCTGACTTAAAGCATTTACAATATGCTTTAAAGAGAATTTTCCATTTCTTTCTCCTTTTGGCCTGCCTAAGTGAGACATTAAGATAGCAGCACCTCCATCATTTATGATTTTTTGAATGGTTGGAATTGCAGCGTCAATTCGAGTTGTGTCGGTTACTTCAAAGTTTTCATTTAAAGGCACATTCAAGTCTAATCTTACTAGAACTCTTTTCCCACTAAAGTTATATTCGTTTATCTTTTTCATAATCGTAAGGTAAATGGACGGCAAAAATAGAGACTCTTCTTCGATTAATTTTAATCAAAATTGTATTGTTTTCAACTACTTTTGACCCATGCAGTTTAAAGATGTTATTGGTCAAGATAAGCTCAAGCAAAAGCTAATAGAAGTTGTAAAATCAGGAAGAATTAGTCATGCACAACTTTTTTTAGGTAAAAACGGCTTTGGCGGATTGCCATTGGCCATCGCTTTTGCGCAATACATCAGTTGTAAAGCGCCAACTGAAGATGATTCTTGCGGGAGCTGTACTTCTTGCATTAAATTTAAGAAGTTAGCACACCCAGATTTACATTTTTCATTTCCAACCAATAAAACTGAAACTGTAAAACACAAGGGCCATACCTCAGATGATTTTGTCCAAAAGTTCCGAGAATTAATTATCGAAAAGCCATACTCCACTTTAAATGATTGGCATCGTAAAATAGAATTAGAAAATAAACAGAGCTTAATCAATGTAGATGAAAGTCAATCGATTATTAAAAAGCTAAACTTAAAACCATACGAATCTGAGTATAAGTTTTTGGTTATGTGGATGCCTGAACGGATGAACACAGAAGCGGCAAATAAGCTCCTTAAATTAATCGAAGAACCAAGTCCGAAAACGCTTTTATTATTAGTAGCAGAAGACATAGAGCAATTGCTAATTACGATAACTTCTCGAACTCAAATAGTAAGAGTACCTCCATTATCTAAAGAAGTTATTTCTAACTACTTAGCAAACATTACAGCCGATAATCAGAAGGCTAAGCTAATTGCAGAAATTTCAGATGGAAATCTAAACGAAGGCCTTAGGCAATTAGAGTTACAAGAAGAGGAGTTAGCATTCTTTGAGCTTTTTAAAGACTGGATGCGCTCTTGCTACAAAGCAGACATTCAAGGTATGCATAGTTGGGTAGAAGAAATTTCTAAGAGCAAGTATGGCAGAGAAGGAAGAAAACGTTTTCTTGAGTTTGCTTTGAAGCTCATGCGAGAAAGTATATTAGGAAATTACACGAATCAACTAAATCGTTCACATGGAGAGCAAGCTAATTTTCTTAAAAAGTTTGCACCCTTTATCCATGGAGATAATATTTTACCCATTACAGAGGTTCTAAATGAGGCACATATGCATATTTCGCGAAATGCTTATGCCAAAATTGTTTTCATGGATATGTCCATGAAGTTTGCCAATTTATTGCGCACCAAAAAGCGTACATTTGTTCATTAAGCTTTTTAAGCAATTGTTTAACGATTTCGGCACCTAGCGTGCCGCCAAATATAGATTTACTTATGGGCTGTGCAGGCTGCGCCAACAATGGCGATGGAAGCCCGGCCGGATGCCGCAGTAATGGAAGTTGCGGAAACGGGGGGTGTAATAAATTAACGGTATTCAATTGGCTCTCAAATATGGAGATGCCAAATTCTGATTCTCAACCAAAATATGTAGAAGTTCGTTTTAAAAACGGGAGGAAAAACTTTTATATCAACGATACGGATTTACAACTTTACGATGGTGATGCAATTGCCGTTCAAGCCGACACTGGACATGATGTTGGTGTTGTTTGCCTTTCAGGTGAATTGGTTCGTTTGCAAATGAAAAAGAAAGGAGTTTTTCATCAAACCCAAGATTTGAAGAAAGTATATCGAAAAGCAAACGAAAAAGACATTGACGATTGGCAAACAGGCAGAGCTAAAGAAGCGGATGCCATGATCAAATCAAGAAGTATTGCCTCTGAACTTGGCTTGAAAATGAAAATTTCTGATGTAGAATATCAAGCCGATTTAAGTAAAGCTACCTTCTACTATACCGCTGAAGAAAGAGTTGATTTTAGAGCATTAATCAGAAAGTTAGCAGACACCTTTAAGGTGAGAATTGAGATGAAGCAAATTGGCATGCGACAAGAAGCTGGAAAACTCGGAGGAATTGGATCATGCGGTAGAGAACTTTGCTGCTCAACTTGGTTAACTGACTTTCGTTCTGTTTCTACTTCTGCCGCTAGGTATCAACAACTTTCTCTCAATCCGAGCAAGTTAGCTGGACAATGTGGTAAATTAAAATGCTGCTTAAATTATGAGCTAGATGCTTACATGGATGAACTGAAAAAGTTTCCAGATACAAAAAAGAACCTCAAAACTCGAAAAGGAGAAGCTTTTTTCCAGAAAATGGACATTTTCAGTAATAAAATGTGGTACTCCTACAAAGAAAACCCCTCGGAGTTTATTGAATTAAGCTTAGATCGTGTTATTGAAGTAATTGAGAATAATAAAAAAGGGAAAGCGGTTGAAGACCTAAAAAACTTTGCTAACACGAACATAATTGAGCAGCCTGAATATGCGAATGTGGTTGGGCAAGATAGCTTGACGAGATTTGATAACAAAGGCAATCGTTCAAGAAACAGAAATAGAAACAAGCGAAGAAAGCAAAATCAAAATAAGCGTAAAAATTGAAAACAGCCCTTTACAGTTTTTTCCTGATTGCTATTATTTCACTAATTGCTTGTGATGAAAACTTAGTTTACGAGCAGAACAGGGATATTGAAAATGCGGAATGGGAAAGAAATAAAAAAGCCAATTTTAACTTTAATATTTCCGACACAGCTACTCCCTATAACTTCTATTTAAACTTCAGGCATTCAGGTCAATATCCGTATAAAAATTTATATCTTTTCACTCGAACCACAAGCCCAAATGGTGAGGTAGCTCTAGACACGGCACAAATGCTTTTAGCGGATAATCAAGGAAAATGGATGGGCAAGGGAATTGGAGATTTATATGACTATCAATTTCGGTTTAAAGAACTTGTACTTTTTCCTGCTAAAGGAGAGTATTCTTTTGAAATAGAACAAGCCATGAGGGACGAAGTACTCCCATATGTAACAGATATTGGAATTAGAATTGAAAAAGTAAGCGGTGAGTAAGAAAGAGAAAAAAAGTTTTGGGAAGTGGATCGCCTTATTTTGGTCTATTTTCTTTTTAGGAATTGGACTATCCATTTTCTTGCTATATGCATCGGCCAACGTAATACTTGGTTTTGACCCTTTGCCCACATTTGAACAATTAGAGAACCCAAAGAGCAATTTAGCGACTGAAGTTTATACAGAAGACCGTGAGATATTGGGTAAGTACTTCTATCAAAATCGGGTAAATGTTCAATATGAGGACTTAGACACCAACCTGGTAAACGCCTTAATTGCTACAGAAGACGAACGTTATTACGAACATTCTGGAGTTGACTTAAAAGGGCTTGCAAGAGCAGTTTTAAATTTTGGCAAAAGCGGTGGTGCGAGTACCATAACGCAGCAATTATCTAAAATGCTATTTTCTGCAGCACCAAAAAATACGATTGAACGCTTGATGCAAAAAATGCAAGAGTGGATCATTTCTGCACAACTTGAGCGAAGGTATACCAAAAATGAAATCGTTGCAATGTACTTCAACCGATTTGACTTTATCAATAATGCAGTAGGTATAAAATCTGCCGCAAACGTTTATTTTGATTCAAATCCTGACAGTTTAAGAATTGAGCAAGCAGCCATGTTGGTTGGCATGCTTAAAAACCCATCTTTATTTAACCCACTAAGGTTTGAAGAAAAAACTTTGGAAAGAAGAAATGTGGTTTTGTTTCAAATGAAAAGGAATGGCTATATCAGTCAAGACGCCTATGATAGTTTAAAGTTCCTTCCGCTAGGTTTAAGCTATTCGAGAGTGGATCATAAAAAAGGAATTGCACCTTATTTTAGAGAAATACTTCGGGCAGAACTAAAAAAAGTATTTAATGAAAAAGATAAAGACGGAAACTATGTTTTAGTCAAAGACAATGGTGAGCCTTACGACATATATAGCGATGGATTAAAAATTTATACCACCTTGAATTATAAGATGCAGCAGTATGCAGAATGGGCGGTAAAAGAACATTTGAGCTATCAATTACAAAATGACTTTTTTGATGACTTAAAAAAGAAGAAAAATGCTCCTTTTGATTATCGTGTTTCTCAATCGGAAATAGAACGTATTATGAATTCGGCTTTAAAACGAAGTGAACGCTACTTGATAATGAGTGGAAAGCAATGTGGGAATTGTGGAAGAAGAGGTCGTTTTTTAGAAGAAATTGAGCTAGAAGGTAAAAGTTACGTTCATTGTAAAGCAGGAGATTGCGAACACGATACACCCATCTTTTCTGAGGATAGTATTCTTGCCACTTTTGACAGACCTACCAAAATGAAAGTCTTTTCTTGGCAAGGAGAAATTGATACCGTAATGAGTCCCATGGACAGTATTCGTTACTACAAGAGTTTTCTGCAAGCAGGTTTAATGTCTATGGACCCGCAAACTGGCTACATAAAAGCTTGGGTTGGGGGAATAGATTATGACCATTTTGCTTATGATCATGTAAAACAGGGACGAAGACAAGTAGGCTCTACCTTTAAACCGTTTGTTTATGCCGTTGCCATTGACGAAGGTTATTCACCATGCTATGAGGTGCCAAATGTCCCAGTAACTTTTAAGAAAGGAGAATTTGGCCTTTTAAAGGATTGGACACCTAGCAATGAAGGCGATAAATATGGGTACAATGTATCTCTAAAGTACGGACTTGCAAACTCTATGAACACCATTACTGCATGGGTTATGAAACAGTTTGGGCCAACTCGGGTAATTGAAATGGCCAGATCTATGGGCGTAGAGGCACCATTAGATACCGTTGTTTCTCTTGCTTTAGGTGTTGCCGATGTTTCTGTATTTGAAATGACTGGTGCTTTTTCCACATTTGCCAATAAGGGAGTTTGGACAGAGCCTATTTTCTTGACTCGAATTGAAGATAAAGATGGAAACATTATCAAGCAATATGTTCCAAAAACAAGGGAAGCATTAAGTGAAGAAAAAGCGTATGTCATGCTTAATCTATTAGAAGGTGTAACTTCTTATAACTACAATGAGGACTTGGATAAAAATGTTGGAGGTACAGGAATACGTATTCGATTTAGCCCAACTGAAGATAGGCCTTATGCGGGAATTAAGTATCCTGTTGCCGGAAAAACCGGAACAACTCAAAATAACTCTGATGGCTGGTTTATTGGTGCAACACCTGATTTAGTAACAGGGGTTTGGGTAGGTGCTGAAGATCGAAGTGTTCGATTTAGATATACGACCGATGGACAAGGAGCTAACACAGGATTGCCTATTTGGGCTTATTATATGAAAAAGGTATATGCAGATTCTACCTTAAACATTTCAACAGAAGAATTTGAAAAGCCTGAACAACCATTGAGAATTATTTTAGATTGTGAACTTTATAAAAAGCAAAATAGCTTTGGCTCAAGTAATGACGAAAACTTTCAATAAAATAGTACTATGAATAAAGTTGTAAAAGATGCTGAAGAAGCAATAGCAGGAATTGAAAAAGGAATGACCTTAATGCTAGGTGGCTTTGGTCTTTGTGGAATTCCGGAAAAGTGTATTGCAGCTTTGGCAAACCGTCCTGAAATTAATGAACTCACTTGTATTTCAAACAATGCTGGTGTAGACGATTTTGGTTTAGGACTATTGCTACAGAATCGTCAAATCAAAAAGATGATTTCTTCTTATGTAGGAGAAAATGATGAATTTGAAAGACAAATGCTCAGTGGTGAATTGGATGTTGAACTAACTCCTCAAGGAACATTAGCTGAAAAGTGCAGAGCAGGAGGAGCAGGAATACCCGCCTTTTTTACCCCAACAGGATATGGAACTGAGATAGCTGAAGGAAAAGAAGTAAGGGAGTACAATGGAAAAAAATACATTTTAGAAGAAAGTTTGACCTCTGACTTTTCGATTGTTAAGGCATGGAAGGGAGATACTAAGGGAAATTTAATTTTTAAAGCTACTGCTAGAAACTTTAATCCGGTAATGGCTATGGCAGGAAAAATAACCATAGCAGAAGTAGAAGAGTTAGTTGAGCCAGGAGAACTTAACCCTAATGAAATTCACACACCGGGTATTTATGTGCATCGCATATTTGAAGGGAAGAATTACGAGAAAAGAATTGAACAAAGAACTGTAAGCCAATAAACAAGCGTTATGATTGACAAGAACGGAATTGCAAAACGTATAGCACAAGAATTAAAAGATGGCTGGTATGTAAACCTTGGAATTGGTATTCCAACTTTAGTAGCTAATTACATTCCAGAAGGAATTGATGTTACCTTACAATCAGAAAATGGTTTGTTAGGCATGGGACCTTTTCCAACAGAAGATGAAGTAGATGCTGACTTAATAAATGCAGGTAAACAAACCATTACTACTCGTCCAGGTTCTGTATTTTTTCATTCAGCAGAAAGCTTTGCCATGATTCGCGGAGGCAAAGTTCAGCTTACTGTTTTAGGAGCCATGGAGGTAGACCAAAATGGAGACATTGCCAACTGGAAAATTCCTGGTAAAATGGTAAAAGGAATGGGCGGCGCAATGGACTTGGTAGCTTCTGCTGAAAACATCATAGTAGCCATGATGCACACTAATAAAAGAGGCGATTCAAAGCTCCTCAAAAAGTGCACATTGCCTTTAACCGGAGTAAACTGCATTACCAAGGTAGTAACTAACATGGCGGTGCTTGAAGTAAAAGATGGCTCATTTGTTTTAAAAGAAAGAGCTCCAGGAGTAAGTGTTGAGGAAATTAAAGCAGCTACTGAAGGTGACCTCATTGTTGAAGGTGATATTCCAGAGATGAAGATTTAATTTATTCACCATGTCATTTTTACCTCAAAAAAATCGCTTTAGCTATATAGCAGTTTTGTTTACGGTTGCTGTACTTATCACGGTACACCTTAGAAATAACACTTGGGATAATCAACCAAAAGCGAATAGTTTTGACTGGGATAACTTTGGTTATTACTTATACCTCCCTGCTATTATAGAAAGCGGAGATCTTCATACACTAGAAACCACATCAAACTATTTTGAAGCAGTAAAGCCATCCTATAGTTTCTATCAGGTAAAGTATGTTGACGAAAACCCAGTGATTGTTTACCCAATGGGATTGGCCATGTTTTATGCTCCGCCTTATATAGCTACAAAAGCAGTCATGTCTGTTGTTTATAGTGACTATAGCAGTTTTGATCGGCCGTTTCACATAGTAATTTCACTTTGGTGTTTTGCCTTTGTAATTTATTCCATCTTTTTACTTCGTAAAATATTATTGAGGTATTTCAAAGATTCGATTGTCGCTCTTTCCATTTTGATTCTAATTTTTGGAACCAACACCTTTTTTTACCAAGCTTACTTTCCTCAAATTGTCCACCCTATTTTATGGGGGCTGTACTTGGTATTTCTTGATTTAACAATCAAATGGCATGAAAAACAAAGTATTCGAAATAGCATACTAGTTGGGCTCACATTTTCACTTTGCATGCTAATAAGGCCGTCAAGTTTTTTCTTGCTCATCATTTTTTCACTTTGGGGGATTCACTCTATTAAAGACCTTCCAAGTCGAATCCTATGGTATTTAGGTAAAATAAAGTTTTTAGTCGTTATTGCAGTATCCGGGTTTCTTCTGACTATACCGCAACTTCTTTACTGGAAAATGCAAACTGGTGATTATTTTCATTTTAGCTATGCAGTAGATTGGTTTGATTTTTCACAACCGCAAATCAAAAATGGATTCTTTGGCTTTCGCACAGGTTGGGCATTTCACCACCCGGTTGTGCTCTTAATTTTGGTTGGACTTTTTACTTTATTTCAAAAAAGAAACCAATACGGACTTCCTATTTTAATTGCCACCATTGCACAAGTTTGGTTTATTCTTAGCTGGAGTAATTATTGGTATGGTTCAGGATTCGGACATCGTGGTTTTACAGAATATCAAGCCTTGCTTGTATTTCCTTTAGCAAGTTGTATTAATTATAGTTTCAGACAAATAAAAATTGTGAAAATAATGGCCTTAAGTCTATTCATTGGCTTGGCATTAATAGGCGTTTTAAGGGTATATCAATATAGCATAGGAGTTTGGGGAATGTCGAACATTTCTGAAAAATATGCTAAGGAAAACTACTTTGCATTAAGTGCTCAAACGGTTAATCGGGATTTGTTAGACCCTAGTTGGGCTGGGGATGATGTGCTTCGTCAAAAGCTACAAGAAATGCCATCTAAGTTTGTAACTCATACTGTATATAAACAGGACTTTGAAGAATTGGGCTACTTAAACGAGACAATCTACAATGAAGAACAAGGGCAATGCTTTCAATTAAGTCCTGAAGTTTCGTTTACGCCAGCATACCGAAGCTTTTACCATATACTAGAAAGCCGAGCAGGAAGTGGGGTTGAATTAAGTTGCAAGATTAACCCCACAGCAAACAATGAAGGAAAAAAAGCTTATTTGGTTTTTGAGGTAATGGATGTTGAATTAAAAATGAGATATTATTACAGTTCTATTGCAATTGATTTTAATCAATTAGAACAGTTCAAATGGTCAACGCAATCGGTAATAAGAGATCTTCCGGATATCCGATTTCATGATGACATTTATTCTATTTATGTTTATAACCCTGATGGTGCTAGTTTTCTTGTTGATGATATAGAATTAAAATCCATCGCCTATCAGTATCCTTAAAGTATGACAATAAAGACGCTATCTATATTAATTCCTGCATATAACGAAGCCCGTACAATTCATTTGATTCTGGAAAGAATTAAGGCAGTTCAATTGGTTAATGACATTAAAAAAGAACTAATTATTGTAAACGATTGCTCTACAGATGATACTGTTCAAGCTGTAGAAAAATATCAAAGCGAAAACCCTGATCTTCCTATTCAACTTTTCAATCAGGAAAAAAATCAAGGAAAAGGTGCCGCTATTCATAAAGCAATTGAATTGGCTAGTGGAGAATACTTAGTAGTACAAGATGCAGATTTAGAGTACGACCCAAGAGAATACAATGATTTATTGAGACCGATTGTTGAAGGAAATGCAGATGTGGTATATGGGTCACGATTTTTAGGAGGTAATCCGCACCGGATTCTATTCTTCTGGCACTCTATAGGAAATAAGTTCTTGACATTTTTGTCGAACATGTTTACCAATCTCAATTTAACAGATATGGAAACTTGTTATAAAATGATTCGTTCAGACATTGCGAAAGGCCTAAAACTAAAAGAAAAAAGATTTGGTTTTGAGCCAGAACTTACCGCCAAACTAGCAAAAATTCCAAAAATTAGAATTTATGAAGTAGGTATTTCATACTATGGAAGAACCTATGAAGAAGGCAAGAAAATTGGTTGGAAAGATGGTTTTAGAGCAATTTATTGTATCATGAAATATCACTAGATGGTATTTAGTAGTGTCATTTTTCTTTTTTTCTTTCTTCCTTTATTTCTTATTGTCTATCACTTTATAGACCATAAGTATAAAAATGGCTTTACTCTTCTTTCAAGTCTCTTGTTTTATGCATGGGGCTCGCCCGACTTTTTGTTGATTGCTCTTGCTTCAATAGCAATTGACTTTTTTATTATCAAACAGATGGATACGCTTGAAGAAGGTAGAAAAAAATTTATTTTCTTGTGGCTATCTATTTTGCTAAACACCTTAATACTGCTCTACTTCAAGTACGCAAACTTCTTTATTGAAAATGTCAATCAGGTCTTAGTCCAATGGGTTGATCATCCAATAAAATGGACTAAAATTATACTTCCAATTGGTATTAGTTTTTACACTTTTCAAAAGATTAGCTACTCGGTTGATATCTATAAAAAAGTAAAGCCCCCACTTCAAAAACTTTCGGACTACGCTTTGTATATTATGTTGTTTCCACAGCTAATTGCAGGCCCTATAGTGAGGTATAAAGAAATTGCCGAACAGATTACAAAGCGTGTACATGACAACCATCATGAAAAGCTTATTGGGGTTTTTCGATTTTCAATTGGACTGGCTAAAAAAATGCTAATAGCCAATGTAGTTGGAAAAGAAGCGGATGCCATATTTGCATTAAATTCCATTGACATTTCCTCTACACAAGCGTGGATAGGCATCATTTGCTATACTTTTCAAATTTATTTTGACTTTTCGGCTTACTCAGATATGGCCATCGGATTGGGAAAAATGATGGGCTTTTCCTTCCCCGAAAACTTTAACAGTCCATATACTTCTAAAAGTATTACTGAGTTTTGGCAAAGGTGGCACATTACCCTTGGAAGCTGGATGCGAGACTACTTATACATTCCCCTAGGAGGAAATAGAGTTAAATCTAAACTTCGCTTATACAGCAACTTATGGGTAGTTTTCTTAATATCAGGGTTATGGCATGGAGCTTCATGGAATTTTATTGTCTGGGGAGCTTTTCATGGAACATTTCTAGTTCTAGACAGATTATTTTTATTGAAAATCACAAGCAAGCTACCTACATTTTTTAGTATCCTCTTAACCTTTTTTATTTCCATAAATGGCTGGGTTCTTTTTCGCGCTGATACTTTAACAGAAGCCGCAACATTTTATAAGTCGATGTATGCTTTTAACTTTGATTTCCCATATTATATTTTTACTAGTGATGAGCCTTGGATTATTATAAGCGTAGCAATTTTATTAAGCTTTGGCTCACTTTGGAAGCAACTGTATGCAGCATACAATCGCTTTATTAATAGTCAAACAGCTAGAACAAATGTTTTCAAGCTGCTTTTTAGTTTAACGCTCATTTTCTTCTCGGCAACTGAGATTGTAAGTTCTTCCTTTAATCCATTTATTTATTTCAGATTTTAAGATGAAACAAAGTCTAAGTAAATATTTGTTTATCATTTTCATTGTTGCATTAACAATTCCAACTTATTTCTACTTTTTTCAAATAGAAGAGCAAACACCGTTAAGTGGCGATTTTCATTTGGAAAAGAAACCGAAATACACAAAGAATGAATTTATAAATGGGTCTTTTCAACAAAGAATGGAGTCTCATTTAAAAGATAGCATTGGCTTTCATCATTTTTTTATTCGATTTAACAATCAATGGAAATATTCTGTATTTGATAAGATAAACCTGCTAGGGGTTGTCAGAAATGGTAGAACCATGCTTCCATTGGACTATGTTAACACCTATTTAGGGAAAGACTATATTGGAGTTACAGAACTTAATTTATATGCTAAGAAACTCAAAGAACTTCAAGATACTTTAGCTAATCACCAAATAAAATTTCTCTTTTTAATAGCACCAGGCAAGGCTGCTATCTACCCTGAGAAAATCCCGCAATATTTATTGGCGCAAAAAAAAGATTCTACCAATTATGATGTTTTTACACAGCTTTTAGAACAACATGATGTAAACACTATTGATTATTTAAAGTACTTCCAGTCCAAAAAGAACACTTTAGAGTCCAAGATTTTTAGCGACAATGGACTTCATTGGTCGGGTAATGCGGTAAGCTATGCAGCGGATAGTTTAATGAACTATTTGAAATCAAACTTTAATTTAAATGTTCCTAGTATCATTCGAAAAGCGGGTACATATACCGTAGAAGATTATCGATATACGGACTATGACCTAGTTGAATCGATGAATTTAATGCAAAACATAGCCAGAGATACGCTCTATTATCCGGAATTAGAGTTTACTGTTACACCTAGCGAGAAAAAGCCTGTGCTACTATCTTGCGGTGATAGTTTTTTCCAGAGCTTCGAAGGATTTTATCCTGTTCTAGATTCTTGCTTTTCAGATAGATCCCGTTTTCATTTTTACAATGAAATCATAGAATGGCCAGATCGATTTTATGGTTTACACATGCCAGCAGATTATTTAGATCTTGAAATTGAACTTCCTAAAACTGATCTTGTAATTCTTGAATCGACAGATGAAAACATCAAATTAAAGAGCTTTGTAATGATTGAAAGACTACTCAATCATTACAAAGAAAAAACCTCAATTCGAAAAAGTCTTTTAGCTCACCTTGAAAACCAAAAAGAAAATCAAAAATTAGCCAAAAAGTACTTTGCTCTTGCTAATTATACCTATGAAGAAATGTTAAGATCCATTGCAAAAAGCAAGCTTACAAATGAAGATTTGGATGTATTCAACGATGCTGTTTTAGAGACTATTGAAAAAATAAAGTCAAATAAGAGCTGGTTTGAGGCGGTTAAGCAACAAGCAATTGATAGAAATATAACAATTGAAGAAGCTTTAAGAATAAATGCTGAATTTACTTTAGAGCAGCTAGATCAACAATAAGAACTTATTTTTTCTTTTCTGAATTTACATTAACCATATAAATGGCGTTTTCCTCAATAACATCTTCTAAAGGACGGCCTTCTTCAGATGCCACTTTTTTTAAGCTTTCGTACCATTCTTGATTGTTCAAAATTTGCTCTTTAACCACTTTTATGGCTAATTTCTTTTGGTAAATCTCTGGCTCAAAATAAACTTCATATAATTTATCTACAAATCCAAAACCTAATTTATCAAAATGCGAATCAGTAAGCATGATAAGCACTACATCTTTTGATTCTACTTCTTCTTTCAAGTTCAAATCATCAACCAATTTCACTTCTTCTTCAGGTTTATAAACTTGCCTGTTGTAATACCAAAAAGGGCTATCGTCAAACAACAACCTAGTAAAATCATAATAATAGAAACCCCAAAAGAAACTATCGCCTATAGATAGAACTTTCGGTTTTTCAGTATTTTCACCTTCAATCACTTCATATTCTGCATAAGCCATTTCAAGGTCAGGAATATCAAAAATCAGATTCATTCCCTTTTCAATATCATCATCAGTTCCCCACATTGTTTTGGAAGTTCTAATTTTTCCTAAACGAAGATTAGGTAATGGTTTCCCTCTTAAATTTCCAATAAATTTTGCCAAGGTATCTGAAACAAGCAATTCGGCGTATTGACTCCAATGTGTGCCGTTCTTAGGAAATAAGGGATACTTTGAAGTGTCTTTCATCTTCAAAAGCAAATCATATAGATCCAACAAATTCACCCCTTTGCTTTTTAGTTCTCTAGATAATACATCGTAATTGTTTGTGTCTTTCTTACTCTTTAAATATCTATCTGGAATATACTCTGGATAAAATGCTCCTTTACCTAAAGTCAGTGCTACTAAAAATTCAATATTTAACTTCTTTAAGGTGTCTTGTATCCGCTTAGCTTTAAATACTTGTGACCTTAATGCTGAGTCACCAATTAAGTCAGTCCCCAGGTAAGAATGTATATACCCTTCTTCCATTAAGTAATTCGATTTTCCAACAATTACTCCATTTGCCTTTGCATAATTAAACACCGAGTATGCAATTTGATTATTTAATTTAATCAAGCTATTTCTAAAACCCAAAGACTGCTGAATATAATCTGTTTTCTCACTTTGATACTGACCACTAAACCAAGCATTGCGATTAAGTGTTGGATTAGTTGCCGTATTTCTAACATCTCCTCCAAGCTTTACCTCATCTATTAATTGAAACTCAGACTGTAGAAATGGAGCCCACAAAGCAAGCATAAAAAGCCCATAAAGAATATGTTTTAATCTCAACTGCATTAGAATCTAAAGTATATAAATGGATTAAAATCAGATGCAGTTATTGCAGCTACACTTAAGATGAAAAGCAGTAAAGAAATACTTGCTATGAACAAATGTTCTGTCGACCGATATTGCTCTTTTTCAAAGAAGAAGGACTCTACTTTTCTCCCTAAACTAGTGGTTGTTAAAAAGGCGAAAAAAATCGCAAAAATTAGTGTTTTATTAAAGGCTGGTATCACATCTGGAAGTTCAAATGAATTAAATTCAAATAACCTCAGCACGTAAGTAAAAGCATGATCAAAAGATTCAAGTCTAAAAAACACCCAACCTATCATGACTAACAAAAAGGTGATGAGCATACTTGGCAACTTCCCTATTATATCATAAAATTTCAAGAGAAAAAGTCGGTCTAAAATTAAAAACAGACCATGGTAGGCCCCCCATATTACAAAGTTCCAAGAAGCTCCATGCCATAAACCGGATAATAAAAAAACAATCCACAAATTCATATAAAGTCTCGTCTTAGACTTTACCCGATTTCCACCCAAAGGTATGTACAAATAATCCCTCATAAAGGCCCCTAAAGTAATGTGCCATTTGCGCCAAAATTCACTTATACTCTTGGCAGTATATGGTGATTTAAAATTCTCTGGAAAAGTAAATCCCATCATTCTACCTAGACCAATTGCCATATCGGAATAGCCTGAAAAATCAAAGTAGATTTGAAAGGTGTATGCAATCATGCCAAGCCATAAAAAGCCTGAATGTAAACTATCAACGTTTGCATTCATTATGTAGTCGGCTTGTTCTCCCATTACGTTCGCTATAAGCACCTTTTTTGCAAGTCCTATGCTAAATCGGTAAAAGCCTTGTAATTTATCTTCAAGCTTATCGCTTCGGTTAACAATTTGATTGGCAATGGTTGTATACCTTACAATTGGACCAGCTATCATTTGCGGAAATGACATGATGTATAGTAAATAGTCAGTTAATTTAGAAAGCGGTTTGTGTTGTCCGCGGTAAACATCAATTGAATACGTTAAGGTTTGAAAGGTATAAAATGATATACCAATTGGAAGAGCCACTTTAGTCCATTCTAACTGAGTTGATCCTAATGCTGTTAAAATTGCATTGACATTTTCAACAAAGAAATTAGCATACTTGAAGAATGCAAGTAATCCTAAATTTAAAATTATTGAACATGCTAAAAAAAGCTTTCTAGTGCTAACTTTTGAACTCTGATGTAAGAACTTAACAAGATAAAAATCAATAAAGGTTGAGCCTAGAATAACAAAGACAAACTTGGGGGCTCCCCAACTGTAAAAAATAATACTTGCAGCAAGTATTAATAAATTCTTATACTCTTTTCTAGCTACTTGGTATAAGAGTAGAAATAGGGGTAAGAAAAAGAACAGAAAAGTAAGACTGCTAAATACCATTTAACTTTCGTTATTCTACTTCAACCTCATAAACATAACCAACCAAATCATTTTTAGGAAATGGGATATTGTTTTGATCAAATGGGGCTAAAGGCCACCAGTCTGAATAATGAAATTCTTGTGTAACTATGGTAATCATTTGATTATTCGGAATCTTCGTATTGTCTTCACTCATATAACCAACAACTTGCATCTCATCTTTAGAGGGTCCAATTCGCCAAATAATTTCAGTTGGTTTCCACTCAATCTGATAGTAAAAAACATCTCCAACTGTTTCATCATGAGGTTTTTCAAACTTAGAAGTTAAAGCGTGATACCAATAATCCCATCGATGTAATCCAAATTCTTGTCCGTTATAATTAATGGATTTTACCCCTTGATTAAAATCTTTTGGGTCTTGGCAAGTCATATCCCAATTGGTACAAGTAACTATTAAATTATTGTTTTCTTCAGGGTGATCAATTGGCTGCTCTTTACCGCCGTAAGATGTTTTTGGCCAATATTTCGATTCTTTCACAATTTCAATGTCTATTTCACTGTACATAGAAGTTGGAAACTTATTGGTTGATGGCTTTCGTTCACTCTTAGGTAAGTATCCTTCTTCTTCACAAATATTTCTTGCGTTCCAGGGTTCCATTTTTTCACTAAAAAGCCAAAATGCTGAAGTTATGCCATTCCAAATGTTGTCCTTATTCATCATTTTGGAAAACTTAATCTTCCCCGTAAATTTTCCATAAGCCAATCCTACTCTTGTTTTAACCCCTACATTCTGCTTTTCAGCATCAGCTATATTTTGATTTCCTGGATTAATAATTTTAATGGCTTTTTCGTTTTCATCGTAATAAACTGTTTTCCCAGGTGATTTAGAAATACTTGTGTATTTAATAGATCTTTCCGCTAAAGGGTACTTTTCTTTATTGGTATAATACTCCTCCTTGGTATAAGGTGTATTCACCACATCTTCAATGATTGGAACATTTCTTAGCTCAAAACTTTTATCAATTACATGAAAATATTGCTCATAATGAGCTGTCTTAAAAAGCGACTCAGATGATCCAAATTTTTCATCAAAGTACGATTTATCGTAGTCAGGATTTTTTAATGTTAAGGGGTCCATATATACTCCATTGTCGCCTCTAAAAACAGATTTTAATTTTAATGTCTCATTAAAATAGTGGTGCATTGGGCGCTCAGAATATCTATTCTCGAAATAGTAAAATGGATTCATAAAGGTTTGATGAGAACTATCAACCAAGCTCATGTCTTTAATATAAGCTGGTAGAGACTGATAATCTTGTTCACTCAAAACCACTAACATAAACTTATACTCTCCCATTCTAGGGTTTCTTTTCTTTCTATTGTTAACGTAGTTAGGCTTACCAGGATTTCTATCTGCATACACCCAGTTTACATCCTCCGTAAGTTGAGCTTCGAAGGAGATTCCATTTTCTTTAGCCTTAACTTCTAAAGAACTACTCCATTCCGCATTATTCAATATTTCTTCCCGAATTATTTGCTTTTGATTTAGTTGCTCAAAAATTTGATTTGGCTCAGGATCCATTTGGTTATCTAGGGTCCACAAAGCATCAATGAACACTTGTTCTTTTAGTTCCCTATTGTAATTTTTTGCTTTTTCTTTCACCGACTCAAGCCACTCTTTATGACTATAAATACTTTTTATTCGTTCCTCAATTACCGCTTCACTAATTCGCTGATCTTTTACGTCAACCCCGTAATATTTAACTTCATTTCTAGGGTTTCCAACAATTTGAAACGAATCTAAAATTGTCTTTAATTCTCCTTTACCAACTAAATCCGTCTTTTTAAACTCCGTTGTGTATGAACTCCAACTCCCATAAAAATTTTCAGAACTAGCAGTGTTATATGAGTTAAGCGTTGGGTTTTTCTCAACCACTTTATAACTCTCATTTTGGTAATAAATTCGATAGTAAAACTGCTGATCTTGATTGGTTTGATTTTCTAATTCAAATGAAAAATGAAAACTCTTTCCATTTTGATCGTCATCTGATGGAGCCTTTACTCCTTGATAAAAAGCATTATCAAGAGAGACTTGATATACAAGTTCATTTCCTTCTAAGTTTCGATTGCTAAACAACTTCATATTCGCAACTTCGGGCAAACCTGAAGGTTTAAAAAAGTCACATGAAAAAGTACACGCTACGAGAGCCAAAACAGCTAAGTTCTTAAGTCGAAAAATCATCTTCCAAAAGTAATTGAAGTTTCATTAAAAAAATGGGAAGATAAAGATGGTTCAAAAATTAGTGCAGCTTACTTTTTTAACCCCCATTTGATCTACTCAGAATCTATTTCCATTATCGTTAATAGACCTTACCAACCAACTTAAAGTAATCTCCTAAACTTTTTCGAAGCGATTTTTTCTCCTTTTCAGATAACTCCATTTTCTGACCATCTAGAATTAGCCAAAGCTTGGCATTGGCTTCTAATAAATTATACAACTGTGCTGCAAAGGTATAATGGGCTTCATTGGTCGAATTCTCTAATACTAGCTTTCCTTCTCTTTTTTCTTGCTGCCATGTTAAAATCATTTTTTCTTCATCTAAATCAAGCATTCCAGATTCCAATCGGATAAAAGCAGCATCTTGTATCACATTTTGAACAATCACAATGCTTAATTTATTTAGAACACTATCCGTATTTCTACTTTTAATTCTGTGTAAAATGTAATTCCCTTCTTCAAACACTTCTTGCTCATAGAAATATGAACGCATGTTCTTAAAGTACAATTGGGAAGAACTATTCATAGAGTAATCAATTTTAGACCAATCTAGCCGTTTTCCTTGCGGACCGAAAATAGCGTAAAGAACAAGGCCGGCTATTAATATGAGAAGCCAAATCAAAAACCACTGCTTTAATTTTTGCATGCTTCTTTAACAATCTTGCGATAACTTTGTTAGCTATTAAAATTACCTTTGTTTCGTGGAAATATTAATACACATTGCCCTTGTGGTAATCACCTTTTTAGTGATGGAGTTTATGGCCTGGTTTACGCATAAATATGTGATGCATGGATTTTTGTGGGTACTGCATAAAGACCATCATCAGCCAGAGAAAGGTTGGTTTGAGAAAAACGACACCTTCTTTATTTTCTATGCCATCATAAGCACAACACTTTTTTATCTCTGGTCAGAAGGCATTTTTGAATACGGCTTATCCATTGGTCTTGGTATTCTCTTTTATGGCATGGCTTATTTCTCTGTTCATGATGTTTTTATTCACCAACGTTTCAGTTGGTTTAAGCGAACCGACAATGTGTACTTCCGTGCGATTCGAAAAGCACATAAAGTTCACCACAAACACCTAGGCAAAGAAGAGGGGGAATGTTTTGGAATGCTTTTAGTTCCTTTTAAATATTTTAAAGAAGCGGCAAAATCAAGCAAAAAATAAAAACTTAAACGGTAATTGTTCCCTCTTCGGGATTTCCAAAAACCATGGCTGCTTGCATTTCAAAACGCTTGGCTGAATATAGGCTTAACAAAGCATCAAAATGATGCCAGGTTTTTACTTGATTCTCATCAAAAACAAAATCGCTTTTCTCTTTTAAAAGCGAACACAGTTGCAAGATAAACTCTTTGTCTTTTTTGTAACCTTCATTTTTAAGCAAAAGAACCTCAGCTAATTTTGACGGATAAGTTTCAACCAACTTCACACCGGCTTTTTGCATTTTTTCTTTAAGCTGAATAGCTCTAGCTGTTAACCCTCCTAAAAACATGGGCGACATTGCTCCAGTTATCCGATCTGCTTTGCGATAGAAGTAATCATTATTGCCATTTAATCGTTTATAGGCAATTGGTAAAGACAAGGGCGCATCGATGTAGGCAAGCCAAACATCATCATAGGTTTTAATAAAGTCTAAAATAAATTGATCAGCATCTTGATTTTTAGAACAAGCATGTAATGTTACTTGATTCTGCTCATGCAAACAGGCAATTACTGTGGTTCCTGCCATTTTTGCGCCATAGTCTATTCCGATTATCATTGTCTTTTGCTTTGGTTATGCATTACGTAAAATGAAAGTGACTTAAACATTTACAATTCAATAAACTATTTATACCTATAAATGGTTTTCATGAAATGAAAAAAACTTTGCGATTAATTCTTGGAGATCAACTGAATGAAAAGCACTCTTGGTATCAAAACAAGCATGAAAACATGTATTATGTAATCATGGAAATGAAACAAGAGACCGACTATGTAACTCATCACATCCAAAAAGTTATTGCCTTTTTCTCAGCGATGCGGGCGTTCGCAGAAAAGTTAAAAAGTGAATCTCGCCAACTTATCTATCTCACCTTAGATGATTCAAAAAACACGCATTCACTTACTAACAACCTCCATCAACTGATTACTGAGCAAAACTTTGAACGATTTGAATATCAACTTCCAGATGAATACCGCCTAAACGAGCAATTGAAAACATTTTGCAAAAGTTTGGAAATAGAAACTGAGGTTTATGATAGTGAACATTTTTATACAACTAGAAATGAACTGAAAAACTACTTTGAAGAGAAAAAAGCGAAACACTGGCTCATGGAAAGCTTTTACCGCCAAATGCGTAAAAAGCACAACCTACTATTAGATAGTGATGGAAAGCCAGTAGGGGGGAAATGGAACTTTGATCATTCTAACCGAAAGAAACTTCCCAAAAACCACAAGCCAACTGCACCAAAAACTTTTAACAGAGATGTCAGCAAGTTGACTAAAATGCTTAAAAATGAAAAAGTTAAAACGCTAGGAGTAGTTGATGAAAAAAATTTTCTTTGGCCAATTAACAGAAAGGAAAGCCTAGAGCTTTTAGATTATTTTCTTGAAAACTGTCTTCCTCTTTTTGGTGATTTTCAGGACGCTATGGCAATTGATGAATGGAGCATTTATCATTCACGACTTTCCTTTTCGCTTAACAGCAAAATGATAAGCCCGAAAGAAGTAATTGAAAAATCCATTAGCTATTGGAATGCAAACAAAGACCAGGTTGACATTTCTCAAATAGAAGGTTTTGTGAGACAAATTATAGGTTGGCGTGAGTACATGCGTGGATTCTACTGGGCCAAAATGCCTGATTATGAAAAGGAAAATCAACTCAACAATAGCAGAAAGCTACCGGACTTTTACTGGAATGGTGATACCAAAATGAATTGTTTGAAGCGATCTATTAAACAATCATTAGACTTTGCTTATGCCCACCACATTCAACGATTGATGATCACTGGCAATTTTGCTCTTTTGGCAGGCATAAAGCCTGAAGAAGTTGACGCGTGGTATTTGGGAATTTACATTGATGCCATTCAGTGGGTAGAATTACCAAACACAAGAGGCATGAGTCAGTATGCTGATGGTGGTCAAATTGCGACAAAACCATATGTTTCTTCAGCCAATTACATTGATAAAATGAGCAATTATTGCGGAAATTGCTACTATTCTAAAAACAAAAAAGTAGGTGATAAAGCTTGTCCCTTTAATAGTTTATATTGGAATTTTATAGATCAACACATGGACTTATGGAAAAGCAATCAGCGGATGAGTATGATGCTTGCCAATTGGAATAAACAAAGTCCTGAAAAGAAAGAAGCTGTATTGGAGCAAGCCGATGCATACTTAAAAAACATCAACGAGCTTTAATCTAATTTTGCAGCAACAACAAAAGTTTCTTTGAATACTTCTTTAGCTCCTGAGGTATTAAAAGATTCAAAAAACAAGACATAAATACCGACTCTTACTTTATTTCCATCGGCATCAATTCCATCCCAACTAAAAGTCCCTTTGGCGCCCAATAATTCATTTTGTGCTATTTTATATATTTCTCTACCAGCACGATCATAAACAGTTACATTAGCCACAAAACCTGGAGCATTAAACTGATAATTTATATTTAATACATCTTGAAAACCATCATTATCAGGAGAAAAAGTTTCTGGGTCAATCGTGATTTCTCCATTAAACTTTGAATCGGTAAACGATTGTGAATTTTTATACCCTGGAGTAGCAAAACCAACATTTTCTGCGGCCGAATGAAAATTTCCTCTATCATCGCTTGAGCGATTTGGATCTAATCGTTCTAAACTAACTCCATCATCATCATTAAGTAATTCAAATTGCATATCATCTTCATAAAACACACCGTCAATTTCTTGATTAGATTGGTTTAAAAGAAATACACCTCCTTCTTCATCATTGTATGATGGTAAATTCTCTACTTCTATAAAATTGCTTCTTACCGTACTTGGGTATTCTTTTACAATGTTGTCAACATTCTCTGTCAAACCAACATAATCTCCTGGAAAAACTAAATAGGGTTCTTCAATAATAACTTCACGATTAGCTATGCTATCATTATCGTCCATGTCATCGTCATGCCAATTAGCCATCATCCAATTTTGTAAGCTCACTACCTTTTGCGATCGATTATATAATTCAACAAAGTCGGAGCCTCCAGTTCTTGGATTAAACAAAATTTCATTGATAACTAAATCATTTCCTACTGTAGCTTCAGGCAAAGCAAAAGAAACTCTTGTATTTGCGGCAATAACATTACCCGAACAATCTGACAAGTCACTAATGTCTAGATGCACCACCTCCCCAGAATCTAAAGGATTATTCAAAACAATTAAAACTTGACTTAAATCTCGGGCTTCATAGACAAAATCCTTTACTGTATTTCCATCCGAGAAATTATACACGGCTGTTATAATTGAATTTGAATCCAAACTTTCATTAAATCTTAATGCAATTGTATCTTCTGAAAATACCAACACTTTACTTACTAAAGGTGCACTTAAGTCTGGAGCAGTATTCAATAATGAATTTGCAGCAGCTGGAGTTCCTCCTGAGCCTGCCGCTGATGCAATAAAGTTGCTCTCGCCACTACATGGTAAGTTGGGGTTAATTTGCTCTAACGTATATCCTCCATTTTTCTTTTCATCATCTCGGTACCATTGGTCTGTATAGTTCACATAATCCACTAAATTGCCATTTGGGTCTTTTAAAATGATTTCATCTCCACCATTAGTTAAAGAAGGAAAAGAGGATTGCCCTAATGTTTGACCAAAAGAAGAAAAAGCAGCTACATTTCCTTCAGCACAAATAATGACGTATTCACCTGGTCTAAAAATTAAATTCTGTAAAGTCGATATTGTTGAATTATCCGCTAGGGTCCAATTTGATAGGTCAAATATTTTTTGTGATGCATTAAATAATTCAATAAAATCAGCATCTGGTAAGCCTACTTGTGGACTTGGGTCACACATAAATTCATTAATCACTACATCTCGATAAGTTGGAATTCCTGGAACAACTATTTCAGCTTGATTCTGTGAAGAAATTACATTACCTGGACAATCTGATATATTGTTTACTGTAATCGTATTTACTACCCCTGAGTCTAAAGTGTTTACTAGAATGAGAAGAACTGTATTATACGATGGTCCTTCATTTAATGCGGTGGATACATTAGCAGATGAGCTAAATGTGTAATTCGCAGTTTGTACAGAATTACTATCTAATCGTTCATTAAAATAAAGACGAATGCTATCTACCGACAATGCTTCTGCAGAAATTAAGATTGGTGGTGTTGTATCTGGAATCGTATCAAATACCGAATTCTGTGAAGCAGGACTACCCCCTTGAATATTATTGGAAGCTTTAAAATTGTTTCTATCGTTACAATCTGTGTAGGGATTAATTTGTTCTAAACTAAAACCTCCATTGGCTTTTGTTTCATCTTGATACCAATCATCGGTATAATCAATGCGGTCAATCAACTTCCTATTGTTATCATAAAGTTTCACCTGATCTCCGCTATTGTTAAAGAGAGGAAAAGATTGAATTCCCAAAGTAGGCCCATAAGATTGATAAACCGCAACATCAGCACTTGGGCATAAAACAATAAACTCGCCTGGCTTAAATATTAAATAGGGTAATTCACCTCCCGATACCGCATCTTCCAACTCCCAACCTTCTAAATTTAAAATCTTATCTGAAGCATTAAAAAGTTCTACAAAATCAACTTGTGGTAAACCAAAAGAAGGAGAAACGTCTGTAAACAGCTCATTGATTACCACATCTCGATAAGTGGCAGAAGCAGGCAAAACTACTTCTCTAATATTATTTCCAGAAATCGTGTTTCCAGAACAATCTCTTACATTAGAAACTACTAGAGTATGCACAATTCCAGAATCTAAAGGTGTACTCAAAATCAATAAGGCTTGAGTATACGCTGGTGCTTGATTGAAAACTTGACCTACAACGGCCGAAGTAGAAAAAGCATAAGTGCCATTTACTATCGAACTTGAATCCATAAATTCATTAAACTCTACCAAGACACTATCTGCTGAAAGCGCAGAAGCTCTAATTACCACAGGAGGTGTAACATCGGGAGAAGTGTTGTAAATGCTATTCTGCGTTCCGGGTGTTCCTCCAACGGTAGCGATAGAAGCCGCAAAATTGACTTTCCCAGTACATGCTGTTTCTGGGTTAATTTGTTCAATGGTCCATCCTCCATTTTCTTTAGAAGCATCATCATACCAACTTAAACCATAACTAAGTTGATCCACTAGCTGAGCGTTATTATCGGTCAATACAATATCATCTCCACTATTATTTAAACTAGGCAAAGTAGATACAGGAACGACTGTTCCAAAAGTTTGGTATGCATTTACATCCGCATTACTGCAAATAATAACATACTCTTGCGGTTGCAAAATATAGGAAGGAAGCAATCGTGTTGAAGAACCATCAGCGATTTCCCAATCCTTTAAATCAAACACTTTTTGTGAAGCATTGTAAATTTCAATAAACTCTCCACTGGGCAAGCCAAATGAAGGTGAAGGATCTGCATAAAACTCATTAATTACAACATCTCTATAGGCAGCAGCCACGGATACAAAATAAAAGAAGGAAAGCGTGTCTCTTAGCATGGCATTCCCATTTCTATCTTCTACATTCTGGATGTCTAAATCATAAAACAAACCTGAAGTAAAAGTATTGGCAAAATCTAATGTTATTCGACTACTATCTGCTGCATTCAAAAAAACAGAAGTAGGAGCGCCTATTCCTTGACTCAGGCTAAAGTTTGAAGGATTTGTTGCTGTGGCAACATCCACAAATTCACTAAATCGAACTTCCAATTGATTACTACTTAAAATGATAACGGTATCAGCGGTTGGTTTAATGGTATCTTGAAAGGCAAGTCCATTTACCACAAAATCATCAAAGAAAAATTTATCTGAACGGGTAGATGTATAATAACATTTTACTCCAAAAAAAGCACTTTGTGGATGAGTTAAATCTGTTACAGTTCCTTGAGAAATGGGATTGTTTAACAAGGCTGAAGTATCTGCAAAAAGTTCCCACAATCCTGTTGCGCTTTTCGTTACCCTCACTTTCACTTTTACTGGCTGTTGCCCAACCAATCCATCTATTCCATCAATTATTTTTGTTGTACTCGCTCCAATTTGCCGATACAAGCTTACATCATCAACTGTACCACTTACCCCTCCAATTCGAACAAAGTAACCATTTAGGTTTTGGTTTAAATCCTGTTGAGAAGAAACTAAGTAAACTTCAGCATAATTGCTCCCAGATGGTGAAAAATCCATTTCTACATAAAACTCCCAACTGGCATCGTTTATAACGGTTGAGTTCGTTACTAAATAAGCAGGAGAACTAGCAGAACCGTCATTCAATTGAAGTTGATTGTTTCCATCAATTTGAAACTTACTTGTCTCTCCAACCCAAGTTGGATTTATTGTAAAATTCCCATCCGAAAAATCATCTGTAAATCCTTGCTGTGCGTAGCTTGATAGATATGAAATTGTTAATAGAAATAGCGCAAATAAATAGTTTAGCTTCATCATCATAAAAAAGAGCTTAGGTGCGTAAAGTTAGTACATTTGAAGTCCCTTTAAGTAAAATCAAGGTTAACAATAGATTGAATGAAAGTAGCAGTTGTAGGAGCCACTGGTTTAGTTGGTCAAGTTATGATGCAAGTTTTAGAGGAAAGAAATTTCCCAGTAAGTGAATTAATTCCCGTTGCCTCAGAGCGCTCTGTGGGGAAAGAAGTCCACTTCAAAGGCAAACAAATTAAAGTAGTAGGACTTGAAACTGCCATTGAACTAAAACCCAATATTGCCCTATTTTCAGCCGGTGGAGAAACTTCTTTAAAGTATGCTGAAAAATTTGCAAATGTTGGCACTACGGTTATTGACAACTCTTCTGCTTGGCGCATGGATCCAAGCAAAAAGCTTATTATTCCTGAAGTGAATTCGGATGTTTTAACCAAAGAAGACAAGATCATTGCCAATCCAAATTGCTCTACCATTCAAATGATTTTAGCCTTAGCTCCCATTCATAAAAAATATGGAATAGACCGAATTGTTGTCTCGACTTATCAATCAATTACAGGCACTGGAGTTAAAGCAGTAAGACAATTGGAAGATGAGCAAAATGGTGTTGAAGGCGAAAAAGCATATCCACATCCAATCTATAAAAATGCCATTCCACATTGCGATGTTTTCTTAGAAAATGACTACACCAAAGAAGAAATGAAATTGGTGAAAGAAAGCCGCAAAATTATGGGAGAACCCAACTTAAAAGTTACGGCTACAGCGGTTCGTATTCCTGTGGTTGGTGGTCATTCTGAATCGGTAAACCTCAGCTTGAAAAAAGCATTTGAAGTCGAAGATATAAGATCTCTATTGGCAGATTGTTCAGGCATAAAAGTAGTGGATGATGTGGCAAATAATCGTTACCCCATGCCACTTGATTCTCACGGTAGAGACGAAGTTTTTGTGGGAAGAATCCGAAAAGATGAAAGCCAAGAAAATGGAATTAATCTGTGGATTGTAGCTGATAATTTAAGAAAAGGAGCTGCTACAAATACCATTCAGATCGCTGAGTATTTGGTTGAGAAAAAGCTGGTTTAAACAGTCTATAAAATATCCATAAGCCAGTTTAGCTTTTTTTATTTCGTATTTTTAACGCACTAGGCAACGAAAATGAAAACCACCGTGTCTATCACAAAAGGCACAGGGCCTAAAGTTCAACTACCCAATATGGATGAGAAAAAGTTAATACAAGCCTGTATCAAAGAAGATAAAGCTGCGCAGCGGGCATTGTATGAGCAATTCTCACCTAAAATGTACTACATCTGCTTACGTTATGCAAGACATGATATGGAAGCTCAAGATATGTTACAGGATGGATTTGTAAAAGTTTTTGACCATATTGGAAAATTCAAGTTTGAAGGCTCTTTTGAGGGTTGGGTAAGAAGGATTATGGTAAATACCGCTTTGAATTATTGCCGCAAAAGAAGCTTTAAGGAAGAAGTCATAGGCTTAGAAGATTATCAAGATCAAGTTGTTAGTTCAAAAGCTATTAGCAAATTAAGTGAACAAGAATTGTTACAATTAATCCAACAATTGCCAGATGGTTATCGTATGGTATTTAACCTTTATGTAATTGAAGGGTATAGTCATAAAGAAATTGGAGATAAACTAGGCATCTCTGAAAGCACCTCTCGATCTCAATTAGCGAAATCGAGAAAGTGGATGCAAAATGAAGTTACGAAATTAAAAATGAGCAAACATGTCTGATCAGATAGAAGAATTCGATCGTGTGTTTCGCGAAAAGCTTGGTGGCCAAACAGCTCCTCCACCTGAAACTGTTTGGGAAAACATTGAGAAAAAGCGCACTTACGGTCATGTAGTGGCAAATCGTGTTTCTAACTACTGGCAAACTTTTGGTACGCTCATGCTATTGCTATTAGGTGGTGGTGCAAGTTTATTTTTGGGTGAAAATCAAACTCAGCCTATTGATCAACAAATTCAATCTCTTGATTTCAAGCAATTTGAAAACAGCAACGTTAACTCCTTTCAAACTTCTGTTAACTCAACTGATTTAAATCAACCCTATTTTTCAACTTTAGTAGAAAGTAATAAAGTTGAAACCCAATCAAAGCCAGTATCCAAACAAAAAGCTTCCAAATTTAATTTGCCAGATGCTGAATTGATGGCTTCTATTCAACAAGCTGCATTTTCAAAACCAGAAAACATAGAAGATCAGCGATTAAATGCATATATCAATGTATTAGATGGTTGGGAAACGGCTAAGCCTATTTCTTTTATCAGATATGACTATATGAATCATGCTAGTCTTCAACCTTTTATTGTATACAATAAACAAGGAGAAGCTAAATCTGCTGATAAGGTTGAATATGATTATGTTCGAGAAATTTTCAAGAAAAAGACTTTTAATGAGAGAGCTTATTGGTACTTCGCATTTACTCCTCAAAGTGTACAAAAAATTCTCACTCCAGAGTTCAACCTTTCTAGCGATTATTTGAGAGACAGGGCCAAAGCAGAAAACACCCGTCTAGCATATACTGTAAGTGCTGCAATTCAATATGAATTAAACGAGCACAAATTCTTCGAAAGTGGAATCAATTTTACTCAGATTTACGAGGAAATGCATTATGAAGGAGAAAAGCGTTTCTCTAACCAGTATGATTTTGTAGAAATTCCATTACTGTTAGGATATAAAGATCGTAATGCAAAATGGGGATGGCATTTCAAAGGTGGATTAGGAATTCAGGTGTTTAACAATTTTGATGGTTACATTTTAAAGAAAGTAGCTGATCCAAATGACCCAAGCATTCCTCAAAATCAGCCTGAGCCAGACCCTAATTATAGAATGAAAAAGTCTGATGCTTTTATCAATATTATTACCAGTAATCATAAATTGTCTAAGAATCAGGACCGTAGAGGAATTTTAGACTTAAGTAATGAAGATGAAAATCCTTACAAAACAGCAGGAGTTGTGAATGTTCATATGGCTGCTGGATTAAGTTATCACCATAGCATAAAAACAAGCTTTATGCTTACGCCTCACTATAGCCGAAGTGTTAATTCTATCAGTAAAGAGAGTGCCTTGTTTAAAGAGCAGATCAGTTACTTTGGTGTTAGCTTTGGAACGCTAATTAAGTTTTAATCAGGACTTATTTACCACAAGCTCACAAGCTTAATGGTGGTTTTGTATTCATTCTTTTGTAATTGAACTCTCGCTTCTTCAAACTTTGGAAGACCGCTTAATATGCTTTTGTTATTCGAAAAACCATATGGCTCTTTAGGAATTCCAATTAAGTTCTTATCAAAGGCTTGATTGCTATTCACATCATGAATCATGGCAATTGCGTACTCACCATAAGGCAGATCATTAAATTCCAACAACATACTGGAAGAAGTAACCGTTACCTCCTTGCTTATGATTGCTTTTTCTGCTTGATCGGGAAATCCTTCGGACTTATTGAAAACTAAAATACCTAAGTTGCCTTTTATTTCTTTTATCCCTTCTACTTGAAGTAGCAAAGTCCCTTTTGGGCTTTCCTGCAAGGGCGAAAATGCTTGACACAAAACAACTGTAAGAAAAAGTAGAAATAAGCGCATAAATTAACTTTGCAGACACAAAGTTAACTAAGGTACTTGCTATCCCATTCAGTAGAGCTAAAATTTTCTCGAAAACCCATTACTAGCATACAGCTTAATCCACAAATGGCAATAAAGCTATGTACTACCAAGAAAGCAAATACGTCCCAAGATGGTGTTGGAATTATCAAAGAAAAAACGACAGCAACACCCAATAAAAACCAAAACATGGTCATAAAGTCCCGTAGAGGGAAAGCCAACAAAGACCGAAAAAAATTGATTTCTCCACCCCATTTATGAATCAAATAGTACTTGCCATTTTTGAGTGGTAAAAACAATAAAGGATCAGAGTCTTTATCTTCAAGCTTGAAGAGTTCTTTGGGAGCCACAATTTTAAAATTTTCAATAGAAATCCCGAGTTTATCTTCTAATTCTTTGATTTTTAAAACCGCTTCGTAGGGGATTTCTCCTTTAAAAACAGAAGAGTCTAAAAACCTTAATCGATACTTTATACAAATCGCTCTAATTTGCTCAAGAGTGTATATCTGATTTTGATCTAAAAGGGTTTCTTCAGCTTCTTGATTGGAATTAGAACTCTCAAGATTCTCAGCAATTTTAGACTCTCTAGCTGCTGATTCTTGCCAAATTTCTTGAACTTCTTGCAAGATTGTTTTTTTCTCTTCCCTTGATTTAATTTGATTCAGCTTTTTTTCAAGGTCAACCGTATTAAAATTCATGTTTAAATATTAAGCCTCATTTTGTTGGCACTATAGCCAAAAGTTTAGGTTTGGTTGAGAGAAGTATAAAATTAACCAAGAAAAACTCAAATTGTTTAAGAGGCCTTTTGCTCCATGTAGACTCTTAAATCTTCCACTTGCTTGTCGCTCAACCTTTCTTTTGGGTACAAAGGCATATACCTTGGTTTACCTTGATCGGTGTAGGTTCCATGTCTTACAATTTGATACAAATTATAAGGATGATTTTTGTTGATATTTCTCAAGAACTTATTAAAAGTCAACTTACTGTAATCAAAACTAATGTCAGATACTCCACCATCTTGATGACAAGCCATACAGCTTAAACGATAAATTTGTTCTCCTTTTTTAGCATCACCAGTATACGTTGAAAAACCTTTATCCATAGCTTGTGGTAATTCTCCAAAAGTTGCGGGAGACTTCAAGGCATATTTACTTTTTAGCATTGAAATTGCCTTTTCTGAGTCTTTGGTATTTATAATTTCTTCCCATTCCCTTTCACTCAAATCTAAATCCTTTAAACTTACTTGGATACTCCAATAATAAGCTAAGATGGCTTCTAATTCCCACTCTTCCAAGTACCTTCCAGATGAACATACTTTAGCACATAATTGAGTAGCCTCAGCCAAGCTCTTATTTGCTGGTTTCACTAAGTCACCATACTTTTTATAGTAATCATCGTTATACCAACTTTCGCGATTTGCTATTCCAAAAAATGTTGATGCTGGTAAGAATTTAAGTTCATTTTCTACAGCAAAATCTAATCGTGCCTCTGGGTTCATTTGGTTTAAAACCGGATCTTCCTGCACTTGGTTATGGCAAGAAGTGCAAACAAAATACTTACTAATGTACTTGGATTGACGCCCATTAGGGTCTGTTGTTCTCCCTAAATTCACCAATTCAAATCCTCTTCGTATTGTTGCAGAATCTGCGTTGGGTCTAGCATGTTCTGGGTAGGGTTCGCCAAAAATTTTCAAAGCATCTGCAATTGTCATACTTGGCTCGATGGAATTTTTTTTCATAGAAGAAAAACTCCAACTGAAAACACATAGAAGCAATAAACCTATAATTCCAAAAGTTTTACTTTGATTCATCTATTTGTATTTTCTTCCGCCTAATTGAAAATCTCGGCTGATGTTAAACCCAAAATAAATAATTCCGTCTTCCCAACTTCCCCTAGTTTCCCCAATAAAGAATTTTTCAATCATCCCTTGAGAGTTAGAAACATGCAATTGAAAAACGTGACTTTTAGTCTCAATATCAAATCCCAAGGAAAGTGAATTATTGTAAATATCGAGTAACTGATCTTCTAAAGTGTAGTAATACTCCACTTGCCAAGAAACTGTTTTAGTTAACTGCAAGCGACTAGCTGCACCTATTGCAAACACATCGTTGCTCACACTTTCTTGCTCTACCAAATTTCGATGTACCAAAGTAGACATCAATTGAAGGCTAAAACCATCCGAAAATTTATGGGCAATTAATGCTTGGTAAGTATAAAAAAACTTTGAACTAAAAGGATACTCTCTTTGCGGTAAGTCAATATCTAAAGTTCTTATAGCCACAGATGCTAAAACACTTACACTTATTGGCATTTCATTTTCTTTGGTTTGCTTTAAGATTCGATATTTTGCAAATCCATCTACTGTTTTTTCAAAAGAACTTCTCCCCACTCCAACCGTTAATCGATCACAAATTCCATAATCCAATCCCAAGCGAATAGTAGATTGGTCTAGACCAAAAAACTCCTCTATACCTCCTTTAATGCTGCCAAAACGATGTGAAATGATAAACTTTAATTGACCCTTTTCATTGGTTTCAATGGACTGTCCATTAACAATTCTGGTATCTTTAAAAGCAGGGCCACTTTCTTCTGATTGAGCAAAAGAAAGAAGTGTAGTAAAAGCAAAAATCAAGAATAATGTACCTTTCATGTATTAGTTGTTTGGTGCCCCAGCATTTAGCCAAGCTTTTAATTTATCTATATCAGATTCAGGCAATGGACTTCTATTCTTAGGCATCTCTCTAGGTGGGTCAATTACTTTGCGTTTAAAAGAACCATTATCCACTTTTTGCTTTACCCCAGCATAATTGGTAAACACTCCTTGATTAGGTGGAGCTCCAGCTGCGTGACAATTGGAAAAATTACAATTAGCTTGTAGCAATGGTTGAATGCTTTGTCTGAATGAAACTTGGCTTTGAGTACTATCTTGATTTTGTTGTTGATTATGAACTTCTGCGAATAATTCTTCTTCGTTATCATAAGAACATGAATCCATAAACAAGCATGTGAAAAGAAAAACTAAAACATAAAATATTCTCATCTAGGCAGTTTGAAGTTCGAAAATAGTGATTTCAGGCAATATTCCAACACGACCAGGATAACCAATGTAGCCAAAACCACGATTTACATATAAGAATTGGCTATTCGCTTGGTATAAACCTGCCCACTCTTTATACATATACTGCACTGGACTCCATTTTATGCCAGGAATATCAACACCAAACTGCATTCCATGGGTATGACCTGAAAGCGTTAAATTAATATTTGGGTAAGAAGATAAAACTTCCGCTTGCCAATGACTTGGGTCATGAGAGAGAAGAACTGAAAAGGCATTGTCTTCCATATTTTGAGTTGCTATTTTCAAATCTCCATATTTAGGAAACCGACCTTTTGCACTCCAGTTTTCAACGCCTATGATAGCTAATTTCTCTCCTTCTATTTCTAAAATTTGATGCTCATTATTTAAAAGTTTCCAGCCCATTAGCTCATGTACGCTTTTTAAATCATTTAGGTTTTTTTGCTTGGCCTGGGCACTATTCCATTGAACATATTCACCGTAATCATGATTGCCTAATGTAGAATAAACCCCTAAAGGGGCCTTTACTCGATCAAATACATTTACCCATTCGCTCATTTCTTCAGCCTTATTGTTAACCAAATCGCCAGTAAAAAAGGCAATGTCTACTTTCTCGGCTTGCAACATTTCTACTCCACCTTTAACTGCAGTTTTATTCCAAAAACTACCAGAATGAATATCTGAAAGCTGGGCCATCCGAAGCCCATGAAGTTTTTTGGGTAACCCTTTTATGGGTAAAGGAATTCTTCTGATTCGATAATCATGCGCCCCGCTAATTATACCCCAACTTAAAGAAACTATGGGTGCAGCAGCAACTATAATTCCTGTTTTTGCTAAAAATTCAGAGCGACTTATCCCTTCTTTGGCTTCTATAGATTCAGGATTGGAAAGTTTTGCAATAAGCCAACGTATGCCTCTTTGTATATCATCAATAAAAAGAAACAAACTCATGAAAAACTTAGCTAAAAAGTTGATAAACAGGAACGAAAGCAAAAAAGTACGGGCATGTTTACCCAATCCATCAGGGTTTCCAAAGTTGTATAAAACAAAGGCCAAAACCACTATAATACTCAGCGCCAAATACACATACTTAAGTACTTTCTGAAAGCCTTCACTCTGTGAAGAACTTAAGGTTTTGACTGTTTGAAAAGCATACCATTCAAGCAATAAAAAAAGCCCTAAAAAGAGCAGTAAAAAAAGAGTTCTATTCATGATGTAAAGTTCTGCAAATCAAAATTTTCTCAGGTTAAACTTTGTTAACTATCAGAAAGTTCTACTTTTGCGGCCGCAAACTAAAAAATCTAAAATTTTCAATCATGGAAAAGTTAAATGAGTATTCTGAATTAGCAGTAGATCTAGTGATGGAGTATGGTCCAAAACTAATTGGTGCTATTATTACTTTAATAGTTGGTTTATGGGTAATTAAAGCCATTACCAAAAGTGTAAAAAAATTATTTGAAAAGAGAGATCTAGATCCTTCTTTAAAGCCATTTTTAATTGGTTTATTCAATAGTCTTCTAAAGGTTTTCTTGGTGATTTCTGTTCTAAGCATGATCGGGATAGAAATGACTTCTTTCATTGCTATTTTAGGTGCTGTTGGTTTAGCTATTGGTATGGCTTTATCAGGTACTTTGCAAAACTTTGCAGGTGGTGTAATTATTTTAATCTTAAAACCTTATAAGGTTGGCGATTGGATTGATGCACAAGGACATAGTGGAACAGTAAATGCTATTCAAATTTTTCATACCATTTTAAAAACGCCTGACAATAAAACCATCATTATTCCTAACGGACCGCTTTCTACAGGTTCTTTAACAAACTATTCTACTGAAGCTACTCGTAGAGTTGATTGGACTTTTGGTATTGGTTACGGTGATAAAATTGAAGATGCAAGAGCAATCTTAAATGAGATTTTAGCCGCTGATGAGCGAATTTTTAAAGATCCTGAGCCTTTTGTAAAAGTAAGTGAATTGGCAGACAGTTCAGTAAACCTAGCAACTAGAGTATGGGTTAATGCTGGCGATTATTGGCCAGTGAAAATGGAAACAATGGAAAAAGTTTACAATGCATTTAATGAGAAAGGAATCAATATTCCATTCCCACAAATGGATGTTCACGTACATAACAACTAATATTCTTCATAAATCTACAACAATGAAAAAAGTACTTTTTATTATGATAGCCATATCGTTTGGACTTGCTGCTAACGCACAAGTAACGGATGGCGAAAAGTCATTAAGAGCGCAAAAAGCTGATACCGCTCAAGGTTGGAAAACGGGCGGTGTTTTTGGAGCGAATTTCACCCAAGTTTCATTATCCAATTGGGCTGCGGGTGGTCAAAGCTCTGTTTCTTTAAATGGTTTGTTAAATGTATTTGCAGACTACAAGAAAGGAACATCTGCTTGGGACAACTCCTTAATGTTAGGATACGGTGAAACTAAACTTGGTGGAAGCGATTGGATTAAAAGCGATGACCAAATTATTTTAAACTCAAAGTTTGGTAAAAAGGCGACCGAAAACTGGTATTATGCCGCTTTGTTGAACTTTAAATCACAATTTGCTCCTGGTTACAGCGATGCAACCGAATCCAATAAGATTTCTGATTTCTTAGCACCTGGTTATTTATTAGGTGCCTTGGGAATGGACTACAAGCCCAATGATAACTTCTCGTTATTTATTTCGCCTATTACAGCTAAACTTACTGTAGTTAGCATACAAGACTTGGCCGATGCCGGTGCTTTTGGTGTTGAAGAAGCAGAATACGATGCAGCTGGAATGAAAACGAAAGACGGAGAAAACACTCGTCTTGAAGTGGGTGGATATGTGAGAATGGCTTACAAAAAAGACATTTGGGAAAATGTATCCTTCACAACCAATTTAGATTTATTTTCAAACTATTCAGAGAACCCACAAAACATTGATGTTAACTGGGGAAATACTTTAAGTATGAAAGTGAACAAATACTTAACAACAACCATTACAACCATGTTGATTTATGATGATGACATTGACATTACTGAAACAGATGACAGTGGCACACCGAAATTGGATGACAATGGTAGCCCAATTATTGGACCAAGAACACAGTTTAAGTATGTGTTAGCAGTTGGTTTCCAATACAAGTTTGGAGCAGAGAAAAAGTAAACGTTCTACGAACTAGAATAAAAAGCCGATAAGAAATTCTTATCGGCTTTTTTGTGTGTTGTTTCCATGTTTCTTTTGAGTTCACTCGATTATAATCGACCCCCCTCTCTTACAAGAACATTTTATAGCAAGGCCGAAAGACACTGTTGGATTTGAGGACAGGAATTATTCTTGTCACCTTCGACTTCTTACTTCTTGTCCGTTCAGCAAGCTGGTTATTTTTCTTATCCTCCTCGATACTATCTTCGGCACCCATCCGAACGGAGTTCTTTCAAGCGTGCTTTTTTCTTGTCACATCGAGTGGTTTTGCCATAGGCAAAAAATGTATCGAGATGGACAAGAAAATTGTATCGAGAGTAGACAAAACAAACACTCTTTCCTCTAATATATCTAGCGCTTAATCACTTTCTCTGAGAAAACATTTCCCTTTTCATCTTGTATTCTCACTAAATACAAACCGCTTTCTTCAGGTAATTCAAATTGACTTTGAGTAGGATTTATTTCCATCACTTTTTGCCCTTGTAAATTGTAAACCCCTATACGGCTCAGCCTTTCTTTACTCTCAATATTCAGCAAACCACTAGTTGGATTGGGGTAAATCTTTAATCCTTCATCCTTCAGCTTTAATCCCTCATTGCCCACCAAGCAATTAGCCAATATACACCCATTACTATCCACTCGAATCACCCAAGCATCTTGCCGAAAGGGTACCGCCGGAGGCAAGCCGATTACTTCTCCACAGGCCATAAAACCTCCGTCTGACATAGGGATGACATCGTATAAGAAATTGTAATTTGTATTATTACCTGTGACATTTTCATAGTCTTCAATAAAAATGCTATCTCCATTTTGTTTAGCATGGACAAGAAAACCTTTAAATTTAGGACCAAGAACTTCCATACTACCTGCTGCAATTAAAGTGCTGTCAGAAAGTTCTTTAACTACAACTAGTTGGGCATCATAACCTGCTTGATAATAGGTTTTAGACCACATCAATGTCCCAATTTGATTTAATTTAAACAATGCCAATTTTCCATAGTCTTTTGATAAGTTGGGATTTGTTTGAGTAATGCCAGAACTGAAAACATAATTTCCGTCTTTGGTTTGGATGACACTTGCAGGGGCATCATCGTAAATGGTATCAAAGGAGTAACTCCATTGCACATTACCGGCACTGTCAATTTTATAGACAATAGGGTCATAATTGCGGTTGTTGGCCAACCGGTCGTCTCTCATTCTTCCGCCAATAATAAAGCCTCCATCTGTAGTTTCTTCAATGGAATAAAAGGCTTCTATTACATTTAAGCTACCATAAAACTGTTCCCATTGCAAAACCCCGTTTGAATCTGTTTTTACTACCCAACCATCGGTCGCTTGACCATTGGTTCGGTTGGTTTCTCCCACGGCGATGTACCCCCCGTCAGTTGTTTGTTTGGCTTGACGAAAAGTGTCAAAAAAACCGTTTACTCCATGACGACGAGTCCATACCGTATCACCTTGTGCATTAAATTTTATTAAAAAACCATAGTCTACCCCATCATCAATGCCGCCTCCCATTATAAACCCACCATCTGTTGTAGCATCGGTGGTGTTGGCCCAACCTGCTGCAACTGCTGAACTTGGAATAAATAATTGGTTAGAATCCAACCTATTTCCTAAACTGTCTATAATTAAAGGTCGAAGTCCAAGCAAATTTCCATTGGAATCTCTGCTTGTGCACATCACAAAAATGGTACTGTCTGCTTTTTCGACAGCCCATGCTACTTGAGCTACACCAAAAAAGTCGTAACTTCTATTAAATCTTTGTGCTTGGGATTTTATTCCAAGCACAAAGATTAGTATGGTTAATAATAGACGCATTAATGTTGTATACTTATTTTTTCAGTACCTAGGAGCTCTTCATCTTGAAGCACTCTAATTATATAAATGCCGTTTTTCAAGCTTGAAACATTCATTTCATGAAGATACTGTTTTCCATACAAAAATCGGTTCTCGTAAAAATATAAGCCTTAAAACTATTTTGAGCTAATGTCATTGATATTAAATAATCGTTATGCGGTTTATAATTGATTACTATTAAAAATCTTCTCCATTTATCCCACAAAAAAGCCCCCATGCGAACGCATGGGGGCTTTAATTTAAAGATGTGATTCGTATTTAAATTTTCACTCTTTTAATACTACAACCAATAGCTTTGGTATTAGCAGGCTCGATGGTTTTTCCATTGGCTAGGTTTTTCATGGCGTTGGCCAAGTAAGGCTCCTTAACCGCAGAAGCATCATCTAAATTATCGTCAATTGCTCCTTCATAAACGAGTTTCATTTCACTATTAAAAAGAAAAACATGAGGGGTTGTTTTACCGCCAAATGCATTAGCAAGTTTTGAGCCTTCATCTACTACGTAAGCAATATCAGCATAGCCTTTTTCCTTCGCATGGCTTTTCATGGCTTCCATACTATCCTCATCTTTTCGCTTACCCGCATTTGAATTCACAAGCACCATTCCCAATTGATTCTCGGCAGCCATTTTGGCCAATTCCGGATAACGATCTTCCCACTTAATTACAAAAGGGCAAGTATTGCAAGAAAAAATAAGCAATAGTCCGTTGTTTTCTTTTAAACTATTCAAACTATGCGATTTGCCATCGGTTCCTTGCATTTTATAATCTTGCATGGGAGCAGTAGTGCCAATTTCTATAGTAGGATATCCCTCTCCTTTAAAAGAACAAGCAACTATAGCAAACAAGGCCAATAGCGATAAAAGTGACTTCTTTTTCATGATTTTGAGTGTTTGAGTTTTTTGATTATTCTACCAAAGCTAAGCAGCAATTGGTTTGCTCAAACTAATTTTAAGTCACTTTAACAGATTAGTTTTCAAGGATAACAAACTCTGTTCTACGGTTTGCTTGCCTTCCTTCTTCCGTTTCATTATCTGCTACCGGTTGAGTTTCTCCATAACCTTTTGCTTGTAATCTAGCGTCTGCAATACCTGCTTTTACCAAGTAATCTCTTACGGATTTTGCTCGCTCATGCGAAAGCTTCATATTAGCATCATCAGAGCCCACATTATCGGTATGTCCACCTACTTCTACCACCATTTTTGGATTGGCTTTTAAAAGAGCTACTGCCTTGCTTAATTCAATGTAACTTTCTTGGGTAAGTGTGGCTTTTCCGGTTTCAAAAAAGATATTGTTAAGTACCACTCTAGCTCCTTTTTCAATAGGCTTAAGGGCAATGTCCTTTTTAATTTCTTGATATTTGGCCGAAGTGGGTACTTCAAACTTGTTGGAATAAAAGAAAAATCCTTCTTTGTTGGCCGAAACGCTGTAATTTCTACCTGAAGGCAATACCACTAAGTACTCTCCACTAACAGAATTGCTTTTTGCTGTGGCAATTAATTCTCCTGAGTTGATGTCTTCTACCAATACCCAAGCTTCCATTTTTTCTTCGCTTTTGGCATCGGTTACTATGCCTTTTACAATAACTGATGGCTTAGGTCTCAGCGCTTCAGGAATGGAAATGGAATACAAATCCAAGGCTCCTTCTCCCCCTCGATCAGAGGCGAAATAAGCTCCTTCTCCACTTGCAGAAATAGAGAAGTAAGTATCTTCTCCACTAGAATTCAGCGGTGCTCCCATATTTTTCGGCTCCGACCATTTTCCATTTTCAAATACAGAAACAAAAAGATCGTAATCGCCATAACCTGGGTGGCCGGTTGATGCAAAATAAAGCGTTTTTCCATCTGGCGCTAAGTATGGACTCTTTTCTCCAAAAGGAGTATTGATGGTTGGACCCATGTTCATAGGCACTCCCCATTGACCAAATTTGTTTTTCTTACTCATGTATAAATCCATACTTCCGTCGTAAGAGCCATCTCTATTCGATACAAAAATCAAAGTATTTCCATCGGAAGAAAGTGTTGGTTGAGAATCCCATTCTTTATGATTTACGACATTTCCCATATTGGTAGGCTTGGTCCATTCCGTACCTTCTAAAGTGGCAAAAAACAAATCACAACTTCCAATGGCTCCATCTTCATTACACTTTACATAAATCATCTGTTGTCCGTCAGCAGAAAAGGTAGAAGTACCGTCGTTATGAAAACTATTGATAGGCTTAGGAAGCAATACCGGTTTCCCCCATGCACCATTCACTTTTTCAATAAAATATAAATCCTCGCCCCAATCGTTTTCCTCATCTTCATCTATATCGTCAAAACCTCCTTTACGGCTACTGGTAAAATACAATCGGTTACCTGTGGGGTCAATTTGAGGCATCATATCATCTGAAATGGTATTTACACTTTTGCCCAAGTTAATAGGCTCAGGCATGAGTCCTTTTGTTGCTCTAATTTGGGGTGAATGATCTACATAATACTTTTTGTAAGCAGCTTTATGATGGTAGCTAATACGGTTGGCAGCATGGCTGTACTTGGCTAAAAATTGCTCATAGTCTGAAGATGCTTCTTTAAAATTGCCTAACTCTTCATTAGATTTTCCTCTTAAGTAATAAAACCAAGCCCAATAATTAGGATCTGCCTTTTCTAATCGATTATAAACCTCAACTACTTTTTGATATTTTTCTAAGTCATAATACGTATAGCCTAAATAACATAAAGCATCTGCATGATTGGGGTCTTTATCCAATGCCTTTAGGAGTTGTTGTTCAGCATCATCATAATATTCTTTATCATAATATTCTTTTCCCTTTTCATAGTAAAAATTAGCCATTTGGGTTTGAGCTTTCACTCCAAACGAGGCTATTATACATAGAATCAATAAAACCTTTTTCATGCTTGTTGTTTTTTAGTTTACAAAAAAGGGGGCGTGGACAAATATTGCCCTTGCCCCCTACAATCAAAAAAGCACCAACCTAGCGCGTCATTAATTTCTTTACGGTTTTCTTTTCGTATACGTATACAAAGTTTCCATCTTGGCTTAGTGTAGAACTAGCCGATTTTTTATTGTTGAACTCTTCATATTTACACGTATTTAAATCGAAACACGCAATATCACTTTTTTCAGTTTCCATGATTACAATGTTTCCTTCTCTTCTCATCATTTCAGATCTTTTGTACTTGCTAGAATTAATGAAGCTTCCATCAGAAATTTTATAGGTAGCAATTCCTTTTTCTCCTAGAACTGCAATTTTATCTTCATGACTTAAAATTTGAACTGCATTTCCAACTCCTGCGTCTTTAACATCTTTCTCGTAGTTTTCTACACCAGTTTCTGAAACTAAAGAGTAAAGAGCCTTACCACTACAAACTATTATGTTATCACCGTCTAAGAAAGCATTAGTAATACCCTTCTTAAACTTTTCTGAAGCCCAAGCAAAAGACCCATCAGAAACATTAAAGGCTTGTAAACCATTTGGTTTTATATTAGGATAATCAATTTTACGTGTAATAGTTACATTACCTTCTGAATCTGTTTGTTTCCTGTATGTATGCCTTTCAACTATTCCACCAATCTGAATAATCACTTTGTTTCCATGAACAAAAATTCCAGGAATGGCCTTTGCCTTTTTTATGTCAGGAGATTGCCACAAAAGCTTTCCTGTATTCAAATCATACTTGCTAATCGTTTGATCTCTTTTTTTTGTCATTTCAACAACATAGACATCATTTCCATGAATTACAGGGTCTGCAACAACTCCATAATATTCAACTATAGAGTAATTTACTCCTCCACCTGTTCTACCACCCATTTTTTCACCATCATGTGTAGCAGACCATAAAGTAGCTCCCGTTATAGCATCATAAACTTGAATCCCATTTAATTGCAAAAACAATTTATTACCCTCTTGGTATAGGTCATAAATGCGCTCATTGTTTAAAAGCTTTTTTTGCGCAACACCGATATATGTGTTTTCCCAAACAATATCTCCATTGTTCATATTAATCTTTGCCAATTGATTTTTAAAGCCTTTAAAAAGGCCTTTTAGTCCACCAGGAGATAAGTTAACGGTAGTAATATGATCATTTTCATAAATGTACTTTCCAACCACTCCTTTGAATTTGCTAGTTTCCCATATTTCTTCTCCAGTTCTTGCTTTTACAAATGTTAAAGACTCTTTTAAAGAAAGTGCGAATCCATCTTTTTCTTGAATATAAACAATGTTATCTTCTCCTAAATTAGAATAGCGATCTGAGTTCCAAAGCAATTCACCAGTCTCTAAGTCTACAACTGCGATTTGATCTTTTCCGCCTTTCTTTTCGAATAAGAAAATACATTTTGATTCCCAAAAAGGAATTAATTCATCAATCTTTCTCAGCTTAGGAGCAAGGTCTTTAAAACGCTTTGTCCAAACTACTGAGCCATCGTCGTTATTAAAAACAGTGATGTCTTTATCGGTAGCCAAGTAACTTATTTCGCCTTCTAGGCCTGTTCCATGTCGGTCTGATTTGTGTTCGAATTCCTTCTCCCACTTAATTTTCATTTCCTCTTGAGCAAAAGAGCCAAGGCTAAACATTAAGGCTCCTGCTAAAACTAAAATTTTTGATTTCATGATTTAAAATTTAGGTTAGTGATTTGATTTAATTAAAATTTGAATTCATATCTGAATTTGTAACTCTTGTCTTTTGGCATTTTGAAAGGGAATTGAAGTTCTTTCATGTAATTTTTTACATAATTCTGCATCTTAACTGGTGCATCACTTTCTACTTTAAAAACTGACGCAACCTCTCCTTTGTGTCTTATGGTTAAGTCAAAAACATAGTTTCCTTCTAGAGTTGTATATCCTGTTGCTTTTTCCAAGCCTTTTTCTATGGATTCTTTAAGTGCTCCAGAACTCATCCAATCATCAAGGGTTAGATAAGCTGCTTCTATTACTTCTTCTTGAGTATTGTAAAAGGGTTTCTTTTGCGCCCATGTTGAACAATAAGTTCCTATTGTTAAAAACAACATAAGCATGAATTGAATAGTCTTTTTCATGATTTCTATTTTTGAATTTGCCATTTAATTAATGTATTACCATAGGCGATAAGCACATGTCTTTCGTCTGGTAAGAAAACAAAACTGGTATTCGAACCGGGATAAATTTTCTTCTTCATGTTTTTCCAAATTTTCATCTTGGTGTTGAAGCTGTCTACAATACCTCCATTTTCAACACTATAAATATTTAATGCAGGCCATTGATCAAAAGTTGCTATTCCAAAGTAGCTTTGGTTCCATCCATAACCGAAATCAGGTTGTATGCTTGTTCGACTTAAGTATCCTTCTCTAGTTGGCTCATAATTAGTTGCATCAATTACATTGATGTATGAGTTTGAAGCTACATTAAAGCATATTAATTTATTCCCTTCTTTAGTGTATGACATCAGATTGATGTTGTCGTAAATTTCATTTACAAGTAGCTTTTTCTCTAAAGTTTCTGCGTCAAATATGGCAATGGCTTGTCGATATTTTATGGCAAGTTTTTTTACTTTTTTATTGTCTCTAATAGAAGGAACATTGTCTAAATCATCTTTGGTTGGCTTTACTACAACCGCCAAATCTTTTCCATCAGGACTAATAGCAATAGCATTCATACCTGCTTCTAAAGTGGTTTGTTTAATTGTTTTTCCTGAAGGTAATTCACGAATTTCTAATTTGTCTTTTTCTAAAACATATACTTTAGACTCATTTGGTGAAATCTTAGCATCACTGATCTTATTAAACTTCAAAATCATTTCACCCGAAGCCAAATCTACAATGTGATAATCTGACTTTTTAGCTTTCTTGATACTGGTTTCATAAACTCGCTCTTGGATAATGAGGTACTTTCCCGTTTTGGAATAATGCACATTGTAACCCATGTATTCACTCTGAATGTCAATTTCTTTAAGAATGGTTTTGGTTGCCAAATCATAAATCATAAGTGGCGTTCGCTTACCACAAACCAAGGCTAGTTGTTTACCATCAGGAGAAATATCGACACCAGTTATGTTAATGGGTTTTTCTACAACTACCCATTTTTCAAAATTCTCATTAATGTTTTGAGCCAGCAGCGAAAATGAAATGAGGAATATTAATATAGAAGTGGTTAGTATCCGTTTCATGATTGTTTAATTGGTTCAAAGCTATGGACTTGACTTAGGGGTTTAAATAGAGTTTTCTACGTATTTTATATAGGGTAATTGTCGTACTAGTCTATGATTTTATTTTTAAGGGCAAACCGAATCATTCCTGCCAAGCTGTTTACTCCTAGCTTATTTCTAATATTCGTTCTATGGGTATCTACTGTACGGTGACTTATGGATAGTAATTTGCCTATTTGAGTATTGGAATAACCATCCGCAATTAAGCGTAGAATCTGAATTTCTCGTTCAGTTAGCTTTGTGCTTTCATTTAAAACTTGCCCCATACTTTAATTTTAGGGCGAAGTACCTGAATGTAAAGAATGAAATAAATAAGGGAATCAACTTAAAGTACTAGGTTGTTTACCCTAGTTGATTAATCTAGTCAGAAATTCTTCTTATTGCTGTAGAATAATTTTTCGACTTAATGTTCTTTCATCAAAAGTGGTTAAGCGAATAAAATAGACCCCATTCGCAAGATTCTGTAAGTCTATAACATTTCCATCAACAGAAAGCTCTTTAACCCATTTTCCTTGAGAATTAAATAACTTAATAGATTTAATTGCTTTTTCATTGAGATTCAAATACATCACATTCTTTACAGGATTAGGATATACTTCAATGTCAACCCTTTGAGCTTGTTCTTCGTTGAGTGAAGATATAATTCTATAATCACAGGCTTGACCCCAGAAATTGTAAAAGATTTGTTCATCTTCATAGCAACGCAGTGAACCATCTCGAATAAGTAAAGCAGCTTCAGTATTAGGAAGCATGCCATTTTTTGAACCGAATTTCTCAACATAAGATAAACCACTAACCGTTCCTATATTATTGTAACCAAATCCATCAAGTTGAGTTGTATAAAACTCCTTGAGCGACTGCCCGCTATAATTTTTCATCTTTATTGAATCTACTACAATTCTAAAAGTAGAATCAGGTCTGTTTAGTTGTGAAACTAAAGAGGTATCAGGTAAATAAAAACTTAAAGTATCGCCGATTTGAGCCGTATAATTATAGAGCAACAAATAGCGGTTATAGTGGTGATTAAAATAGTAGATGGAACCATTTACCTCATATAAATATTCACTCTTCAAGTTCACACTATCTCCAGAATACCGAAAATGTGTACGACTTACTTTCTTCGAAATATGACCTTGGTAGAGTGTGTCTTTTGTTGTTTTGTACACATAATACTCGCTGTTTGCTGGCACAGTACCTCCACTAGTACCTGAATAAAACCATACTGCAGAATCACTAAATAGGTTTTGTGAGAAAAGTGAAAAAATAAAGAGTTGAGCAACGAAAAGGGATAGTAGGTATTTCATAACAAATGGTTTGGTGTAATTTACACAAAGCGAATGAATTACTACTTGATTTTGTGAGAAGAGTTAACTCAACAAACCATTCTTAATAGCAAACTTGATCAGTCCTGCTATATTGTGCGCATCCAGCTTTTTCATGAGGTTTGTTCGGTGGGTATCGACTGTTCGGTGAGAAATAAACAACTTTTCCCCGATTTCTTTATTTGAAAATCCTTCAGCAATAAGCTTTAATACATCTACTTCTCTTTCAGTCAACTTTGAAAGTTGAATAGTATCTGGATTAATTTCAAAGGACTTGGCTACTGATTTATCAGGATTTAATAGTGAGTGTGTTACATCTGAGCTGAAATAACTTTTTCCTTCAGAAACAGCGCAAAGTGCATTGTAAAACTCGGTGCGATCAGCATTTTTCAAAACATAACCATCGGCTCCAATCTCCATCACCTTTTTAATTAATGAAGATTCATTATGCATGGTTAAAATGATAATTCGTTGATCTGCATTTTCACTTTTTATTCTGCGCATCGCTTCCATGCCGTTCATAATGGGCATATCAATGTCCATTAAAATAATGTCTGGTTCTATGGCGCGAAAATAATCGATGGCCTCTTTGCCGTTTTGAGCTTTGGCTACAATTTCAAAATTATCGAGCTCTTTAATAATTGAACTTAAACCATCTAGCACAAGTTGATGGTCGTCTACAATTAAAATTTTATAAGGCACTTTTTGCATATTAGTTAGCAACCAAAGTTATTAAAACACAATTGTATAGAAGAAATTAGAAAAAGAAAATCATAGAATTATTTACCTTCGCCGCTCCAAAAAAGCATGGCAAACATTAAACCTTCAATTCTTTTCATTAGCACTCAACTGCCATTTCCACCTAAAAGTGGAGGTACGGTAAAGTCTTGGAATTATGTTAAAGACTTGTCAGCTAGGTACAAGCTTTCTGTGGCATGCTTGCTAAAAGACGATGATGATCAGTTTGTAGAATCGTTTAAAAGCAAGCTACCCTTAGCGAACCTTATTACTCATGCTCATCAAACAAGTAGAAGCATTACAACATTACTAAAAAGCTACTTGGGTCATGCTTGTTTGAACGTTTACCGAAATCACTCAAAAACATTTAGAAATCAACTTTCAGCCGTTTTGAAAGAAGTGGAAGCGGTAATCATTGACCACTATGAAATGTTTCAATATGTGCCAGTCGACTTTACAGGAAAAGTGATTCTTCATACCCACAATGCAGAATTTATGCTTTGGCAACGAATGAGTGAGCTAGAATCTAATCCATTTAAAAAGCTAATTCTGAGGCTAGAAGCAAAAAGAGTAGCCAAATTCGAACAAGAAATATTTAATCGGTCAGATTTAATTTACACCACTGAATCTGACCAAGAATTATATAGAAAACATAGTTTTCAATTGGGTAACATTCAGGTCACCTATCACTTAGGAAATGACACTTTGCTTGATTTGCCCAATATAGAATTCAGTTCTACAGAACTTGCCATCACTTTTATGGGCACTTTAAGTTGGGAGCCCAATGTAGACGGCCTTTTATGGTTTATTGAAAATGTTTACCCAAAGGTTTTAAAAAAGCATCCTAACTGTAAACTTTATGTACTTGGAAAAGATCCAGATGCCCGTTTATTAAAAGCAGCCCAAAGTTTTGAGTTTATTGTTTTTACTGGCTTTGTAAAAGAACTAGACAGCTATTTAAAAAAGACAAGGGTTTACATTGCACCATTGAGGTTTGGAAGTGGCATGAAAGTAAAAGTGCTCGAAGGTTTATATCGGGGGGTTCCAACTGTTTCAACAAGTGTAGGTGCAGAAGGGTTGAAAGTAGAAGACAATAAGCACATTATGATAGCAAATGAGCCAGATACTTTTGCAGGAAAATGCATTCGACTACTAGAAGACGAAAAAAGCTGGAATAGCTTACTTGCTAACAGTCGCCAAATTGCAAGACAAGAATACCAATGGATACCCCTATTTGAGAGAATGGATATAGAACTGAAAAAAGTTTTATAATGGAATTCGAATCGTAGCAATCGTACCACTATGAGGACTTGGCTCAAAATTTACTTCTCCACTCAACGGATTCAATCTACTTTTAATGTTTAATAAGCCATGTCCATCACTTCCTTCTCCCTTTTTTATACCCACACCATTATCCTCGACAATTAAAATCAATTTGTCTTTGTTTTTAAACAATTGAACAGCCACCTTAGTCGCTTTTGAATGTTTAATAATGTTATTGACCAATTCCTGACAAATACGATACAGGCTCACTTCTACTTTTTCTCTGAAACGATCTTTCACCCCAAAATGCTCAAATTCATATTCTATATCTGAGTTTCCTAAACTTTTTTCAAGCATATCTTGAATGGCTTCTTTTAAACCCAATTCAGTCAGTGCTTTAGGCATCATTTGGTGAGAAATAGAACGCACCTCATCAGCAGAATCGTTTAAAATTTCATTGAGTTTTTCTAGTTCATCACCTTGTTCAGGATTTTTTGCTTGAATAGATTGGGTGAGTTTCTGAAAAGCCATTTTTAATCCACTTAATTGCTGACCTACACCATCATGCAAGTCTTTTGAAATGCGCTTGCGTTCTTCTTCTTGAGCTTCCAAAACAGCATTTAAGCCTTTTTTCTGTTCCTTGATTAGTGCTTTTTGCAACTCTTGTTCTTTCTTTGATTTATAGCGTTGATAAAAAAGATAACCGAATATGATTAGCGCTACAATCAACAAGGCCATGAGCATAATAAACCGTTGCCTAGCTAGCAGTTTACTTTCTTTCTCACTAAGCTCGGCTTTTTGCAAGGCTATTTGTTGTTCTTTCTTTGTGGTTTCATAACGGGTTTGCATCTCCGCCATTTGTTCGGTTCGTTCCAATTGGTAAATGCTATCTTCCAATTGGTCCATTAGTTTGAAATAATGCAAAGCCGAGTCTAAGTTATGCTTAGCTAGGTAAAGTTGATACAAACCATCGTAGCCTTCTGATAATGCTTTTTTGTGCTGTACTTGTTTTGCTGATTTAATAGAACTCCTAATATGATATTCTGCATCATCATACTTTTTAAGTTGAGTGTATATTAAACCTAAATTAGACTGAGTAATAGATAAGGAAGAATGATGCTCATCCGTTTTTTTGATATTGTATGCTCTTAATGTGTAGAATAGTGCCTTTTCCCAATTTTGCTGCTTGTAATACGTATTTCCAATATTGGAACTAATATCTGCAACCTCACTAGAGTCACTATTCTGTTCAAAGTAACGCAGTGCCTTGAAGTTATAATGAAAGGCTGAGTCATAATTTGCCATATCATCAAAGGCCATCCCTACTCGACTTAAAACATAATAGTAATATCCATCATCGCCCAATTGCTTTAAAAGTTTTAATGATTTTCTATGCCATTTTATGGCCTCATCGAAAGCTCTCATTCGGTCATGAGAATAGCCCACTTCTGTCATATAATGAGCCATCATTGCTGTATCCTTTATCTCTTCAGCATACTTTATGGCTTCCAATTGGTATTGCAATGCTTTTTTGTAATCGCCAGTATTTTGACAAATGAAAGGAAGGTTTATATAAACATGTTTGGCCCAATCTTCCAAAGCGGTTCCTTGCATTTGTTCTAGTGCTTGTTCATAGTGTATTGTTGCACTATCATATTGCTGGCTTTCCATAAAAGAAGCAGCCAAATAAAAATTTGACTTAGGAATTAAATCTCTATAGTTTTTTGCAAGGGCCTTCTTATAAGCCAATTTTGCAAAAGGTAATGCTGACTTTCCATCTTCTTGAATAACAAACGAGCGTGCTATTTTGACAAGACTATCTACTTGTGCACTATCTGATAGATGTTCGATACTTTTTAAGGTACGATCAACTTGAGATGCCTTTAAATGTGCTGAGCTAAAACAAACAAGAATGACAATAATATACTTCATACATAAGGAATTCGAATGGTCGCAATCGTTCCACTTTGTGGGCTAGGTTCAAAATTCACTTCCCCACTTAAAGGGTTTAGTCTACTCTTTATATTCAGCAGTCCATGTCCGGCATTCACCTTGTCTTGCTTTATGCCTATTCCATTATCTTCTACTATTAAAATGAGTTTATCCTTGTTCTTAAATAACTGAACGGCCACCTTGCTGGCTTTCGAATGTTTAATAATGTTATTAATCAATTCTTGGCAAATGCGGTATAAACTCACTTCTACTTTTTCTTCTAATCGCTCAGAAATACCAAAGTGTTCAAATTCATAATCCATGTTTGAGTTTCCTAAACTTTTCTCAAGCATATCTTGAATGGCTTCTTTCAACCCCAATTCAGTTAAGGCCTTGGGCATCATTTGGTGAGATATGGAACGCACCTCATCAGCAGATTCATTTAAAATCTCATTGAGTTTTTCAAGCTCCTCTCCTTGTTCTGGGTTGCTTGTCCGTATGGATTGAGTTAGTTTTTGAAAAGCCATTTTCAATCCACTTAGCTGTTGACCAACTCCATCGTGTAAATCTTTAGATATTCGCTTGCGCTCCTCTTCTTGCGCATTAAAAACAGCTTGTATGCCTTTGTCTCGCTCTTCAATTAAAGCCGCATCCTTTTCGGCTTGAGCCTTGCGTTTATTTTTTTGTAAAATAAAAAGCGATAGAAAGATAATGGCAAAACTCATCACTACTAGCAACAGAATCAACCTTCTTCTTGACTCTAAGGCTGATTCTTTTTGAGTCAAATCCAATTGAGTTAATGCAAGTTGCTTTTCTTTTTGCTCAGTTTGATAGCGTATTTCTAATTCTGAAATTTTTTTGCTCGTTTCTAAATTGACTAATGAATCGTTGATAACCCTACTTTTTTTTGACCACTCATATGCAGTTTCAAAATCTTCGGTTTCAGCATAATAATCTTCAAATAAGCTATAAACAATTCTTTTTAAGTGTAAATCTGAAAACCTTTCGGAAGCAAGTTCTGCTTTTTTAAGATAGATTAATGAACTATCATATTGCTGGTTACTCAAATATGCAGCACCAATATTTGCCAAGGTATTTCCAACTTCATAATCTTCGCCCATTTCTTCAAACAACAACAACGCTCTTCTATAATACTGAGCTGATTCTTGATTTCGATTTAAACGACCTAAAGTATTACCAATACTGCCGAGTGAAGAAGCGATCCATCTTATATTTCCTGTTTCTTCTCGTATTTCTAAAGCCTGTTTGTGCGTTTCTAAAGCTTGTTCATAATTGTTTTGGCGATGATAAACTGTGCCCAAAGTATTAAGTGCAATTCCTTCATCTTCTTTGTCGCCTGCTTCTCTACTTAATTCTAAACAACGAAGACCATATTTAATAGCCAAGTCATACTGCTTGATGTTTTTGTAAAGAATACTTAAGTGACTTAGAACGGCCCGAGTACCTCGAGAATAGTTTATTTTCTCGGTTATTTCTAATGATTTCAAATAATATTCAACGGCTTTTTCTGATAAACCATTTCTAGCATGTGCGTAGCCTAAACAATTGTAAACATCAGAAAGTAAAGTGTCGTTTACTTCTTCGTAATAAGCAATCGCCTTTTTTCCATAATGCAAAGAAGAATCTACATTATACCGAGCAAGAAACCAGGTTAAATCTGCTTGATGCTTTGCCTTTTCAGCACCAGAACTTTGTCTTTCTAATTGTTTAATACTGTCTAAACGAGCATTTTGGCCTAAGCAATAGCTAGCCAAGAATAAAAACAAAAGGAATACACTATTTCTCATTGAATACTTCAATTGGAATTCTAACTGTAACAATCGTTCCACTTTGTGGACTAGGTTCAAAGTTTACTTCACCACTTAAAGGATTCAATCTACTCTTAATATTCAAAAGGCCATGTCCTTCCTTACCTTCTCCCTCTTTTATACCTACACCATTATCTTCTACAATTAAGATGAGTTTATCCTTATTCTTAAATAATTGGATAGCCACTTTTCTCGCTTTTGAATGTTTAATGATATTATTAATCAGCTCTTGACTAATTCGATACAAACTGACCTCTATTTTTTCTTTTAATCGCTCAGTGATTCCAAAGTGCTCAAATTCATACTCAATACCTGAATTTCCTAAACTTTTTTCAAGCATATCTTGAATGGCTTCTTTCAAGCCCAATTCGGTTAATGCTTTGGGCATCATTTGGTGTGAAATAGAACGAACCTCGTCAGCAGATTCGTTTAAAATATCATTGAGTTTTTCAAGCTCCTCTCCTTGTTCTGGGTTATTTGTCCGTATGGATTGAGCCAATTTTTGAAAAGCCATTTTTAAACCGCTTAACTGCTGACCAACACCATCATGTAAATCTTTAGATATTCGCTTACGCTCCTCTTCTTGTGCATTAATAACTGCCTCTGTTCTTTTATCTCTTTCTTTAACTATTGCCGCGTTTTTCTCTGCTTGGCTTTTCCTTTTGTTGATTTGCACAATAATTAAAGTAATTAAAAATGCAGCAATCAAACCTGAAATTAAGAGTGTGATCCAGTTCTTCTGCTGTGAAATTTCTAATTCATTTTTTGCCTTTATATTGCTTAATTGAGCAATTTCTTTTTCCTTCTCTGCTGTTCTATACTCAGTTTCTAACCAGTCTATTTTTTCTTGTGCCTTTAAATTAGTTAGCGAATCTTTCAAATGAATCCATTTCTCTAAATACTTAATGGCAGAATCAGCTTGATTTAATTGCTGATAAGCTTGGTATAAGCCATCGTAATTGGCTTGTATAACATCGGGCATGCCATACATAGTGCTTCTCTTTAAGGAGTTTCTAAGATGAGGCAGTGCTTCTTTTGCTTGTTCTCGATTTAAGTAGTTGATGCCCAACATGTTTTCTCCTAAGGTTGTCTGATAACCGAAATCATTTCTTTCACTTATTCCTAAAGCTTTTGTGATAAGCGTTTTGGCTGAATCGTAAGCTTCAATCTGCTCATAATAAATAGCCAAATTCATCATTTGACCGGCTATAGAAGAAGAATCTTCCAATTGCTTAGCGTATTCAAAGGCTTTTTGATAGCAATAATAGGCTGAATCCCATTGCTCTGTTTGTCTATAAATTTCGCCAAGGTTTCCATAACTAGAGCTTAAGCCATCTATATCATTTGTTTCTTGATTTATGCGAAAGCTTTTAAGGTGATAATACTTTGCCTTTTCTAAGTTTCCGAGGTAATCGTAAATCAATCCAATTGAGTTGAACGTCTTAGAAATCTCAGACTCATCACCTTGCTTTTTTGCATTCTCTAAACTTTTAAAGGCAACTTCTAAAGACTCTACATATTTACCTTGAGAGTTATAGATTGAGCTTAGGTTGTGCAAAAGTTGTTTGTTTATGGCAAGTTCACCTAAAGAATCTGCTAAACGATACAATTCCCACATAATGGAAGCCGAAGAATCGAGATCTCCTTTAAAATAAAAGGTCAAACCTATATTCATCCGGTTATCTAGATAGGCTTTGTAAACTTTATTGCGAAGATTGATTTCTGCACATTTTTCAAGCTTTTCTGCACCTTCATCCATTCTGCCTTGCATCAAGTCGATAACCCCAAGTGTATTTAAGGCATTAGCATATTCTGATTCGTACTCGTCCGTACTTGCTAAGTCTAGGGCAAGATTGGCTAATGAATCTGCTTTTTTAATGTTGGTAGAACGATAAGACCAAGCTAATGAATTCAAGGCTTTTAGCTTTACCTCCAAGTTTTGACTCGTATCTAAAACAGCTAGTAAGCTGTCATTCGATTTAGCAATTAAAGCCACAAAAAAAAGGCTCAGGAAAAAGAGTTTTTTCATGAGCCTAAAGTAAAAATTTTAACGATTTGATTTACAAAGGAATATTCCCGTGTTTTTTCTTCGGCAGATTGTCTACTTTATTTTCTAGCATTTTAAAGGCCTTAATCAACTTTTCTCGAGTTTGGTCAGGACGAATAACTTCATCTACATATCCTCTCGCTGCCGCATTATAAGGGTTGGCAAACATTTCTGCGTATTCATCTTCTTTCTCTTTCAATTTGGCTTCTTGGTCATCTGCTTCTTGAATTTCTTTTCTAAATATAATTTCAGCAGCTCCTTTCGCACCCATAACTGCAATTTCTGCACTTGGCCATGCAAAATTCATATCAGCACCAATGTGTTTTGAGTTCATTACATCATAAGCTCCACCATAAGCTTTTCGAGTAATTACAGTTACTCTTGGCACGGTAGCTTCACTAAAAGCATAGAGCAATTTAGCTCCATTGGTGATAATAGCATTCCATTCTTGGTCAGTTCCAGGTAAAAAACCAGGTACATCTTCAAAAACTAAAAGTGGAATGTTAAAGGCATCACAAAAACGGACAAATCGAGCTCCTTTGGTCGAGCTATTAATGTCTAAAACTCCAGCTAAAAAAGCAGGTTGGTTGGCAACAATACCGATTGACCTTCCAGCCAATCTTGCAAATCCTACTACAATGTTTTCAGCAAAATCTTTATGAACTTCATAAAATGAGTCTGCATCTACCGTATTGTCAATAACTTCTCTAATGTCGTAAGGCTGACCAGCATTTTCTGGTATAATGCTATTAAGCTTTTCACGACTTTCATCTCCTGCTTGATAATCAACCGCTGGTGCATCTTCTTCGCAATTTTGAGGAACGTAAGACAACAATTTCTTAATTCCATTGATACACTCTATTTCATTCGCATAGGTAAAATGTGTAACTCCTGATTTTGTAGAATGTGCCGAAGCTCCTCCCAATTCTTCTGAAGTAACTTCTTCATGAGTTACTGTTTTTACGACATTGGGCCCCGTTACAAACATATATGAGGTATTTTCTACCATCATAATAAAGTCAGTTAATGCTGGCGAATAAACCGCACCACCTGCACAAGGACCCATGATAGCAGATAATTGCGGAATAACTCCACTTGCTTGGGTGTTTCGGTAAAAAATATCGGCATAACCTCCAAGTGAAACCACTCCCTCTTGTATTCTAGCTCCGCCTGAATCATTTAAACCAATTAAAGGTGCACCATTTTTCATGGCCAAATCCATGATTTTAACAATCTTCTCAGCATGAGCTTCTGCCAATGAACCACCCATTACGGTAAAATCTTGAGCAAATACGTAAGTCAATCTACCATTTACAGTTCCATATCCGGTAACTACTCCATCGCCTAAAGGCTTGTTTTTGTCTAAACCAAAATTGTTACTTCGGTGAGTTACAAACATCCCGATTTCCTCAAAAGAGCCTTCGTCCATTAAAAAATGGATTCGCTCACGTGCTGTCAGTTTGTTTTTACTGTGTTGCGCTTCTATTCGCTTTTCACCTCCGCCAAGTTTGGCTTTTTCAATTTTATCTTCTAGTTCCTTGAATTTATCTTGCATGAAGTAATTTTTTCAGTTTTTAAAAATAGGGCTTATTCCATTTCGGCCGCTAATTCTTCTGTCATTTCCATATTGTGATACACCGTATTTACATCATCGTCTTCTTCAAATTTTTCAATAATGTTTAATACCTTCTTACCCTCCTCTAAATCCAAGCTTGAGGTTGTTTTTGGAATTCGTTGTAACTCTTGACTTTCAGGCTCAATGCCTAACTCTTCTAGCTTTTTTTGCATATTTCCAAAGTCTTCAAATGAAGTATAAACTATAACAAACTCTTCATCTTTCTCCACTTCTTCAGCTCCTCCATCAATCAGTTCCATTTCAAACTCATCCATGTCTTTCCCTTCAATTGCTATTAAAGGAATACTAAAAACCCCTTTTCGATCGAAGATAAACTCCAATGAACCATTAGTTCCTAAACTGCCTCCGTATTTGTTAAAAATAGCCCTTACATTGGAAACTGTTCGGTTAATATTGTCCGTAGTTGCTTCAACAAATAGTGCAATTCCACCGGGTCCGTAACCCTCGTAAGTGACTTCTTGATAGCTTTCACTGTCTTTATCAGAAGCTTTTTTGATGGCCCGATTAATATTGTCTTTGGGCATGTTAACCCCTTTGCCATTAGCAATGGCTAGTCGTAACCTTGGATTAGCATCCGGATCCGGTCCTCCACCTTCTTTAACCGCAATAGCGATTTCCTTTAAGATTCTGGTAAATACTTTCGCACGTTTGGCATCTTGAGCTCCCTTACGGCGCTTAATATTTGCCCATTTACTATGTCCTGCCATAAAAACTAATTTGACCTACAAAAATAAGAAAGCAAAGCATTTGAAAAAGGATAAGATTCAGACATAAAAAAGGCCTATCAAATTGAGTTTTTGATAGGCCCATCCCAGAAACTGTAGTTTAACTATTGACTAAAACGATACTAAAGAGATGCCAATGGTAAAGGGATATAATTCAGGTCCTTTGTCTTTATCAAACATGGGAGTTAAGCTGTAGGATGCAAAGAGTGTAAAATCTCCATAACCAATTCTAGCTACTGCATTCATTCTAAATGGACTCATGTTAAAGTCAGTGCGATTTTTTACTTTATACTCTTTTCCAGATTGATCGTAAATCTGCTTGGTTTTTGAACCTACACGCATACTGCCCATAACTCCTGCTGCTAAGTGGAATGAATGTTCTGCATCTTTACCAATATTAGTTTCAAACATCAAAGGCAAATTCAACATGGTTGATTTAAAACGATTTTTTTCAATGTCTTTAGTAGGATCAACTACACCAATGGTGGTGTCTTCATCGGCAAATACGCTAACACTTCTATCTAAATCATAGCTGTTAAATTCAAAGCCTAAACCAGTCATAATTCCAAACTTTTCTTTGGCTATAGGAATGTAGTATTCCATAAAATTGATGCTAACTGAAATGGATTTTGAATAATTCAAGTCCATAAATTGTGCTTCTTTCTGAAGGTCTACACTGTTTTCAGGACTTAAAAAGCCATTGATTCCCAAATCAATTCCTGCAAAGTGATTCCACCTTTGTTTGCTGATGTGATGAATGCTAACGGTATCTTTTTTCTCTTCAGAATCTGCTTCATCATCTTCGCGAGCAATGATTATAATCTTTTTCTTTTTCGTTGTAATTCGAATAGTGTCTTTAGCGGTAGTATCCGATTTAACAACAACCTCTTGTGCCATCAGAAATGGTAAGGCCAAGAAAAGGCTTAAACTAAGGGCAACTAACTTTTTCATTTTCTATATCTTTTGGTTTCTGTATGTGTGACGGTTATGTTTTAAAATAGTTACAGCCGAACAAAATTATTTTTTACTGATGCTAAAATTGCCAAAATTCATGGCAAATTGTAAGCCTTTTTTTCCAGCACTAAGATTGATTTTATCTTTAGTTAAATCAGCTATTTCTTCAGCTAAAACTTCACTCACCGTTTTATTTTGTAAAACTTCTTCGTTGAATTTTTGCTTGGCATATTCTTTTAAAGGCAACTCTTCAGCTGATTGATCGGCTGGAATTTCAACACTTTCTACCACTGGTTCTACAGAAGCCAAGTCTTCCACTACTTCTTCAATTTGAGGTATATCTTCTTTTTGAATTGCTTTCTTATCTGTTGACTCAGCTAAATCTTCAAAGGGTAAATTTGGTTGAATGGACTCTAATTCATTTTTAGGCAATTCGCTTGGCTTATTGACATCCACTTTAGCCGCCATATAATCCGTTGATTTAGTAGACTGCTCAGGAGTTTCTGAAGACAATACATAGTTAAAATCTGGTTTGTCTAGAGCATCAGAAGAGTAAGAGATTGAGTTTAATCGCTCTAATTGATATAGAGGATCTACAGATGGGTTATTAAAAAAGAATAAAGCTAAAACAGCTGCTGCCACTGAAATTGATGTTGCATAAAATTGCCAATAAATAACTTTTGTCCTTTTCTTTAATTCATTTTTGGAAGCGTAAAAAACGCCCTCTTCAGGAAGTTTTGTCTTCTCGTAAAGTGCAATTTCATCGATTAAAGCTGGCGACCTTTCTATTAAGGCCGCCAATTCACTTTGCTCTTCCTCATTTAATGTATCTTCAATAGAGCCAATGATTAAATAATCTTTTCTAGCAAGACCAGTTCCTTCCTCCCGAAGTAAACTCTCTTTTGGAAACTCAATGGTTTCTGCTTCCAGAGAAACATTTTCAAAAGCCCCTAATTCTGCTTTCAATTCGGGATTTTTACTTAAAAAATCATTCAAAGCCATTTGGTCGGCTTCGTTCAAATTTCCTTCTAGATAGTCTAGAAAAAAGGCTTCGTAGTTATGTAGATTAATTTCACTCATTAAATCACATGTTCTATGCTTACTAAATAATCTTTCAGGGCCTTTCTTGCTCTAAAGATGTACACTTTTACTTGCGATAAACTCAAAGCCGTTATTTCTCCAATTTCTTCATAATTATACCCTTCATAGTCGCGTAACATCACTACCGAACGTTGTATTTCTGGCAAGCGGTTTAAGGCCTCTTGCAAAACTTCATTTAATCCGTGATGAACCGCTGCTTGCGCATACTGCCCTTCTTGCACTTCGTTCCAGTTGCCTTGTTTTTTGTATTTTCTAATTTTATCAATCATAGTTCGGTATGCTGTAGTAAACAAATACGACTTGGCTTTACTCCCGTCTACCGTATCTCTTTTTTGCCACATTTTCTCAAACGCATCTTGTACAATATCTTTCGCCTTTTCCTCATCTCTCAAGTTTTTTAGCACAAAGCGAAAAACATTGTCTGAGTAAAGCTCAACAGTAGTATTGTACTCTTTAGTGGTCATTCGTTAGTAATCGTTATGTAGCTGTGACGCACAACTTTCGGAAAAGTTACAACCTTTTTTATTTTTTTATTGATTCCATGAAAATTAGCCTTATTTCTCTCATAATTTACCCTTAACAAATCTTTATACCACACCCATTTACCAACGCTTTACTATGTGTACCTTTGCGCTTTAAAATCAGCATTATGGGGGAGTTTAAACCAAGAGGAAGAAAGCAAAATTCAGAAGACAAGTTTCAACCCAAGAAAAAGTTTACACCAAGAAGAAAAAACACGGCAAATAAGTCGAAAAAACCGGCAAGCTATGCCGATGAAGGACTAATTCGTTTGAACCGCTATTTAGCGCACGCAGGCATTTGTTCACGTAGAGAGGCGGATAAATTGATTGAATCGGGAGCCGTTAGTATTAATGGAAAAGTGGTTACTGAACTTGGTACCAAAGTAAAACCTGGCGACGAAATACATTACGGTGGAGAAAAAATAAGTGGGGAGAAAAAGCGTTATGTGCTTTTAAACAAACCTAAAGATTACATCACTACAGTTGATGATCCCCAAAAACGAAGAACGGTTATGGAATTAGTCATGAAAGCTTGCGATGAGCGAATTTACCCAGTGGGTAGATTAGACCGCGCAACTTCAGGCTTATTACTCTTATCTAACGATGGTGAATTAACCCAACGATTAACTCATCCAAGTTCCAATGTAAAAAAGGTTTATGTGGTTACTTTAAGTCAAAATGTAACCAAGAAAGACCTGATACAATTGGTAGAAGGTGTTGAATTAGAAGATGGCAAAAGCTATGCTGACAAGGCTTTATATCATAGAGATGGAGAAGATAAAAGCCAAATTATGTTAGAGTTACATTCAGGTAAGAATCGAATAATACGACGCATGATGGAAGCTTTAGGTTATAAAGTAACTCGCTTAGATCGTGTTCAATTTGCCGGCTTAACTAAAAAAGATTTACCTAGAGGCAGATACCGTCACTTAAGTGAAAAAGAAGTTGGGCTGCTTCATCGAATTGCGGGAATTCAACAAAGACAAGGATAAGTTTACTAAATGTGAAGTGGATTCGTCGATTCTTTTTATTCAGCATTGTCATTGTTCTCTTATTGCTAGCGGCAATTAGTGTGGCACTTTTGAAGTATGAAGACGAAATCAAACAATTTGTAGTTAGCTCTTTAAATCAAGGCTTACGAACTGAAATCAAAGTAGAAGCAGTTGACTTAAGCTTATGGAACAGTTTTCCAAAGGTTTCAGTCTTATTCAACGAAGTTGTCATACATGCAGTTGATGCCAAGAGTGATACTTTAATTTCAGCGAAAACTTTAGGCGCTCAATTTGATTTGTATGACCTATACCAAGGCAATTATCGATTAAATGGCTTGCAAATCGACAATGGATTTTGCCGACTTGTGGTTGATCAAAGTGGCCGAGAAAATTATATTTTCTGGGAAGCGGACAGCAGTCAAGATTCAAACTTTAATTTAGATCTTGAAGCAGTTCAGTTAAACGAAGTAGACTTTAGTTATGTAAATTACAGCAAGGACTTTGAGCTTATTTTTGAAATTGACCAAGCTAAGCTAAAAGGCAATTTTTCAAAAGCTATTTTTGACTTGAACCTCAATGCTAGTATAGCCAATAGCACAATCAGAAATGGAGAAGTTTATTTTATACAAAATCGAAAAATTGCTTTAAACACCAAGGGAAAAGTTGACAGCCAAAAAGAACTGATAAGCTTTGAACGAAGTAGTTTGAGTATTGATGAAGTAAATTTTGAAACAGAAGGGGCAGTTAACTACAGCGATAAGTCTAGTCTTGATTTGATTTTAGAAAGTAGTAACACCAAACTTGAAAATGCCATTTCCTTATTGCCAAAGCAAATTCGCAAATCGCTTCAAGTCTATGATATAACAGGAAGTGCAAAAATTACTGCTCAAGTTCAAGGTCCAATATCTGCCATTGACCAACCCTCTTATCAAGCCGATTTTTCTGTTACCAATGGCACTTTTACCCATCAAGAAAGTGGGTTTAGCTTTCAAAAAACCAACTTACAAGGAAATATTAATAATGGAGCTGAAAACCGACTATCCACAACGAGTTTGACGCTTAATTCTTTAAAAACTGAAACTAAAAATGGGAAAATTTCAGGAAAGGGGATGCTCAAGAACTTTAGTCAACCAAATTTCACTTTTGAGGGAAATGCTGTATTCAGTTTAGCTGACATTTTGGAAATGACTCATGCTAAAGGCTTTGAAAGTAATAAAGGAGAAGTTCAAGCTCAACTTAAAATTGATGGAAAACTAGCTGACCTAAGTCATTTTACGCTTAACGATTGGAAAAGGTCAAAAATTGAAGGGAATATAAAACTGATTGAAGTTCAATTAAAAAGTGAATCATTAAAAGAGAGCTTTTCTCAAGTGAATGGAGAAATTGAAGTAAAAAATAACACTTTACAAATTCAAGACTTGAGTTTACTTCATGGGGAAAATGATGCTATTTTAAATGGCTCTGTCAACAACCTAGTTGGATATTTAGTTGAAAATCAAGAACTCCTTCTAGATTTAAAACTTTCAAGCAATTACTTAAACCTTGAGCCATATTTTGAAAATACTTCTGACTCAAAAGAATCTGAAGAAAGAGGGACGGTAAGTCTCTATTTATATCCTTCTGTTAAAGAACTTAGCTATCAGGAATATCATCTTAAGAATTTTAGCAGCGACTTACTTTGGAAAAATTCAAACTTAGACTTGAGAAACTGTCGGTTTAATTTTCTTGAAGGGGAAATAGAAACCGACTTTTTTTGGCGTTCAAAAACTAGCGGAACACATATTACTTACGCCAATGCCAATTTAAAAAATATAGACTTGGCGAAACTTTTCAAGACGTTCAACAACTTTGGTCAAAAAACAATTGAAAGTCAACATCTAAAAGGATTTGCTAGTTGTATGCTTGACTTTTCTGCCAATTGGGATCAAGACTGGAAAGTAGACCCATCTTCAATCCAAATTGAATCAGACCTTATCATTGAAAATGGTGAACTATTAAATTTTAAACCCATTGAAAAGCTAGCTTCGTATATTGAGTTAGAAGAGCTCCAGCATATCAAGTTCAAAACGCTACAAAATCACATTTTGGTAAAAAACAAAACGATTTACATTCCACGTTTTCAAGTCAATAATTCTGCTTTAAACTTAACTCTTGAAGGTAGCCACACATTTGACAATCAGATAGATTATCAATTTGAGTTAGTCTTGAATGAGCTTTTAGGAAGAAAAGTAAAAAAGCCCAAAGAGAATGAATTTGGTTATGTAGAAGATGATGGTTTAGGTAGGACCAAAATATTCCTAAAGATGACAGGAAATGTTGACAATCCTGAGGTAAGCTATGATAAAGAACAACTCAAAAGCCATGTGAAAGAAAAGGTAAATGAAGAAAAACAAACGATAAAACGCCTGCTCAATGAAGAATTTGGCTTGTTTAAAAATGATAGTATTTCTAAGCCAAAAAAGAAAGAAACAGAAGAAAAGCCGTTTACCATAGAATGGGATGATTCTGAAAATCAAGACACAAGCCAAACAAAATCAGAAAAGAAAGAGGAGTCTCAAAGCGAAAAGAAAAAAACAAAAAAAGGGAAATTTGGAAAATTTATTGATAAAATTGCACAGCCTAACGAGGAAGAGTACGTTGAGCCAAAAGAGAATTAAGCCCTTTATAGCAACCATCATAATCGAATAACCGTCTATTAGCTAAAGAACGGAAGAGGAAGGAATTTTGAACATATATTCAAAAAAGCAGCGTTGGAAGTTTGCCTTAGCTATTGTAGCGGCAATCATTGTTTTTGTAAGCCTTTGGTATACTAATGTTTTGGTAGGTCAAATAGCCGAGGAAGAAAAAACCAAAGTAAAATCTTGGGCAGAAGCCATTAGCAGAAAAGCAGAGCTAGTCAGTTATACCCAAATTCTTTTTGAGAAAATTTCGGAAGAAGAGCGGAAAAAAGTTGAAATCTGGGCAGAAGCAAATCGAGGAGTAGTAAACGCTCCAGATGAAGCCTTAGACATTTACACCAAAATACTTTTTAGCAATACAACCATCCCCATGATTTTAACCGATGAAAATGGGGTTATAATCACATATAGCAACTTAGACTCAGCAAAATCAAAAGAATCTACTTTTATTAGAAAGCGGCTAAATGAAATGCAAAACAAGCATGAGCCAGTTAGAATCAACTTTTATGGCGAGCAAGTAAACCTACTTTACTACGATGAATCAACGATTTTCTCTGAGTTAAGAGGAGTTTTAGACGAACAAATCGAATCGTTTAATAACGACATTATTACCAATTCAGCCTCAGCACCTGTTGTTTATACCAATAGCGGACAAAATGAGATTTTAGCATTTGGAAACATTGATTCCAACAAAGCGATGAATGCTGAGTATATGCATGAGCTAATCGCCGAGATGAAAGAAACAAATCCCCCCTTAGAAATCAACTTAGGTGATGGTGAAAAGCGATTTATTTTTTATGCAGACTCTCAGCTACTAACAACATTAAAATTTTATCCCTTCGTACAACTGGGTGTCATTGCGCTGTTTTTATTAATAGCTTATTATTTGTTTAGTACAGCTAGAAATGCTGAACAAAATCAAGTATGGGTGGGCATGGCAAAAGAAACTGCTCATCAACTAGGCACACCACTTTCTTCTTTATTAGCATGGATTGAAGTGCTTAGAAGCAAAAATGTAGACCCAAGTGTTTTAAGTGAGCTCAGTAAAGACCTGAGCAGATTGGAAACAGTAACTGAACGTTTTTCTAAAATTGGATCTGCACCGAAACTTGAGCAAGAAGATATTAATGAAGTGATAGAAAACACTTTAAATTATTTAAAAACTCGACTTTCTAAAAAGGTTGACTTTAAGCACACCACTTCAAATGGTAAAAAGGTAATTGCTAGTGTAAACATTCCGCTTTTAGAATGGGTGCTTGAAAATATTATTAAAAATGGGGTTGATGCTATTGGTGGAGAAGGAAAAATTGATATTCATGTAACCGACCAGTCGCAGTTTGTATACATTGATATTAGTGATAACGGAAAGGGAATTCCGAAGAATGCAAGAAAAACTGTTTTCCAACCTGGCTACACAACCAAACAAAGAGGTTGGGGACTTGGACTTTCACTAACAAAACGAATTATTGAAAATTATCATTCAGGAAAAGTGTTTGTAAAACAGTCAGAAGTTGGACAAGGCACTACCTTTAGAATTGTATTGAATAAAGTGACTCAAAATGGCCGGAATATACATTCATATTCCTTTTTGTAAGCAGGCCTGTAGCTATTGTAATTTCCACTTTTCTACTTCTACTAAAAGAAAGTCAGAATTGGTTGATGCCATTTTGCTAGAAGCTCAATTGCGTTCAAAATATTTGGAGAAAGAAATCGTAGAAACCATCTACTTTGGAGGAGGAACTCCTTCGTTGTTAACTGAACAAGAGCTCAACTCTTTATTAAATGGCTTAAGCAAAAACTATAACTTAAGCCAAGAACTTGAAATTACCTTAGAAGCAAACCCAGATGACTTAAATCGTAAAAAGCTATCGGAGTTAAAAAAAGCTGGACTTAACCGATTAAGTATTGGCATACAATCTTTTCATGAGGCAGATTTAAAATTATTTAACCGTTCTCACAATGCAGAAGAAGCCTTGAGTTGCATCAAAAGTTCACAAGACATTGGATTTGAAAAACTAAATATTGACTTGATTTATGGAGCTCAAACCACTAGCGATACTATGTGGGAAGAAAATTTAAAACTGTTCTTCAATTTAAAGATTCCCCACCTTTCTTCTTATTCGTTAACCGTAGAAGAAAAAACAGCTATGAATCATTGGATTAAAAGTGAGAGGAAAGCACCTATAGATGAAGAGAAAAACCACAGACAATATCAAATGTTGGTTAAGGCCATAAATGCTAATAACTACCAACAGTACGAATTATCCAATTTTTGTGAATCTAATAACTATTCTAAACACAACACTTCATATTGGTTTGGTAAAAAGTATCAAGGTCTTGGACCTTCCGCACATTCCTACAATGGAAAAAGTCGACAGTGGAATGTATCAAACAACCTTGCATATATTAAGGCAATTAATAAAAATGAAGACTTCTTTGAAATTGAAACTTTAAGTGAAACGAATCAATTTCACGAATTTCTAATCACCCGATTACGCACCAAATGGGGTATTGATTTTAAAGATGTAAATGCTAATTTTTCACAAAAAATAGCCGACCACTTCTACCAACAAATTACTTGCTTAGACCCTGATACCATTGAATTACAAAGCGACAACTTAAGCATTCCACAAAATCAACTTTTTCTTTCTGATGAGGTGGTTCGTGAACTTATGCTTTAAAAGACTGTTAAAGAATTGAACCAAAAATTTACCAAACCATGAAACGAATAGCGATTATTACGTCAAGTTTATTTCTATTTTTAAGTTTAAGTTCCTTACAGGCCCAAGAAAACAAAGCCGGAATTAAAGGGGGTGCAAATTACAGTAATTTAACTGGTGATGATGTAAGCGGAACAACATCAAGACTAAAATACCATATTGGTGGTTTTGCAACCATAGCGGTTACCGAATTTTTTGCGCTACAGCCAGAGTTACTCTATTCCACAAAAGGAGCTGATACTGATGGTGGCGAACTTTATTTAAGCACTTTAGACGTTCCCTTTTTAGCCAAAATTTACTTATCTGATAATTTCAATATACATGCAGGTCCACAATTGGGTGTAATGCTTAACGCTGAACAAGAAATTAATGATGAAAGAGAAGATGTAAAGAAGCAATTTAGAGACCTTTACCTAGAAGGTGTTTTAGGACTTGAATTCGTTACAGAAGCGGGCCTCAACTTTGGGGCAAGGTATAATTACAGTTTAAGTACCATTGGAGATGATTATGAATCGAGCGTAACGGTTGGAAATGTAACAGCAACCTCTACAGTAGAAGCACCAGATGTTAGAAATAGTGTTTTACAACTATTTGTAGGATTTAGTTTCTAAACTAAGAATCTAGAAAAAGAAAAGCCAAGTTGAATACTTGGCTTTTTTTTGTTTCATGTAAAGGTTCAATTGTTAATTAGATTGTCTAATCTCCTTACCTAACCAAGCTTCTACATTTTTATGCCAAATATCTTTTCCTTCTTTTTCAGTTAAAATCCCATTTTCAACAGCAAAACTGACCACACGACCAGGGTAAGAAGTACCAACACCTTCCATTTCTCCCAAAGGGTAAGGATCATCTAGACCCATGAGTATTTGACCAGCACCTACTCGCTTTTTTAGTAATTCTAAAGTAAAAGAATCATGCACTAAAGTGTCGTAAAAAATATTTTTATGTCCTAAGGTTTTTCTTGGATCTTCAAGGCCTTTAAAAATATCAGGACGGCCATCAAAACCTTGAATTCTTCTACCATAATTGGCTACTCCAAGCATTCCACCGTGGGCAAAACTTGTTCTAATATTTGGATACTTATTAGGCAAATCTCTCAACGTATATATGTGCAAGGTGTCTGCACATTGTGCCATCATCCAAACCAAATGAAACCGCCAATATTGATTTTTTAGGGCAACCATCTTTTCCCCATCATACGGGTGAATTTGAATGGCTAAATTGTATTTATCGGCTAATTCATATATCGGGTCAACCTCTTTTTCTGCCACAGAGTGCCATTCTCCTTCTTTGTTTAAGTAGTGAGTTGGCAAGCAAAGTATCTTAAGATTCAATTCATTTACACAGCGTTCAATTTCTTGAAGAGCCTGACCCATGTATAAGGGTTGAACCACAAAGCCACAAGTAAATTTATGAGGGTAGTCCGCTTGCACAGAAGCATTGTAATCGTTTTGAAATCGAATACCATCAGCACAATCTTGTTTTTCCCAACCGTTGCAATACAATTGAGAAAGGCAAAGCATTACACCGTGGTCTATCTTGTATCGCTCCATCCACTCTAGCTTCTCTTTTATAAAAAAGCTAGGGTCAGTAATGGGTCTTGACCAATCTCCTTGCCTCATAAACTTCTTGTCCTCATCAATCCAAAAGAGCTTTTTGTCTTTCATAAATTGAGGAATTTGAGAAGGCTCAGGCAAGATATGTCCGTGTCCGTTAATTCTCATACCAGCGGGCTTTACTATACAAACCTTTCGTCGGCTTCCATTACAGTGCCGCAATTATCACACGTTCTAAGCTCTTCTGAACCGTAAAACTTTTTAAACACAGGTAAAAAGTCTTTTTCAATACTGCTTAATGGAAAATATTGCTCATAAAGTTTGTGGTTACAGTTGTCGCAAAACCAAAGCAGCCCATCTTTCTCCCCTTGGCTTCTTTTTAACTCTATAACCAAGCCTACTGAATTCTCAGAACGAATAGGAGAATGAGGCACTTTACCAGGAAGTAGAAAAATTTCTCCTTCTTGAATAGGAACTTCAACCGCTTTTCCATCTTCTTGAATTTTAACTACGATGTTTCCTTCTAATTGGTAAAAAAATTCTTCACCCTCATTGTAATGATAATCCTTCCTGGCATTGGGTCCTCCAACTACCATAATAATAAAATCATCTGATTCGTATACCTGCTTATTTCCTACAGGAGGCTTTAGTAAATGACGATGTTCATCTATCCATTTCTGAAAATTAAAAGGTCTTTGAATGGCCATAATCTCTCTTTTATTTGGAGTCCTAAGTTAGTAAGATCTGAACAGAAGAGGAAATGCTTTTTTTCTTTTGCCTTCGCCTTTGAATGGCTAATTTCGATTTCTAAATAATTGATTTATGAACTTAGATTTAAGCGGAAAAAACGCATTGGTTTGTGGAAGCAGTGCTGGAATTGGAAAAGCCATTGCTACTGAATTGGCAGAAATGGGTGCAACTGTATTTTTAATGGCAAGAAACGAAGAAAAGCTTCAAGCTGTTTTGAAAGAACTACCAGCTCCGAGCTCGCAATCACACCAGTTTTTAGTAGCTGATTTTTCGAACGTAAATCAAGTTGAAGAAGTAATTAACGAATGTGTAAAATCAAACCCAATACACATTTTGATTAACAATACTGGGGGCCCTCCAGGTGGACCAATTGTTGATGCAAAAAGAGAAGAATTTACTCATGCATTCTCCATGCATTTATTGTGTAATCACACTTTGGTTCAAGGAGTTAAACAAAGTATGATTGATGAAGGCTATGGTCGAATTGTTAATATCATTTCCACTTCGGTAAAACAACCTTTGAATGGTTTGGGAGTTTCTAATACCGTTAGAGGAGCTGTGGCCAACTGGTCTAAAACAATGGCCAACGAATTGGGTGCTTTTGGAATTACGGTAAATAATGTTTTACCGGGCGCTACTTCTACAGAAAGACTAAGCTCTATTGTAGCGAATAAAGCTAAAAAAACAGGTAAAACAGAAGAAGAAGCCTTAAAAGGAATGGAAGCGCAGGTTCCAATGAACCGTGTTGCAAAACCCGAAGAAGTAGCAGCAGCGGCGGCTTTCCTTGCTTCACCTGCAGCCTCGTATATCAATGGAATTAATGTTCCGGTTGATGGTGGCAGGACGGGATGTTTGTAAACAAATGAATAGAGACCTTTAACGTATTAAACGCTTTAAAGGTCTCACTTAGGTTACAAATTGCCCTTTTTCAGCTTTCGATCTATCATATAGGGAAAAACTTCGTCAAAGCGCTCAATGTAAGGCTCTCCCATTTTATTTGCTTTATATCGCTGTGCATTTAGATAAGCACGTTCAGCTTCTTTCTTTTCTCCGACTTGCTCATAAACTTCTCCTAAAAAATAGTAGCCTTCACAAAACTTTGGGAATAAGGCAATGGCTTTTAAGTAAGTTTTTTTAGCTTCTTTGAATCTGCCTAATTTTTGATAACATCTACCCAAATACAAAAAATACAAGTGGTTGTTTACTTCCTTGTATTTTCCCAATTCAATTTCTATCAATTTCTGCATTTCAACTATAGCCTCTTCATATCTTTCCAAGCAGTATAATGCTTGTGATTTTTGAAACCGACAAGCCTCTCCCCAGCATTGGGTGTAATTGTCGTCAGTCATTTCTTCAATTTTTTCCAGATCTTCTAACGCTCCCGAATAGTCCCGATAATAGTATAATAAACTCCATGCCCTATATTGTAATGCATCAAAACTTCCAACAGCAACATCCTTTTCTACTACTTCGTTCAAAATTCTCATGGCTTCTATATGCTCTCCTCTTTTTTTATACGAATAAGATTTCGTTTGCAAATAGCTTAACTCTTCAGGCTGCGCCAAATTTGCAGAATCCTTATACAAGCGGTAGGCAAAACTGGGTTGTAAAAAATAATTTGCCCAAGCATTATAATCTTCCGCGATAGAATCACGTTCCAATGCAGTGAATAGACTAAAGTCTTTACGCTTATGATTTTTTGGAAGTTCATCTATCTTGTGGCAAGCAAATGCAAACAGGACAAACAGTATGATAGTTGTTACTCTCATGGACTTACATCGGTTATTCTACCATTTTGAATTTTAAACATCAAAAATGAATGTACATCTTTATATGGCATCCAAACTCGGCTAGATTGAGGATCAGGCCAATCCTTTAAAGATTTTACTTGACTTACAAGATGACGGACAGTTTCCAAGTTAAAGCTTGTTGGCAGGTATTCAAAATCCATTTGAATTAGCCCTAAATTTCCCACTTGTTTATTACAATTCAAGTTAAAATGAATGATTATATACCCTTCTCTTTTCTCATTTTCAGGAAAATTTACATTACACCTTTTCTGTATAGAGTCGTTTCCGTGCAAGTATGTTAAGTCATCAAAATAATACTCTCCTTGAAAGCCTTCAAAACAATTTGCAAAACGTTGAGGCTTTTCATCCTTCATTCTGTCTAGCTCTTGTTTAGTTTGACTTAATTCTATTTCTGTTGAATACCTAGAGTTATAATCAATTAACCTTATTTGGTTCGTTCCATCAAAAAATAGCTGATAAATTGGAAGTGGATTTTCTTCTTCATCAAACAAGCTTAAAAACACATTTCCGTTTAAATCAAATAACGCATAAGAAGTACGTTGAAATTCTGTTAAAACGACTTGCTCTTGATAATAATAATGAGTGGAAAAGATGATGGAGTCAGCTGATACCTGCCAATTCTTAACTATCTTAAAATCGCGATTAGGAGTTGAATAATGAGCACTGTCTAAAACTTGATCCCAACTTCTGCTACTTAACTTCTCTTGGGCTTCTTTTAAGTCAGTTGGCTTAGAAAGTACTTTCTTGAACCTCGTAAAATTCTTTTGAACAAGCTTTTCTGCTTGACTCCTCTTATAATAGTTAGAAGTGTCCCGAAGATCAAATAAACTTATATTGGAATCATTGACGAATTTAAAATAAAACAGATGTTCATTTAAGCCAATGGTATCTCCACTAGCTAAAGTTGAATCTAGCTTAACACTTTCCAACTCTTTCCCTTTGTTGTTTAGATAAGTAATGTGATTATTACTTAATTCAATAAAATAAGGATGGGGAATTTGTCGATCAAATATTCGATAAGACCCAATGTATACACTGCTATCATACTTTTCAGAACAAGCCAGCAGAGATATTGCAACTACAATTAGAAGAATTGCCTTTTTCATGCTTGGAAATTAACTAAATGCAGTTTAAACCGTTTTTACTTTTAGAAACATTAAGAATTAAATACTTCAACTTATTATGCTTCTTGCTTGTCGAATAAATAGCTGGTTCTAATTAAAACAATCTTTTTAAAATCTAATCGTTTACCCAAAAATCCAATAGCATTGAAATCATCCTACTACCTGCTACTTTCATTGTGTTTGGCATTCTTCATAAATAGCCCCGCACAAAAACAATTCATTAGATATCATTTTACCAATCAACAATATGATACCTTACCACTTATTCAGTACAATTCAAGCATTCAAGCTGAAAACACAAATTTCTATTTAGGAAAAGATAGTAACATAGCAATTCTTCCCAATGCCATACCCACCCAAAACACCTACCCTCAAAGCAATTATACCTACAAAGAAAGGGCGGATTTAAACTACTCCATTACTGATTTTCCTTTACGAGCAGCAATTAAAACCTTTTCCGTGGAGAATGACAGCTTAATTGATAATTGCTCTGGAGTAATGATTAGTAAAAACCACATGCTCACTGCTGCTCACTGTTTAGTTTCAATAATCACAGACAGTGTGTTTGTTGATTCGCTAAAAATTTGCCCTGCTTTTAATAAGGGAATAAGCAATGGAAGTTTTACTTGTACATATGCTAAACAATTTTACTATCCTGCAAACTACTCCTTTTCAGAAGACCTTGCCATTGTAGAGTTAGAAGATTCCATTGGCAAAGAAACTGGTTGGGTTGGTGTTGGCTTTAATAAAAGCAATTCATTCATTTCCAATGGTTCTTTTTTTAAATTGTCTTACCCAAGTACTACCATCTCTTCTTTGGATCCAAGGGTATATAATGGCGACACCCTATTTTTTAGCCATGGAGCCATTAATCTGATTGATTCTAATTTTTTAGGAGTTAATTCTGCAAGTGGAATTCCTGGTGAAAGTGGAAGCTCCCTCATTCGTTATCAAAATGGTTTAGCGTATACCAGCTATGGAACCTTGAGCTTATCTAATAGCTTGAGGCATAGCAGAATAAATAATTGGGAATACTATGCCATCAAAACCTTTATTCAATCTTCCATTTTATCCTCAACTGGAACCGTTTTGAAAACAGATCAGAACATATCTGTTTTTCCAAATCCTGCTCAAGAGATGCTTCATATTTCAATCCCCAAACAGTCAACATATAACGTTCGTTTGCTTTCAATAAAAGGGCAACTACTTTTTAGAGAAACTATACATATATCAGATTATACCATTAATCTTTCAGACTTTCCAAAAGGAACTTATATCCTTCAAATCGAAAATGAAAGTTCTAGAACTATTAAAAAAATTGTAAAGTTCTAGTCTAATATAGAAAGTGTAGTAGAAACCGTTTTCATCAAATTCTCCTTAAGTGGATTTAATTTAGAAGTCGCCAATAAGCCACACTGAAAAGCGTATAATGTTTGAGCAATTCCTTCAATATCTTTATGTGCTGCTAATTGGCCTTTACTCTTGCCATATTCCAAATAGGTGCGAAACATTTTTAAGTGAAGCTCTCTTGTTTCTAGCAAACTTGCCCGAATTTCTTCTGAACTGTTTGCAAGCTCAACGGTGGTATTTAGATGAAAGCAAGAATTTGATTTATCATCTTTCAAAGCCGCATCCACAAAGTATTCAAACATTACATAAAGCCCTTGTCTAATATCTGTATAGTAATATAGAATAGACGAAACCTCTTTGGTTTCTGCTGTCTGATAACTCTCTAAAGCTTTAGCAAATAGTTGATCTTTGCCCCCGTAGGTATCATACATACTGGCTCTATTTATTCCTAAAGTATCCACTAAATCTTGCATAGAAGTAGCGTAATATCCTTTTTCCCAAAAAAGGTTTTTAGCCTTTTCTAAAACCTCAGCAGGATCAAAATTTTTAGTTCTTGGCATAACAATCGTTTGCCTAAAAATACCATTTTGGAATGCTTATTATAAAAAGAGGGAATAAAACTTATTAACGACTTACACTAGTCAATTAAGTCTGCTAAAACAACCAATCCGTGAATATCTAGTAACTTAATCCGCTTACCTTCTAAGGCAATTAGTTTTTCTTTTTTTAATTCAGCAAGCAAACGAATTACGGCTTCTGTGGCGGTTCCAACCATATTGGCTATCTCTTCACGACTTAGTTTTACGTCAATGCAATTTTCTTCATCAAGTCCAAAAGTTTCCTTCAACCAAAGTAACATTTCAGCTAAACGTTGTTTGGTAGTTTTTTGAGCCATATCCGTAATTAATCGAGAAGCATTATCCCAATTTTTTGCCGTTAACTCTAGCATTTTGAGGCTAAAATTGGGCTCCAAACGAATCAACTCAAAAAAGTTTCTAGCAGGAATAAAACAAACAGCTGAATCTTCTAAGGTAGTAGCTGTAGCACTAAGTGGACGTTTACTGAGCATAGAGTTATAACCAATGATATCGCCAGCAGTGGCAAAACGAACAATTTGCTCTTTTCCACTTGGCCCCATTTTACTCAGCTTAATTTTCCCTTTGTTCACACAAAATATCCCTCTAGAAATACTTCCTTCCTTAAAAATTTGCTCTCCTTTTACATAAAAATCACAACTTTTATCGGAATCTAAATCAATTAACTGGCTGCTATTTAAGCTACAAAAAACTGACTTGTGTCTAGAACCACAAGTTGCGCATTCGGGGGTATGTAGCTTTTCGCTCATAGGTGAAGATATGACAAATATCATACTTTGCTACTAACTTTGAAAGGAAATTCGCAGAAGAATTTAGACGATCAAAAAGGAAGATAAAAATAGCGCTACGACTTGTTATCATTGTGGAGATGATTGCTTGAGTGACTCCATTGTAAAAGATGATAAATCATTCTGTTGCCAAGGGTGCAAAACAGTGTATGAAATACTTCATGAAAATGATTTATGCGATTACTATACCCTAGAAAATACACCAGGAATTAGTCCGAAAGCGAAAAGCCAAAGTAAATTTGAATACTTAGAACATGCTAGCATTCAAGAAGAACTATTGGACTTTCAAGATGACACATTGAGCAAAGTTCAATTTTATTTACCGCAAATACACTGCAGCTCTTGTTTATGGCTGCTTGAAAACCTTTATAAACTAAACTCTGGGGTAACACAAAGCCGGGTAAACTTTGTAAAAAAAGAAGTGTATCTCACCTTTCTGCATCAAGAGATTAGCTTGCGTCAATTGGTTGAACTTTTAGCAAGTTTGGGTTACGAGCCAAGCATAACGCTTGACCAACTGAAGTCTGAACGAAAAAAGCCAATTAGCAAACGGTTGATTTATCAAGTTGGACTTGCCGGCTTTGCTTTTGGGAACATCATGCTTCTAAGTTTGCCTGAATACTTTGGTTTCGATGAACGAAGCTTAAAAGAGTTTGCCCATTGGTTTGCTTGGTTAAACTTGATTTTAGCGACTCCTGTAGCCTTTTATAGCGGTCAAGATTATTTTAAATCGGCTTGGACTAGCTTAAAGCGAAAACGCTTAAACATAGATGTTCCCATTGCCATTGGTGTTCTTGTACTTTATTTAAGAAGCTTTTATGAAATTGTAACCCAAACTGGTGCAGGTTATTTCGATTCTTTATGTGGATTGCTTTTCTTCTTACTTCTTGGAAGAATTTTTCAAGAAAAAGTATACCATCAACTTTCATTTGAAAGAGATTACCGTTCGTATTTCCCCATTTCCATTAACCGCATATCGAATCAAGTGGAGGAGAGTGTTCCTGTTCAAGAAATCAAAAAAGGAGATAAAATCATTATTCGAAATAGTGAATTGATTCCGGTTGATGGTTTCTTAATTGAAGGCATTGGAAACATTGATAATAGTTTTGCAACGGGCGAGTCTGAGCCCATAAAAAAAGAATTAGGTAGTAAAGTTTATGCAGGTGGAAGACAACTTGGAAGTTCCATTGTACTAGAAGTGATCAGACCCTTGGAACAAAGCAAACTTACCCGGCTTTGGAGTGAACATGCCGAACAGAGACAAAACACAAAAGAACAAGTCAGTTTCTCAGATTTGACCGATGAAATATCGCATTGGTTTACGCCCATCATTCTGCTCATTGCACTTGTTGCAGGAGGATATCACTTTCAATATGGAATCGGGCATGCTTTAGAAGTGATGAGCGCTATTCTCATAGTTGCCTGTCCATGTGCCCTAGCCTTAGCTGCACCTTTTACCTTTGGGCACGCCATGCGTTATTTAGGAAGACTAAATTGCTACCTAAGAGAAGCAAGCGTTATTGAGCGCTTGGCTAAAATCAATCACATTATTTTCGATAAAACAGGAACCTTGACTTATGGACAAAACAAAAAAGTAAGTTATCGAGGTAAGGCCTTGAACAAAGAACAAGAACAAGCTATTCAAGTAATCTTTTCACAAAGTAATCACCCACTAAGTCGAATCATTGCCGATCACTTACCTATTGCAGAATGTACTACTCTTTCAAAATTTCAAGAAATAGAAGGTAAAGGGTTAGTGGCAAGTATAAACGAAAACACTTACCGACTTGGTGCTGTAAGTTGGTTAAATCAGGCAGCAGATAATCACAATCAAGACACGAGTGTTGGTGTAGAAATTAACAAGGACTATCTCGGCACTTTTCTTATCAAAAACGAATACCGAAGAGGTTTAAAAGCTTTGTTACAAAAGTTAAATCAGACTTTCAAACTATCAATGATTTCCGGAGATCATAGCGGTCAAGAAGAAACTTTGAAAGCGTACTTTCCTTCAAATAGTACACTTTTATTTGAGCAAAGCCCTGAAGACAAATTAAACTACATTAAAGCAAGTAAACAAAAAGGAGACAATTGCTTAATGATTGGGGATGGACTTAACGATGCAGGAGCTTTGCTAGAAAGTAATGTAGGAGTTTCCATTGCAGAAAATGTCAACGCCTTCTCTCCTGCCTGTGATATCATTTTAAGTGCAGATCGATTTGAAGAAATTGAAAACATTTTAAAGTTTGCAAAGCGCAGTAAGCAGATTGTCATCATCAGTTTTATCATTTCATTTCTCTATAATGCGGTAGGTTTAGCCTTTGCCGTACAAGGGCTACTTAGTCCTGTATTTGCCGCTATTTTAATGCCCGTAAGTTCTATTTCGGTTGTTAGTTTCGTGAGTTTAGCTACTTGGCTTTTGTATCACAATGCTTTTCAAAAACAAAGCTGATAAATATCATTTTTATAGCCTAAAAACTGACCTAGCTTTGGTTATATAATTTAAAACCAAAGTAATATGGGATTAGCAGATATTGAAAGCATTGAGCAATTAAAAAAAAGCTTAAACCTCGGTCCAGGTTATGGAGGCTACAATGAATTAATTAAAGCGATTAAAATTCCTCATTCGGAATGGGAAAAAAACTATTTGTGGAAGGATGAAAACTACACGAGAAATTGCATTTCTTCTTGTGATGGTTATGAGCTTATTTTAATGTGTTGGAAAGAAAGGCAAGCCTCTCCCATTCACAGTTACGATTTTCAAGAAGGCTGGATTAAAGTTTTAGAAGGAGAATTGACCATAGAAACCTATGAGGTAGATCAAGAAACAAAAGACTATCGTTTACAAGAAGCCATGCATATTGTTGAAGGCGAATCAACTTATTTAAATGACAACATGGGTTACCACCGAGTTTTGAATTCAAAAAAAGGGAATACAACAAGTCTTCATTTACATATAGAAAAGGTGAAACAATGGACAGTTTTAGATGAAGAGAAGCATGAATTCAAAACTATCACCCCACAAATTGACTCTAAAAGCGCTGATTGCGAATAGGTTTAACAATTTTTTAGAATTACTGATAAATATCATTTTTTACCCATTTCGCAAAGTTCACCTTTGTTCAAAATAAATTACCATGAGTGTACTAATTCTTCTCATACTAGCCAGTTTAGCAGTTGCCATCATCTTTTTGCTGGCATTTATTTGGTCAGTTAAAAACGGACAGTATGAAGATGACTACACGCCATCGGTGAGAATGCTTTTTGATAATAAGAAACACACAAACCTTAATCAGGATAAATCCACTAATCAATAATTACGATCATGCAAGTAGAAAAATTTAAGTATGACAATAAGATTGTAAAGCTATTTGCTTACGCAACAGTCTTTTGGGGAGTAATTGGAATGTTGGTTGGCTTACTGGTAGCCTTTCAATTTATTTTTCCTTCCTTGAGTTTTAATCTAGAATACACCACTTTCGGTAGAGTTAGACCATTGCATACCAATGCAGTCATTTTTGCTTTTGTAGGAAATGGAATTTTTGCCGGAGTTTATTATTCGCTTCAGCGATTGCTAAAAGCCAGAATGTACAGTGATCTATTAAGCAAAATCAACTTTTGGGGTTGGCAGTTAATTATTGTTTCGGCAGCCATAACACTACCATTAGGCTATACAACATCAAAAGAGTACGCAGAACTAGAATGGCCCATAGATATTGCTATAGCCTTGATTTGGGTGGTATTTGGTTGGAATATGTTTGCCACCATTCTAAAACGTAGAGAACGTCACTTGTACGTTGCCATTTGGTTCTACATTGCCACTTTTGTTACGGTTGCAGTTTTACATATTGTAAACTCCTTTGAACTTCCGGTTACATTCATGAAAAGTTATTCTTGGTATGCTGGAGTTCAAGATGCCTTGGTTCAATGGTGGTACGGGCACAATGCTGTTGCCTTTTTCCTTACTACTCCATACTTGGGGTTGATGTACTACTTTGTACCAAAGGCTGCAAATCGTCCTGTTTTCTCTTATCGATTATCGATTATTCACTTCTGGGCATTAATCTTCTTATACATTTGGGCAGGACCTCATCACTTATTGTATACCGCCCTGCCTGATTGGGCTCAGTCTTTAGGAACAGTATTTTCTGTGATGCTAATTGCTCCTTCTTGGGGTGGTATGATTAATGGACTTTTAACCCTAAGAGGTGCTTGGGATAAAGTTCGCGACAGCGCTGTATTGAAGTTTATGGTTGTTGCTATTACGGCTTATGGTATGTCAACCTTTGAAGGCCCCATGCTTTCGTTGAAAAACGTAAACGCCATTGCTCACTTTACCGATTGGATTGTGGCTCACGTACATGTTGGAGCACTTGGTTGGAATGGATTTTTGACTTTTGGTATGCTGTATTACTTATGGCCAAAGCTTTTCCAAACTAAATTGTGGTCTGTTAAGTTGGCCAATTTCCACTTCTGGATTGGCACTTTAGGAATCTTATTTTATGCCATTCCGCTTTACTGGGCAGGTTTTACACAAAGTCAAATGTGGAATGACTTTACCAATGAAGGTTTCTTAAAATACCCGAACTTCTTAGAAACGGTTACTAACATTATACCTATGTATGCTTACCGCGCAATTGGTGGTTTGCTATATTATGTTGGGGTAATTGTAATGGTTGTAAACTTGGTTCAAACCGCTAAATCTGGGGTGTTCTTAGCAGAAGAGGAAGCAGAAGCAGCACCATTAAAGAAACTAAGTGCAAACTATAAAGATGAGCACTGGCACAGATGGTTTGAAAGAAAACCAACCCAAATGCTAATTGGATCTTTAGTCGTGATTTTAATTGGTGGAGTAATTGAAATGGTGCCAACCTTCTTGGTAAAATCAAATGTACCAACCATAGCCAGTGTTAAGCCTTATACTCCTCTTGAGTTGATTGGTCGAGATATTTACATTAAAGAAGGCTGTAACAACTGCCACAGTCAAATGATTCGCCCTTTCCGTTCTGAAACTGAGCGATATGGAGAATATTCTAAAGCTGGAGAGTTTGTTTACGATCACCCATTTTTATGGGGTTCAAAGCGTACAGGACCAGACTTGGCAAGAGAAGGTTCTGCTAAGTTGAAAAAACCAAACTCTTGGCATTTCAAACACATGTATGACCCACGAAGTGTATCTCCAGGTTCTATCATGCCGCCATATCCTTGGTTGCTCGATAAAAGCTATGATACTACGGTAACAGCTGCTAAAATAAGAGCTATGATTACACTAGGAGTTCCTTACGAAGAGGATTACCCTGAAAAAGCAAATGCAGATGTTGAAAAACAAGCCAATGAAATTGTAGAAGAAATGCGAGGTACACTTGAAGAAGAAGGCTTTGAAGTTGCGGCAGACCGCGAAATTGTAGCTCTAATTGCTTATTTACAAAGACTAGGGGTAGATATTGAGAAGGGAAATCAAACTGCCGAAAACTAATACGCTATGTTAAAATTTATAAAACACAATATGGAAACGATTGGTGGGGTTGAAATTTTCCCACTCATTTCCTTCCTTATCTTCTTTGTTTTCTTCATCGGCTTGTTTACTTGGGTCATGAAAATGAAAAAAACAGAGGTAAACATGCTTGCTCAATTACCATTTGAAGATAAAACTCAAGAAAACGAAACTACTAACATCTGAATACTACGGTTATGAAAAGGAAAATATTAAGTTTAAGTCTGCTGCTAAGTGTTTTGGCACCTTTTGGAGCCATAGCAGGGGACAACAGTATAGCCCAAGCAAGTGGAATTTCTGACTTTGCACTTTTAAGTTTAATGCTTGGAATGGTTGTATTACTTCTCCTAATTATTCAAGCGCTTTCAAATGCAATTAAAAGCATTAGCAAAAGCCAAAAATTAGAAGAAAACATCAAGCCAAATACAACAGTAAAAGCTATTGCAACACTGGCACTACTAGGAACTAGTTTTAGTGCAAATGCCGCAAACGAAGCAGCTGCTTCTGCTCCTTTTGTATTTGACAATACCTTGTTTTGGATTCTAACAGGATTAATTGTCACCTTGGCATTCGTTATTTTAATTCTATTCAGAGCACTTCAAACTTTAATCAAACTACAATTAGGGGTTGAAGAAGAAGTTGAAGAAAAGAAGGTTGACATATTTGAAAGCTTAAGCCTAACAGATAATGTTCCAATTGAAGAAGAAGATTCTGTTATGCTTGACCACGATTATGATGGTATTAAAGAGCTTGACAACAACTTACCACCATGGTGGGTATATATGTTTTATGCTACAATCATATTCTCTGTTGTTTACATCGTTCGTTTCCACATTACAGGTAGCGGACAATTAAGTCATGAAGAATACATGGCTGAAATGGATGCTGCGGTAGCTGAAAAAGCTGAAATGATGGCGAATGCTACCGAAAGCATTACTGAGGACAATGTTGTCTTTTTAGTAGATGCTCCAACCATTGAAAAAGGGGCTGCTATTTTCCAAGGAAATTGTGCTACGTGCCACGGTCAATTAGGCGAAGGTGGCGCAGGACCAAACTTAACGGATGAGTATTGGATTCATGGTGGAAGCATTAACAGCATTTTTAAAACCATCAAGTATGGCGTTCCTGCTAAAGGCATGATTGCTTGGCAAAGCCAGTTTAGCCCAAAACAAATGCAACAAGTAGCTTCATACATCAAAACGCTAAAAGGAACAAATCCGCCTAACGGAAAAGCACCTCAAGGCGAAATATATGTGGAAGAAATTCCTGCAGCAGAAGGAGATACGCTTGTAAAAGAAGAAAATGACACCATGACGGTTGTTGTTGAAATGGATAAATAAAAGTAAAAGCCGCTATGAAAGGGCAAGAGAAGGAAGAGTACATGGATCAAAGCTTTCGTGATTCTATTGGAACAATAGATGACGATGGTAAGCGAAAATGGATTTTTCCTAAAAAGCCGAAAGGAAATTACTACAATGCAAGAACATGGGTGAGTTTAGGTTTGCTTGCTGTCTTGTTTAGCGGACCTTTTCTAAGAATTGGCGGTCAACCTCTTTTAATGATAAACATTCTAGAAAGAAAGTTTATCGTTTTTGGCCAAGTCTTTTGGCCACAAGACTTCTACATTTTTGTATTGGTCATGTTATCTGGTGTTCTTTTCATTGTTTTGTTTACGGTTGTTTTTGGAAGACTTTTTTGCGGATGGGTTTGTCCCCAAACCATTTTTATGGAAATGGTTTTTCGAAAAATTGAATATTGGATAGATGGAGACTTTAAGCATCAAAAACGATTAAAAGACGCTCCTTGGAATGCGGAAAAAATTAGAAAAAGAGTTTTAAAACACGGGATCTTTTTTGCCATTTCATTTCTCATCGCAAATACCTTCTTAGCATACATTATCGGTTCTGATGAACTCATAAAAACCATTACCGATAATCCTTTAAACCACATCACTGGACTAGTTTCTATTTTAATATTTACCGGTGTTTTTTATTGGGTGTTTAGCTGGTTTAGAGAGCAAGTTTGTTTGGTTGCTTGTCCTTACGGAAGACTACAAGGTGTAATGCTAGATAGAAATTCTATTGTAGTAGCTTATGATTACATTCGTGGTGAAGTAAGAGGACGATTTAAGAAAACGGAAGACAGAGCAGAAGCAGGTAAAGGAGATTGTATAGACTGTCATCAATGTGTGGATGTTTGTCCTACGGGAATTGACATTAGAAATGGAACTCAATTGGAATGTGTGAACTGCACAGCCTGTATAGATGCCTGTGATCATATGATGGAAAGCGTTGGCTTACCCAAAGGTTTGATACGATACGATTCTGAAGAAGGCATTGTAAACAAAAGCAAAAAAATATTTAGTGTACGAACCATTGGCTATTCTATTGTTTTGGTCTTGCTTTTAGGCTTAGTTAGCTTCTTATTGGTAAACCGAACAGATGTTGACGCAACCATATTAAAAACTCCGGGTCAACAGTATCAAAAAAGAGAGAATAACCTAGTTAGTAATTTATACAACTACAAAATCATCAATAAAACATTTGATAGTATTCCAGGTGAAATAAAGCCCATCGGCATAGAGGGAGTAATAGAGTACATCGGAGGAAAGACCTTTGTCATTCCATCTGAATCTATTGCAGAAGGCTCATTCTTTTTAATCGTTAACATGGAAGAGCTAAGTGAACGAAAGTCTATAATATATTTAGGAGTATATGATGAAAATGGAGAGTTGTTAGACAAAGTAAAAACCTCTTTCCTTGCACCTTTAAAACGAAAGAAAAAATGAAGCTGAATTGGGGAACAAAAATAGCATCAGTTTACATTGCGTTTGTAGCATTTATAATTGTAATGGTATACCTGAGCTTTGGCGAAAAATATGACTTAGTTACAGAAGACTATTATGCGCAAGAGTTAGCTTTTCAAGATAAAATTGATGCAAAAAACAGGTTAGAAAACCTGGAAGAAAACCTTCATACAAGTATTGAAAATGAGTATTTAAAAATTGACTTTCCTCATGCCGAAACAACTGAACTAAATGGAAATATACACTGCTTTAGACCGTCAGATGAATCCAAAGACTTTGTTGTAAAACTTGAAAATGAAAAAAAAGTAAAAAGAATTCCTTTAAGTCAATTTAGTTCGGGAAAATACCTTTTAAAAATAAGTTGGGAAGCTGAGAACAAAAAGTTTTACGCTGAAAAAACTATTGTAATACCCTAAAATATGGAGTTGTGGACCGCATTTTCAATTGGATTATTGGGTAGCCTACACTGTATTGGAATGTGTGGTCCAATTGCTTTTGCTTTACCGCTAAATCGACAAAATAATTTACAGGCGAGCCTTGGCGGCTTAACCTATAATTTGGGTCGTTTACTCACTTACTTTCTATTGGGTAGTTTATTTGGGGTATTAGGTTTTGGTTTTGCTTTGGCTGGTATTCAGCAATGGATTTCAATAGTGGTTGGAGTATTTATGATTTCTACCGTTTTATATAGCTCAGTAAGTCATTCAAAATATTTAGATCTATCGTCATTTAATTTATGGATTGGAAGAGTGAAAGCAGAGCTAGGAAAACGCTTGGGACGTAAATCCTTTCAAAACTTATTTGCTATTGGCTTATTAAACGGATTATTACCTTGCGGATTGGTTTACTTAGCATTAGCAGGCGCAACTGCTTCAAAAACAATTCTTGAAGGAGGGTTTTTTATGTTGTTTTTTGGACTAGGAACTCTTCCCGTTATGCTTTCTGTAGCGGTTTACGGAAATCAACTAAAACTAAGTCTAATGAAAAAGGGACGTAAACTCATACCTGTGTTTGTTGTTGTCATCGGTAGTTTATTTATCCTTAGAGGCTTAAACCTTGGTGTTCCTTATTTAAGTCCAAAATTAAACCCTCAAGAGGTGGAGTCTTGTCATTAAAATGAAGAAAGTTATGTATTGGAGAGCTTTAAATAGAGAAGAAATAAACAACACCATAAACCAAGCATTAGAGCAAAATGCAAGCTATGAAAAAGGTGATGTCATTGGCACCCCTGCAACTTATTTAGACAAAAATGAATTTTATCCTGATGCAAGCTTCTTAAAGGATGCTCCATTTTTGAGAAGCTTAATTGCAAACCCAAACCACATTGGTTGCCACACTTTAGAAAAAGTGAGTTCTCCCATTTTTAAAGGTACTCAAGCCATTGAAAAAGAACTCATTGAAATTTGCTCAGAAGAAATATTTAAAGCACCCAAAAGCGCTATAGATGGGTACATAGCAACAGGAGGTACAGAAGCCAACATTGAGGCACTTTGGATTTATAGAAACTATTTTATTAGGGAATATGGTGCAAAAGCAGAGCAGGTAGGTGTTTTGTTTTCAGAAGACACTCACTATTCCATTACAAAAGGATGTAATCTGCTGCAAATAACACCTGTACTCCTCAATGTTGACAATAAAACAAGAGAGATTGAATTAGAAAACCTTGCAGAAAATATTGCCATAGCAATGGATAAAGGCATAAAATACTTTATCGTTGTCTTAAATGTTTCCACTACTATGTTTGGCTCTGTAGATGACATTGATTCAGTTGTCAATATTCTTGATCGCGAAGAAATTGTATTTAAAGTACACCTTGATGCCGCTTTTGGTGGATTTATTTACCCTTTTACAAACAAAGACTCCAAACACAATTTTAAACACCCAAGAGTGAGTTCCATATCAATTGATGCCCACAAAATGCTTCAGACACCTTATGGAACGGGTATGTTTCTTATTCGAAAAGGATATATGCAATATGTTACCAACAATTATGCGCAATATGTTCCTGGTTTGGATTACACTTTATGTGGAAGTAGAAGTGGTGCAAACGCAATCGTCATTTGGATGCTTCTAAAAGCTTATGGTTCTGAAGGGTGGACAAATAAAATGAATGAACTAAACAAGCGAACTGATTTCTTATGCAACAAACTAGATCAACTAGAAGTTGAATACTTTAGAAACCCATTCATCAACATTGTTGCTATTAAAGCCAACGAAATAAACACTGAATTAGCCAAGAAATATGAATTAGTTGCAGACACTTACGAACACACTCCATCTTGGTGGAAGATTGTTGTCATGGATCATGTAAGCTACCAAATTCTCGAAAACTTTATCGCTGAATTTGAATCTTATAAACTTGCAAAAGCTATTTAATTCAGCTTTACTTCAACCCTTCTGTTTTTAGCTCTACCACTTGAGTTTTTGTTATTTGCTGCAGGGCTACTTTCTCCTTTTGACAATACTTGAATTCTATTTGCACTAATTCCATGGTTTAACAAATATTGCTTTGCCGATTCTGCTCTTTTCATACCAACTCGTTGATTTACTTCATTAGAGCCAGTATCGTCTGTATGACCAATCAAGACAATTTTCTTATCGTTGGATTTAAGTTGCTTCAAAAACGAATCGATTTTTTTCTTAGCAGAAGTAGATAAGGATACTACGTTATAATCGAAGTACAAGACCATATTATCTTCTTGAAAGCTCGATTTCTTTGGTTTGCTGTCTAAAGAAACCACTTTACTTTCATCAACTACCACAAATACAAAACCTCCGTCTTTAGTGTTAGTTGAGGTTCCTGTTTTATTTCCTTTTTTATCTGTTAAATATATCTCTTGATCAACTAAATTTTGCTCTGAAAGCCCCAAAGGTCTAAGTGTATAGCTTTTATCTAAATTCATCTTTTCATAAGAGAAAAGCCCATTTTCGTCAGTGTAAATGGTATCGATTGGCATTCCGTTTTGATCTAAAACTTCCAAAGCTGCATTTGACATGGGCAATTTCTTGTAATTAAACATTCCATATACTGTTTCTTTTCCAAAAGCTTCAGGGTGAACTAGGCTATTTCCCTCTTGAATGAAAAATCTTTTCTTATTGTTTGAAGCATCAACAAAGTATACAATACCTCCTACTAAATCAGCATCTTCCGTGGCAAGCTTCATGACAATATCTTCATCTAGGTTAAGCTTTTTGTAAGCAAAAGAACCATCTGCTTTTGTCACTATAGTCTCTACCAAGTTTCCATCTGCATCATAAACCTTGAGAACTGAATTAGCAAGTGGCAAATTCTTTAAAAACAGCTTGCCCTTTCCAGCAAAGCCTTCGCTCAAATCAAACGTTCTTACTCTTTCCCCATTCTCACTTGTTAGATACAAATCTGCCAAAGCAAGATCTTTATTATTTAAATCATTTGGCTTCATGGTAAAGACGCTATCATTACTCAGGCGCTTATAAGTAAAGTGCCCCTTCTCATCCGTTATTATTGAATCCACCACAAAGTCATTTGCATCTTTGAATAGAATTACAGAAGCAACTTGAGGCTCTTTATTAAGGGTATAAACTCCTTGTATTAATTCTTTACTCAGCATTTTACTTGCTGACTTAAAAACACCATCTTCCGCAAGTATATATCTCTTTTTCTTTTCTCCGTTTTGATCTAATAAATATAGCATTCCACCAACTAGTTGAGTATTGTCCTCCGATACTAGCTTCAGCACATAATCATCATCAGAGGCAAGCTTTATAAAGTTAAATTTCCCCTCATCATCTGTTACAATTAATTGAATCAGATTTCCATTTACATCATAAACCTCTAGTTCTGCCTCGGAAACAGCTAATTGTTTAAACAAAAACTCACCAGCTACAGAGTCAACATTAGGTATGGTATACTTTCCTGTTGACTTGGTATAAAAAATATCATAATAATCCGAAGAGCGATCTGAAACAAAATAAATGTCATCTTTTTCGCTTATGGTAAAATAGGCATCAAAGTCTTTAGAATTTATTGGCTCTCCTAGGTTAATAGGTCTGGTCCATTTCTCCCAGCTATCATCTAAGCGCGTACTCATGTAAATATCTCCACCACCAAAGCCATCGTAGCCGTTGCTTGTGAAGTAAAGTCTTTTTTTATCCTTACTTAGAAAAGGTGAAATTTCAAATCGATTTGTATTAATAGATTCTCCTAAACTTTTTAGTGAACTCCACTTTCCATTGGCTTTCTTAAAACTGACATATAGATCTTCGTTCAAAGAATTTTGAGTAGGAGCCATGCTTACCAAAATCACGTCTTCATCCTCATGAATTGTTAAATCAACACTTCTTCCATCCAGAATTAAACCAGGAATCTCAATGTATGTGTATTCCTTTTCCCACGAATTTTTACCTTTTCTAGCTAATGAGACTATCTTTTGATCAAAAGTATCTTTGGTAAAGGTGGTGTTAATCATATATATAGTTAGACCATCTTTAGAAATACCGAACACCGCATTTAAGCCTTCTACTTCACCATCTCGAAATAATCGATAAGGTCTTTGCCATTTTTTCTTGTAAAAAGCAGTATCCTCAATTTTTTTTGTTGCTCCTTCATCAACCTTAGAATACCATATATCCTTTCCTTTTACTTCAATTTCATCTCCACTTTCATCTAAATAGATTCTATGAAATAAAAACTCATTTCCATTATTAAACGGCAATGGCTTTGTCTCTTCTGCTTCATTACTCAGGCTTTTAAGTTTAATTGGTTCATTAAATACTGGAACCATAAACTGCGCGTGAAGTATAATTGTAAAAAGTAGGAGTGAAGAGAAAATAATTAACCGCTTCATAATCTTTGGCTTTAGTTGTTCTTCAAAGATAAAAACATTTCGACGGTATTATAAGCTATTTCTAAATCTATTTATTGAGATGAATTTATTGATTAAATACTGTAGGTAAATGAACTTAATCTATCAATTAATAAGGCAGTTCATTGTAGTTTGTAAATGCTTCCAGTACCTTTGAAAAAATTAGAATTTTCAAACTAAATTGATAAAATGAGCAACAATCCGAAAGTGAAAAAAGCCTTTGAATCTCTTGGGCTATCAGATAATCATAGTGGAACTTCAACAGGTTCAGCTTGGTTAGAAAATAAAGGAGACTTAATCGCATCAAAATCACCTGTTGATGGTGCTTCTATTGGTAGTGTTTATGCTACTACCCCAGAACAATACGAAAGTGTTGTGCAAAAAGCACAAGAAGCATTTAAAGTATGGAGAAGAATGCCTGCACCACAAAGAGGAGAAATTGTGCGTCAGGTTGGTGAGAAACTAAGAGAAAAGAAAGGAGATCTAGGTCTTTTGGTTTCTTATGAAATGGGAAAATCTTACCAAGAAGGTTTGGGTGAGGTACAAGAAATGATTGATATCTGTGATTTTGCTGTTGGCCAATCTAGAATGCTTCATGGTTTAACCATGCATTCAGAAAGACCCAACCACAGAATGTATGAGCAATATCATCCACTTGGCGTTGTTGGAATTATTTCTGCATTTAACTTTCCGGTAGCCGTTTGGGCTTGGAATACAGCTTTGGCATGGGTTTGTGGAGATGTTTGCATTTGGAAAGGCTCTGAAAAAACACCTTTTTGCAGCATTGCTTGTCAAAACATTATTGCTGAAGTACTTCAAGAAAACAAGCTTCCAGAAGGCATTAGCTGTTTAATTACAGGTGATTACAAGATTGGAGAATTGATGACTAATGACATTCGTGTGCCTTTAATTTCTGCAACCGGAAGCATTAGAATGGGAAAAATTGTGGCCCAAACCGTTGCAAAAAGATTAGGAAAATCACTTTTAGAGCTAGGTGGAAACAATGCTGTAATACTAACTGAATCAACCGACTTAAAAGCATCTATTCCAGCACTTGTGTTTGCCGCTGTAGGTACTTGTGGTCAACGATGTACTTCTACTAGAAGATTAATTATTCACGAAAGCATTTATGATAAAGTAAAAGAAAACTTGGTAAGTGCTTATCAGCAAATTAAACTTGGTGACCCCTTGGATGAGTCGAACCACGTTGGGCCATTGATTGACCAAGATGCTGTAAACAACTACCTAAATGCTTTAGAAGAAGTGAAAAAGGCCGGCGGAAATGTTTTGGTTGAAGGTGGTGTTTTAGAAGGTGAAGGTTATGAATCTGGTTGCTATGTTAAACCTGCAATTGCTGAAGTAGAAAATGAATGGGAGATTGTACAGCACGAAACTTTTGCTCCGATTTTATACATGATGAAATACACGGATTTAGATGAGGCCATTGCTTTACAAAATGGTGTGGTTCAAGGTTTATCTTCTGCTATTATGACAACCAATATGCGCGACATGGAAACCTTCTTGTCTGCTGAAGGATCTGATTGTGGAATTGCCAATGTAAACATTGGAACTTCAGGAGCAGAAATTGGCGGAGCCTTTGGCGGTGAAAAAGAGACTGGTGGAGGACGAGAGTCTGGTTCTGATGCATGGAAAGCTTACATGAGAAGACAGACCAACACCATTAATTACGGAACTGAACTTCCGTTAGCACAAGGAATTAAGTTTGAGCTTTAAGTATTTAAAGTTTTAAGTTTTAAATACTTAAAATCCTTGATAGCGCCCCTGATTTGTCAGCTCGAGTGTTCCGACTCAAAGTCGGAATGTATCGAGAGCAAGACAAACCAGGGGCGTATTATAACAACCAATTCCTCAAAATCTCTTTACCATGCTCACATAAAACACTTTCCGGATGAAATTGAACCGCATGGATGGGAAGTTTATGATGTTGTATGGCCATTACATTTCCATCTAGATCGGTGGCGGTTACTTTCAACTCTCCTTTTTCTTTGACTTGCATAACCCAGGAATGGTAACGTCCGACATTAAATGTTTGCGGTAAGTTTTGAAATAAAACAGCTTTAGGGTCCAACACTTTCATTGGAGTTGATTGTCCGTGAACCACTTTTCCTAAATTTTTTAATTGATAGCCAAACAACTTAGCAATAGCTTGCAAGCCCAAACAAATTCCTAAAATTTGATGGGAATTTTGAATCTTATCTAAAACAGCCATTAAGTGTCCTGCCTCTTGGGGTAAACCAGGTCCAGGAGAGATGACCACCTTTTCAAATTCATTAAAGTTCACAGAATCCAACTCATCGTTTCTAACCACTTCTACCCCCTCTTCCCACAGCTCTTCCAAATAATGGTAGAGATTGTAAGTAAAGGAATCGTAATTGTCGATAAGTAGAATTTTAGCCATGAAACAAAGGTAAAGTAGGAAGTTTAAAGTACTTATAGTTTGAAGTATTTAAAGTTGAAAATCGACTCATAAAGATGTCTATTCTATTTTAGCGGATTGGCTTCGCCCATCCTTCAATTCATTTCGGCGGACAGGTAGTACTTTTAAATTAAACTTAAAGTGTTTGTTTTATTTACCTGATTCTGTTTACAAATCAACTTGACAGAAAGCGGATTCCCTTCGGGCATCCTTTGTCGATTAATGGTGCTTCAATACTTTTGAAACAGCACTTTGTGCTTCTTTTTGTTTTCAGAAACTTCACTTTAAAGCAAGCTTTAAGCTCAATCTGAAAACAAAAAACCCATCCTGTCGGATGGGTTTCAAAAGTATTGAGGTCTCGAGCGGATTCGAACCGCTGTAGATGGTTTTGCAGACCACTGCCTAGCCACTCGGCCACGAGACCTTTTCTAAAAAGGAAGGTCAAAATTAAGCAAAAGCTTGGCTAAATCAAGATTCTTTCTCAATCTCTTTGCTCCAGTTGAAATATTGAGATATTATCAATACTTAAATTATTTAGTATTTCGTGATTCCATACTCTAAACTTCTCGCTATTCCGTCCCCTTTCAACTTCTAATTCATAGGTTTTTAATTCTTCCATTAATTGTTCACTCTGCATTTCGTAAAAGGCTTTCAGCTCCTTTTCTGACATGGTTTCCTCCTTTACTACTCTTTCAAACTTTCTTCTTCTTGATTCTATTAAATCAAAGTAAATGTTGAAAAAGCAATTTGCAGCAGGGGTAATATAATATCGATAATAACTTGTATATGCATCAAAAACACTGGCTGTCAATAGATTAATAGAGTCTTCATAATGATTGTAGTCTAAAAAGATTCCTCCGAAAAGTTGATAGTCAGGCTCTCCTTCTATATAAGCTGTCTGTTTAGGGAATTCTTTAAATCCAAATCGCTTATTAGACCATTGATATAGCGGATAGCTGAAAAGTTGATTCAAGCTAGATTGCTTTTCTAAATAGTTATAATTTGTGACAGTATTAGAATCATTCATAAAGGCTTGATTAAGACCATATTTTTCATTCAACTTTAGTTCATCGTTATACTCCCAAAAAAACTGATTGTAGGGTATTGCACCAAGCATTTGATAATCAGTTAAGCCTTTGGACTTAAATCCATAGAAAGGAATGAAAAAAGGGGTTTGAAAATCATAATTGTACAATATAGCTTCTGTTTTCACTCGGTAACCATTTTCACCATTCTTGTGGTAATTGAAATCGTATTCAAAGTAAATTTGTTCAAAAAAGCTCTCTTCATCGATGGTTTTAAAGGTTTTTGTCATAGTCAAATTCTTACTAGACAAATAATCGTCTTCATAAATTGGCATAAAGGGAAAAATATCAAGATCGCTTCCTTGCAACTCTACTTTTAAAAGTGAAGTATCAGTAGCATTTATCCATGCTCTGCAAAAAAACATTTCATCTTTATTCTTCTTAGGAAATAGATAAACCACAAAAATTGAATCTTGATTTTCATCTAAATATGTTTCTTCTAGCTCTAAGTAAAACTTCCGCTTCATTCTTTTTGCATTGAATTCTAATGGACTTGCTGGAAAGTTTTGAGATGAGAAAAAGAGCTTATGATGATTAATCGACTTCGAGGTTTCTAAGGATCCAAAAAAAGACTTTTCTTTTTTTCTCAAACCAACTCGTCCGCACTTCAACTTCATGTCTAAAAGATCATATCCATAAACTGTAGCATTAAAAAAAGCTTCAACTAATTCTATTTGCTGATTATCTATATAGCTTTTTAACTGGTAGTATGATTTAGATTCTTTCTTTTTTCTGCTTCTTTTGTTTTTGCAACTTTCAAGCAAATTATAAATCGAAGTATAATCCTTTGGAAACACCGTTACCGTTCTTATGTCAACGGAAGCTGCTTTTAGTTCAATGTTGTATTTATTCCTATTTTCAGAAAAGTTAATTTTTTTCGTTTTATATCCCACATATGAAACCAACACAGTATCACTCCAAGAACTTATCTCAAGTTCAAAATAGCCCTCATGGTTGGTTATTGTGGCACTTTTATCAGAATGGTTATAAACGGTAGCAAAAGGCAAGGCATTTCCTGAGTCAGAAACAACACCCTCTATAAAAAGAGATTTATTACTTTCCTGAGAAAAGGAATTAATTGCAAAAGTGCTAAGAAATAAAAGGAGTATTACTTTATAACTATTCAATAGTCTACTTTATAGTCTAAATATAAGACTATTGAACCTTTTAAACTGTTGCCTTGAATTCAGCTAGTTTTCAAAATACTATGCTTCAATCACCACACTCACCTTTTCTACTTCACCGGAAATAGGTGGATTATATTTACTCACTTTCACCCACACTTTTTCAACTCGCTTAAAATCAGATTTAATGCGGTCTACAATACGTTGAGCTAAGTTTTCAATCAATTTTGAAGGTCGATTTACTTCTTCTTTTAATAAGTCATAAACCGCAGCATAATTAATGGTTCCGTGCAAATCGTCGAACTTTCCGGCTTGTTCAAAATTGGTGTTCATACAAACGGAGATTTCAAACTTCCCCCCAATGATGTTTTCTTCTTCAAACAAACCATGCTTGGCATGAAAAACCGCATTTTCAATCAGAACTTGATGCATTAGCCGAGTTTCTCAATTCCTATTTGCATTCTTTCTAAGGCTTCTTCTTTTCCAAGCAAAGCAGTAATAGCAAACATACTTGGGCCCATTCCTTGCCCTGTTAGCAGTAATCTAAACAAAGGCAACACTCTTCCTATTCCCAATTCCTTTTCTTCTAAAAAGCTTTTAAACGAATCTTCAACACTTTGGTCTGTAAAATCAGATACTTCCGCCAATCGGGCTTTCCACTCTTGCATTAAGGCAGCACTATCCTCTTTCCACTTTTTCTTAGCCGTTTTCTCATCATATTCTGCTGGTCGTTCAAATAGATAAGAACCTTCTACAGGAATATCCTTTAAGAAAGTAGCACGCTCTTTCATTAAACCACATACCGTAGTTAAGTAGTCCTTGTCTTTGCCAGAAATTAACGCCTTTTCTTCTCCTAACTTCATCAACTCTTCCGCTAGTTCAGCATTATCTTTTGCTCTTAAGTATTGTTGGTTATACCATTTTGCTTTTTCTGGATCGTATTTCGCCCCAGCTTTTCCTACTCTTTCTATACTAAAGGCCTCAACTAACTCTTCTAAGCTAAACAGCTCTTGGTTTGTCCCAGGATTCCAACCTAAAAAGGCAAGAATGTTGATAAATGCTTCTGGATAATAACCCTTTTCACGGTAACCAGAAGAAACTTCTCCTGAACTTGGGTCGTGCCATTCTAGCGGAAATACAGGAAATCCTAATTTATCACCATCTCGTTTGCTCAATTTTCCATTTCCGTTTGGCTTTAACAACAAAGGAAGGTGAGCAAATTCTGGCATGGTTTCACTCCAGCCAAAAGCTTCGTATAACAATACATGAAGTGGAGCAGATGGCAACCACTCTTCTCCCCGAATAACGTGAGTGATTTGCATCAAATGGTCGTCTACAATATTTGCCAGATGGTAAGTTGGCATTCCATCGGCTTTAAAAAGTACTTTATCATCTAGATTCGACGTATGCACAACAACCCATCCACGAACCATGTCTTTGAACTTAACTTCTTCATTCCTTGGTATTTTAATGCGAATCACATAAGGGTCTCCATTTTCCAAACGTTTCTCAACCTCTTCTTGTGGTAAAGAAAGTGAATTCTTCATTCGCTCTCTTGTAATGGCATTGTATTGTGGGGCAGCTACTCCTGCCTTTTTTAAGTTTTCACGCATTTCTTCCAATTCCTCAGCAGTATCAAAAGCATAGTAAGCTTTTCCTTCTTCTACCAATTGCATGGCATACTTGCGGTATATGTCTTGTCCCTTTCTTTCAGATTGTCGGTAGGGACCTAAATCACCTCCATAACCTTGCCCTTCGTTTGGAATAATTCCACACCATTTTAGTGACTCGGCAATGTAAGCTTCCGCACCTTCTACATATCTAGTTTGATCAGTATCTTCAATTCTTAGAATAAAATCACCTCCATGCTTTTTCGCAAAAAGGTAATTATACAAAGCGGTTCTAACTCCACCCATGTGCAAAGGGCCTGTTGGACTTGGAGCAAATCTGGTACGTACTTTTCGACTCATTTTATTCTCGTATTTCTTTTTCGGGCTGCAAAGGTAAAATTTCTACCTGTTTCTTTTCCCTAAGTTTGCAGTAAATGCGACCTAACACCCATAAAAAGAAAGACAACAGACCCACTTTTGTTTCCAACACCCAAGGATTGGATTACGAATTGTTGGATTGTGGCAACCAAAGAAAACTAGAACGTTTTGGAACGATTGTTTTAAACCGACCCGAAGTTGAAGCAAAATGGTCGCCTAAACTTTCTAAAGAAAGGTGGAAGACTGCAGACTGGTACTTTTTTGAAGAAAAGGGAAAAAAAGGAGAGTGGAAAGCAAATGGAAATCCTGCCAAATTATGGTATGTTAATTACCAATTGCCACATGCCAAGTTGAAGTTTAAGCTAGAATTAACCAACTTTAAACATATTGGTCTTTTTCCTGAACAAGCTGAAAATTGGCGATTTATTCAGGCAAAGCTTTCTAAAATTAGAGGTAAAAAAAAGGTACTGAATCTTTTTGCCTACACTGGAGCTGCCAGTATTGTAAGCGCAGCATGTGGAGCAGAAGTAACCAATGTAGATTCTGTAAAACAAGTGTTAAACTGGGCAAGAGAAAATGCACAACTTAACCAAGAGGAAAAAATTAGGTGGATTTTAGAAGATGCCAGAAAATACGTAGACAAAGCCATTCGAAGAGGAGAAAACTATGATGGCATTATACTTGACCCACCTGCCTTTGGCTATGGATCTAAAAAAGAAGTTTGGAAACTTGAGCGAGATTTGCAGCCCTTGCTCTCCAAGGTAAGTCAGTTGTTAAAAAGCAAATCTTCTTTTTTAATTCTAAACACCTATTCACCCAAGTTGAAAGTAGAAGACTTAAAAGAAATTGTATCTCAAGTAAAAGCCTTTCCAAATCACTATTCTTTAAACGAATTAGGACTTACTACTTCCCATAAACAATCTTTAACAGTCGGACAGTTAGTGCGTTTTTGAGCTTTGTTTTTTTGGGTAACTTCATATTCCTAAAATGTAACGTCTTTTATGAATCAAGACAACTATCATTTATTACTTAAGAAATTAGATGAGTTTAGCAGAAAGTATTATTTCAATTTGCTAATTCGAGGTCTGATTTGGTTTCTATCACTTGGGCTTGCTTTGCTTTTAACCATCAGTGTTTTAGAGCACTATGGAAACTTCAGTTCCATTACAAGAACAGTAATATTTTATAGTAGTGCCTTTTTACTTCTTTTCATATTAACCACCTATATTGTAGTTCCTATTAGTAAGATCTTAAATCTTGGCAAAAGAATTAGCCACGAGCAGGCCGCAGACATTATAGGAAAACACTTTACTGAAGTTAAAGATAAACTACTGAATGTTCTTCAACTAAAAGAAAGTGTAAACACCCAACAATCAGATTTAATTGAGGCGAGTATTGCCCAAAAAGTAGAACAATTAAAGCCCATACCTTTTTCTCTTGCGATTGACTTTAAAGCAAACAAAAAGCATTTAAAATACTTACTTCCACCACTTACAATAGTCTTGTGTCTTTTTCTATTTAGCCCTGAAGTAATTTCGGAAAGTACTAGTAGAATTGTAATGTATGGTGAAGAATTTGAACCAACTGCTCCTTACAGTATAGAAGTAAAAAACAAAAAACTAGAAGGATTTAAAAATGAAGACTTCTTACTAGAAGTTGAGCTTGTAGGAGACCAACTACCTAATCTGTTTAAAATTGAGCTTGATGGAAAAAGCTTTTTGATGAATAAAGAAGGAAAAAATACTTTTAAGTATCACTTCAAAAATTTAAAGCAATCGATTGGATTTCGTTTGACAGATGGAGAGTTTACCTCAAAACAGCACATGCTTAATGTTTTACCTAAACCCAGTTTACTATCATTTGATGTTGCATTCAAGTTTCCTTCCTATTTAAAGAAAAAAGACCTTACACTTTCAAACACTGGAGACATTGAAATTCCACAAGGAACAGAAGTTACGTGGAATTTTGAAACAGCAGATACAGAAAGTTTTCTTTTCCATTGGTCAGACAGTAGTGCTCAATTAATTCAAACAAAAGAGAACACATTTAGTCATAAACAACGGTTTATGAAAGGGGGGAAATACGGTTTGAGCAGTGCAAATAGCTATCTAAAACATGAAGACACTTTGTATTATTCGATAAGCGTTATTCCTGATAGAAGACCAAGTATTGAATTAGATGTAAAACAAGATTCACTTGATAATAAAACACTCTACTTTAAAGGTTTTGTGAAAGACGATTATGGCTTTAGCCGATTGATGTTTCATGCCGAAAAGGACAAGGATACAAGTAATAACCCTAAACAAATTCATATTGAAATTCCCATCAACAAAAGCTTACCCCAAACCGATTATTATCATAGCTTAAATCTAAATCAGTTTGAATTGGGCCCGAACGAGGCGGTTACTTATTACTTTGAAATTTTGGATAATGATGGAGTAAACGGCTCAAAATCTGCGAGAACACCATTACTTAGCTTTAAAGCACCTTCAAGAACTGAACTTCAAGAACAAGAAAATGAAAGCAATAAAGAAATTAAAAAAGAGCTAGAAGAAAACATAAAACTTAGTCAAGAAATAAAGAAAGACCTAGAGAGTCTAAAAGAGAAAGTGTTAACTAAAAAGGAGCTTGGTTTTCAAGAGAAAAAACAAATTAAAGAATTGCTTAAAAAACAAAAGCAATTGAAACAGAACATGCAAGATGTAAATCAGAAGAACAAACAAAAAAATCAGTTACAAAATGACTTTTCTCCAATGTCTGAAGAATTACTAAAAAAACAGGAGCAGTTGCAAGAACTGTTTGAAAAAGTAATGAGTGACGAAATGAAAGAGCTTATGGCAGAAATGGAGAAAATGATGGAAAAAATGGATGACAAAAAGCTTATGGAACAGCTTGAAAAGATGGAGCTCAGCAATGAAGATGTAGAAAAAAAACTTGATAGAAATCTTGAACTTTTTAAGCAACTAGAAGTTGAAAAACAATTAAAGGACGCACAAGACAAACTGAATAAACTGAGAGAAGAGCAAGCCCAAATACAAAAAGAAACCGAAGACAAAAACTCCAATACTGAAGAATTAAAAGAAAAACAGGAAGAACAGAATAAAGAATTTGAGTCTCTTAAAAAAGATTTATCTGAGCTTAAAAAGAAAAATGAAGAGTTAGAAGAGCCTTTTAAAATGGAGGACACTGAGAGTTTAGAGGATCAGATAAAAAACGACATGAAAGAAAGCGCCCAAAGTTTGGGAGACAAAAAGAAGAAAAAGGCCTCTGAAAGTCAGGAAAACGCTGAAGAAGGAATGGAAAAACTTTCCAATGAACTCAGTAACATGCAAATGGAGATGGAGTCAAGTAATCAAGTTGAAAACTTAGAAGATTTACGGGCACTTTTAGAAAACCTCATCACACTTTCCTTTGATCAGGAAAACATCATGGAAGATCTAAAAAAGATAGATAGAACAGACCCAAAATATGTTGAATTGGCTCAAATGCAAAGTAAAATAAAAGATGATTCGAAGGTTGTTGAAGATTCGCTATTTGCATTGAGTAAAAGAGTTATTCAATTAGAAGCGATTGTTAATCGCGAAATGACTCTAATCAATAGAAACATGGAAAAAGCCATCGACTTTTTGGGAGAAAGAAATACTGCTCAAGCAAATGCAAGGCAGCAGTTATCAATGACTTCCATAAATAACTTGGCCTTGATATTAGATGAAGCGATTCAAAATATGCAAAAGCAAATGCAATCCATGATGCAAAGCAAAGGGGAGTGCAAAAAACCTGGTTCTAAGCCAGGCGGCAAGCCTTCTGCAGGAGGTTTGAAAAAAATGCAACAGCAATTGCAAAAACAAATGGAGCAATTAAAGAAAGCAATGGAGCAAGGCAAACAACCTAATGGCAAGAAAGGGCAAGGTCAAATGGGTGGTCAATCACAAGGTGGCATGAGCAAGCAATTAGCCCAAATGGCTGCTAAACAAGCAGCCATTAGAAAGGCTTTAGAAGATTTACAAGAACAAATAGGTGAATCAAATTCGGACAATGGGGGTGGCAATTTGAAAAAAATTGGTGAGTTGATGGAAGAAAACGAAACAGACCTAGTTAATAAAAGAATAACAAACGAAACCATACTTAGACAGCAAGAAATTTTAACTAGACTCTTGCAGTCTGAAAAAGCTGAACGAGAAAGAGAAAAAGACCCTAAAAGAGAAGCCATTGAAAACCAAAATAGCTTTTCACGAAACCCAAATGAGTTTTTTGAGTATAATAGGCGGAAAGAAAATGAAATTGAGCTTTTAAGAACGATTCCTCCTAAATTTAACTCGTTTTATAAAAGCAAAGTCACAGACTACTTTAACCTAGCTAAATAAATGACATCTAACGATCAAATACAGATTCATAAGTTGCCCTCTTCTATTGAATCTATTGCCGCTGTAGAAGGCATAATTGATAGAATAAGAGAACAATATCGAATTCCCGAAGAGCTTTATGGAAACATACTGGTCTCACTTACTGAGGCCGCTAATAACTCTATTCGTCATGGGAATTTATCTGACGAATCCAAACACATTGAAATCGAATTTGAAACCAACCCCAAACAACTCACTTTTACAGTAAAAGATCAAGGCAAAGGGTTTGACTTTAATAGCGTACCTGACCCAACTTTAGAGGAGAATATTGACAAACCATTTGGTAGAGGAATATTCATTATGAAAAGCCTTTCTGATGAGGTTGAATTCGAAAATGAAGGTTCAATTGTTCGTTTAGTATTTAATAGATAGAACTGTTTTGATACATTTTCACTTTGAAGATATTGACCTCAATATCAAAAATTTAAACACCAAAAAAGAGTGGATAAAGCAAGTAATTGATCAAAAAGGCAGTTCAACAGGAGAGCTAAACATTATATTCTGTAGTGATAAATATCTACTTAGCATTAATCAAGAGCATTTAAACCACAATTACTATACTGACATAATCACTTTTGATTATGTAAATGAGCATATTATTTCAGGAGATTTATTCATAAGTCTTGAACGTATTAAAGATAATGCAGAGAACCTTTCCACATCCTTCAATGACGAACTAGACCGTGTTATAATACATGGCGTATTACACTTACTAGGACACAAAGACAAGACCGAGGCAGACAAGCTTAAAATCAGAGCTGAAGAGGATTTTTGCTTAACTTTGCGACCTCTTAAATAGATATTGTTCCACGTGAAACTTATTGCAAATGCTCAGCGAATATGATGTTATAGTTGTAGGCGGTGGTCATGCTGGTTGTGAAGCAACTGCTGCCGCTGCAAATACTGGTTCCAAAACACTATTGGTTACAATGAATATGAGCACAATTGCTCAAATGTCATGTAACCCTGCTATGGGAGGTGTTGCAAAAGGTCAAATAGTACGTGAAATTGATGCTATGGGCGGATATAGTGGCATTGTATCAGATAAAACAGCCATTCAATTTAGAATGCTAAACCTATCTAAGGGTCCAGCTATGTGGAGTCCAAGAGTACAATCAGATCGATGGTTATTTGCACAAGAATGGAGACTAATGTTAGAGCAAACTCCAAACGTAGATTTTTGGCAAGATACGGTAACAGGCTTAATTGTTAAAGATGGAAAAGTAAGGGGAGTAAAAACATCTCTAGGACTAACCATAGAAAGCAAAGCAGTAGTGCTAACAAATGGCACCTTTCTAAATGGATTAATTCATATTGGAGATAAAAACTTTGGCGGAGGTAGGGCTGCAGAAAGAAATTCAACCGGAATTACAGAAGAGCTCATTGATCTCGGTTTTGATCATGGAAGAATGAAAACTGGGACACCTCCTCGAGTTGACGCTAGGTCTTTAAACTTTGACTTAATGGAAGAGCAAAAAGGAGATGAATATCCATCTAAATTTTCTTTTACCAATACAACTCCATTAAAAAAGCAAAAGAGCTGCCATATAACCTATACCAACCAAAATGTCCATGAGATTCTAAAATCTGGTTTAGATCGATCGCCAATGTTTAGTGGGTCTATTGAAGGTACAGGACCAAGATACTGCCCTTCAATTGAAGAAAAGATTGACCGTTTCTCTGAAAGAGATAGACACCAAGTATTTGTAGAGCCAGAAGGATGGGATACCATTGAAATATATGTAAATGGTTTTTCTACTAGTCTTCCAATGGACATACAGATAAAAGCCATTAAACAAATAAAAGGTTTTGAAAATGTAAAACTCTTTAGACCTGGCTATGCAATTGAATATGATTATTTTCCACCAACTCAATTAAAACATACTTTAGAGACCAAACTAGTAGAAAACCTATATTTTGCAGGTCAGATAAACGGAACTACCGGTTATGAGGAAGCAGCAGGTCAAGGATTAATGGCTGGACTAAATGCAAGCCTAAAAACGCAAGAAAAAGAATCACTAATCTTGAAACGAGATGAAGCTTACATTGGAGTTTTAATTGACGACCTGATTACAAAAGGTACTAAAGAACCATATAGAATGTTTACTTCAAGAGCTGAATATCGAATTTTGCTTAGACAAGACAATGCAGACCAACGTTTAACTGCAATTTCACATAGTGTTGGTCTCGCTAGTAAAGAGCGCCTAAATGAAGTTGAGAAAAAGATCAATGAAACAGAACTAATTCTAACTAAAATAAAAGAGGAAAGCATATCTCCAAATGAAGTTAATCCATTTCTAGAATCCAAAGGTTCTAGCCCTATAAAACAAAAGGTAAAAATTTCAAGTTTAATTTCAAGACCACAAGTCTCTATAAGTGACTTCAATAATACATCAATAGATAAAGTAAACCTCAGTTCTCATACAGCAGAAGCCATTCAGCAAGCTGAAATTAAAATTAAATACGATGGCTATATAAGGCGAGAAAGAGATATGGCCGACAAAATGAAAAGATTAGAAGATATCTTTTTGAAAGAAGACTTTAACTATAGCAGCTTACAATCTTTATCTTCTGAGGCAAGAGAAAAACTTAATAAACTAAAACCCAAAACAATTGGTCAAGCCTCTAGAATTAGTGGCGTATCTCCATCAGACATTTCTGTATTACTTATTCATTTTGGAAGATAATACAATTGTTCCACGTGAAACATCCAATGAAAAACTACACAAATTGCCCTATTTGCAAAGAGAGTAAATTTCACATAACACTTACTTGCAAAGACTATACTGTTTCTAAAAAAGAATTTAACATAACTCAATGTAATTCTTGTGGATTTGAATTCACCAACCCCATCCCATTAGAAAGCGAAATTGGCTCATATTATGAATCTGAAGAATATATTTCACATAGTAATACCTCAAAAGGCTTAATTAACAAACTATATCAAACTGTAAGAAGTCAAACCCTGAAAGAAAAAATAAACATTCTTAAGAATTTAAGCTCTAAAAGGGAACTATTAGATATCGGCTCAGGCACCGGCGAGTTTCTTAATGAAGCCAATAAAAGCAATTATAATACAATAGGTATTGAGCCATCTAAAAAAGCTAGAGATAACTCAATAAAAAATTACAATCTAAATGTATCAGAAGAACCGTACTTAAAAGAACTAAAAGATAATTCTTTTGATTTCATAACCATGTGGCATGTGTTAGAACATGTATATCATTTGAATGATAGAGTTAAAGAGATTTATAGACTGTTAAGTAATGGTGGCTTTGCCATTATTGCCGTACCAAACTGTGAATCATACGATGCAAAAAAATATAAAGAATATTGGGCCGCTTATGATTTACCAAGACACTTATATCATTTCAAACAAAAGGATATAACAAGTTTGTTTAAGCAAAATGGCTTTGAATATGTCAAAACTCTACCTATGAGATTTGATAGTTACTATGTGAGTATGCTAAGCGAAAAATATAAAAACAACTCTTTAGGATTAATAAAAGCATTTTATAATGGATTTATTTCAAACTTAAAAGCCTCAGCAGGTGGAACCCCAGGCTACTCTTCTCAAATTTATATTTTTCGTAAAACTGAAAAATAAGCAAAATAGAGGCTTATAAAGAGATTAATTAACCCTATAACGCAAAGACCTTAGGTGTCGCTAAAAAACCTATTAAAACTACTCTGTGTAAACAAAAAAAGAAGCCGACTTCGGCTTCTTTTTTTGTGACTCCGGAAGGATTCGAACCCTCAACCCTCAGAGCCGAAATCTGATATTCTATCCAGTTGAACTACGGAGCCATTTTTTGCAAATATACTGCTAATTTTAAGCAATATTTTACGCTAACAATTGTTTTAACCTCTTTAACAAAGATGAAAAGACTAACAATCCTCCTACTATTCTGTATTCCAACACTATTGTTTGGACAACTTAAACCCATTGGAAGTTGGACCGACCATTTGCCATATCAAAGAGGGACTTCCTTAACAATAAACAGCAACCAGCTATTTTGTGCTACAAAAACAGGAATATTTATTTATAACATCGGGAATCAATCGATTACAAGGTGGTCCAAGGTTAATATACTAAATGATGTAGCTGTTGATCAAATCAAATTTGTACATGCCACTCAAACACTTATTGTAATATACGAAAATGCAAATATTGATTTAATTAAAAATGGATCTGTTTTCAATATTCCATTCGTAAAAGACAATTCTAGGGTTACAAACAAACTCGTTAATGAAATAAAGGTTTATAACAATCTAGCATATATCTCTTATGGCTTTGGAATAGTCGTTTTAGATACCGATAAAAATGAAATAAAAGACTCGTATTTATTTGGTCAAAATGGCAATGAAATATCAGTAAATTCAACTCTTATCGTAAATCAAACTATATATGCTGCTACCAGAAATGGATTGTATCAATCTAACTTATCTTCTAATCTATTAGATTTTAGTAATTGGAATAAAGTTTCATTTAAATCAACAAACAATTTCAAGAAACTATTTTCACTAGGACAAAAAAACCTTGCTGTAATTCAAACCGCTAACTCTGACTCAGTATTCAATCTTACTAGTTTTACCCCGATTCCACAATTGTCAAATAAAAGCTATATTCATTTAACTCAAAACCAAAATGAAATAAGCTATATCTCAAATAATACATACGAACTATATGACACCTCACTAAATATAATAAGATCTTTTGGAATTGAAACAGGAAACTTAATGGATGCCATTACATACAACAGTAAACTTTATGTATTAAATACTTTTCACCCTTTACTGATATTTGATGAATCAGGAGCAAATACCGGAACTATAAAACCAAACGGCCCATTTGAAAGAAATGTATTTGACATTGAGGCAAAAGATGGCACAGTTTGGGCTGTTACAGGAGGACATGATTTTACCTATAATAATTCATTTTCATACGTAAGAGCTTATCAATTAAAAAATAATAGATGGACTAGCTATATTGAGTTTTTAGAACCATCTCTTAACGGTATATATGATGTATTAAGTGTAAATATTAACCCTAATAATAGTGATCAAGTGTATTTTGGAACTTGGGGGTTTGGATTATTGGAATGGAACCAATCAACTCCCTTTATACAATATTTTGATAATGGAACTTCATTAACAAAAAGTACCGCTAGAAATAATTGGATTGGAATAGGTGAAACAGAACTCGACGAAAACAATAATTTATGGATGGTTAATACTTACACAAAGAATTGCCTTGTGGTTAAAAAAAATAATGGAAACTGGAATAATTTTAATTTTTCACAATATATAAGTAGTGATGAAACCGCTGCTAAGGAATTACTTATTACATCAGACAACCATAAATGGATTGCGTTACCAACCTTAAATGAAATTATTGTTTTTGATGATAATGGAACCATTGACAACAAAGCTGATGATCGTTCAGTAATTCTTAGACAAGAGACTGGGCAGGGTAGCATACCAGGGATTCGCGGTATCACTATGGAACAAGATAAAAATGGAACAGTATGGATTGGCACCTCTGATGGAATCGCCGTTTATTATTCACCTGAACGGGTTTTTGAGAGTGGTCAAAGGGATGCTGATCGTATTCTAATAGATGATGGTGAAAATGTAGAAATACTGCTTGAAAATGTAGGTATAAATGACATTGAAATTGATGGAAGTAATCAAAAGTGGATAGCAACGGTAGGTTCCGGTGTGTATTTGTTGTCTGAAGATGGACAACAACTTATACATCACTTTACTAAGGAAAACAGTCCTCTTGTTTCAAATAACATTTTAAGCATATCTGTTGATGATTTAACAGGTGAAGTATACTTTGCAACAGGACAAGGAATTGTTTCATATCGCGGAAATGCAATAGCGGGAAGCGATGACTTGAGTAACATTAAAATATTTCCTAATCCAGTGAAACCTGATTACCAAGGACCCATTTCAATAAGTGGATTAATGACTAATTCTACCGTAAAAATAACTAACATTAGTGGTGCGTTGGTAAATGAAATAATTTCGGAAGGTGGTCAAGTACTATGGAACGGAACTAACTTTAGTGGAGAAGAAGTAAGTACTGGTGTCTATTTACTTTTTATAAGTGCTGAAAACGAAGATGAAAGTCTTAAAACAGAAATTGGTAAAATTCTTTATACCAGATAACCAATGATTCTTTCTACAAAAGCCATTGTTTTTAATTCTATAAAATATGGTGACAAGTCCCTTATATCTAAATTATATACAGAAGATAGAGGATTAATTTCTATCATCTCACCTCTTAAAAAGGGTAAAAAAGAAAACTTACGGAGCTATTTTCAACCTTTAAATTGTATTAAAGTAACTTATTACGCTAAAAGTAGTGGTACAATAAAAAGATTAAAAGAGGTGTCTCACGAACAAAGTGTTAGAAAAGAATCGGTAGAAAAAATCATTCAAAAGAATGCCATTAAATTCTTTATTGCAGAGGTTCTCTTAGCTACTATAAAAGAAGAAGAAGAAAACAAAGCGCTTTTTAACCTTCTTTGGAAAAACTCAGAAGCACTAAATGTAGCTGATTATGTGTCCAACTTCCATATTTACTTTTTAAATGAATATATCCACCTTTTGGGTATTCAACCAAATACAGAAACTGAAGGAAGCTATTTTGACTATCAAGAAGCTCAATTTGTAGTGAATAAACCTAGGCATGAACAATATGAAACTCAAGATTTGAAATCTATAATAAATAAGGTGAATTTAGGTAAACTGGATAACAGAATTGAAAGAAATAAACTTCTGCGATTTTATGTCAAATTCTTAAACTACCAAACAGGAGCACTAACAAATCTAAAAAGCTTAGATATTCTAGAAGAGGTATTTGCTTAATCAGTCGAAAATGAAACCGTTCGAATGAGTGCTTCCAATTCGCGTAAGTATTCGCGCTTGTTAAACTTGGGGGCATAAACAAATCCATCCAAATGAATAATTTCATTTCGATTGGTATCTACAATTGCATAGTGTACAAAAGGACCTCCCATAAAATCATTCTTCATATTCCAAAGGCCGCGATACTCCTTAACATAATTGTTTTTCCAATTAAAATCAGTAGTGTTTAACTCATATTCAGAATAAACGGCCATATAAGAGCCCTCTAACGACCCTTGAATGTGTTTACGAGTAAACTTATCTCTACTATCAATTACCGCCTTAGAATCAAACAAAGAGTCATTTGTATAGGGTAATTTATAAACACTAACACCTTGTAAAATTAAATGCTCTCCTAATCTCTTTTCTTTCTTAATCCAAAAGCCCTTTTCTGATTGATCCATTAACACAAACCCTGGTGGAATCGTTAAAGAAATATTATACTTCTCCCTTAGTTCATTGATCAAATCTTTTTCCGGTCTTATCTTATATTGTTTGATTAATCGATCTATTTCTTCTTCGTTAAAATAAGCTCGAATTGCATTTAAATTCTTCTCTAAAATTTCTGAAGCTTCTTGATCTGATGAAGCCGTGATTTGAATCAATAGCTGATTCTTAGCCCAAACATCTCTTTCAATATCAATTTTTGCTTTTCTTTTTTTGGCAATAATTAACTTCAATATATTCCTACTTCGTTTTAAAATTGACTTGAATGCATCTTCATGCACGGTAGACATCCTAAACTGAGTTTCTGCTTGAGGAAGAGCTGGCATCATTTGATTAAATATCTTTCTAACCATTTCGCCAGTTTTCTTGCTCTCATAACTAGTATCCAGAACAACTAATACTTCTCCATACTTGCCACTACTTTTTGGTAATAAAGATTTATCAACCTCTTTGTTTGAGACCGTTTGGCCACAAGCCATCAATAAAGTGCTAATACATATAAATAAAAAGAATCTAGTCACTAGCTAATTGCTTTAATTTTAACTTGCATACCTGGTTTTAGTCTTTTAAAGTTTAAATTGCTATTTAAGCGTTTTAAATCATTGACAGATGTGTTATTATATTTCTTGGCAATATCCCAAAGCGTATCTCCACTTTTCACTAAATGAACTTGATAGTTTCCCTCCTCTTTTATCTCACTAGAATTGCTACTTGCCACTGTTGTTCTTTGAACCGAGCTTGCATGGTTTTTTGAATAAATAGTCAAGCGATCACCAGGGTTTAACCGCGTAGATCTTAAATTATTCCAACTCATAATATCTCTAACACTGCAGTTATATTTATTGGCTATATACCCCAAAAACTCTCCACTGCGAACGCGATGAACAAACATATCTGGTAAATCAGGTTGAGTTGCCTTTCCGGCAATACTATCTTCAATTTCTATTCTTCGAATGTCAGCATATATGGCAAGTTCGTTTGTAACAAACAAGCCAATTTTATCCATTGGTAAACAAAGGGTTTTCTCCTTTTTTGATTCTGGTATAAAGCCTAACTTATACTGAGGATTTAGCTTCTTTAAGCTTTCTTCATCTATATCAATATATTTGGAAAGCTGCGAAAAACTCATACTTCGCTTAATGTGCACAGTATCCGTGTTTTCTAACACTAAATCTGTTTTAGGGAAAAGTTGGTACTCTGAAGCATAACTCATCATATAGTTTACAGCAATAAATGCTGGAACATAACCTCTCGTTTCTCTAGGTAAATATGGTCTTATAGCCCAATAATCTTTTTGACCTCCAGATCTTCTAATTGCTTTATTTACATTTCCAGGACCGCTATTATATGCAGCTAAAACCAAATTCCAATCTTGATATAGTTTATATAAATCACTCATGTATTTGCAAGCCGCAACTGTAGATTTATAAGGATCCATTCTTTCATCATAATATGATGTCACTTTTAGGTCATAAATTTTTCCTGTGCCATACATAAATTGCCATAAACCTTGAGCACCAACCCAAGATCTTGCTGCAGGATTAAGTGCTGATTCAACTATAGCCAAATACTTAAGCTCTAAAGGCATTTCAAAACGATCTAACACTTCCTCAAACATTGGAAAATAACTCGGTGAAAGTGCTAGAACAGATTCACTTAAACTTCGTCGCTTATTGATATATAAATTAATAAACGCTTTTACTTGCTCATTATATGCTAGATGAATTGGCGTAGCGTCATCTAATACCTTTAATCGTCTTTCAATGATTGAATCAATCAAGACAAAAGAAACAGGTGATGCATCTATATCTATTGAGTCCTGGTATTTAAGTAAATCATCATTGGTTTCAGCTATTCCCCATCTTGCAATTGCACTATCAATTGCAACAAGTACAGGATCATCTTCACGAATTTGATACTCTATTTTGTTCGTGTCACTTTCCGAGGTAGCAAAAGTGTTTATTGATAAGATTAAAAGTAAAAAAAGTGAAAATGTATTATTCATAGAAAAATTAATGTAGGGTATAACGTCCAAACAAATAGTCTGTTGTATAAACGCTAATTTCTTTAAATAGAAACTTGATTCTAGAAGAAAAAGATTGTTTTATTAACTAAAACGTGTTGAAGAGTTCATTGGAAAATGCCAATAGCTTTTCTTCTTCGAAACTATTTGACATGAGTTGAATACCAAAAGGCAACTCCTCTTTTGTTTTGCCTAAAGGTAATGAAATAGCCGGTATACCTGCTAAGTTTGCTTGAACTGTGAAGATGTCTTCTAAATAAAGTTGAATTGGATCATTTGCCTTTTCTCCAATTTTAAAGGTTGTACTTGGTGTTGTTGGAGAAAGAATGAAGTCATACTCTTTAAATATTTCTTTAGTTTTCTCCTTTACAATCCTTCGTACTTTTTGAGCTTTGCTATAATACGCATCATAATAACCTGCACTTAATACATAAGTTCCTAGCATTATTCGACGTTTTACTTCAGGGCCAAATCCTTCTGATCTAGATTTGACGTATGTTGAAAGCAAATTCTCTGCATTACCACTTCGATATCCAAAATGAATACCATCATATCTTGCTAAATTAGAAGATGCTTCTGCTGTTGTTAAAATATAGTACGTAGGAACTAACTGGTCTAAAAATTCGAATTCAATTTTTTCTACTTGATGTCCTTCTTGTTCCAATTTATCCAGTATCTCTACTGTTCTACTTTTAACTTCAGGATTTATTCCTTCGTGATCGACATAGCAGTCTAAATAAGCTATTTTAAATTTCTTTGACTCCTTTAAATTATCAGCATACCTAGGTACTTCATTTGTACTAAGCGTACTATCAAACTCATCTTCTCCAGCAATTACCTCAGTGATTAGAGCCGAATCTTCAACATTATTTGTTAATGGTCCTATTTGGTCAAAAGATGATGCATACGCCAATAAACCATGTCTAGAAACTCTTCCATAAGTTGGTTTAAGTCCGACAATTCCACAAAAGCTTGCTGGCTGTCTTATTGAGCCTCCAGTATCAGAGCCTAAGGCGGCTAAGCACATTCCTGCTGCTACTGAAGCTGCTGCACCTCCACTTGAACCTCCAGGTACATAAGCATTAAACTGTGGATGCTTTACCTGGTCAAATGCAGAATTTTCATTTGAACTTCCCATAGCGAATTCGTCACAATTGGTCCTTCCTATTATAATTGCATCTTGTTGTAATAATCTTTCAACCACGGTGGATGAAAAAAGACTTTCAAACCCCGATAAAATTTTAGAAGAAGCTGAAACTTTATGGCCTTTATAACAAATGTTGTCTTTGATACTTAAAACCATTCCTGCTAACTTACCTGCCGTGCCATCTTTAAGTTTTGAATCAACTTCTTTGGCTTTAGCCATAGCGGAATCATTAAACGTTTCTAAAAAGATATTTAAATCCTTTTTAGATTCAATTACATCAAGGTAGTGCTGTGTTAATTCTTCACAGCTAATTAGCCCATTCTTAAGGTCTTCTTGAACTTTTTTAAGAGAGGTATAGTTGTTCAACTATTTAAGTTTTAAGACTTTTTCTTATTTTCAGATTCTTCAGTTTCTTCAGCGTTGGTAGCATCTTTAAACTCCTTAATGCCTTTACCTACTCCCTTCATTAATTCAGGAATTTTTTTTGCTCCGAATAAAAGAATAAGTAAAACCGCAATTAAAATAATCTGTTGCGGACCAATCATTCCTGCCTGAAATACGATTTCTTCCATATCGCTTAATTTGAAGCAAAGTTAGTCATTTTTAACGGCCACACATGGAGAATAAATACTTTTGACCTATGAATAAAGTGGATTACCTAATTGTTGGACAAGGAATAGCTGGTAGTTTTCTTGCCTTTGAGCTTTTAAAAAGAAAAAAGTCATTTCTAATAATAGACCAAGGGTTTACAAATTCTTCTTCTTGGGTTGCAGCAGGGGTTATCAATCCTGTTATTTTAAGGCGCTTAACATTAAGCTGGAGAGCTCAAGAATTCAGTGAATATAATATTTCCTTTTATAGGGAGTTAGCTGATTACATGGGTAAAAACTATTTTCACAATGATTGTTTATATAAATTAATTCAATCTGACGATGAAAAAAAATTTTGGAAGCATCGGTATCATAAAGCCTCACTTAAAAATTGGATTCAAGAAGAAATTCTTCCTCCAAAAAAAAATGACGTACTTACCCAAAACTTTTCTTATGGTTTGGTAAAACACAGTGGTTGGTTTGATTTAAAAGGTTTTCTTGGACATTTTCGAAAACACTTGATACGTAATAATCAACTCGTTGAAAAGTCTTTTAATTATGATTTAATTGAAGGAAACCACTATGAAAACCATGCGTTTAATCACCTTATTTTTTGTGAAGGATATGGTGCTAAAAACAACCCATTTTTTAAACATATTCCTTTTGGATGGAATAAAGGAGAAGTACTAACTATTGAAGACACAAAAATCCAAGAAAGGAAACTTCTCAAAAAAAAAGTATTTATTCTTCCATTAGGTGATAATCAGTATAAAGTTGGAGCAACATATGATCGTGATTTTACAAATACTGAACCATCAAAAACGAAAAGAGATGAGCTTGAAGACTTATTATCTGGTTTCATAAAATCAGACTATCAAGTAGTAAATCATGAAGCTGCTGTAAGACCCTCTATAAGAGATCGAAGACCCATTATGGGAAAAGATAAAACAAGTGGTTATTATATCTTTAATGGCTTAGGTTCAAGAGGTTGTTTTATGGCTCCATTATTAAGTAAAGAGTTTATTGACTTTATCGAATTAAATCTTGAACTAAATAATGCTGTTCGATTAGAGCGATTTACTAGGCCAAGTTAATTCGCTTAAATAACTCTTCTTTATATGAACCTCCTATTGGTACCTTTTTTTCAGAGTTTTCAAGTAAGACAATTGCGCTTTCAATAGCCTTTATTCGCTTTAAGTTCAATATGTACGATCTATGAATTCTCATAAATTGTTCAGAAGGTAGTTTCTTTTCCATATCCTTCATCGTAGAGTGAATTGTAAAGCGTTCATTTATGGTATGAATTATCACATAATCTTTTAAAGCTTCAACAAACAGTATATTATCATTTAGAAGTTTTACCAGTTTAGAATTAGACTTTACATAAATAAACTCTTTAGAAACTAAACTTGCATTACTTAAACTAGAAGAGTTTATTCCTGCAATTTTCTCTTGTTCTTTTTTAAATTTATATAAAGCCATTTCAATGCTCGTACGCAAATCAATCTCTTTAAAAGGCTTAATAATATAACCATAAGGCTCTGTTACTTTAGCCTTACTAATTGTTTTTTCATCAGCATATGCAGTTAAAAAAACAACTGGAATATTAAATTGCTCTTTAATTTTTGCAGAAGCTTCAATACCTGACATACCTCCTACAAGCATAATGTCCATTAAAATTAAATCAGGTTTAATATCCTCAATAAATGCAAGTGCCTTTTCAGCTTTAGGAAATGTACCTAAAACATTATATCCAATTTTTTTGAGACAAACGGCTATATCCTTAGCTACGATTGCTTCATCTTCAACGATTAAAATTTTTTTGTCGGACATCATTCTTGTTTACCTTCAAATGTAATTGTAAATCTTGTACCCTTATTAGTTTCTATTTTAATATTTCCTTCTATTTGCTCTACCAAAGTGGAAACTAATTGTAGACCTAGTGTTTCTGTTTGACTTATGTCTATTTCGTCTGAAATTCCTACGCCATTATCAGCAATTACAAGTTCTATTGTGTTTCCATTATTAGCAATTTCTTTGAGAGATAAATAGATCTCTCCTTTTTGATTTTCTACAAACGCATACTTCAATGAATTTGAAATAAGCTCATTTACTATTAAACCACAAGGTATTGCTGAGTCTAAATTTAAGTAAATTTTATCAAGTTCATCAATTAATGACACATCGTTTGTTTTAAGCTCATAGGTATCAATTAAATTTTGAGCTAAATTTTTGAGGTATTCAGAAAATACAATTTTTGAGAAATCTTTTGTTCTATACAAGCTTTCATGAATAAATGCCATTGACTTAATTCTATTTTGACTTTCTCTTAGAATATTTAAAATGGTTTGATCATGAACATAGGCAGACTGAAGACTTAAAATGCTTGAGATTACCTGCATATTATTTTTAACCCTATGGTGCACTTCTTTTAAAAGTACTTCTTTCTCTTTTAGTGAATTATAAAGTTTTATTTCATTTCGTTTTTTCTCCGTTATATCATGAGCTATACCAGATACTTCTGAAACTACATTATTCGAAAAAATTGGATTTAAAAATATTTCTCGATAATAAATATCACCTCGAATATTCGTTCTTTCTACTTCAAAAGATAAAGACTTTCCGCTAAAAACTTCTTTAAACTTCACATTCCAAAATGATGTAAAGAATTCTTTTTCTTCAATACTAGGAGCTGCAAAAGTGTCTTTAAATTCCATTCCAACATGAATATTTAGATTATGATGAATCATTAAATCTTCTTGAAATGGTTTATTGAATGAAGTTAATACATAATCGTTATTAACAGTAAAAAATGAATGTGAGCTACTTTCAATGATGGCATTTAGCTTCGAGGCTTGCTCTTTTATCTCATTCTCCTTACTTTTTATATCACTTATATTTCTAGCTACCCCCATAATCCCTAATACTTCTTCATCTGAATTAAAGAGATAACTTAATGATAAGTAGGCAGGAAATGTGGTTTGATCTGATCTTCTTAACCAAACTTCGCCACTAAAGGTTTTACTTGTTTCGAGTGTATTAAGAACTTTAATGGTCTCTTTGGATGAATCAAACAGCGTATAAATAGACTTTTCTGAATCTATTTTATCAATCTTAAATTCATTTAAAGCTGCTGAGTTTAATCTGTTTAGCTGATAATTAATATTAGCTGTAAAAATCATATCTACAGAACTTTCTATAATCCCTTCTGTGTAGGATTGCGCATCTACTAATCGCTTTTGTGTTCTTTCTTTTTCTTCCAATTCTGCTTGAAGCATTTTATTCAATGTTTCAACAGACCTTACTTTTTCTTTTTCCTTTAATATCTTCTTTTTGTAGCTTAAATCAATAATACTTATTAAAGTACTCTTGATATTATTAAATGATATAAATGTTGCTTTAAGTTCTACATCAATTCTTTTATGATTTAAGGTTTGTAGTTGAAACTCTTTAAAGGCAATTTCATCAAATCTACTTTCATCTAATAACTCTAATGAAAAATGTTGATTCTCTGGAGAAAACAATTCGCTAAATTGAATGTTAACTAGATTATCTAGTTTTTCATATTCTAATAAATGAATAGCTTTTTCATTAGCAAATTGAATTTTATTATGCTGAATAATTAATACTCCAAAAGGCGAATAATCGATTAATTTTCTTAGGTCTTCTCTACTTTTTGTTAATTCCTTTTGAGCTTCATCAAGCTTTGTAATATCAATTACGTTTCCTTCAAAATATTTGAATTGATTGTCTTCATCAAAAATTTGTGATACACTAATAATTGCTGAAATACTTTCTCCATTTACCTTTTTTAGGTTAACTTTTTCACCAACTAAATTTCCTGTTTTTTCAATTTTTTCAATTAAATAATTTCGATCAGATTCACTAAAGTAAAAATCAGTTGCATTCACTTTCTGCTTGATCTCTTCAACACTGCTAAAACCTAATATTTGGGCAAACGATAAATTACACTCTAATAAAAATCCCTCTCTATTAGTACGATAGATACCAGCCAAATTCCTCTCAAATAATTGTCTAAATCTTCTTTCTTTATCTCTTAGCTGTTTTTCATAGTTATACGTTTCAGAAATGTCTTGTCCTGTGGCAAGCAGTACGTTTTCACCTTTATAATTTACAAGTTTCAAATTCAACTCCTTTGGAAATATATCTCCATTCTTTTTTATACTCCACCAAAGTAAATTTTGTGTTTCCCCTAACCATGCCTTTTTGATTTTCTCCTGCACATAAATCATATCATTTAAATCAGGTGCAGCAAATAAATCCGGATACTTTCCAATTATTTCTTCTTTTGAATATCCGTAAAGTTCAAGAACAGATTGATTAACATCTATAAATTCATTATTGCTATTTAAAACATATAAAAGATTTAGCGAGTTATCAAAAAGCTCTTTATAGCTTTTATCAGAAATTTCAATTCGCTTTTGAATTTTAGTAATTTCACTTAAATCTATCATATGAACTAAAATTCTATAACCTATTTCATCCTCTTCTTTCAGTAAAGAAATGTTCATTAATATATTTAATACCTTCCCTTCTTTATCAATAAAGCGCTTTTTGGTTGTTACTACGTTCTTTTTCCCTGAAAGCAAAAGGACCATATTTTCATCGTTCAAATAATAATCTTCAGGATGAGAAAATTCTCTAATTCGCTTGCCTGTTAATTCTACTTCATGGTATTTGAAAAGTTTCTTAAAGGCCGGATTATAATTGACAATCTTTCTCTCGCTATCAAGTATTATTATACTAATTGGCGATAAATCAAAAAGGGCTTTATACCGATTCAGAATCAAATTTACTCTCCTCTCTAAATCCTTTCTAGCTGTAATATCTCTTGAATTACTTATAATTACATTTTCACCAAAATACTTTCCACTTTTAAGTACAGTTTCTATTTCTTTTACTTTTCCACTTCCATCAATTAAGCGTTTATGAAATTCTTGCAGTTTACCTTTCAGAATTAATTCATTTACTGCTTTTTGGCCTTCATTCTCATCTAAATAATCAAACTTCTTTCCGACAAGTTCTTCTTTTGAGTAATTCATCTCCTTCAAAAAAGTTTGATTTACATCTTTTACATAACCATCCATATCCATAATGCAAATCATAGAAGAACTCTCTTCAAATAGATAACGATAATTATCTTCCGAATTTTTAATAATTAAATTAAATTCTTCAGATACATTTAAATCCAATCTATTTTGATAAACCTTTAAATCAATTAGCCAATATTCATTTTTGGAATAATGAAATGACTTAACCGTAAAATTTAAAATTCTTTTATCCGCAAGTTCTATCGTTTGAAGTAAATCTTCTTCTAATTTATCTTTAAACAAATAGGAACCTAAATACTGAATTGTATCAATTCTATGATTTACAATTTCATTTCTTGTGGTAATTCTCAAAATTTCTAAAGCTTGAGAATTACAATCTTCAATGAAACTGTTTTTCTTATTAACCAAGATTAAACCATCACTTGCATTATTAAATATATAATTCAATAAGTTTTTTCTACTTATCAGATTACTTTTTAATCTCTCTCTTGAAAAAGTTACCGTTAATCCTAAAATAAAGACAACTAAAAAGGATAATAAAAAAATAAAACCCTCTTCTATTTCTAAATTTTTACTGAATAAAAAACCAAGTAATAAGCCCGAAACTACAACTGAACTGCAAATTAAAAAATAACGTACTCGGTCTTGAACAAAGGAAAAAAACAAGAAAATGAGTAAAAAAGAATAGTAATGAGCTGAAGAAAAGTTATTTAAATAAGATATAAATATGCAATACAAGAGGGATATAATGTATGCCGCTAAAATGAATGATTTTAAATTTTCTTTTACCCATGAAAAAATAATAGATAGAAGTAAGAAAAAGAAATAAATGGATCCAAGACTTAAACCCATTTTTAGGGAATAACCAACAATTCCTATGTAATCAAGAAAAAATCCTAAAAAGGAAACAATGATAAAACCAATTACTAACTCTAATTGAAGTAATAATTTTCCATTAAGTTTAAGTTGTCTGCCTTTTCTACTTATTGGCATTTTTAAGATTCTTCGAATGAATCCTTAAATATCAGAAAAATTAACTCGGTTTCCATTGATTCGCTTTGTCTTTCCATTCTTATAAGTAATAGACATGGTTTCTGCTCCAAATTCATCAAACCATTGCCATTTTCCTGTTTTTTCACCGTATTCGTATTCTTCCTTTCTTTTTATAACCCCATTTGGATAAAAATATTCGTGTTTACCTTCTTCACTTCCATCTACATAAGCACCTTCAAATGCTATTTTGCCGTTAGGATAGTAATGTTTCCAAACACCATTTCTTTGGCCATATCGGTATTTTCCTTCTTCTTTATGATCGTTTAATTCATAATACCATTCTCCTTCTTTTTCTCCATCAAAATATTCTCCTTTTGAAATTACATTTCCTTTACGATCATATTCTTCTGAATATCCATCTTCTAAACCTCTTCGATATTCTTCTTTTCTTAACAGTTGGCCGTTATCATAAAACCACTTCCATTCAGAAGTAAATAGACCATTATCATCATAAAACCCTTGTTGCTCTAATTTTCCATTTTGAAAGAAATACTCCCACTTTTTATACTTTTTCCCATTCTTATATTCCCCTCTACTTTTCAGATTTCCATTTAAATAATAATTTTCCCAAACACCTTGATACAAGCCTTTTACATCAATTCTTCCTTTTGCTAGTAAATAACCATTTCTATAAATTTCAGTTGTTTTTACTTCACCTTCTTCGGTATACTCATTTGAAATTCCATCTTTTTTGCCTGCTAAATTGTATGTGCTTTGAGTTTTTAATGCTCCTGTTTCATAATAAGTATTCTGAATATTGAAATCGGCTTGGTTTTCTTCTTCAGATTGCTTTACACCCATTATATAAAGGCTAGCACTTTCTAATCTTCCTTCCGAATTATATTCTTTTACATAACCATTCAACAAATTATCTTTATAACGCTCTTCTCTTTTTACCCGATAATTTTTGTGATAGGTTTTCCAAATTCCTTGCTTTCTTCCTTGTTCATCTTTCTTATTAACTGTTTCTCTGCTAGTTACATAACCTTCTTTATACTGTATGATATTAATTATTCTACCATCATCCTTTGCATATTTAAAACTATAGCCCTCTTCTTTACCATTTTCAAAAGTGGTTTTACTTTTTAAACTTAAAGTTGAGTCTTGGCTTTCAAAATAAATTAGTTGATCACCATCCAACAAATCGTTTTTATAGTTTTCTTCCTTGATTAACTGACAATTTGAAAAATATAAACTTTTACCATGCCGCAAATCTTCTTTGTATGTAAGAATACTTTTTAAATTACCATTTTCTTCATAAAAACGCCAAGTACTATCCAATAAAAAATTCTTTCGATTACCTTCTGATTTTCTGAGTTGATTAGGATAGTAAGTAACCCAATAGCCATTGGGCTTTCCATCTACAAAATAACCTTCACTTGAAATTTCTCCGTTAGGATAATAAAATGCTTTATAATTTGGATTTTCCTTATTTATACTTTGGGCGCAAACCAAAGATGGAATGAAAAAAACAAAAATCAAAAACCTTATTAACAACATATATATATTATAAAAGAGAAATAAAAAATTTAAATAAAATTACTACTACTATTAGCAGGTTAATACTGTTCAAATTTTATACTTAAATCCTTTGCTAGTTTCACTTATTAAAACAAAATAACACTTTATAAACATGCAAATGCGTTTTAAAATATTCAAACTCAAATAATTTAAAAGCTATTAACATTATTTTAAAAAAGACACTTTGCGTAAAACTTTTGTTTCATTTATGTAAAATAAGTGTTGATTTAATATTAAGAAGTGGCTTAAAATTTAGACTTTAAATAAGGCTTAATTTCGTTGCAATAATCAATTCTAAAAATAATTGGTTTAGCAAAATTTAAATTTTAGAAGTTTTAAGCAATCAGTAAACAAAACAAACTAAGATATTAACATTAAACTAACACAAATCTTATCATGAAAATTGCAATCGGTGGCGACCATGCAGGTTATCAATTAAAAGAAAAATTAAAGAGCTTTATTAATAGTCTTAATCACGAATTTATTGATTTTGGACCTCAAAGTGAAGAAAGTTGTGACTATCCGGATATAGCTCATCCGATTGCCAGAAGTATTGCAACAAATGAATGTGATCTAGGAATTGCCATTTGTGGAAGTGGCAATGGAATTAACATGACAGTAAACAAGCACAAAGATGTACGTTCTGCGCTTTGTTGGAATGTAGAGTTGGCTGAACTAGCAAGACAACATAATAATGCAAACGTTCTATCAATTCCTGCTCGTTTTATTTCTGAAGAAATGGCCTTAAACTGTGTAAAAGCCTTTTTAGAAACTGAATTTGAAGGTGGAAGACATGAACGAAGAGTTAATAAAATCAATATTTAGATAGATGAAGTCATTTATTTTTTCATTTGCTTTTTTAAGCATTGCGTTTTCATATGCACAAGAATTTGATTCAACTGCATGGAGATTTGCGCAAACCATTCAATCAAAAGACATTAGTAAGCATTTACGAATAATTGCATCGGATGAATTTGAAGGAAGGGCAACTGGAAAAAAAGGTCAGAAAATGGCCAAAAAGTATTTAATAAATCAATTTAAACGAGCTGGTATTCAAGATTATAAAAACTTGAATTATGAGCAACGGTTTGAATTAGTTGAACAAGAAAATACAGGTTTAACAATTAAAATTGAAAACGTAGAATATCAATTGAACAAAGATTTTTTATTTAATCCGGCTATAGTTGATAATAGAGAATTGAATACTGAGCTAGTTTTTGTTGGTTTTGGAATTCCTGAAGACAATTACAATTCATATGCAAATATTGATGTTCAAAACAAAGTTGTTTTTCTGCTAGATGGTCAAGCTTCTAAACTAAAAACTGAAAAAGAATGGGCATTGAGAGATAAAGTTGATTGGTGCAAAAAAAATGGGGCTCTTGGTGTTTTTGTGAATGATTCTAAAGTAAAAGTTATGCTTGAAAAATATGAGCACTATTTTACTAAACCTAAAATGAAGCTTGCGGAAGAAGCAAATGATTCATTTTTTACCGTAAAAATGACGGATGAAATGACTGACCAATTATTGAATATTGGAGGTATTGATTTGAATAAAATTAAAAAGAAGGGCATAAAAGAGAAAGATCGATTTACTACAGACCTTACAATTTCAATAAATAAACCAACGCATACCTTATTTGGAGAAAATGTTATTGCTTTTATTCCTGGAACCGAAAAAAAAGAGGAAGTTATTGTTTTAACAGCTCATTATGATCATTTAGGAAAAGAAGATTCTGTGGTTTACAATGGTGCAGATGATGATGGAACTGGAACGGTGGCTTTAATTGAAATTGCAGAGGCTTTTCAAGAAGCGGTTAAAAATGGATTTAGACCTAAAAGAAGCATTCTAATTATGCCAGTATCAGGAGAAGAAAAAGGACTACTAGGCTCAAAATACTATACTAACAATCCCATTTTTCCTTTGGAAAATACAGTTGCTAATCTGAATATTGATATGATTGGACGGTATGATGAAGCGCATAAAAAGGATAGTAATTATGTATATTTAATTGGCTCAGATAAGTTAAGTCAAGATTTACATGAAGTGAGTGAAATGGTGAATAGTACATATACCCAATTCAATTTAGATTATACCTTTAATGATGAAAAAGATCCAAATCGTTTTTACTACCGCTCAGACCATTACAACTTTGCAAAAAATAACGTGCCTGTCATTTTTTACTTCAGCGGAGTTCATGAAGACTACCATAAAGAAACCGATACGGTAGATAAAATAGATTTTGACAAAACCGCTCGAATAGCTCGATTGGTTTTTTTAACGGCTTGGCAATTGGCTAATTCTGAAGAAAGAATTCAGTTGAAGGTCGATTAAAACAAGAAGATTACTCGTCAAGCAACTGTTTAACAAAAGCTTCTGTTTCTGAAGTAAACTTTTCATAGTATTCACCGGTTCCTGGTCCATAAAAACCAGTGTGTATTTTTCTAACTTTTCCTTTTTTATCAATAAAAATGGCTGTTGGAAACGACATAACATGGTTTAACATCGGAAGTATTTCAGCAGCTTTTGTTTTTCTATTCCAAGCGGCAAGTAAAAAAGGATACGAAGCTGAGGTTCTTACTTGTAAGGCTTCTAAATTTTTTAAGGCTTGAGCCTCAGACCTTGTTCTTTCAAAAGCTAAGGCAACAATTTGTAATCCAGATTGCTTGTATTTTTCATGAAGTTCAGTTAAATAACGTGTTTCATCTAAACAATTGGGACACCAAGACCCCATGATTTGTATAATACTTACTTGATTTTGAAATTTTTCATCTGAAAAGGAAACAAGATTTCCATTTACATCAGGAAAAGAAAAATCAAAAGAATCATAGCCTTCTTTTAGAAAAGTTAGCGAGTCAGGGTTTCGCAAACTAGCATCAGGGTTTCGTTTTGCTTTCCAATTGGCTTGGTAATGATTTCCACTCCAAAAGGTTCCTTCAATTAAACTATCCTTTATTGCTGCCTCAAATAGAAAAGCATGTGAACCATCAAAGGTGGAGAGGTATATTGAATCATCAATGATTTCTCCGGCCAAGTGTCGATAATCTCCCGTTTCTGTTGCAAAAGTGCCACTAACTTGCTTTCCACTTTGCTTAAGTATTCCAATGGCTGGAAAGGTTTCTCCAGATTTCTCTTCAAAAACTACCTCATATGTAGCGGCAATATCTTGTGTAAAATCAACTTGTTTTTGACTAAAACGATAAGAATTTCCATATTCTGCCTGAACTTGAATTTTGTAATCATCGCTTTTGTAATAGTTAATCCATTCACCTACCAAACGAGTTGAGTCTATTATTTCCAGCTTAAATTCAGATTCAAAAATTGGCAATTTAATAAACAAGGAATCATCTTTTTGAATGATATCACTCACGGCTATTTTTTCATCAGCATTACTGATTATCATTTCGTATTTAGTACTTTTTAAGTCAAGCGTAAAGTTGAAAGGAAGTTGCTTTTCTCCCAAATTCATTTCCATTCGCCAAACACCTAAAAGGGGCTTTTTAGATTGCTTTTGTTCCTGTTGACTATGACAAGAAACAAGACTTAAAATGATTAGCGTATAACTAATCCAATGATTTAACTTCTTCATTTGCCTCTTTTAATTTCTTTTCTTGTTCTTTAATTTTTTCTTGAAGCTTGGTTCTATCTTTTTCGTTTTGTTTTAAATCATATTCTGCCTCTTTGATACTTTCTTTGCAATCTTCAATATTTTTTTCCGCCTTTTCTTTGTCTCTGATTAAATCCTTTAACTCAGCCTGAAGACTCTTTAAGGCTTTTTCTTGACTATTTTGATAATCTTCAGTTGCTTCTTTGGAAAGTTCTTTAGCCATATCTTCCACTAGTCTTTTGGCTGTTTCTGTTTCAGAATAATTGATATCTCCTTCCATAAAAATGGCTACAAAAACTTTTTGATTTTCCGGTCCAGATTTTACCTCTGCAACTACTTTTAAAGGGTTTTTAGAAATTAATGGAATTATAACCTCCAAAGCTTCAGCTGAATTTCCTTTCATCTTTACTTCTCCCTCGTAATCTTTCAAAACACTTTTCCAAGCTTTTAAAATGTCTTTTTCTTCTGCTCGATTAATTAAAATTTCAACAGCCTTTCCGTGAAGATCACTTACGCTTTCTACTACTATTCTGGCCTCTGAAGTGGTTTGTGATTTAGCGCTAAATACAAACATTAAACAAAAGCTTATTGATAGGATAAAATACTTTTTCATAATCTAAATTATTTATGGTTTTTATGCTTCTCTACAGAGGTTACTCCTCCAGAAATAATCATTTTCATAACATCTGAAGAAGGAGCGTCTAGCAAGGTAATATTTTGTTTTGGAACGATTAAAACTTGTCCACTTATAGCATACGAAAAGGGTATATACACGGCAACTTTATCTTCACTTATTCCAATTTCACTAAGATCGTCTTTCGTAATAAATCCCAGGCGTTCAACCTCAACACCACCTCCCATTTTTACCAATACAGCCTGTTTAAACTGTTTTTTCTTCCCAACAAATGCATTCATCATATCCTTCATAGAAGTGTATATGATTTTAATCAAAGGAGTATTTTCTATCGCTCTTTCAAACGGCTTAAAATAGTTGATAAAAAAGTGAGTTCCTAAGAATCCAATTAGTGTTACAGCTCCAAGAATAACAATCATTCCTAAGCCAGGTATAGCCATGTTTATAATCCCATCTATGAGAATGACTGCATAAACAATTACATAAATGGTTGCTGCAATTGGAACTGTATAAAACAGTCCTTGTAAAAAATACTTTATGAGGGATTTGATTAAGCTACTTTCCTTTTTGGGCTCAAAGTCCATGGTTTTTATTTTTTAAACAACAAAGTACCGAAACCCATCGCACATGGTAACGAATCATTCTATGAATTGAACATTATCATCATTTAGATTGTTTAATAACTGACAATTAATCAACCAAACTAAAACTATTTCAATATGTTACGATGGAGTCTTTCTTTCTTAGTAATAGCAATCATTGCTGCAATTTTTGGATTTGGCGGTATAGCTGCTGGAGCTGCAGGCATAGCTAAAATTTTATTTTACATTTTTATCGTGCTCTTTGCACTTTCTTTGCTGCGAAAATTAGTTAGTTAGCATTTTGTTCTAGCCACTTTATTTTTTGATTCTTACTGATTGAGTTGCTTACTAGTTCATAGCTATGATCAACTAATTTTAAAATTTCTTGGTCTGCTAAGTCCTCATGAAAACGTATGGTATTCCAATGAACTTTGTTCATGTGGTAACCAGGATTTACAGCATTGAACTTTTCTCTTAACTCAATCGCTTTTTCGGGGTCACATTTTAAATTTGTTGTTTCAAAAGGGTCAATTCCACAAAGGGCAAACATTTTTCCATAAACCTTAAAAACCAAGGTGGTTTCATTAAATGGAAAGCTTTCAGTTACTGCTTCTTTGGCCAAACAGTAATCTCTGAATTGTTCTATATTCATCTTTTAAATATATTCTTTCTTTGAGACTTTATTTGGAAAAGGCAACAATTTGAAAGAAAAACGCACCTTTGTAATAAGGTGCAAAAGCAAAAACGAATATCCATTTTTCTTTTACTGGTATTAATTATGCCAGCAATAGCATTGTATTCATGGTTTCAAATGGAGCAATCAACTATTAAAAGAACCGTAAAATGGAAAATTGCTGCAGGAATTGATAAGTCAGAATTGGTAACCATTAAACTTTCAAAAGCAGATGCGGAGAAAAAACTAAAATGGAAACACGCTAAGGAATTTCAATTCCAAGGTGAAATGTATGATATTGTTGAAAGAGAAACGGAAGGAGATACTTTAACTTTTTACTGTTGGTGGGATTTTGAAGAAACCAAACTGAATAAAAAAGTGTGGGCGCTAACTCATCGAATTTTCAACCAAAGTCAAGAAAAACAAGAGAAAGAACAACAGTTATTAAAAGTATTTAAAAGCTTGTATTTTCAAGATATAGGTTTGGTCAACTTCAACGAAATTGAGCAGCAATCAACAAAGAAATTTTTCTATCATGCGTTTTTGGTTAATCGTTATACAAAACCAAACTCCCCACCACCCAAGTATTGTTAGCTATTTCTAGCTGATTTGAGTTCATCATGAATTCAAATCAACATTCAATTTTAAATTTTCTAATTACATATTAGCTAACAGATGAAAAAATTATTTTCTCTATGGCTTGTATTGTCTTTTGGTATAATCTCGTATGCTCAAACAATTACCGTATACGAAAAGGAGACTTTACAAGCGATGGAGTTCGTAACTATAGTCAGCGAACGTTTAAATAAATCGACTATAACCAATGCAGAAGGTCAAGCAGATATTTCTGTGTTTAAAGATTTTGATGAAATTCAAATTCGCTCTTTGGGCTTTAAAACTCTTATTTTAAGCTTTAATGATTTGGAGGAAAGAGACTTCAAAATCTACATGGAACGTTCAAACTTGAACATAGATGAAGTCGTTGTTTCTGCCAGCAGATGGCAACAAAACAACACTGAAATCCCTTCTAAAATTACAAGTATTAGCCCCAAAGAAGTGGCCTTTCAAAACCCGCAAACCGCGGCAGATTTATTGGGAATTTCCAGTAAAGTGTTTATTCAAAAAAGCCAGCAGGGTGGAGGTAGCCCAATGATTCGTGGATTTGCCACAAATCGTTTGGTTTATACCATTGATGGTGTGCGTATGAATACCGCTATTTTTCGAGGAGGTAATCTTCAAAATGTAATTAATCTAGATCCTTTTGCGGTAGAAAATACAGAAGTACTTTTTGGACCTGGTTCTGTAATTTATGGAAGTGATGCTATTGGCGGAGTGATGAGTTTTCAAACCCTAACAGCCCAACTTTCGCTAACGGATGAACCACTTGTTACCGGAAAAGCGGTTGCACGTTATTCTTCGGCTAACCAAGAGCAAACCGGACATTTTGATGTAAATGTAGGTTGGAAAAAATGGGCATTTGTCAGCAGCTTTAGCAGTTGGGATTATGACCATTTGCGTCAAGGAAGTAATGGGCCCGATGATTATTTGAAAAACTATTACGTACAGCGACAAGACAGCACCGATGTTGTGGTTACACAAGAAGATGAACTATTACAAGTTCCGTCGGCCTATTCACAGCAAAACATGATGCAAAAAATTCGCTTTAAACCCAATGAAGCTTGGGATTTTCAATACGGATTTCACTATTCAGAAACATCGCCTTATGGTCGTTACGATCGGCATACCAGACAAAGAAATGGTACAGCTCGATATGCCGAATGGGATTATGGTGCACAAAAATGGATGATGAACAATTTTACCATCAGCCATAAAGGAGAGAATAAGTTATACGACCAAATGACCTTGCGATTGGCGCAGCAAGCTTTTGAAGAAAGCAGAATAAGCCGAAACTTAAACGGAAATAGCCGGGAAAATAGAGAAGAGGAAGTGGATGCTTATTCGGTAAACCTAGACTTTATAAAAGCGACAAGCGAAACGAACAAGCTTTTTTACGGGCTTGAATTTGTTCAAAATGACGTTTTCTCAAAAGGTATTGATACAGATATTTCAACTGGAATTAATTCCATTGGTGCAAGTCGCTATCCGGATGCTACATGGCAATCGGCGGCGGTTTATGTAAATGATGAGTATGATGTTTCAGAAAAGTTTGTTTTGCAAGCTGGCTTACGATATAATACCTTTTCACTTGAAGCAGATTTTTCGGATAATGTGAACTTTTATCCTTTTCCATTTGCTGAAGCTGAACTAAACAATGCAGCAATTACCGGTAGTTTTGGTGGGGTTTACCGTCCGGCTGAAAGCTGGGTAATTAAGGCCAATTTTGGAACAGCTTTCCGCTCTCCTAATGTAGATGATGTTGGAAAAGTATTTGATTCAGAACCAGGCGCGGTGGTAGTACCGAACCCTGACTTAGAAGCCGAATACGCTTATAACATTGATTTGGGAGTGGCTAAAGTGATTGGTGAGCGTGTAAAAATTGACATAACGGGATACTATACTATATTACAAAATGCCTTGGTGCGAAGAGACTATCAATTAAATGGTCAGGATAGCATTGTGTACGATGGTAGCCTAAGTCAAGTGCAAGCCTTACAAAATGCAGCTGAAGCAACCGTATATGGTATACAAGCAGGCCTGGAAGTAAAGCTTCCTCAAGGTTTCGCTTTTTCTTCTGATTTTAACTATCAGCTTGGGGAAGAAGAAATGGAAGATGGAAGTACGAGTCCATCAAGACATGCAGCGCCTATGTTTGGTAGTAGCCGTTTGACTTATCAGGCGAATAAGCTAAAGTTGCAGTTTTATGTACTTTATCAAGCAGAAGTGTCTCATGAAGATCTTTCGGTGAGTGAGCAAGGCAAGGATGAGATTTACGCTTTAGACGAGCAGGGAAATACCTATGCTCCAGCTTGGTATACCATAAACCTAAAAGCGATGTACAGTTTATCCGAACAGTTTAGCTTAAGCGCAGGTTTGGAAAACATTAGCGACCAGCGTTATCGGCCCTATAGTTCCGGAATTTCCGGAGCAGGAAGGAATTTTGTGACTTCCGTTACGGCTAAGTTTTAATTAAAAAAGTTAGAGAGTGCCAAGTCGAAAGGCTTGGTGCTTTTTATATTAAATAATTAATGTAATTAGTTGTTACACGGAGTTACACAAAGCAACACAGAGTTTCTCAGAGAATTGGTTTGCTTTTGTGGTTCTCCGTGTCTACTTGGTGGCTCTCAGTGCAACAGTTTTAATGCTCGTTTGTTTAAAATTTATCTCACAACAACCTTTGCTGCTTCCAAATAAACAAACAAGTCCTTCGGCACTTTAGCGCCCACATTAGGGTCTCTTTTGTGCCCCAAACGAACCACTACCACATCCCAAGCTGGAATAGCTACAATGTACTGCCCTTGAATGCCACGGGCATAATAAAAATCAATTCCTTCATAATTACCCATCCACCATTGAAAACCATAATAGTAGATTAGTTTACCAGCTTCATTTTTAACATTTACTGGAGAAATTGACTTTTTTATATAATCTTGGTTAATCAACTGTTTCCCATTCCATTTGCCAGAGTCAAGCATCATTTGGCCTATTCGAGCAAAATCCTGGGCATTGCTGTAAAAGCAGCAATAAGAACGCTCTTGACCACCTTCTTCACTTAAGCTCCAAAGTGCATCTTCGGCTGCGCCTAGTGGTTTCCAAAAGTGCTGACTGAAATAATCAGATAGGGTTTGTCCAGTGGCTTTTTCCACTATGAAAGAAAGAAGTAGCGTATTTCCACCTTGGTACTTCCAAACCGTTCCGGGCTCATATTTCATGGGCTTGTTTACGGTTAAATCGTATAGGTCGCTTCCGTAATATGTTTTAGCCATATAGCCAAAAGGGTCGCCATAACTTTCTCCAAAATCAACCCCTGAAGTCATTTGTAGCAAGTGCTTTATCGTCACTTTCTCTTTTTCTCCTTCGGCAAATTCTGGGATAAAATCACCTACTTTTTGGTTTACACTTTTAATGCGTCCTTCTTCTATGGCTTTGCCTATGGCAAGAGAAGTAAAACTTTTGGCCATGGAAAAAGTGTTGGTTAAGCTTTTTTCTGAATATCCATTCCAATAACGTTCATAAGCAATAGAATCTTTATGAATAACGAGGAAAGCTGCGGTTTCCCAATCTTCAATTTCTTGAATGAGTTCATCCGACAAATGATTGCTATGATAATTGGCTGTATACTGCCAAAGATGAGGTGTTCCGGTTTCTACTTTTCGGTTTTCAAATTTGGTATAATCGTCAATGGTGGGTCCGGTTTTACCCACTAAATAAGTGCTGCGAACGGCTTTAATTAAATGTGCATTTCCACTTAGCCAAAGTCCTAAACAAATTAAGCCAATAGCAAGCAATAGAGAAACTAAAAAGCGAATGATAAAACGGATAAACTTCATGCCAACTAAGTTACAGAAAGCGAATGAAGTTTAATGGTTAGAAATTAGAAGTACTTAAAGCTAAAAGTTGAGTTTGATTTGTCTTCTCGAGTGAAAAATTGCCGCACTTCGATGCATTCTCGAAGTATCGGAACCAGTCAGGAGGCATTTTTTGTATCTAAAGGAGATAAAACCAGCTATAATTCTACTTTCTATGAGCGAAGCGAATTATTCTAGTCCAGCCAGCATATTTTTTAAGCCTGTAATCACATCTACTTCAACAGAGTCAATTCCTTTTAATTCTGCTAGAAAATAAGAAACCCAGTCGCCAAGGTGAATTAAATAGCATACTCTTTCAATGTCATTTTCTCCTTTGGCATACACTTCATTAATATTGGAAGTGTACTCACTGAAAACCTTTTTAGAGTATTCTATCCTTTCTTGATTTCTGTAGTAATCGGCTTCAGTTCTAAAAATAACAACCGCTAAATCTTCGTCTTTTGTTCTCCAGCCCACTAGCTCATTGTGATTCATTTCTGGAATGGCATGATGCCAACAAAGCATTTTTGAGTTTTCATTGATTTGTTGTCTAAACCGAACACTTACTCCTTCCAATGAAGACTCACTGTAAATAATTGGCATTTTTTTATGCAAACGTTCACTTAAGCTTTTCGCTTCGGTTTGAATGGTTTCTTCCTCACGATCAAGCAAAGAAATCGCACTATTTAATTGACTTATTTTCTCATCTGAAATAAGTCCATATTTTTCAAAAGTGAAAAGCAATTGTGGGAATGCCAAACCAAAGGCAGCTCTCGGTGGATGACCACCTGGTATTTTTAAAATGTTATGTTGATTAGATTCTGCTAATTCAGCAAACTTTCCACCTGAAGTGATAATGCTAACTTCAGCACCGTTTTCTTTAGCTTGTTCATACATGCTTAAAGTTTCTTCAGTATTTCCAGAATAAGAACAACAAATCACTAAAGTATGCTCATTAACAAATGCAGGAATGTGATAGTCTTTGTTCACTTGAATAGGAACTTTACACTCTTGAGCCAACATTTGACTAATGATTGTTCCACCAATGCCTGAGCCACCCAGGCCACAAATCAAAACATTTTCAATTTTGTTATTAGAAGGAGAAAAGCTTGTTTTTTCTCCAATCGAAATGGCTTCTGTCAAGTGTTTACTAAAATCACGAATCAAGTCTTGCATCATAGCAGTAAAATTTAGCTTGCAAATAAAAGAAAATTCTTCAGATGACTGCATTAAGCTAGCTTTAAGCCCTTATGAATTCAAGCTGATTAACTACCTTTGCGCCCAAATTTTTTAGCCTTATGAGTAGAGTTTTAAGCGAACAAGAACAGTTGAGAAGAGATTCTTTGAAAAAGCTTAGAGAATTGGGCATTGACCCTTATCCTGCAGCACTTTTTCCTGCTGATCATTATAGTGTGGACATTAAAGCAGATTACAAAGAAGGTAAACAAGTAATTTTAGCTGGGAGGCTCATGAGCAGAAGAATCATGGGAAAAGCTTCTTTTGCTGAAATTCAAGATAGCAAAGGGAAAATTCAAGTTTATTTTAACCGAGATGAAATTTGCCCAGGAGAAGATAAAACGCTTTACAATGAAGTGTTTAAGAAACACCTAGACATCGGAGACTTTATCGGAATAAAAGGAAAGCAATTTAAAACACAAGTCGGTGAAATTTCTGTTCAAGTAGAAGAATTGACCGTTTTGTCAAAATCTTTAAGGCCTTTACCGATCGTTAAAACCGATAGTGATGGTAAAACTCACGATGCATTTACAGACCCTGAACAACGGTATCGTCAGCGTTATGTAGACTTAGTGGTAAATCCAAAGGTGAAAGAAACGTTTATTACTCGTACAAAAGTGATGAATGCTATGCGTTCATTTTTTAACGAAAGTGGTTACTTAGAAGTAGAAACACCCATTTTGCAACCAATACCTGGTGGGGCTGCTGCGCGACCTTTTATAACACATCATAATGCCTTAAACACAGAACTTTATTTGCGAATTGCGAATGAGCTTTATCTGAAAAGATTAATTGTTGGTGGTTTTGAAGGAGTTTATGAGTTTGCCAAAGACTTTAGAAACGAAGGGATGGATCGAACGCATAATCCTGAGTTTACCGTAATGGAGATTTATGTAGCCTATAAAGACTATAACTGGATGATGGATTATACCGAGAAAATGCTAGAATCGGTTACGACAAAAGTTTTAGGTTCTACTGAAGTTGATTTTCAAGGAAATAAAATAAATTTTAAAGCACCTTATGCGAAGGTTCCAATATTAGATGCTATTAAGCAGCACACTGGTGTTGATGCCGCTGCTTTAAATGAAGAAGAACTAAGAGCAAAATGCAAAGAGCTTGGTCTTGAAGTAGACGAAACCATGGGTAAAGCAAAACTCATAGATGAGTTGTTTGGAGAGAAGTGTGAACACAAATACATTCAACCTACTTTTATTATTGACTATCCGGTGGAAATGTCTCCACTTTGCAAAAAGCATAGAGATAACCCTGCTTTGACTGAGCGTTTTGAATTGATGGTAAACGGTAAAGAGATTGCCAATGCCTACTCTGAACTAAATGATCCGATTGACCAATTGGAGCGTTTTCAAGACCAATTAAAACTTTCTGAAAAGGGAGATGATGAGGCCATGTTCATTGACCAAGATTTTGTGCGTGCTTTAGAATATGGAATGCCACCTACTTCGGGAATGGGAATTGGTATTGACCGTTTAGTGATGTTTTTAACCAACAATGTTTCGATTCAAGAAGTATTGTTTTTCCCACAAATGAAACCGGAGAAGAAAGTTCCTGAAATGTCAGATGCGGAAAAAGCGATCTATACTATTTTAAAAGAAGAAAAGTCAATTGAGTTAACTGCATTAAAAGAAAAGTCGGCTTTAAGCAACAAACAATGGGATAAAGGGATGAAAGGGCTTAACAAGTTAGGCATGGCTAAGGTAAAGGTAGAAGGAGATCTAAAAACGGTAGAACTCGTTTAATCGAACCCTTTCTCATCTAAATTAGTACTTTCGTTAACCTAAGAATTGAGTTGTGGAAGACAAGCATATTTCAGTAATTGGCGGAGGAAGCTGGGCAACCGCTTTAGTTAAGATTTTGTGTAACCATGCTGAGGTGGTTCATTGGTGGATGCGCGACCCAGATAAGGCGCATTACATTAATAAGTACCTGCATAATCCACGTTATCTATCTTCGGTTCAGTTTGAACGAGATAAAATTAATGTTAGCACCAATTTAGAAGAAGTAATAGCGGCTTCTGAAACCATTGTAATTGCCACACCATCTGCTTTTTTAATGGATGTTTTTGGCGAGCGCAAAAACAAAGACTTAAAAGACAAAACTATTTTTTCGGCAGTAAAAGGAATTGTGCCTGAAGTGCATCAAATTCCTGCACGTTTTTTTCACAAGCAGTTTGGTACACCTTATGATCAAATTGGTATAATTAGTGGACCTTGTCATGCCGAAGAAGTGGCCTTAGAGCGTTTATCTTATTTAACCATTGCTTGTCAAAACCAAGAACGAGCGCAAGCACTTGCAGACCGCTTAGAGTGTCGTTATATCAAAACCTCTGTTTCAGATGATTTGTTTGGCACTGAGCTTTCAGCCATTTTGAAAAATATATATGCCGTTGCTTCAGGAATTTTTCATGGTTTAAGTTATGGTGACAACTTTCAAGCTGTTTTAATTTCAAATGCAGTGCAAGAAATTGAGCGTTTTGTAGATAAAGTAAACCCGATTCACCGAGATGTAAAATCTTCAGCCTATTTAGGAGACCTTCTAGTAACTGCTTACTCTCAATTTTCGCGAAATAGAACTTTCGGCAGCATGGTTGGTAAAGGCTATTCGGTAATGTCAGCCCAAATGGAAATGAACATGACTGCAGAAGGTTATTATGCGGCAAAGAGCATTATTAAAATCAATGAAAAATTTGAGGTTGATATTCCAATTGCCACCGCAGTTTATCGTATTTTGTATGAGAAGATTTCTCCAGCTGTTGAAATGCGAATTTTAGCGGATAAGTTAACTTAATTGGATTAAGGCGAAAGGATAAAAGATTAAAGAAACTTAACCCTTTGACCTTGTTTTTGTCATTAATCCATTATCCTTATTCTTGAATACACACTATGCTAGCGCGGACTTCTAGTCCGTGCTAAGTTTTTTTAGGACTTGCAGTCCAAACTAACTATTAAAATATTGGTAGACTGATTTTGCTCGGTTCAGTGGCAAAACCTCTTCCAGTTCTTTTATGGAGGCTTCTTTTATTCGTTTTACCGACTTAAATTTTCTTAGCAGTTCTTCTGTACTTTTTTCGCCAATTCCTTCAATATTTGAAAGCTCTGTTTGTATGCTGTTTTTCGAACGTCTGTTTCTGTGGTGGGTAATTCCAAAACGGTGTGCTTCATTTCTAAGATGCTGAATTACTTTTAAGCTTTCTGATTTTTTATCCAAAAACAAAGGATACTTATCGCCTGGGTAAAAAATTTCTTCCAATCGTTTCGCAATGCCAACAATGGCAATTTTTCCTCTCAAACCTAGTCTTTCTAGACTCTTCAAAGCAGAGCCTAACTGACCTTTTCCACCATCTATCACAATTAATTGAGGCAAGGACTCTCCTTCTTCTAAAAGCCTTTTATAACGTCGGTGAACAACCTCTTCCATAGATGCAAAGTCATCAGGGCCAACAACCGTTTTTATATTAAAATGACGATAATCCTTCTTGGAAGGCTTACCATCTTTAAATACCACACAAGCTGCAACCGGATTGCTCCCCTGAATGTTTGAATTATCAAAACATTCAATATGTCTAGGCAATTCACTTAAACGTAAGTCTTTTTTTATGCCTTCCAAAATTCGGTTGGTATGTCGTTCAGGGTCAGTTTTCGATTGTTGTTTCCTACGTTCAAGCATAAAGTATTTCGCATTACGCTGCGACAAGTCAAGAAGCTTTTTCTTATCGCCTCGTTGAGGTTGGTGAAATTGAACACCTTCTAATTCAAATTGAGGTAAAAAAGGCACAAAAACTTCTTTAGAAACACTGCTAAAGCGCTCTCTTAATTCAATAATCGCAAGTTCAAGCAGTTCTTCTTTGCTTTCTTCAAGCTTTCGCTTTAACTCTAATGTATGACTTTGAATAATGGCACCATTGTTTACTTTCATGTAGTTTACATAAGCCAAATCATGGTCTTCAATCAAAGAGAAAACGTCTACATTGTGAATGCTTGGATTAACTACTGTAGACTTGGCTTGGTACTTATCAAAAGCATCTAATTTGCTTTTTAATTCGGCAGCTCTTTCAAACTCCAGTTCTTCTGCTGCTTTTTGAATACTCAATTTTAACTGCTTTTTAACTTCACTAACATTTCCTTTTATTATGTTTCGAATTTCTTCAATGTTATTCTCATACTCTTCCAATGTCTGTAAACCTTCACAAGGCGCTTTGCAATTGCCAATATGAAACTCTAAGCACTTCTTAAATTTGTCGTTTTCTATATTTTCAATGCTGAGCTGGTAGGCACAAGTTCTCAGTTTGTAATTTTTTCTGACCAAGTCTAAAATGGTATCCATCATTTTAACCGAGGCATAAGGACCGTAATATTCAGAGCCGTCTTTTATTACCGTTCGCGTTTTAAAAACCCGAGGGAAGGGTTCTTTTTTAATGCATATCCAAGGGTAAGTTTTGTCATCTTTCAACATGACATTATACCTCGGTTGATGCTTTTTAATTAAGTTGTTTTCTAAAAGTAAAGCATCTAATTCACTTTCTGTAATAATGTATTTTATGCTTGCAATTTTGCGAACCAACAAACGTGTTTTGCCACTCTTTTGCTTGTCGTTTGTGAAGTAAGAAGAAACACGATTCTTTAAGTTTTTGGCTTTTCCAACATATAAAATCTTTCCATTTTCATCAAAGTATTGATAAACACCAGGTTTTTTTGGTGCAGATTGAACTTGTTGTTGAATGTTTTGTTTCATGAAAGTTTTACAAAGTTAAACGCTTCTATTATTTTTGGTCGCTTTCAAAGTTTAAAAACCATTAAATGTTTGAAGTGTTGAGTACTTTCTTTTAGTGTTTTTATTAGTTATGGCACATTATTCAATTAAAGAGTTAGAAAAGTTTTCAGGTATAAAAGCCCATACATTAAGAATTTGGGAAAAGCGGTATGAACTATTAAAGCCGCAAAGAACAGATACGAATATAAGATACTACTGCGACTCTGATTTAAAGCGCTTACTAAATGTTGCACTGCTTAGTAACAGTGGTAAGAAAATTTCTCAGATTGCTAAACTTTCTGATCAAGAGTTATTTGAAGAAGTTAAAAACATAGATCAAGAAAATGTTGAAGTTGAAAAACGCATTACAACGCTTATTACAGCAATGATCGACTTCAATGAAGATGAATTTTCTGATTATTTCAATCTATGTGTTAAGGAAATTGGCTTTGAGAAAACGCTTGTAAATGTAATTCACCCTTTTTTAGAGAAGGTAGGAATTTTATGGTTAAGTGATGAAATACAGCCTGGGCAAGAACACTTTGTATCAAATTTAATTAGAAACAAAATAATTGCTGCGATAGACAATTTGGCTAAGCCAGTTGAAAATACAACAGCTATTTTGTATTTACCAGAAGGGGAATACCACGAAATAGGGTTACTGTACTTTTACTATTTATTAAAGAAGAAAGGAATAAGGGTATATTATTTAGGCCAATCGGTTCCTGCTAACCAAGTAAAGACACTTTCCGAGCATATTTCACCTGATTATATTATTACCTACAGTATAATTCTTAGAATCGAAGAGCTTAAAACACACGTAAATGAAATGTCAACTTACCTAGCTAAAGAAGTCATCTTTCTTGAAAATCCAACAATAGAATCTAATGAATTGGATTATCCTTCATCAATTATCCCTGTTAAAAATAAAGAAGAACTGTTAGCTCGATTAGCATAAACACTAGTTTGTTTAATTAATTGTTAAAATATTTAAACAAATTGATATGTGTATATACATATTGTTTAATTTAGTCATCAAATAATTAAACAAAAACTAAAGCCATGGAATTTTACAGTGAACTATTAAGTTATGAGAACCCGTTAAAATATTTTGCTTTAAAACTTACTTCAGACAATGAAGATGCAGAAGACTTACTTCAAGAAACCTTCTTAAAAGCGTTGAAGTATAAGGATAAGTTTAAGGAGAAAACAAACTTAAAAGCATGGCTTTATACCATCATGAAAAACACCTTCATTAATAATTATAGAAGAAAATCAAAAAGAAAAACCATCATGGATAACACCGAAGATGATTTTTTCTTGAACTCATCAAAGCATAGATCTCCGGTTTCTCCAGATTCAGAATATAATTACAAAGAGATAACTAAAACTGTTGAGGCTTTAAACGACGAGTGCAGAATTCCTTTCAAAATGCATAACGAAGGATATAAGTATAAAGAAATAGCAGATGAGCTAAGCATGCCGATTGGAACAGTAAAAAGTCGTATATTTTTGGCAAGAAAGAAGCTGTCTTCAGCTTTAAAAGATTACGCTTAATGGGCATAAAATGAGTCAAGATATAGTTGTAGTTGGATCAGGGTTTTCCTCCTTGGCAGCAGCTACTACACTTGCCAATAAAGGCAAATCAGTTACGGTTTTAGAAAAAAATAGTCAAGCCGGAGGAAGAGCTCGGAAGTTCTCAGACTCCGGTTTTACTTTTGACATGGGCCCAAGTTGGTATTGGATGCCCGATGTTTTTGAAAACTATTTTAGCAAATTTGGTAAGCGAGTTTCTGATTATTATCAACTAGAGCGTTTAGATCCTTCTTATGCTGTTTTCTTTGGCCAAAATGACCGTATAGATATTCCAGCGAACTATGCTGATTTACAAAATCTATTCGAGTCTATAGAAAAAGGAAGCTCCAAGCAGTTGGATTTGTTTCTCAAGGAAGCTGCTTATAAATATGAAGTGGGAATGAATGATTTGGTTCATAAGCCCAGCCTTTCATTTCTTGAGTTTGCAGATTGGAGAGTTGTTTCAGGAGTTTTTAAAATGCAGCTTTTCCAATCTTTAAGTAAGCATTTAACAAAATTCTTTAGCCATGAAAAGCTGATTAAGTTAATGGAATTTCCAGTGCTGTTTTTGGGTGCAAAACCCCAAGAAACGCCGGCACTTTATAGCTTAATGAATTATGCAGATATTCAATTGGGAACATGGTACCCGCAAGGAGGAATGCATAAAATTGTTGAAGCCATGGTTTCTTTAGCAGAAGAAATGGGTGTAAAGTTTGTTTTCGATTGTGAAGTGAAGGGTTTTGAGGTTTCCGGAAATAAAGTGGTTGCAGCAGAAACAAACCAAGGAAAGTTTGAGGCAGATTCATTTATTAGTGGCGCAGATTATCATCATACAGACAAACAAATTCTTGAAGAGCCATTTCACAATTATTCCGAAGAATATTGGGATAGTCGAAAAATGGCTCCATCAAGTTTGCTGTTTTATTTAGGAATAAACAAAAAGCTAAAAAATTTGCTTCATCACAATTTGTTTTTCGATGAAGATTTTAGCCTTCATGCCGAAGAAATTTACGACAATCCAAAATGGCCGAGTAAGCCTTTATTTTATGCATGTGTACCATCTATTACCGATAAATCGGTGGCTCCTGAAGGAATGGAAAACGTATTCCTATTAATGCCAGTTGCTCCTGATTTGAAAGATGAAGAAGAAACCAGAGAAAGATACTATTCGTTAATTATGGATAGGTTAGAAAAGTTGACCCAGCAAAACATAAGAGAACATGTGGTATATAAGCGGTCTTATGCGCATAGTGATTTTATTAGCGATTATCATGCTTATAAAGGAAATGCATATGGATTGGCCAATACACTAAGACAAACAGCTATTTTAAAGCCAACGATTGTGAACAAAAAATTAAAAAACCTCTATTATACAGGTCAGCTTACAACCCCCGGTCCTGGGGTGCCGCCATCCTTAATTTCTGGACAAGTAGTTGCCAATGAAGTTTTAAAAAAGTTACCTTAGAATTATGAAAGAGCTTTTTAAAGTTTCATCTATAAGAAGTAGTAAGGTTGTTACCAATACTTACAGTACCTCATTTTCGTTGGGAATCAAAATGCTTGACACTTCAATTCATGACGCCATATATGCCATTTATGGATTTGTCAGGTTGGCTGATGAGATTGTAGACACCTTTCATGATCAAGATAAAAAACAACTTTTAAAGGAGTTTGTCCAAGAAACAGAATTGGCGATAGAGCGGAGTTTTAGTTTGAATCCAGTTTTGCACAGCTTTCAATGGGTAGTTCATAAATACAGTATTGAAAAAGAGCTAATCGATGCTTTTATTAAGAGCATGGAGTTCGACTTGCTTAAAAAAGAATACAGTCGAGAAGAGTTTGATGAGTATGTGTATGGCTCAGCCGAGGTGGTTGGACTTATGTGCTTACGCGTATTTTGCTTTAAAAATCCGAATCAATACGATGAGTTAAAAGAGCCTGCCAAAAGGCTTGGCGCTGCCTTTCAAAAAATAAACTTTCTAAGAGATTTAAAGGCAGATTATGAAGATAAGGGCCGTTCATATTTTCCAAAAGTCGAGCTAGATCATTTTTGTGACGAAAAGAAAAAGCAAATTGAAAAAGAAATAGAAGCGGATTTTAAAGCTGGTTTTGATGGAATAAAGAAATTACCGATGAATGCTCGTTTTGGTGTTTACACTGCTTACATATATTATTACGCTTTACATAAAAAAATAAAAACAGTAGAAGCGAAACGAGTATTACAGGAAAGAATTAGAATTCCGAACCGCATTAAATATTTGCTTTTGTGTAAAAGCTATCTTCGTTTTAAACTAGGCATGATTTAGTTTCTTTTCTTAAGAACATAGAAGAGGGTGGGCTGTTCTATTTCCAAAAATAAAAATGAAGAACTATTTAATTATTGGTGCAAGTAGCGGTATTGGAAAAGCAATTGCTAAAAACCTATACGCTGAAGACGTCGAGCTTTATTTGGCCTCTAGATCGAATGGAGAAATAGATACCAACCAAAATCATATTCATTTTCAAGAAATTGATGTAACCAAAGACTTCCAACTAGAATTACCAGATGTTTTGGATGGATTTGTTTATTGCCCGGGTACAATTAACTTAAAACCCTTTCATCGCTTAAATGAGGAAGATTTTATACATGATTTAAAGGTGAATCATTTAGGTGCTGTTAAAGCCCTTCAACAAGCATTAAAATCTTTGAAAAAGGCAGAGACTGCATCTGTTGTTTTATTTAGCACTGTAGCAGTTCAAACGGGTCTTAGTTTTCATGCAAGCATAGCTTCAGCAAAAGGGGCTATAGAGGGTTTAACCAAATCGCTAGCGAGTGAATTAGCACCTAAAATAAGAGTAAATGCTATTGCGCCTTCATTAACTGATACCCCTTTAGCAGAAAAGTTGTTGAGTTCTGAGGAGAAAAAAGAAGCCAATGCAAATAGACACCCTTTGAGAAAGATTGGAGCAGCAGAAGATATTGCCAATGCAGCGATTTATTTGCTTGGGCAACAATCAAGTTGGGTTACCGGGCAAATATTTAAAGTAGATGGTGGGCTTGGCTCAATCAAATAGCAGATGAAAAAGAAGGTTTCCATTTTTTGGTTTAGAAGAGACTTAAGACTGCAAGATAATTGTGGATTGTATCATGCCTTAAGCAGCAATCATGAGGTACTGCCCATTTTTATTTTCGATAAGGACATATTAGATGACTTAAGTGACAAAGAAGATGCAAGGCTAAGCTTTATTCATCAAGAACTAAACAAATTAAATCAGGAACTAAAAGAAAAGAAAAACTCTGGTTTGGTCTGCAAGTATGGTAAAGTGGACGATGTGTGGGAAGAGCTTGTAAATCAGTTTGAAATTCAAGCGGTTTTTACAAATCATGATTATGAACCATATGCGATAAAAAGAGATGAAAGAGTTTGTCAATTTTTGAAAGAAAAAGAGATTGCGTTTCACAGTTTCAAAGATCAAGTCATTTTTGAAAAAGATGAAATTGTTAAAGACAATGGAGAGCCTTATTTAGTTTATACCCCATATAGTAAAAAGTGGCTTTCTATGCTATCAGAAAAGCATTTAGAAAGTTATACTTCAGGCTTAATGTTCGACAATTGGCATCAATATTCAGTTGAAAACATACCGACTTTAAGTAGCATGGGGTTTAAAAAATCCGATGCTAGTTTTCCTAGTCTGTCAGTTAGTAACAACACCTTACTAAGCTATGAAGATGAACGAGACTCCCCTCCTAAAGACAGTACTTCTAGAGTTGGAATACACTTGAGGTTTGGTACAATTAGTATTAGAAAACTAGCAAGCCAAGCTAAAGGTAAAAGCATGGTTTTTTTGAAAGAGCTGATTTGGAGAGAGTTCTTCATGATGATTTTATACCATTATCCCAAAGTAGTTGACCATAACTTCAATTCGAAATATGACCGTGTAGAGTGGAGAAATAATGAAGATGATTTTAAGAAGTGGTGTAATGGGGAAACAGGGTATTTACTAGTTGATGCAGGAATGAGGGAGTTGAATCAAACAGGATTTATGCATAATCGGGTAAGAATGCTAGTTGCAAGCTTTTTAACCAAGCATTTATTAATTGATTGGAAATGGGGAGAAGCCTATTTTGCTCAAAAGTTATTGGATTATGAGTTAGCCTCAAATAATGGAAATTGGCAATGGGCAGCAGGAACCGGCGTAGATGCGGCCCCCTATTTTAGAATTTTTAACCCCATAACACAAGTAGATAAGTTTGATAAGCAACACATTTACATAAAACGATGGGTAAATGACTATAAGTCAGAATCCTACCCAGAAAAAATGGTTGAGCACAAAGCAGCAAGAGAACGCGCTTTACATATTTTTAAGAAAGCCATTAACAAATCATAACATCCATTCATCAACTAAAGGTGGTTTTGTCTCGTCTTCACAAGTAAGTTTGGCCTTTAAATTATGAAGACAAAATCATTTAATTAATTTATTTTTTATGTTAAAACAACTACTAAAGATTAAGCTATCTATAATAGCTTTAGCTGCATTTGTTCAAACTACAAGTGCGCAAGTCATTTTTTCTGAAGATTTTAATGGTGGTAATGCCCTAAGCAATTGGACATTAATCGATAACGATGGAAACACTCCCCAGCCGAATTATGCATTTTTTACAGATGCTTGGATAATCATGAACGATGCTGATAGCACAGGAATTATGGATTCTGTTGCAGCAAGTACTTCTTGGTATCAGCCAGCTGGCCAAGCAGATGATTACTTGATTAGTCCGCAAATTACATTGCAAGCTAATAGCGTACTTAGGTTTGATGCGCAAGCTTCTGATGCAAATTTTCCTGATGGCTACGAAGTATTGATTTCTACAACTACGCCAACCATAGCTGCTTTACAAGCCAATCCAGTGCTTTTATCTGTACCTTCAGAAAATCCAACTTGGACGAGAAGAAATATTGATTTATCGGCTTATTCAGGTAATGTTTACTTGGCAATTCGAAATAATTCAAATGACAATAACATTTTGTTCATTGATAACTTTTTAGTTGAGGTTGCAGCAAGTAATGATGACGCAGCAATCACTGATGTAGCAAGGGTATCGCAGTATTCAAGAATACCACAAAACCAATCTGTTGACCCAGTAGTATTTGCCGCAATTGTTAATAATGCAGGTCAAGATACATTGACTAATGTTAAATTGAAGTATGAGATTGACCAATCGGGAAGTATAGTTTACACGGATAGCTCAACCGTTTCTTTTATTGCTCCTGGCGATGATTCTTTGTTTTTAGATATTTCAACTTATGTTCCTACTACAATTGGAAGATACCTAGTAAGATACTCTGTTTCACATGATAGTACTGATGCTGTTCTTGCTGACAATGTAATGATGTCAGATTCGCTTTTGGTTACAGATTCAACATTTGCTAGAGACAACAATACATTAACAGGAATAGCTAGTTTAACAGCAGGAAGTTCAGGTGAGTTTGGAAATGTTTATGAGTTAGCTGTTTCAGATACTCTAACATCTGTGTCTTTTTTAATTAACAATGGAAATGGTCAATTAGCAGGAAGACCAGTGTTTTACCTGGTAAGAAGTTTTAGTAATGGCGCTCCAGGTCCAGTTTTAGCAAGTTCTGATACTATTGCTTGGCCTGCAGCCGCTCAAAATGTTTTTGCTAGATTAAACCTTGCGAATGGTGCAATTATTTTGCCTGCAGATTCTTTTTATGTTTCTGTTGTTCAAGTAGACTCTGCCTTAACAATTGGAACTTCGACTAGTAAATTTTCTACTGGAACTGCCTTAATCGGTCTTAATGGTTCTTTTATTCCAATTGAAAACACATCATTAGGTGCTAGAACATTCTTAATCAGACCACATTTCGGAAATAATGGTGTAATAACATCCTTGGAAGAAAATACTGTATTGGCTGAAAATAGTTCAAATCTGATGGTTTACCCAAATCCATCAAACGGACAGTTTAAAGTTAGTTTGCTTAACATTACAGAAAATCAAGATTTAGATTTTCAATTGTATGATATTACAGGAAAGGTGATTTTCAACGCCAAGTATTCAAGCAATCAAATGGAAAACGAAACATTTGACTTTAAAGATTTAAAAAGCGGTTTATACTTCGTAAAAGTATCAACTGATACAGATCAAATGATCAAAAGCATAGTTATTAAATAATTAATAGCAGTTGAAAGAAAGGGCGATGCATTGCATCGCCCTTTTTTATTTCATCTCGCCAAAAAGTTCTACCATTTTTGAAGTCCTGTAATCAAATATTTGCTTCAATTTAGGCCGAACCAGAATGGGTTCAATAAGTCTGCCTAAAAAGCCCATAGGTACAACATAATTAACAATGTCTGTCATTTCAACACCTCCTTCTATAGCTTTGAAATGATGCTCATGGTGCCATACTTTATATGGACCAACCCTTTGTTCGTCAACAAAAAACGAATCTTGATTGATATGAGTTATCTCAGTCATCCAGTTTAGCTTTAATCCACCAAATGGGCTTACTTTATAAGTAATAATCATTCCCTCATACATTTCTTTTTGGAAGAAATCAGAAGTGATGTGAAAGCCCATATTTTCAGGTGTTATTTTGTTCAAGTTTCTCGGATCAGAAAAAAAATTCCAAGCATCAGAAATATCTATGGGTAGTTTTACTGTTCGCCTAAGTACATGCATAACTTTTATTTATCCCTCAAACAAGCGGGCTTGGGCTTTGTTTAAGTTGAATGAAGATATTACTTACAGGAGCAAACGGATATATTGGAAGACGATTACTTCCGGTATTGGTAAATCTTGGTCATGAGGTTTATGCTTGTGTAAGAGATAAAAACACTTTACATCTTAGTCGCGAAAACCTTAATAGCGTTAACATTTTAGAAGTTGATTTTTTAGATCAAGAATCAATTTCTCAATTGCCCCAAAATATTGACATTGCTTACTATTTAATCCATTCTTTAAATGATAAAAGTGAAAGTCTTTATTCGAAAGAATCGCGAATGGCTCAAAACTTTACTTCGTATATCAATAAATCGAAAGCCAAACAAATTATATACTTAGGAGGCATTAGTAATGATGAAAACCTATCAAAACATTTACAATCTAGAAAGGTAACAGAGACAATTCTTAAGGAATCAAAGGTTCCATTAACAAGTTTAAGAGCCGCAATTATTATTGGTTCTGGAGGCGCTTCTTTTGAGATCATTAGAGATTTGGTCGAAAAACTTCCGATAATGATAGCTCCCAAATGGTTAAATACAAAATGTCAGCCTATTAGCATCCGAAATGTGATAGAGTATTTATCCAAAGTAATCGCTGAGCCAAAAACATACCACAAAGTTTTTGATATAGGGGGGCCTGAAGTGCTCACTTATAAGCAAATGCTTTTGATTTTTGCTGAAGTCAGGAAAATGAAGAGGAGGATTTATACGATTCCCGTAATGACACCAAGACTATCATCTTATTGGTTGTATTTTGTTACAGCAACCTCTTATCGCTTGGCAGTTAACTTGGTTGATAGTATGAAGAATGAAGTAGTGGTTAAAAAGGGAAATATCCAAGACATAATTCCTATAAATCTTCTTTCTTATAAAGAGTCTGTAAGTCTTTCTTTCAAGCGAATTGAGCAGAATATGGTAGTTTCAAGTTGGACAGATACACAACTTCCTAACTTTAAATTGAAAGGATTTAGTCAGTATATACAAGTACCACAAAATGGAACTTTTAAGGATGTTCAACAAGTTTGTTTTGAAGAAGAGAATATACAAACTGTAATGGATAACATTTGGTCCATTGGAGGAGATCGTGGTTGGTATTATGGTAATTGGCTTTGGAAAATACGAGGGTATATCGATAAGCTTTTTGGTGGCGTAGGTTTGAGAAGAGGAAGAAGAAGTCCTAATCAGATATTTTCTGGAGATTCTTTAGATTTTTGGCGTGTTTTACTCGCTGATAAATCGCAAAGAAGGTTATTGCTTTATGCCGAGATGAAGCTTCCGGGCGAGGCTTGGTTAGAATTTGCTATTAAAAAAGAAAAAAGCAAAATATTTCTTTTACAAACTGCTACATTCAGGCCGAAAGGTGTTTGGGGAAGAGTTTATTGGTTTACGGTTTTGCCATTTCATTGGTTTATTTTTAAGAACATGGCTCAAAACATTGTACAATCCAACAATTGTTAAGCTTGCGAAAAGCTTTTCACTTGAGGAATGGCATCAATAAGCTCTTTAGTATATGATGATTTCGGACTTGAATAGATATCTTCAGCAATACCAGACTCTTCAATTTTTCCATTTCTCATTACTAAAAGTCGATCTGACATGTATTTTACAACGGACAAGTCATGAGATATGAATATGTAGGTAAAGTGGAATTGCTTTTTTAAATCGTTTAACAAGTTTAAAACCTGTGCTTGCACAGAAACATCAAGTGCTGAAACAGATTCGTCACAAACAATAAACTTTGGCGATAAGGCCAATGATCGAGCAATGCAAATGCGTTGTCTTTGACCTCCGGAAAATTCATGTGGATATCGATGAAATTGATCCGATTTTAAGCCAACAGTCTCCATTAAATGAATAACTTTTTCTTTTCTTCGTTTATCATTCACTTCTAAGTTATGAACATTCATCGGCTCTAAAATGGCTTCTCCTACTTTCATTCTTGGGTTTAAAGAAGAGTATGGGTCTTGAAATATGATTTGCAGCTCTTTTCTATAGCTTCTAAGTGCTTGACTTGAAAGTTCTGTAATATTTTCACCTTTATACCAAACTTCACCGCTAGAAGGAGGAATTAAGCTTAAAAGGCTTCTACCAACTGTTGTTTTTCCACAGCCAGATTCGCCAACAAGCCCTAAAGTTTCCCCTTCATAGACATCAAAACTTACGTCATCAACCGCTTTCACATAATCAGTAACACGTTTAAAAACCCCATTTCTAATTGGAAAATAGGTTTTTAGGTTTTTTACTTCAAGCAGTTTAGGTTGATTAAAAAGAGCTTGTAACTCATTATGTCTTTCTTCTTCACTTACCTTAATTTCAAAATCTTTGATTTTAGAGTCAGCGCCTTCTTGGTTCAAAAAATCTGAAACAGTGGGTAATCGTTTTAAACGATATTCTAAAGGAGGCCTGCAAGCTATTAGTCCTTTGGTGTACGGATGTTTAGGATGATTAAAAATGGAGCTACAATCTCCAAATTCTACTACTTCTCCTTGTTTCATTACAACCAGCTTACTAGCTATTTCTGCAACAACCCCTAAGTCATGAGTAATGAATATTACACTCATTCCAAACTTTTGTTGTAATCTGGCAATAAGTGAAAGTATATGTTTTTGAACTGTTACATCAAGGGCTGTAGTTGGCTCGTCGGCAATTAATATTTTGGGTTTACAACAAATGGCCATGGCAATCATTACTCTTTGCTTTTGACCACCTGACAATTGATGAGGGTAGGCATCATAGATTTGATTCGCTCTAGGTAACTGTACTTCTTCAAACCACTTAATTACCTCTTGCTTTGCTTCTTTTTTGTTCTTTTTTTCATGAAGACGAATAACTTCAGCAACTTGTTCACCACATTTCATTACGGGGTTTAAAGAAGTCATTGGTTCTTGAAAAATCATTGCAATTTCCTTTCCCCGAATCTTTCTTTTTTCTTCAGAATTTAAATGAAGAAGGTCTATGATTTTATCTTCTTTTCTAAAGAGGATTTGACCTGAATTTATGTTAGCGTTTGAAGGCAATAAACCCATTACGCTTAATGAGGTAATGGATTTTCCCGACCCTGACTCTCCAACTATACCAATAGTTTCTCCTTCGTTTATAGAGTAGTTAAGTTGATTAATAACATTCTTATTTTTGCCGAATGCTAATGATAAATTTTTTATTTCTAATAGTGATTGAGTCATTGAGCAATACTAATCTGTTCTTGAGTTAAGATAGGCATACCCTTGTAAGCCAACAATAGCTGTGCTACTGCGAGCGTATCATTTTGGCAATATTCTACGATTCGTTCCAAATCTTTTTCTTCCCAATAAACTCTACCTACATCACTACCATCCATGTCGTTTTTAGGGCTTGGAATATTAAATAAATGAGTTAACAAATTTAAAGAAGTATAGTGTTTATAGTCGCCAAACTTCCATAGTTGAAGCGTGTCTAAATGTTGAACTTCCCAAGGCTTTCTTCCGGCTATATCTAAAAGATAGGGTAGTTTAAGTTGATTCACTAAAATTCTTCTTGCCAAAAAAGGAAAATCAAACTCTTTTCCATTATGCGCGCACAGTAAGTAATCAGAAGAACTAAAGCTCTTGTTTAACATGCTTATAAATTCAATGAGCAAGTCCTTTTCGTTGTCGCCATAAAATGATTTTACTCTAAAAATGGGCCCATTAGATGTTTCTCGATATAAACCTACAGATATGCAAATAACCTTTCCAAATTCTGCATAGATTCCTGCTCTGTCGTAAATCTCCTCAGCTGATTCTTCATCTTGGGCTAAAAAGCTAGCTTTTCGTTCCCATAGTTTTTTCCAATCGGAATTTAAATTATTAAAAGAAGGTTTTTGTGAAACGGTTTCAATGTCGATAAAGATGACTTTATCGATTTTAATGCTGTCTAACATCTTGATTTGCGTTTTGATTTAAAGCTAAGATAAGCTTTTAAACATGCACTCCAATCACAAGAATGTCATCTACCTGCTCTTCGTCTTTCATCCAATCGTAAAGGGCTTCTTTAAGGGCCTCTTTTTGAGCTTCAGGTTTTTTGTCAGAGTGGTCTACAAGTAAATCTCTAAAACGCTTATACATAAACTTTTTTCCTCTTGGACCGCCAAATTGATCCGCATAGCCATCAGAAAAAATGTATAGTTGGTCACCTTTCTCCAACTGAATTTTATGATTTGTAAAGTTTGGCGTTTCTCCTTCAAGGAATGAGCCTATTGGAAACTTGTCAGCTTTGGTCTGAACTATTTCTCCATTTCTTAACAAGTAAAGAGGGTTAAAGGCCCCTGCATATTCTAGTTCAAGGGTTTTGTGATCAAGCGAGCAAATTGCAATGTCCATTCCATCTTTACTTGTTGAGTCCTTGTCGTTTTGATGTAATGTTTCAGAAACACCTTGATTCAAATGATCTAGAATTTTAGCCGGGTCAGAGCCTCCTGTAGTTATAATGGCTTGTCTTAATTGGTTGTATCCTACAATTGACATAAAAGCACCTGGAACCCCATGGCCCGTACAATCTACTGCCGCAAAAAATACCTTTCCATTAGCTTCTCCCAACCAATAAAAATCACCACTTACAATGTCTTTTGGTCTATAAAAAATAAATGAATCAGGAAGCAATCTTTTTACGTAATGCTCAGGCGGTAAAATTGCTTCTTGAATTTTTTTCGCATACTTGATACTATCTGTAACTTGAACAAAGTATTCTTCAATTTGGGACCTTTGCTTGTCAATTTCTTCTTTTTGTTGAACTACTTCTGCTGTTCTTTGTCTTACTTTTTCTTCAAGGAATCGCTCATTTTCTGCCAAGTCATCACGCATTTTAAGCAAGGCCTTTCCTAAAGTATCTTTATTACTTAAAGGTTGATAATCAATATCAAAGTTTCCAGAACCTACTTCAGTTGCAAAATCTTTAGTTCGTTTTAAGCCATCAATTACATTGTTCATGGCTGCGGTCATTTCTCCAATCTCATCATTTCCCTCTTTCATTCTTTCTTTAGGAAAAACACCTCTACCAAGTTTTACAGCAATCACTTTTAGTTTTTTAATCGGATCGACAATGGTTTTAGTAGTATAAAATGCGATTAGAATACCGATAATAATTAATGCAACTCCTAAGTTTCTAACAAGGAATTTAAGGGTCTCAAATGAATCAAACATGCTAATGTTTGCTTGGTTAGCAACTTGCTTTTGATTTTCTATTAAATCATTTAGTTGTCTAACGATGGTTTTATAATATTGAAAAACATTTCCTCCAGCTTCTAAGCTGTTTTGAGCCAGAAACATATTGAAAGGATCATTATAGGATTCAAATGAATTGAGTGCAGATAAGATTTCCTCTTCCTGAAATTCAAAGTATAGGTCTATGCTCTCAATGAGGGCATTTAATGAATCTTGTTGCATTTCAGACCAATTTCTTGATAATGCCATTAAATTCTCTTCGTATTCTGGAATTTTACTTTGTCTATATTCTACTAACCTGGCTTTATCTTCATGGTCTTTTTGTTCTTGAAGCCAAGTAATAAGAAATAATCGAGTTTCTAGAATTGAGGTTTTAAGTTCTTGCAGAACCTTTATAGAAGGGGTGTTTACGCTGTTTATTCGGTCGTTAATACCTCTACTATCTTGTAGTGTGATGTAGGTCCAAACAAAGACAATAAGGGTCATCAGAATTAAGATTCCGAAGCCTGTTCCAATTTTCTTTCCTATTGTAAACTTTAACGCTTTCATGCAAGGTGAAATATTTTATTCTTCTTGCATTTCTACATCTTCAGGAGTTGTTTTTTCCATAGACTCCTCTTCTTCTAGCTTTTCGAGTTCTTTTTTGTACGCTTCAGATTTTGGAATGTCATTCAAGCTAAAGTATATCCCTTGTAAACCAATAAGTGTTTCTTTTCTTTTTGGATTTAAATCATAGGCCTTTTTCATATAAGGTAAAGACTCTCTGAACAATTCAATAATTCGGTCTTGAACTAAATTTAGCTGTTCTAAATCTAAGCTATAGTCCATATTATTTACAATATCAACACCTTCGTTGTAATAAATAATTCCAATATTGTAATTAGCACTTACATTGTTAGAGTCTAGTTCTAATACTTTTTGATAAAGCTCTCGGGCTTTATCAACATACATGTCTCTATTCGTAGAGTCTGATTCTGCAATCTTACTATAAGTAGTGGCTAAAGCCAGATTGAACATGATATCTTTTTCTGTAAAATTAGTTTCAGGATAAGCAAAACTTAAAAGTTCTTTGTATTTGGTATAATTAGAAATAGCAACTGGGTATTGTTGCATGTCAAATGAAGATGCGGCGTGGTTATATATGGTTTCAGCAATATATTTTAAGTTTTGCCGAGAGCTTTTTTGATATGTGCCAGCAGTATCCAACTCAACGGACTTAATAAAATAATTTGCAGATAATAATCTCATTGGAGATTGCTTCTCTGTAAATTCATTTTTCTTAAAAAGCTCCTTGTAAATATTACCAGCATAATACCAAGTAGCAGCCTTGTCCATAAAAACACTATCAACCATGGCAGCATCAATTAGCTCTTTGGCTTTATCGAGCTCATTGTTTTTTAAGGCATATAGTGCATTTGTTAGTTTGTTTTGTGAAAACAAGCTAGCAGAAAATGCGATAAACAAGGCTAAGAAGGTTAATTTTTTCATCTTAGTTTACTAATACGGCTAATTTTTCAAGTGTTGAGGCAACTTTTAAGTTGTGTTTCTCAACATTAGCTTTATTTAATTCAAATTTTTGTCTACTACCTACAATAACAAAGTTAATAGCGGCTCCTTTTTGGGCCATTCCAGCTTTCTCTGTTACAATTAGTGTACTTTTTCCTTTAAGTAAGCTTACAGCTTTGCTTAATTCTTCAGTACTATCTGCAGGAATGTAAAGTATATGGGGTGCATTAACTTCTGATATCGAACTAAACTTTTTAATTGAAAAAGTTTGGTTCGCAACTTTTTTGACTTTGGACATTTTGTCTAACTCGTTGTAAAGAGCTTCGTTACTTCCAAGTATACCAATTGTAAATTCGCCAGAAGTTGAATTTGATGGCCATTCAATATACTTGGTAAAATTGTAGATAAAAACGGCTTTAATTTTTGCATTTGTATCCACATTAGGAATAGCTCCAGAAGGGCTAGATGCACTAGTTCCTACTAGTATAAATATGAGTGATATGAGTATGCTTCTTTTCACAATTTATATAACTATGCAAGAGGTTAAAGATAGTAAACTTTTAACAGATTCATAAACAGTTCATAAACTCTTACTTTTTTCTAGTATTAAAAAGGTTTTTTCTTTTAGATTTAGAGCCATTTCCCTTTTTAATTCTGCTTCCTGAGCTTTTTAATCTGCTTCTTGAAACTGTTCTTTTCATTTTAAATGATGAGCCTGGTTTTTTTGCAACTCTAGCTTTACCTCTTTGTTTGTGCTTTCTTTTAAATAACTTTTTCTTTTTTCGCTTACTTTTTGCTAATCTAGCTTTGGCTTTTCCTTGGAATGGATTAACCCTGCTAAAAATTGTTGGGTTTCTATACTTACCTGTGGGTGCCCCTTTCCTAGGTCCTTTTCTTCTGTTTTTAAATGCAGAATTATAACCATTGTTACAGGCCTGTAGTGAAACTAAAATAAGTACGAAGTATACAATGTATTTTTTCAAGAAGGCCTTCCAATTTTTAGGAAAACGAAATTACGAAAACCGTGCCGTAAATGAATCAGATTATTCATCCATTACCAGTAGTGGTATTTCTGTTCTGAAAGAGAGTTTGTTAGTGATGGATTTTGTAAATAACCTTTCAAACAAATTATGTTTCCTAGATAACATGGCAAATAAATCAGGCTTTTTATGATTTATATAATCACTTAACCCATCTATAATATCTTCATTGGTAGCAAAATGAATAGAGGTTTGCACATCTTCAGCAAGCTCTTCTAAAAAAAGAACTTGTTGAGCTCTTTCTTCATCGGAGACTTGGTCTTCTGGTCTAATTATATTAACAAATTCAATTGGAGCATTACAAACCCTTGCAATTTCAAACAAAGGACGAAGTTGCTTTGGGTCTGAGATTTTACGCAAATCCGTAGCCATTGCTATTTTGTCAAACTTTCTTTTTTGGGCGTCTTTTGCATGTTCTGGAATTGCTAAAACCGGACAATGGGATGTTTGTATAACCTCTAAGGTATTGCTACCAATAAACATTTCCTTTAAACCACTAGCACCTTTTGTTCCCATTACAATTAAATCACTTTCAATAGAAGCGGCTACTTTGGGTATTAAAGAAACAAAACCACCAGATCTAGACTCGGTATGTATAGAAATATTTTTGTACTCTAATTGGTTTAGAGCTTCTTGCTTAAGTTCTTCTAAACTTGTTATAGAGTCATTTTGCATTCTGTCTGTCATTGAAACCAACAGATTCGACTTTGAGTAAGGAAGTTTGTAACTATTAAACAAAGTAACATCAGCATTAAATAACCTAGCCAGCTCTAAGGCATAAGGGTAGGCATGCTCAGAGTTGTCAGAAAAGTCCGTTGGAAATAGAATGTGCTTCATTCGGTATGGCTTTCTATCAAAGATAATATATTCATTGATTAAATTCTAATAAAGTTCAAAAGCCTAAACAAAGTTTAATCTACTAATAACTTAAAACCTTTTCCATGGCTGTTGATAATTTCAATGCCTGTATCTTCTTTAAAAATTTTTCTAAGTTTAGTGATGTAAACATCCATGCTTCTAGAGTTATAGTAACTATCTTCTCCCCAAATCATATTTAGTGCATCATTTCGATCTACCACCTCTCCTTGATACATACATAATAGTCTAAGTAATTCATTTTCTTTAGAAGTTAGCTTTTTTTCAAAATCACCTTTAGTTATAATTCGTTTATCAGGTAAGAAAGTATAATCCTGAATTTTGAATTCTTTTTTCTTTTCCAATTCATCTTTCAAGTTATTCACTCGTCTAATTACTGCTTCAATTCGCATTAAAAGCACTTCCATGCTAAATGGCTTAGTAATGTAGTCATCTGCTCCTGACTTAAACCCTTCTTTTACATCTTCCTCCATACTTTTTGCGGTGAGAAAAATGATTGGCATGTTTGCTTTCAGTTGTCTGATTTCTCTTGCTAAAGCAAAACCATCCTTTTTTGGCATCATCACATCCAACAAACACAAATCGTAATCGTCATCAATAAATGCTTTAAAACCAGCTTCCCCGTCTCTTTCTAATTGAGTTTCAAAGCCTTTAACACTTAAGTAATCGGAAAGCATTTGGCCCAAATTCTGGTCATCCTCTACAATTAATAGTTTAGTATCCTTCATCATTAAATAATTTTAGTTTGATTATTACAGTTGTACCTTTTCCTTTTTGACTGATTAAATCTACAAATCCTTCATGTAATTCAACAACTCGTTTAACATAACTTAACCCTAAGCCAAAGCCTTTTACGTCATGAACGTTTCCGGTGGAAACACGATAAAATTTTTCGAAGATCTTTTTTTGATCTTCTTTAGATATCCCAATTCCTTGATCTTTTATACGAACAACAAGGTAATTTCCTTCATTTTGGGTTTTTACATCTATCTGAGGACTGTTTTTGCTGTATTTGTTAGCATTGTCCAATAGGTTATACAATACATTGGTTAAGTGCACTTTGTCCCCTCTGACTGTTGATTGGTTTGCATTTAAATCCAAAGTGATGTTTCCATTTCTCTTGTTTACTTGAATTTCAATGCTTTCAACTACTTTTTGCACTAAGTGGTTTAAGTCAATGGCATGACTTTCTAATTTTAGTTCAGCAGAATCCCAAACGGCACTTTTCAAAACGTTGTCAACCAAAACACTAAGCCGCTTGTTTTCTTGACTTATCATTTTTACATAATTGCCTCTTCTTCCATCATCTATTGAAATGCTTTTGTCTCTTAGTGCTTCGCAAGCAAGGCTAATGGTTGAAATAGGTGTTTTAAGCTCATGAGTCATATTGTTTATGAAATCATTTTTGATTTGAGACAATTGCTTTTGTTTGAAAATGGTAGAGATTGAACTATAAAATAAATAGATAATAATTAGCACCATCAAAAGAGAAAGGGTAAGTATTTGCCAGCTATTTTTTAGTAGAAAGCCCTTCTCATTTGGAAAATAAAGAATTAATGAATCACTCTGTGTAAAGTCATTTGGGAACAAACTTAATTGAAAGGGCGAGCTTTTTAATTTTTGTTGAGTTTCTTCATCTTGAGCAAAACTTAATAGCTGAGATTCGGCATCAAGAATATCAAAAATGAATTTCGTTTCAAGTCCTGCTTCTTTTAATTCGTGTTTAAAAAGAGAATCAATTTGTTCATATGAGACTCGTTCATCAAAGTCATTGTAGTTTACACTTATCAAAGCCAATTCATTCACAATTTCATTTACTAGGGTAGTTTTGTTTTGCAATTGACTTTGAAAGTCAACTTTACTGCTTAATACCCGCTTTTGAGTTTTCTTAATTATAAATAAAGCAGAATCTTCTTTGGGTGGCGCAAATTGTATATTGTATAAATCTTGGCTTGTTTTGGAAGGATTCTCAGCCTCTTTTTTTATTAATTGTTTTTGAAAAGGGTCGTTTAAAGGGAACTGATCCAATGTAAAAATAGAGTCTCTTGGTAAGTCCTTTTTAATGTCATGAAAAAGTCTGCTTGTAACAGAAGTAATAGCCTCTTCTCTTTCTAGTTTATCGGTAACCTTGTTCATTACCTCCATTACTTTCTGCTTAAACCTTCTTCTTTCTGTATCTGCAGAAGTTTTAATCCAATAAACTTGTATTGCAATTAACCCAACCATACTTAAGCTGGCGGCAATGGTTAAAAAAATTAACTTTTTGTTTTTCATAAGCTCCCAAAGTAATTGAACTATTTTGGCTAATTTGCTGACTTAACAGAATTTAACAGCGATTAACTTACCTTTAGAGTAAGTAATTAATACTTCGAATAATTTAGCATCGACTTTTAGCATAACCGTGTTTTTTAGTCAAAACCAAACTACAGAAGAAAAGATGGCTCCTAAAGCCATCTTTTTTTTCTTCTTTTCTCTAATTTAGATTCATGGAGAAGTTATTAAACTACATCAATGGTGATTTTGTTGCGCCGATTTCAAATACATATATCGATAATTATGAACCCGCTAAAGGTGAAGTATATAGCTTAATTCCTGACTCCGATGACAAGGATGTAGAGTTAGCAGTTCAAGCAGCTAAAGAGGCTTTTGAAGCTTGGTCAAATACTTCTAATGAAGTTCGTTCAGAATATTTACGAAAAATAGCTGACCGAATTGAGGAAAGAATGGATGAGTTTGCTGCAGCTGAATCGAGAGATAATGGAAAACCTTTAACTCTAGCAAAATCAGTAGACATACCTAGAGCAGCTCATAATTTTAGGTTTTACTCCTCGGCAATAATTCATTTTGCTTCTGAAGCTCATCAAATGCAATTAGGGGCAATTAACTACACCTTAAGACAGCCAATAGGTTTGGCAGGCTGTATTTCTCCATGGAATTTGCCACTATATCTTTTCAGTTGGAAAATTGCACCTGCACTAGCCGCTGGAAATTGTGTAATTGCTAAACCTTCGGAAGTCACTCCTTATACCGCATTTTTACTTTCTGATATTTGTAAGGAAATTGGCTTGCCAAAAGGTGTTTTAAATATCGTGCATGGCTTAGGACAAAAAGTAGGAGCGGCCATCATTAAACACGAGCAAATTCCCGTAATATCTTTTACTGGTGGCACCAAAACAGGTCAAGAAATTGCTAAGGTAGCTGCACCCATGTTTAAAAAGATGTCATTAGAATTAGGAGGTAAAAATCCAAATATCATTTTTGATGATTGTGATTATGAAAAAATGCTAAAAACAACGCTTAGGTCTTCTTTTGCAAACCAGGGTCAAATCTGTTTATGTGGATCTAGAATATTTGTTCAAAAAGGAATTTATGAGCAGTTTAAAAAAGATTTTATTCAGGCTGTAAAAGAGTTAAAAATAGGGAATCCCAAGTCAAAGGAAACAAATCAAGGGGCGTTGGTTTCAAAAGATCATCTTGAAAAAGTGAAATCATATATCTCTCTTGCCAAAGAAGAAGGAGGAACTATATTATGTGGCGGTAATCAAGTAGACCTGAGTGACGAGGGATTGAACGGTTGGTTTTTAGAACCGACTGTTATAGAAGGTTTAGATTTTCGTTGTAGAACCAATCAAGAAGAAATATTTGGTCCGGTTGTAACTTTAACACCATTTGAAACTGAAGAAGAAGTTTTAGAGTATGCAAACTCTACAAAATACGGTTTGGCTTCCAGTGTTTGGACTGAGAATGTAAGCAAGGCAACAAGAATTGCAGAAAAGTTACATGCTGGAATTGTTTGGATAAACTGCTGGTTGCTAAGAGATTTGCGCACTCCATTTGGCGGTGTAAAGCAAAGTGGAGTTGGAAGAGAAGGTGGATTTGAAGTATTACATTTTTTTACAGAGCCTAAAAATGTCTGTATAAAATATGATAAATAGCCTTAAATCAGTGAGGTGCTTTTCTCTAAAAAAGTTCGATAATCAATTAAGTTACTAATAGCTCTTAAATATTCAAACCTTGCATGAAAGGCAGCTTCTTGATCCACTTTTTTGGCGAGTTTTTTTACTCTTATTTTTCTAAACTTATTCAAAGCAGTCTCTTCTTCAAAACTTAACTCCTCACCATTAAATTCTTTTTCTTGAAGATCAGAAATGGTAATTACATCTTCTTGAATATATTGCTCCGATAGCCTCTTTATTTTCTCAAACTTCTCCAGTATCATAAACTCAATTTCTTCTACAGTTTTTAAAGGTAAGCGAAGTATTGTTTTTTATTCTTAAATTTCGACTAGACCCGTAAATTATTAGACTAATTTTTTAAGTGACCCATTGCAAAGTGAAAGGAATACGGCTTACTATTATTCTGGTTTCTATTTTGTCTACTAAGTTTTCAACAGCTCAGAAAATTTTATGGTTGGAAAATAGGCATATAGCTAAACGAATTAAATATGTTGTTGGAGATCACATGAGTTTTGTTACAAAATCTGGTCTTTATTTTAATGATTTACTTGTGAGAATTAATGATAGTTCGTTGCAGCTAAATAAGGAGACAGTGTTGATTGAAGATATCGATTATGTATTTAAAACTCAGCGTGGAGCAACTTGGAGATCTATGTCGAATGTAGCTGCACAAGCAGGTTTGTTGTTTTTTTCAGTGGACGCCTTTAATAGAACAATTAATCAGGAATACCCAATAATCAGAAATGGAAACTTAGTAGTTACTTCATCCTTTCTAATCTCAAGTGCTTTATTCTACAAGCTAGGAACAAGAAGGTATAGGTTGAATAAAAAATGGAGACTACGGGTTATTGATATTAGTATTTAGTTTTTGAACAACGAAAGTGTTAAAACAAAATATAAAATAAAACAAACCGCTGACTACCTCAACGTATTTTTGAGGAAATGAGGGTATTGTATTCACTTTTAATGGTTTTAATAGTGTCGTTTTCCTATGCTGAAAATGGTACAATTGAAAGTGATTTTCAGAAGAACTTCAATATTGCTAAACAGCACCTTTCTCATAAAAGAATTTTACAAGCTTTACCTTACTTAGAGTACTTGAAAGAAAGCCACAATTCAAATTCGAATCTAGACTATTTGATTGGGGTTTGTTATGTAGAAGCACAGATTGTAAACCCACTTGCAATTGACTTACTTTTAAGTGCTTCTGAAAAAGCTTCCTTAGAATATGATCCAAATAGTTTAGAAGAAGAAAGGTCTCCCATTTATGTTTTTTATTACCTATCTGTAGCTTATGCTCAGCAACAAAAATGTGATGAAGCGGAAATGGCAAGAAAAAAGTTTCTAGAAATTTATCCTCATGAGGATAAATTTTATATAGAGGAGTCAGAAAAATGGATTAAACAATGTTATAAATCCAAAAGCGAAGTGACGATAGTAGAACTTCCTGAATTTCCTGATTTTGTTCCATATACTTCAACTCCGAAAAAAACGAATAGTATAGAAAAGTTGGATTTTTTAAGTGAAGAAGTAGAAAAAGAAGAAAAGCCGATAGAAACTCTTATCTATGATGAAGTTGAAGAAACTAAAGAAATAGTTACTAAAAATGTTGAGTATTCAACAAACCAACCACTTTACGGAGTTCAGTTAGGAGCTTTTAAAGAAGTCGTACCAGTTTATCGATTTAGACCCATTAAAAATGTGGATGCTTTTTTAGATCATGATGGCTTTATTAGGTATGTTGTTGGTCATTTCTCTATTCACTCACAGGCAATGTCTCTTTTGAGAGCACTACAAAAAAAGGGATATAATGATGCTTTTATTGTTAATGTTAACGACAAAATGAAGTATAAAGAGGAAGTGGTTAGTGTAAATAATGTGAACATAAGAGCTGGATCAAATTTAGAAATTGAATATTGTGTACAACTTGGCGCATTTAAAGAACAAATGCCGGATCAGTTTGCAGGAATGTATATTGATTTAGAAGATGTTAAAGTATTAGAGGGAGAGATATATACCTATTTGACTTCTGGTCAATTTTCTACTTATACAGAAGCAAAAAAGCATCAAGAAAAATTAAAAAGATTAGGAATTAATGATGCTTTTGTAATAGCAGTCAATCGTGGCAAGAAAATTTCATTACAACATGCTTTTGAGTTAAACCCATAGAAATGAAAAAACTTTTTATTGCTTTATTATTTATCGGATTTTCTTCTTTGTTTGGACAAGAGAATTTAGAGTTTCAATTTGATCAAGCTAGGGCTTTGTTGGCACAAAGAGAAGTTGAGCCGGCTATAGATGCATTGAGATACATTTATGCAGAAGATTCAGCAAATGCGAATATAAATTTTTTAATGGGTGCGGCTTATACCGAATTAAGTGGGCATCAAAACGAGGCCTTATTTCATTTAAAAAAGGCAGTTCAAAATGTAAATATGGCATACAAAGTGGGTAGTTTTCAAGAAACTGGGGCGCCACTTCATGTGTATTACTATCTTACCATTGCATATGTAGAAAATGACCAATGTGCTTTAGCAAACCAGGCTAATCAAGAGTTTAAAAAGTACAAAGGAAAAGTGGATGATTACTTTATAGCAGAAGCAGATCGCCATTTACAAAAGTGCCCCTTTGTGCCAGATGAAGATACTCGAAATTGGAATCAAATGGTAGAAGCACCTAGTGGGTATAATCCGAGTGAATTTGTTGTAGAAGAAGAAAAAATCCTTGACTCTGCAGCGCTTGCTGAACGAGGTATGTTAATTCAAAAGTTAGAGTACACCACAAATGCTCCTTTATACGGAGTACAAATTGGTAGCAATATAAATCCTAGCCCTATTAGCAGTTTTGGGAATATAAAAAATGTTGATGTATTTGTTGATAATAAGGGGCTCATTAGATATGTGGTGGGGCATTTTTCTTATTATTCTCAAGCCGAGAGTTTATTAAAATCGTTAAGAGATAAAGGATATGCCGATGCTTTTATTGTAAACGTAAATGATGAACGAAAGTATAGTAACGAGTTAATAAGTTATAGAAACATTAACTTAAGAGCAGGTATTGTTGGAGAGGTTCAGTACTATATTCAATTGGGTGCTTTTGAAGAAGAAATTCCAAATGAACTTTTAGATGCTTACACAACTTTGGAGAATGTAGAAGAGATAAAATATAAAAATCTAACTATTATGGGTGTAGGTCCTTTTAAGAAATATGATGATGCAATTCAAGAACAAGAGTTAATAAAGTCAAATGGCTTTAATGAGGTGTTTATTGTCGCATTCAATAAAGGAAAAAAAATTCCACTAGAAGAAGCCATAAACCATACCGATTGAATTTCGTATAATTTACACCTGGAAAGAGCCTTAAGTGAGTAGTTTATTAAAAAGAATATTTCAAAATCATAGCACAAGAGTACTTGTGTTGTTGTTTTTTGCGCTATTTATTTTAATCGCATACTTTTTAATTCATTCTTACATCGTTCAATTAGATATTCATAAGAATAGAATTTTATCTAAGCTAGAAGCAGTTGTTTCTACAGCATCAACTCAGTTAGATGGCAATCAAATTGAATATTTGTTTGATAGTCATAAAGAGAAAGATGACATTCAAACAAATTATCAAGATCGTGTATATCAATTGCTTCATGAAAGTCTTCTCACCATTCAAAATCAGAATGATTTAAGTAGTTCAATATATACGTTGACCTACGATTCAACTGCAAATCTCTTCTTGTTCGGGGTTAGCTCTTCAACAAAGCCTTTTTTCAGACATGAATATGATCACTTCCCAGATAAACTTTTGAAATCATATCACGAAGGGGGAAGGATTGATGTTTATAAAGATAAAAATGGCTATTGGCTTTCTGCTTTTTCTCCAATACGAAATACAAAGGGAGAAACGGTTGCCATAGTTCAAGCAGACCAGCGTTTTGATGAGTTTTTGGTAGAGGCTCAGAAAGAAATTTTCATAAATATTGGAATTTCAATTGCATTTGCAGTTGTTTTGCTTTTCTTCTTAATTCGTTCTATGCGAACAATTTTGTCTAAAGAAGAAGAATTGACGGCAAACCTTATACAATCAAAATTAGCTTTAGAACAAAAAAATCAAGATACTTTAGATAGCATTATTTATGCTAAAAAAATCCAAGATGCTATTTTGCCATTACATTCAAAAATGAAGCAATGGCTTCCTGACTCTTTTATTTTTCATATTCCAAGAGACATTGTAAGTGGAGATTTTTATTGGTTTAAAAAAGTAGGAAATCGAATTTACATAGCATGTGTAGATTGCACAGGACATGGAGTTCCAGGTGCATTTATGTCTATGATTGGAACCATACTTTTAGATGATATCATTGAGAAAAAAAGAATTACAGAAGCTGATGAAATATTAAATGAGTTACACCAAAGTGTTGTAAACGCACTGAAACAAAACAAACGTTCAAAGGCTTCTCAAGATGGGATGGATATTGCCTTATGTATCATTGATGAGTCAAAAGAAAAAATGCAATTTGCCGGAGCTTTCAGACCATTGATTCAAATTAGAGATAAACATTTAAGCCGTATTAAATCAGATTCTGCACCGATTGGAGGGTTTAGGGGAGAAGCCCCTCACTTTAGCAAACATGAAATTGATATTAAGAAAGGGGACTGTTTTTATATATACACCGATGGTTATGCAGATCAATTCGGAGGGGAAAACAACAAAAAGTACATGACACGCCGCTTTAGACAATTTCTTTTAAAAATTCATAGAGAAGACTTTGAATCACAAAGAGAATTGCTTCAGCAAGAGTTTGATCAGTGGAAAATTTCCAGCGAACAAGTAGATGATGTGTTAGTAATTGGGTTTAGAGTTTAAAACTCTATTTAAACTCGGCAGTAAAAGTACCTCCGCTAATTACAATTTGTTTTCCTGCAGAATTCTCAACAGTCATTGAAAAGCTACCTTCATGCGTATTTGGGCCAACAACACTAAAGTTAAGCTGTCCTGAAGTTGCATAAAATGTAACAGAGTCTTCTAATGATATAAAATCTGTAGAGTAAAACCCGGAAATCAACGAAGTATCGCTTAATTCATAAGTAACACCTACTTCTGGGATAAAATCAGAGGTATCAAATGCAGCTACCGTAAATGATAAATATTTATATGGATCGATTGCTGAAGTGACTTGATCACTTCCTTCTAAGTCGTAAACATCAAAAGAATTATTTACCGTATCTACTTGGCAAATCGCAAAGCTTATTGCCTCTCCATCAGCAGTAAAAGACATTGATTGATTGCTAATTACTCCGCCATTTCCACTTCCGTTCCCATTACCTGATGGTGGAAGATTTGGTTTTTCACCAGTAGCTTCTTCGTCATAAAATGGATTATCTGCAAAAGCGGTTTCTTCGCCACAAGAGATTAAAAACAGAGAGCTTATTAATGTAAAGTAGAATAAAGTTTTTAGTTTCATGGCTTATAATTTTGAAAGCGCCTAAAAGTACTAGAAACTAAATAGATAGTCAAGTTAAATCTGGAAAATAAAAAAAGCCTTACGAAACGTAAGACTTTTTGGTGGAGAATATCGGAGTCGAACCGATGACCTCCTGCGTGCAAGGCAGGCGCTCTAGCCAGCTGAGCTAATCCCCCATAATCGAACTGTTAGTAGTCCCGGGCA
>CAXFAI010000030.1:0-12751 GCA_964001305.1 uncultured Flavobacteriales bacterium
CCGTTCGGACGGGTTTCGAGAGCTAGACAAAACACTCAATGTAACAAGAAAAAAAACTTCCCTCATATGTTCCTTGTCAGTTCGAGTGCTTCGACTGAAAAGAGAAGTGTATCGAGAACTACAAGGAGTAGCAGTTTTTTCATTTCATCTAGTTTTCTTTTTGTTCTCGATACTATTCGTCCTGCGGGACGAATCACTCGAACTGACAAGAAAACTTAGCTATGCTCTAAAGTCTAAACTCTAAAATCTATTCTCTTCTCTATACTCTATATTCTATTCTCTTTACTCTCTCTTCCCAAAATCTAAATTCTCTTAGCGTAACAAATGTTACTCATAGCGCTAAAACCGCAGACTAATTTTGTCAAAAAATAAGACAAAATGAGTGTAAAAACAGTTTTAGTGAATTGTATGCTAGCCCTTGGATGTGCCCTCTGCTCTAACCTTTCAGCCCAAGACACGCTGAAAGTAAGCGAGCAAGAACTACTTCAAAAGTTGACTAACAACAACTGGGAGCTTCGCATTGCCGAACATGATTATTTATCTGCAAGAGCAGATTACCGACAGTCGAATGGAATTTTTCTACCTCAAGTAGAACTTTCCTACACCGCCATGACGACAAACAATCCTTTAATGGCCTTTGGTTCTAAGCTGAATCAAGAAATTGTCAGCATGCAAGACTTTAATCCGGCCTTGCTCAATAACCCTGATCGCATTGACAATTTTGCGACAGAGATTGCCGTGAATCAACCTTTAATCAATGTTGATGGTATTTATCAGCGTAAGGCGGCCAAAGCCAAAATGCAAGCCATGCAGTTAAAATCTCAACGCACCCAAGATGGGATGAAGATTGAACTGAAAAAGGCTTACATGATGCTACAAGTTTCCTACAAAGCGCAAATGGTGGTCAACAAAGCGGTAAAAATGGCTGAATCGGGCTACCAAATGGTTTCTGATTATTACACAGAAGGCATGGTGCAAAAAGCCGATGTGTTAATGGCTGACTTGCATCTTAAGCAAATGCAAACCAAGCAGCAAGCGGTAAAGAATCAGATCCAATCGGCTTCTAATCAAATTGCTTATTTGATTGGTGATAGCAGTAGAACTCAGATTTATCAAGCTTCAGATATACTTGATACTTCGATTTCTACCACTTTAGCAGAAGTCAGTTTTACTGAAAATCGAGATGACATACAAGCCATGGAAAATGCAGCTGAAGCCTACAAAAGAATGTCACAAGCGAGCAAAATGGCTTTTTTACCACGCTTAAATGCTTTTGGTCGCTACCAAATGTATGATGATGAGATTTTACAGGCTGATGCTAATGGATATTTAGTGGGCGCCAGACTGAGTTGGTCTTTGTTCAATGGCTATCAAAATGCTGCTAAAAGCGAAAAAGCAAAGGTAGAATACCAAAAAGCCATTTACGAAGCGGAACAATACAAATCTCGCAGCACGAGTGAATTCAATGAAACACGAAACAATTTACAGCTAGCCATTTTTAAAGTACAACAAGAAAAATTGGCCTTACAACAAGCTGAAGAGGCATATCAGATTAGAAAGGATCGCTTTAGTGAAGGCTTGGAAAAAACAACCGATTTATTGCAAGCTGAAACTCAGCTTTACCAAAGTGAAATGGGCTTACTCAACGCTCTTTTTGAATATCATTTAACAAATGCATACCTCCAATTTTTAACGAAATAAGATCATGAAAAAGATGAAAACATATATATGGATTTTAGCAGCAACTGCTACCCTAGCTGCCTGTTCTTCAGCAGAAACTGAAACGCCTAATGAAAATAACTCGCCTGCTGTATTGGTAAAAGTGATGACTGTAAACAATACTTCACAAGCCAACAGCATACAAGCGAGCGGAAGTCTGCAAGCTGTTAAAAGCGCCAATTTAAGTACCAGAATGATGGGAAATGTCAAACAAGTCTTGGTAAAAGGCGGACAAGCCGTAAAAAAAGGAGACTTGCTTTTAAGCATTAGCAGTGCAGACCTTTCAGCCAAACGCGCACAAGTGGAAGCGAACATAATTAGTGCTGAAACCGCTTTTAAAGATGCCAAGAAAGACTTGGAGCGCTTTGAGAATTTGAAAGAAAAAGGAAGTGCTTCTCAAAAGGAATTGGAAAACATGCAAAACCGCTTTCAAATGATGAAAGCCGGTTTAGATGCAGCGAAAAGCATGAAGAACGAAATTGATGCTCAATTTGAATTTTTAAACATTCGTGCACCTTTTGACGGACATGTGGCCAATGTATTTGTTAAGGAAGGAGACATTGCTGCTCCGGGACATCCACTAGTTAGCCTTGAAGGTTTAGAGGAATTAGAAGCCGTTTTAATGGTTTCTGAATCTGACATCAGCAAAGTAAAAGCGGGACAAAAAGCTCAATTGCAAGTCAAATCAACCAATGATTACTTAGAAGCTCAGGTCAAAGAAGTGAGTCCTTCTTCCAAAAACACAGGCGGGCAATACATTGTAAAACTAGCTGTCGATCAAAAGGATGCCTCAGTTTTACCTGGCATGTTTGTGCAAGCCAACATACAAACAGACAGCAGCACCAATGAAAACAATAGTGTATACATTCCGATTACTGCAATGGTAGAAAATGGTCAATTAAAAGGGGTTTACACGCCTTCTGATGAAGGAAAAGCCATTTTGAGATGGTTGAGATTAGGAAAGCGCACAGAAGATCAAATCAGAGTGCTTACAGGCTTAAAAGCTGGCGAAAAGATTATTACATCAGCAGATGGAAAGCTTTATAACGGAGCTCCAATCAGTTATTAAGCAGTATTAACGATTTAAAACTATAGCCTTATGCAAGAAGGAATATCAGGAAAAATAGCAGGCTTTTTCATCAACTCTAAGCTCACCATCTTATTGATGATTGCTTTGATGGTAATTGGAATCTACAGTTCAACATTGATTCCAAGAGAAGAAGAGCCCCAAATTAATGTACCCATGGCCGATTTAATGATTGGCTATCCAGGCGCTTCACCTTCAGAAGTGGAAGCTCGAATTACAGCCCCTTTAGAAAAAGCCATTGCCAACATCAAAGGCGTGGATCACATCCACTCTATGTCGCGAAATGGCGGCGCGATGATTATTGTGCAATTTGAAGTAGGTCAAGATATTGAACGCTCTTATGTAAAGCTTTACGACGAGTTAATCAAACATCAACATTTGCTTCCAGAAAGAGCGATGCAACCCATGATAAAAACGCGTTCGATTAACGATGTCCCGATGCTGGGTTTAACGCTTTGGAGCGAAAAATACGACGATTTTCAATTGCGTCAAATTGCAGAAGAGTTGAGTTCAGAAGTAGAAAGAATTCAAGAGGTCTCTATCACAGACGTGATTGGCGGTCGTAGCCGAGAAGTACGTTTGACTTTAGACAAAGACAAACTAGCCGAGAACAAGATTGATGCGCTGAAAATCATGCAAATGATCAAAGCCAGCAACGAAAGTTCTCAATCGGGTGAGTTTATTTCTCAAGATGAAAGCATTTTATTGACGACTGGCGAGTTTCTAAAAACGAAAGAAGATGTAGAAAACTTAGTGGTAGGTGTTAACCAAAACATGCCCGTTTACTTGCATCAAGTTGCAACAGTTACTGACGGTCCGGAAATGCCCGCCAATTACGTCAGCTTTGGGTTTGGTGAAAACAATGAAGCGCATGCTCAATTTCCGGGAGAATATCATGCGGTAACCTTATCGGTTTCAAAAGTAGCTGGAGCCGATGCCATGCGTATTGCAGAAGAAATCTTGGCAAAAATGGAAGAGCTTAACAAAACCTTACTACCCAATGATGTTCATGTAGAAGTGAGCCGTAATTATGGAGATACAGCCTCACACAAAGTGAGTGAACTCCTACTCCACTTAGCAGTGGCGATTATTGCCGTAACGGTTTTAGTGATGTTAGCCATGGGTTGGCGCGGTGGTTTAGTGGTCTTCTTTTCGGTACCGCTCACTTTTGCCTTAACCCTATTTAGCTACTACATGTTGGATTACACCCTAAACCGCATCACCTTATTTGCCTTGGTTTTTGTGGTGGGAATTGTGGTAGACGACAGTATCATTATTGCGGAAAACATGCACCGGCATTTTAAAATGAAACGCTTGCCCTTTAAGCAAGCGGCCATTTATGCCATCAATGAAGTAGGAAATCCGACGATTTTAGCCACTTTCACTGTGATTGCAGCTATTCTACCCATGGCCTTTGTTTCGGGCATGATGGGGCCTTATATGAGTCCAATGCCTATTGGTGCTTCTATCGCCATGATGTTGTCTCTTTTTGTAGCTCTAACGGTAACGCCTTATTTGGGCTATCATTTGCTTCGTGAAAAGGATAAACAAGAAGAAAAAGAAGCTGAAGGTCATGAAAACAGTTTCATCTACAAATGGTACAAGAAAATTGAACAGCCATTACTAGAGAATCGCGGAAAAAGAAATTTCATTTTAGTAGGAACGGTAGTACTTCTATTGGGAAGCATGATGTTGTTCTACACCAATTCGGTGGCTGTAAAAATGTTGCCTTTTGACAATAAGAATGAGTTCCAAGTGGTAATTGATATGCCTGAAGGAACAAGTCTAGAAAGAACCGCTGTAGTGACCAAAGAGGTAGCGAATTACCTTTCTACGGTACCTGAGGTTGTGAACTATCAAAATTATGTTGGCACCTCTGCTCCTATTACTTTTAATGGTTTGGTGCGTCACTATGACTTGAGAAGTGGAAATAATTTAGCCGATATTCAGGTCAACCTATTGCCTAAGGCTGAAAGAGAGGATCAAAGCCATGACATTGCCAAAAGAGTTAGAGCCAAAGTGCAAGAAATTGGAGCGCGTTATGGTGCAAATATCAAATTGGTAGAAGTTCCTCCCGGGCCACCTGTACTTTCCACTTTAGTGGCAGAGATTTATGGCCCTGACTACGAACAACAAATTGCGGTAGCCAAACAGGTGAAAGACATTTTAGTCAATACAGACGATGTGGTTGATGTTGATTGGATGGTTGAAGATGCCCAAAAAGAAGTGACCTTAGAAATCGACCGAGAGCGCAGTATGCTGAATGGCGTAGCTCCAGCACAATTAGTGGGAAATCTCACTTATTTACTCAGAGAGATGCCAATCTCTAATCTGTATGATGAAGATTCTCACGACCAAGTTGGAATTATTATGGCATTAGATGAAGGGGAGAAAAGCAGTGTAGATCAATTGAAACAGCTGAAAATTGTCAATCAAAGAGGTGAAAGTGTGCCTGTTTCCAACTTGGTACAAGTGGAAGAAAAAGAAGCTGCTAAAACCATCTACCGCAAAGATCAAAACCGAGTAGTTTATGTCTTAGCCGATATGGCAGGTGGTTTGGAAAGTCCGGCTTATGCCATTTTAGGCATGGAAGAAAAACTAAAAGCCATGGATTTACCAAAAGGATACGAGGTAAATGAATTGTACATGGGTCAGATTGAAAGTGACCAAGATTTTACAGTTAAATGGGACGGAGAATGGCAAATAACCTTAGAGGTTTTTAGAGACTTGGGAGCTGCCTTTTTAGTAGTGATTATCATCATATACATGCTAATTGTAGGTTGGTTCCAAAACTTTAAAACACCAATCGTAATGATGATTGCGATTCCACTCTCTTTAATCGGAATTATTCTGGGTCACTGGATGCTTGGTGCTTTCTTTACCGCTACTTCATTTATTGGTATGATTGCCCTAGCGGGAGTTATGGTTCGAAACTCAGTCTTGCTGATTGATTTTATAGAAATTCGATTGAATGAGGGCGCTGAGCTAAAGCAAGCCATTATTGATGCCGGAGCAGTAAGAACCACACCTATCCTACTCACCACCGGTGCGGTAGTTATTGGAGCAAGCATCATTTTGTTTGATCCCATATTTCAAGGTTTGGCTATTTCTTTAGTTGCCGGAGCCATTGTATCCACCATTTTAACCCTATTGGTTGTGCCTTTGATTTACTTTATCACAGAGCGCAAAAAATGGGAAAACATCAAAAAATAGAATTATGAAAATGTTAGTTATCACGGCTGTACAATCTTACCAAGAAGACATTATTAACGTATTAAAAAATAGTAACATACACGCATTTTCCTCAACCAATGTTTTAGGTCACGTCAACAAGCATGATCCTAATCTAGACGACAATTGGTTTGGAGGAGATGTGCAGAATTATCAGTCTATTTTGTACTTCGCCTTATTACCAGAAACGCAATTAGACCAAGTATTTAATGAAGTAGAAAAAATCAATGAAAAAGCCCAGAGTCAATCAAAAGTTCATTTGAGTGTAATGGGTGTTGAACGAACAAATTAAATGTAAAAATGATGAGAGCAAAAGTTGTCAATGGCATTGCAGGAGCCTTTATTTTAATCAGTGTGATTTTAGCCGTAACCGCTAACATCAATTGGTTGTGGTTTACCGCCTTTGTGGGGGCCAACCTATTTCAATATTCTTTCACCAATTGGTGTTTGATGGCAATTATCTTAAAAAAGTTGGGTGTTCCTGAATAAATTTTAGAATTGCGATTAGTGTGTTTGGAAGCCTTTGGTATAGATTTATTCTATACTAGAGGCTTTTTGCAATCTCTGCCAGTGATTTAAACTGAAAATCGGCCTCTTTCATCACTACTTCTTCATCAGTAATAAAAAGAGTCACCATTCCTACTCTTTTGCCCATTTGCATATCACTCAAAGAATCCCCAATCATGATTGATTTTTTAAAATCAATTTCCGGAAAGTCCTTGCGGGCTTCCTCTGCCATACCTGTATTGGGTTTACGACAGCTCGCATTGCTTTCAGCCAATTCAGGACAATAGTATATTTTATCTAAATGGGCACCTGCTTTCACTAATTCTAATTCCATGTAATCATGGACTTCTTTTAAATCTTGTTTGCTCATCAAACCTTTACCAATTCCTTGTTGATTGGTGACTACTACAATTCTTCCGAAGAGTAAATTAAAGACTGCAATGGCTTCTTTACTTCCTTTTATAAAAGAAAACTCCTCAATATTTTTAACATAATCATCATCTAACTTTTTGTTAATCACGCCATCACGATCTAAAAACAGTGTCCATTGTTTATCAATTTGAAGGTCTTTTAAATCCATAGAGAGTTTGTCAGTTCTTTGTTGTTTTAGCTTTTATTTTTAACGAAATTCGTTGCCCTATTTAAGAAATACAAATTTTAAGTTCTAGAATTCATGAGTAAAACGCATTTAGTCTCCGGAGGTTGTGGTTTTGTTGGTCGAAACATGGTAAAACGTCTTTACAATGCTAGTAGTAGCGACCGAGTAATTTTTGTTGATGACCTATCTGTAGGAACTGACCCTAAAACTTGGTTAGGAGTTGAAGAAAAAAGAAGTGAACAAAATGCTACTTTTTACGGAGAAGATGAACGTTTGGTGTTTATCAAAGATGACTTTAGAAACACCTTACATCAATTAAGTAAAAATGAGAATTACTTTCAGGATGAATTCAATTTAAACTTTAAGAAATTCGATGATGTTTTTCACTTTGCAGCCATAGTAGGTGGCAGAGCAAAAATTGATGGAGACCCTATGATGGTCGCCTTAGACCTTTCTATTGATGCCGAGTTCTTTTATTGGATTTGTAGACATAAACCAGCAAGAGTACTCTACCCTAGCTCTTCAGCAGCTTATCCGGTAGATTTACAAACCGACACCAATGCCATTGCACTGAGTGAAAGTGATATTGATTTTGCCAAAATGGGACAACCTGATATGACTTATGGTTGGTCGAAATTAACCGGCGAATATTTAGCTCACATTGCAGCAAAATATTATGGTGTTTCTGTTACTTGCATCAGGCCATTTTCAGGTTATGGTGAAGATCAAGACTTAACCTACCCTATTCCTGCTATTGCAGCTAGAGCAGCAAATAAAGAAAACCCTTTTGAGGTTTGGGGAAGTGGAAAACAAGGTAGAGACTTTGTGCACATTGATGATGTGTTAGACTGTACGCTTTTAGCCATGGAAAAAATCACCGATGGCAGAGCTATTAACATTGGCCAAGGTCGCTTGACAAGCTTTTTAGAAATTATTGACATTTTTACGGATTTTGCTGGATACAAACCAACCATAAAACCTTTATTGGATAAGCCAGTTGGCGTTCATTCTCGCTATTGCAACATGGACTGGGTGAAAGAGAATTTAGGTTGGGAACCAAAAATTTCGATTCGAGAAGGAATGCGAAGAGTTTACGAGAAAGCAGTAGAAAATAACAAATAAGCAGATGAGCAAACGCAAAATCGTTTGTTTTGGTCCTGGACCAAAGTTTAAAGGAGGAATTTCTAATTACAACACTTCTTTGGCTAAAGCCTTAGATAAAGAGGAAAATACAGAGGTTCATATCGTTTCTTGGACACAGCAGTATCCAGCAATTATTCCACGTGAGTTTGTAGATAAGAGCAGTAAAACGGATTTACTAGAAGGAACTGACATTCAAGTTAAATACATCACCAACTACAACAATCCTGCTAGTTGGAGAGCGACTTTGAAATACATACTTTCCTTAAAACCGGAAAAAGTCATTTTTCAATGGAGTATAGCTGTTCAAGGTCTGCCATTAGGTTGGCTAGCCAAAAAGTTACAGCAACATGATTTAGAAGTCATTTTTGATTTACACTTTGTCATACAAAAGGAAAATTCTAAGCTAGACCAGTTGTTTACCAAGTACGGGATTGCTCATGCCGACAATTACATTGTACATGCTTATAAAACAGCAGATGAGTTAAAAGAAACTTTCCCAGATAAACCTTTTAAAATTACAGAAAGCGGTGAAAGAAGCGTTAAAGGAGAACAATCCATAATAAAGCTCTACCACCCTATTTACGATTTATTTCAAGCGGATGATAGTTTTGATGTAGCGGCCTTTAAAAAGGAACATGGACTTAAAGAACATGTTTTTCTTTTCTTTGGATTTATTCGAAAATACAAAGGTTTGCATCACTTGATTCCTGCTTTTGAAAAAGTTGCAAAACAAAGAGACGATGTGAGTCTATTGATTTGTGGTGAATCCTTCTGGGCCACCTTGGACAACTCAAAATTGAGCACCAAATTAAAAAATGCAGTTTTTGGTTTGGCTAAGAAATTGTTTTTGAAAAAAGCTGATGATGAAAGAGAATATCGCCCACTTGAACTAATCCAAAAGTTAGGTCTTGAAAATCAAAGTATGGTGGTGAATGAATTTATCCCTAACGAAGACGTCAACAAGTATTTTCAAGCAAGCAATGCAGTTGTATTATACTACGACTATGCCACTCCTTCCGGAATAGAATCCTTAAGCTACAATTTTAAGCTTCCCATATTAGCAACCAAAGTAGGTCATTTTCCAGAAACGATAAAAGATGGTTTTAACGGCTATCTAGCAGAAGCAAATAACATAGACTCTATGGCAGAGCAAATGCTTCGTTTTATTGAAAATCCATTGCCTGCCGAAAATGTAGCCGAAAAAACCAAAGAATTGAGTTGGGCGAACTATGCCAAGGCAATATTGTTTAAGTAATATTGTTAAGTATTCTTAATTTCTACCAACCAATCAACCATGAAGAAGTTTAGCCGAATTATATTACTTTTTATTGCCGCAATTGGCTTGTTCTATGCTTTTTTAGCTTTGAGCTTTAAAGACCCAAAGCCAAGCTGTTATCATAAAGACCTACCCATTGAAGCGATTGCAATTCATGAATTAGAAGCTGTAAATGATAAAGCTGGAGTTTTTAAAAGTGAAGTTGAATTGGAATATAGCCGATGGAACCGAGAAGAAAAAAACTTCAGTGGACTTCAAATTGATATTGAAGAAAATTCGAAAGTAGATCAAATTTTTATCGGTCAGACCAATAATCGTAACTGTAGAATTGAACTCTGGAATAAAGGACAATTGCTTTCTTTTGACGAATTAGGATTTGCAGCTAGTACAGAATGGAATGAGCCATTTAAATTAAGTATGGAATTCTTTGATCAGAACAATGAATTCAAACCAAAAACAGCCTCAATTCGTTTTAAAGTTTTTCAAGGAAGTGATTTTACCGGAGATGCAGGAAACCTAGATTTTGACTTAAGTCCATTCGGAAATTTCAAAGGAAAAAAATACGTTTCTTCTTTTAGTGTCAATTTGAGTAACCGTCAACCTACTGAAGAAGTTAGCTTTTCCGACTTAGTTATTTGGAAAAACCACCAAAACGCAGATTAAATCCGCTTTTCTATTTTGTAATTGTTCCGATTTGGAGAATTTCTAGAAACCAATTCGGCTAAAAATCCAGCTAAAAAGAGCTGAACTCCCATGAGCATGGCGGTTAAGCCAATGTAAAATTGTGGAATATCAGTAACTAATCTAGCTTTTACACCTTGAGTTAAGTAGTATACTTTTTCCGCTCCAATATATAAGGCAAGCAAAAAGCCAAAAGCAAACATTAATGTTCCAAAAAGCCCAAATAAGTGCATGGGACGTTTACCAAACTTGCCAACAAAAGTGATGGACAGTAAGTCTAAGAATCCATTTACAAAACGCTCTAAGCCAAATTTCGTAACTCCATACTTCCGTTCTTGGTGCTGAACTACCTTCTCTCCTATTTTAGTAAAACCTGCCCATTTGGCTAAAGCCGGAATGTAACGATGCATTTCACCGTAAACTTCAATATTCTTAACAACAGCTTTGCGGTATGCCTTTAATCCACAATTAAAGTCATGTAAATAAATACCGGTCATTTTTCTGGTTGCCCAATTAAACAACTTAGTTGGAATAGTTTTAGAAATCGGATCATAGCGCTTTTTCTTCCAACCAGAAATTAGATCGAATTTCTCCTCTGTTATTAAACGGTATAATTCGGGAATTTCATCTGGACTATCTTGTAAATCGGCATCCATGGTAATCACCACTTCGCCTTCTGTTGCATCAAACCCTCTATTTAAAGCAGCTGACTTCCCATAATTTCTTCGAAATTTAATACCCTTTACATTCTCGTCCTTCCGAGCTAAATCTTCCACTACTTTCCACGAATCATCTTTGGAGCCATCATCTACAAAAATAACTTCATACGTAAACTGATTGGCCTGCATTACTTTTACAATCCACGCATGCAATTCGGGTAAAGACTCATCCTCATTGAAGAGAGGAACTACGATAGAAATTTGTTTACTCAAGACTAGGATTTAAACAGTGTCGTCAAAATGTTCCGCTTCTTTTTTCAAGAAAGCAGCTGCAATTAAAGAAATGATAAAGGCGGTTAATGTATTCATAAAGGCTCCAGCAAAGGCATAAATACCAGGTGTAGAAAATTTCTCACTCATGGCCATAGCTTGTTCAATTTGCTCATCAGCCATTCCTCTTTCATAAAATTGCATCTCTTGCTTTTCTAAATTGAAATAGATAAAGCTATCATCAATGTATCCTAAATAAATGTAAAGCATTAAAGCTCCAATAATACCGACAAACAAACCGATTAGCGTTCCGTAACCTAATGCACCGCCGTAAGAAATGATTCCGCCTCTTTCTAAATCGCGATGTCTTTTAATTCCATAAACAATACCCGCAATTAAGACAATGTAGCTTAATACAGTCATCCAAGTTGCTTCATACCATTCAAATATGAAGACAATCATGGATAAAATCATCATGATAATACCGAGTAAAGTACCGTAGTTTAAGGCAGACTTCACAGGCGAAACTTTCGTTGATTCCATAGTTTAGTAGTTTAGGAATCAACAAATATAAAGAAGGCACTTTATCTTCTGAATAATTTTAATTTAAAATATTTGAAACAGCTAAAGGCTTTGCTTACTTTTGCTGCGGGTAAGTCTTGTACGACCAGCTCCCATTGAATTCCCCCAGGACCGGAAGGTAGCAAGGGTAAATGGTTGTAGCGGTGCGATATAAGTAGCTTACCCATTTTTTTTTAATCTTTTTTTGTTTTCCCTCACTTGGGAAATTACCTTTGAAAAAACTAAAATACAACCCATGAAATTCTTCGTAGACACGGCAAACTTAGATCAAATCAAAGAAGCACAAGACTTAGGTGTGCTTGATGGTGTAACCACAAACCCCTCTTTAATGGCAAAAGAAGGTATAAAAGGTGAAGCTGCAGTAAAACAACATTACATTGACATTTGCAACATCGTTGATGGGGATGTTAGTGCCGAAGTGATTTCTACCGATTATGAGGGAATAATTAAAGAAGGTGAAGCTTTGGCAGCATTGCATGAGCAAATTGTAGTTAAAGTACCTATGATTAAAGACGGTTTAAAAGCTTTGAGGTATTTCTCAAACCAAGAAATTAGAACAAACTGTACTTTAATTTTTAGCGCAGGTCAAGCTTTGCTAGCAGCAAAAGCAGGTGCTACTTATATTTCTCCATTCTTAGGAAGATTAGATGACATCTCTACTGATGGTATTCATTTAATTAAAGAGATTAGAACCATTAATGGTGAAGTTGTTGATTTTTTGGGAGGCCTAGATGACCATACCCCAATCGAAGTTTTTTACCGTGATGGAAGTAGGGAGCTTAATTGTACTCCTTTTCCATTAAAAGAGCCAGTAAGATTTTACACAAACAGAGCTGCTGTTGTGCATAAAGCTTGGCGAGACAAAAACGCAAAAAAAAGAGAATTTATGGGTCGGTTTGAAAAGATTTATTTGATGAAATTTACCAGAAAGTATTACGAGCGTAAGATTGCAATTTCTATGAAGGATAGGGGGCATGAAAATAAACGTTTTTCCATCA
>CAXFAI010000031.1:0-25639 GCA_964001305.1 uncultured Flavobacteriales bacterium
TAAAGTATTGAAGTGTTTAAATGTCATTAAGATATGTTACTCCAATTTACTTTCGACTTCGCCCTTTGAGCTAAAAATCGCTTTACGTTTTGATTCTCGTCTTTAACCAAATTAGGGTCTTCTTCTAGTATTTCTTGTGCTGCTCGCCTTGCCAATTCAACCAATTGACCATCGGTAGCCAAATTGGTCAATTTTAAATTTATGGGAGTTCCACTTTGTTGAGTTCCTTGTAAATCTCCCGGGCCCCTCAACTTTAAATCGACTTCAGCAATTTGAAAACCGTCGTTTGTTCCGCACATGGTTTTCATGCGTAAACGACCTTCGTTTGAGAGTTTATTTCCTGTCATAAGTATACAGTAAGATTGCTCTGCCCCCCTACCTACTCTTCCTCTTAATTGGTGCAATTGAGACAAACCAAATCGCTCGGCGCTTTCAATAATCATTACCGATGCATTCGGCACATTTACTCCAACTTCAATTACGGTTGTAGAAACCATAATATCTGTTTCACCATCTACAAACCGCTTCATTTCAAACTCTTTGTTTTCTGCTGGCATTTTTCCATGCACAATACTCACTTTGTATTCAGGTGGAGAAAAACGTTGAAAAATATGTTGATAGCCTTCTTCCAAATTGGCATAATCCATTTTTTCAGATTCCTCAATGAGTGGATACACCACATAGACTTGCCTTCCCTTTTTGATTTCTTCATTCATAAAACCATACAAACGAAGTCTTTTATTTTCGTACCAATGCAATGTTTCTACCGCCTTTCGTCCAGGTGGAAGTTCATCAATAGTAGATACATCTAAATCTCCGTAAAGGGTCATGGCCAATGTTCTAGGAATAGGTGTAGCGGTCATCACCAACACATGTGGGGCTTGGTAATTTTTCTTCCAAAGTTTGGCTCGTTGTGCGACACCAAACCGATGTTGCTCATCAATAATGGCCAAACCTAAATTTTTGAACTTTACTTTATCTTCTAATAGCGCATGCGTACCTACTATAATTTGCAAGCTTCCATTTTCTAAACCTTCATGTATTTTAGTCCGCTCTGCCTTTTTTGTTGAACCTGTTAAGAGCGCATATGAAATTCCCAGCTTGTTTAAGTTTTCTTCTAATGATTCAAAATGTTGGGAAGCTAGAATCTCTGTTGGTGCCATAAGTGTAGCCTGATATCCATTGTCTAAAGCAATGAGCATACTCATCAAAGCAACCATCGTTTTTCCGCTACCCACATCGCCTTGCAGTAAACGATTCATGTGCTTTCCACTTCCTAGGTCTTTTCTGATTTCTTTGAGAACGCGTTTTTGAGCAGAAGTTAATTCAAAGGGTAAATAACGTGAATAGAAAGAATTAAAGTACTCACCTACCTCAACAAAGGGAAAGCCTTTTGACTTATTCAGATTGACCAACTTTAGTTTTAGCAAGTCTAGTTGAATGAAAAACAACTCTTCTAACTTTAATCGAAAAATTGCACGTTTCAGGCGTTCTTGATCTTTCGGAAAATGAATATTAAACAAAGCTGCCTCTCGACTCATGAGTTTTCTTTCTTCAAGAAATTTTTGGGGTAAATTTTCGGCTATTTTTCCCTTTAGTTTTGGCAGTAAAACGCGACTTAACTTGGCAATATTCTTGGAAGCCAAACCTGATCGATTTAACTTTTCTGTTGTGGAATATACCGGCAACAGATTAACCTGCAAGGAGTTTTTATGTTCTAAGTATGTTTCCAATTCTGGGTGAACCAAATTTACTTGACTCTTGTATGCATTTGGTTTTCCAAAAACCACATACTTTTCCCCAATCTTTATAGAGCGCTTCAAGTATTGAATTCCCTTAAACCAAACCAAGTCTATTGTTCCGCTTTCATCTTTAAACTTGGCAACCAATCGCTTTTTACGGGGCACACCCAATTCTTCAACATAAGTAATTTCACCTATGAGTTGAACATAAGATAGCTCTCCGCTTACTTGCGATACTTGATGAAACTGAGTACGATCGTCGTATCGAAAAGGGAAATAATTGAGTAAATCACCAAAAGTTTTTAATTTCAATTCTTTAGCAAGTAGCTCCGCTCGTTTGGGACCAACTCCTTTTAAAAACTCTAAAGATGTTTGAAAAATGGCATCACTCATGAAGAAACCAAGTTACGAAGTGAAGAGGAATAAACCTTTTTTGCACTAGAAAGTTTGAAGCAAAAAAAATCCCCTAGTTTTCTAGGGGATTTAATATAATTCAATTTTGAATTTATCTAACCACAGAAATTTTTCTTGTGATTACTTCTTCATTTAATCTTACATTCATAAAATAAAATCCTTCTGAATAAGCTGATAAATCTAATTCTACATTATGCTTACCAGCTACCATTGTTCCTTTATTTTCTGTAAACATTAACTTTCCTGTTAAGTCAAACACTTCAACGGAAACACTTTTAGATTCACTTAAATCGAATGAAACATTTGTTTTTTGAGCAGTTGGGTTAGGGTAAACTGTTAAGCTTGCCTTATCCTTTCTAATATCATCTACAGAAGTAATTAAATTACTCATCTTTACTCGCTCTGCATTTAAAATTTCATACATCGCAATATTTGAAGCTCCATAATATGCAACAAAACCAATTACATACATTTGAGATTCATCCCAACCGTTAGGTAAAGAAGTTGTAAAGCTTCTTGTGTAATTCGTGTTTAAACTATAATTCGTAGGTATTACATTTCCTGCTCCCCAAGTTCCTGGTAAGATATCACGCATTACCCTTTTATGAATATAATTCGGAATTGGATCACCTAAGCTCGCAAATGGATGACCAGGTTGATTATTATATGCATTATCTTGGTTCCATCCATTCAAAGGGTATACTCCTCCACCCGTCGGCGTTCCCGTAGGTCCCACAACACTATCTTCAATTAACATCAAACCAACTGTAACTGTGCCTGGTTGAATGTAATCTACTAAAGAAGCATTTACATTAACAGTTAAAGAACGAGTTGACGAATTATATCCACCTGTTAAAGTAACGTCTACCGCTGAACCTGCTTGAGATTGTGACAAGGATCTTTGAGCCCAAGTACTTGCTTGCCAATTAGGATAACCTGCAGCCCTTCCAAAAGCTACATCTGTTTCTCCATCAAACAATTTACGATCAACCATTCCCGTAGGTGCAGAATTAAAACCTAATGTAGAACAAAGTTGACTTGCCTCAGTATTTGTCATTTGGTCGGTATTGAAGCAAGAGTGAACCGAAGTGGTATATACGTGCTGATAATTTGTTTCTATTTGCTGAGCAACCCAAGCTCCATCTGGACAAAACTGACAAACGGCCGTTGTAAACTGCTCAAAAACAGCTTTTTTCTGTATCGTATTTCCTAGGTTAATAAATACATCTGTACTCAATGAGTCGTCAATTGGATCTTGATCTGCAACACCATTTGGCATATCAGTTCTCACTTCAATGGTATATGTTTGACCTGCTGTAGTGGGGTTCCAACTAACTCCGTGAGTAAAAGTGGTGGAAGCATTACTTGCTAAATTTAAATTTGTAAGCGTATCCTTATTAACTGTTACACCACCGTCTGCGGTCCAGCTAATTTCTAATGAATTTAAAACAGCTGAGCCTTTATTAGCAATAGATCCTGTAATTGCAATTGGGTTTTGATTTGATTCTACTGCATTGAGAGACAAATCTAATAATTCTGCATTGTTTGCTGGTCTAGTTCCAGGAATAAACTCATAATAAACATTATCCGTAGCATCTGATGCACTTCCACCATTCGTAACATAAGAGGGTGTATTCGGAGCTGTAGCCACCTGAACTGCCGTTGTTGCGTCAATTTGAACACCGATTGTTAAAGTAAGGGGAGTAACGTAAGTTCTTTGGTCAACTACATATAAACGATTGGTAGTTTCTTCTAAAACTAAACTCCAATAAGTCCATTGAGTTCCTGTTGCTCCAGGAGCACCAAAAGAGGCAAATGTCACCCAATGCTGACGATTAGGCGCAGTACCGTGTGTTTTTGCAATTACCCCATCATTTGCGGATCCACCTGCTCCTTGTTGCAGTCCCCAAACCATTACCGACTTATCAGGAATGCTTGCAGAAGGCAAAATTGTATTCGTGGTAGGTGGAACAGTAGTTGCAGAAGTAGTAAATGTTAAAACACCAGTGTTAGAGACAATATAAGATGTCACCGCTTGACCATTGAAGCTAAAGCTAAAAGGAATGGTTTGAGCAGCTGACCAGGTCAAGGCAGTTGTACCATTTGCTATAAGCGAACTGTAACCATCAGCTACTGTGACGCCTGCAGCTCCAAAAGGCTGTTCTGGGTCATTATTTAAGTTACCGGGATTTTGTCCAGCTGGATTGATAGTATTATAATAGTACTGAGCCTGAGCTCCAACACTAAATAAAGCTACAAGAGAAAGAGTGGATAGTAATCTTTTCATAGTATATTTAATTAAGATGAATTTTATGACGGCTAAAGGTAACAATCTTTTAAAAGAATCTTAGGATTCATATAATTTTTATGTCAATCTAAACTATTCATTTACAAAAGGTATATACACTCATTTAATGGCGTCTTAGATTGAATTAAGCAATACCTATATATTTGTTAAAAATTTTAGTTCATGGACAACATTTTAGTTGCAGAGCATATAACAAAGGAGTATGCCAAACATAAGGCATTAGATGAAGTGAGCATAGCTGTTCCAAAGGGCAGTGTATTTGGCTTATTGGGTCCGAATGGTGCTGGCAAAACATCTTTAATTCGAATAATCAACCAAATTACAGGACCTGATTCAGGAAAAGTTTATTTAGGAGGAGAATTATTAGAACCAAAACATGTAGAGCAAATTGGCTACTTGCCGGAAGAAAGAGGTCTTTATAAAAAAATGGAGGTTGGTGAACAAGCCATGTACCTTGCTCAATTAAAGGGGATGGATAAAAAATTAGCAAAAGAGAGACTAAAAGAGTGGTTCAGAAAATTTGACTTATCAATTTGGTGGAACAAAAAAGTAGAAGAACTTTCAAAAGGAATGGCTCAAAAAGTTCAATTTATTGTGACCGTTTTGCACGAGCCTAAACTTTTAATACTGGACGAACCTTTTAGTGGTTTTGACCCAATTAACACCAATTTGGTAAAAGCTGAGATCTTAAGGCTAAAAGAAGAAGGTACCACCATTATTTTATCGACGCATAACATGGGTTCCGTAGAAGAAATTTGTGAGCACATTGCATTAATTAATAAGTCAAAAAAGATTTTGGGAGGAAGTGTAAAGCAAATTCAAAATGATTTTAAAGAGGGAGTGTATGAAGTAACCTTTGATGGCAACTTGATTGCTTTTACAAATGCTCTTTGGACTGGCTGTGAACTTTTAGATTCAGAGGATTTAGGAAGCTATAAGAAAGCCAAAGTTCGTTTAAACACTCATAAGTCACCAAATGAATTGCTAAAGGCCATTGTTCCTCATGTTGAAGTGCAAGGCTTACAAGAACTCATTCCAAGCATGAATGACATTTTTATCAAGCAAGTTCAAGAATCTTCATCTACTAACGATTAACAAAATGAGCAAGGTCAATTTAATCATACAACGAGAGTATTTAACCCGTGTAAAGAAGAAGAGTTTCATCATAATGAGCATTATTGGTCCATTATTAATCGCCGCTCTTTTAATTGTTCCAACCTGGCTGGCAACTCAGCAAGAGGACATTCAAAATATTGAGGTTATTGATGAAACGGGTTTATTTATTCGAAAATTAAAAAATACAGAAGAACTCAAGTTCAACTACGAATTTCGAACTTTAAAGGAAGCTCAAGACGATTTAATTAACGGAGGACCGTTCACTGCAGTTCTTCATATTCCTCATGTTGTGGTGACTTTACCGAAAACGGTGCAGATTTTTTATGAAGAGAAGCCATCAAATAGCAGTTTGGAATACATGGAAGAACAAATTGCGAAGGTGATTGAAAATAAAAAGTTGGAAGATCAATTCAATTTAAGCCTAGATCAGATTTCAGGTTTAAGACCAAGGGTTGAAATTGTACCTAATAAGATAAGCGAAACGGGCGAAACTCAAGAAACAGGTGGAACACTCGCTGCCGGAGTTGGTTTTGTTTTAGCATTCTTTATATACATGTTCATATTTATGTTTGGCGTACAAGTTATGCGTGGAGTAATTGAAGAAAAAACCAGCCGAATTGTAGAAGTGATTATTTCTTCGGTAAAACCATTTCAATTGATGATTGGTAAAATTGTGGGAATCGCATTGGTTGCTTTTACTCAAATTACCATTATGATTATACTAACTGCGGGAATTGTAATTGGCGCTCAGCAGATTTTTAAGACCGATATTACCAAAGCCAAAGTTGAGCAAATAAAACAAGTAGAAAATTTTAATCCTGAAGCAGAACAAAACCTTAAATCTGAAAAGTTAGATTCTAAAAATGGTTTTGTTGAACGCTTAAATGACCGAATAAGTCGAATCAACTTTCCATTGGTTTTGGGTTGCTTTTTATTTTACTTTATGGGGGGATACTTACTCTATGGATCCTTGTTTGCCGCCATTGGATCAGCAGTTGATAATGAAACCGACACTCAACAATTTATGTTTCCGGTAACCGTACCTCTCATTGCAGCTATAGCCATTGCACAAGCAGCCATTGAAAACCCAGATGGTCCCTTGGCCTTTTGGGCATCCATTATCCCATTTACTTCACCAATCATTATGATGGTGAGGGTTCCTGTGGGTGTTGAAGCGTGGGAATTGTTATTATCCATGTCCATTTTACTGCTAAGCTTTTTAGGTTCTACTTGGATGGCTGCAAAAATCTACCGAACTGGTATTTTAATGTATGGTAAAAAAGTCAATTTCAAGGAACTTGGTAAATGGCTAACCCATAAATCTTAATTCACTATGGCAAATATTCTGGTAATAGACGATGACCGTCCGATACGTTCAACTTTAACTGAAATACTTGAATTTGAAAAACTTAAAGTCGAAAGTGCTGAGAACGGCGAAGAAGGAGTCTCAAAGATTGAGAATGGCCAATTTGATTTAGTTCTTTGTGATATTAAGATGCCCAAGATGGATGGCATTGAAGTTTTAGAAAAAAGTCTTGAGCTTAAACCTGACCTTCCTGTGGTGATGATTTCAGGACACGGAACGATTGAAACAGCTGTAGAAGCTATAAAAATGGGCGCTTTTGATTTTATTGCCAAGCCTTTAGACTTGAATCGACTTTTGGTTACGGTTAGAAACGCTTTAGATCGAAATGAATTGGTTGAAGAAACCAAAACCTTGCGAAAAAAAGTACACCATAGCAAGCTTTCAGATATTGTGGGAGAAAGCCCTGCAATAAAGGATGTTAAAGCAATGATAGAAAAAGTAGCTCCTACTGATGCTCGTGTATTAATTACAGGTGGTAACGGAACAGGTAAAGAACTAGTAGCCCGAAACTTGCATCAAAATAGCCCGCGAAAAAAAGCCCCATTTATTGAGGTTAATTGCGCTGCTATTCCCTCTGAACTCATTGAAAGCGAACTGTTCGGACATGAAAAGGGAGCCTTTACTTCTGCTGTTAAGCAAAAGAAAGGAAAGTTTGAACAGGCAGAAGGTGGTACTTTGTTTTTAGATGAAATTGGCGACATGAGTGCTTCGGCCCAGGCCAAGGTTTTACGTGCATTACAAGAAAATAAAATTAGCCGTGTAGGCAGTGAAAAGGACATTAAAGTGAATGTTCGTGTACTGGCGGCAACCAATAAAAACCTGAAACAGGAAATTGAAAAAGGAAACTTTAGGGAAGATTTATATCATCGTCTAAGTGTTATTTTAATTCATGTTCCTGCTCTAAAGGATCGCAAGGATGACATTCCACTATTAGTCGAATTTTTCTTGGACCGAATTTGTGCTGAGCAAAGTATGCCAACCAAAAGTATTGATGAAGCAGCTATAAAAGCACTTCAAAGTTTTGATTGGACTGGAAATATAAGAGAGTTAAGAAATGTAGTTGAACGTTTATTAATTTTAGGTGGAGATAGCATTAGCCAAGAGGATGTTAAAAATTACGTAAGCGCTTAAATATGAACTAAGTAATTATCGGTATATTTATAGGACAATTATTAATCCAAATCGCCTATAACCGACAACTACTCTTTTCAACACTTTTCCTTTTTGACTAGAATGGTTGTACTTATAAAATAAGTACCCATGAAGAATTTAGCTATATCACTACTTCTAATTGCAGTATGTATTCAATCAATTGCACAAAATTGGAATCTTTTTCAAGCAGATTCAACCTATAATTTTGAAGCTCAAAGCCCTGTTAACCAAAGTATATTAGGGGTTAGAATTGACTCTATTCAGCAAAGTCAGTTGCAACAATCCTTTTTCTTTAGCAGAATTGTAAACGATACAGTAAATCAAAATTTTGGTGCTCCCTTAATCGCAATTACAGATATCAGTCAACCTAACATTTTTGGAATTAAGGCCATTTTAAGAAATGACTCCGTTATTCTTAAGAATCAATTTGGTAGTTACTTATATTTAAAACCTAATGCTACTTTAGGCAATAGTTGGACATTACTTAATAAATGGAATGAGACAATAATAACAACAGTTGATAGCTCATATACTGAAATTTTAAATGGAAGTTTGGATAGTTTAAAACGATGGAGTTTTCAATGCTATGACAGCAATGGAAATATCAAAAGTCACCGTGTGAATCAAATGAAGTTTATAATTTCTAAATCAAATGGAATTATTCATACACCTAACTTTTATGAGAATATAGAAGGAGTTTCAACTAATAATTCTTACAAAAATTCATATAACCGAAATTTTGTATCCACCTTTTATAGTCGTGCGGACCAATTAGAATTAAATGTAGGAGATGAATATCATTTAAGAACAGAATTATCACCACATGGACCTCCCAATACAGAATATCATAATTTCACTCTTTTAAATAAATACTATTCAACCAATAATGACACTTTATATCTTGTTTTTGATGTTAATTCAAAAGGAAGTGCATTATTTGTAGACTATTCTACCAATCCTCCAACATCACAGTGGAATCATACCTATTGGACTAGACTTGATACCAAAAAAATTGTTCATCCTACTCAATTGGTTGATTCAAACCCTGCTATGCAACCAATAATAACCAACAAATGGAATTTTAAAATTTCATATACAAATGTGCATTCCTATAAAGCTGGTTTCGCAGGTGGCCCTTATAACAACCGATTAGTTTTCAAACCCAATAATTATATCGCTTTGTTTGACTCTTCTTCAAACTCATGGGTAATTGACCATTATTATTATCATAGCGTAAGAGAATATAAACATTATATAAAAGGCATTACTTTCTTAGATGAAGTGTATTACCCTATATCTGGAGGAAGTTCTGCGATAATATTCACCTACTTAGATTACTATAAAGTTGGCTCAGAAACTTATGGAAATCCGAATATTCTTTCAAGCTTAGAAGCTGAAAGTATAGAATTAGAAAAAGCTCTTTTTTACCCGAACCCGGCCCAAAATAAAATCAATATTAATTCCGCAATCCCAATTAAAGAATTGCAAATCTTTAACATAAATGGCCAATTGGTTCAGCAGTTCAAGAACCCAATAAGTGAAATTGACCTCTCTTCATTTAAAGCCGGCGTTTACCTTTTAAAAGCTATTTTAATTGATGGCACTGTATACCAAGAAAAATTAATAATTCAGCATTAATAGTATTAACTGACAAAACTCATGAAAAAACAATTATTTACTTCCTTCTTTACTCTTTGTAGCCTATTCTCTATTGGTCAGAATTGGAACCTTTTTCAAGCAGATTCTACTTATAATTTCATCCATTTAAATTTTCAACATCGAGAATTTTTAGGAGTTAAAGTTGATTCTATAATTTCTAGTTCTGCAGAAACCAGATATTATTTCAATAGAATTGTAAACGATACGGTGAGAAATAATTTTTCACAATCTGCGCCACTTCAAAACCCTGTAACCGAAATTACACAACCGAATATTTTTGGTTCTGAAGCAATTCAAAAAAATGATTCTGTAATCTTAATGAATCAATTTGGCACATTAATCTACTTAAAACCAAGTGCTAATTTAAATCATAGTTGGAACCTCATTAGATTCGATGACAAACTAATAGTAGCATCGGTTGACAGCATTTATGAAGACTCAGTAAATTATACTCTAGATTCAATAAAAAGAATAAGTTTTAAATGTTATGACACCAATAATACAGCCCTAAACCATAAGGTTAATGCTATGCAGCTAATCATTTCTAAATCCCATGGCATTCTTTCAAGCCCCAATTTTTATGAAAATATACAAGGCTCTTCAATAAATCAATCTTACAAACAAACTTACAATAGAATTTTTCGATCCACTTACTTTAGCTGGTCTGAACTTATAGAGCTAAATGTTGGAGACGAATATCATTTGAGAAGGGAATACTCTCCCAATGGACTTCCAGATACTCATTTGTTTAATTGTTTAGTCATAAACAAAAGACAAACACCTCAATCTTCCACAATTATACTAACTCTTGAAAGAAGTATTGAAAGACGAATTTCCTATATAGACCGTACTACTTGGCCACCAACTATTAATTTTACTAGAACGTTTTCTAAGGATACCATATTTAAAACAATTAATAGTCCTAATTCAATTGTAGACTCTTTTCCTGGCCTATCTCCAATTGTATTTAATGATTCTATTAGAACTTTAGGTCAATATAACAAAGTAGCAAAAGTTAACAAGCATTCATTTGAAGTAAACTATATTAATGGACCTATTTCAAATAGACAATTTTATACACCAAACAATGAATTATTTGTATTCATAGATGATTCAATAAACACTTCATGGGCGGTTGATTACAGCTATAATAGTTCCTACAGTTTTAGTAGTCTTCGGTATTTAAAAGGGGTAACTGGACTTCAACTAGAAATTGACAACTCTATGGGTGGTGGTGGAATTCCAATAGTCACTTACTTAGATTACTATAAAGTTGGCTCAGAAACTTACGGCAATCCAAATATACTTTCAAGCTTGGAGGCTGAAAATATAGAATTAGAAAAAGCTCTTTTTTACCCGAACCCGGCCCAAAACAAAATCAATATTAATGCTGTAATCCCAATTGAAGAACTGCAAATCTTTAACATAAATGGCCAATTGGTTCAGCAGTATGTTAAACCGTCAAAGGAGCTTGAATTATCCTCTTTAGAAAATGGGGTGTATTTTATTCAAGCCTCTAATAAACAAGGTAAGTTTTATACAGAAAAGCTTATAATTAACCGATAAGCTTCTCTGCTTCTTCCAATGCTTTTACAATGCCAGAAGGATTTTTGCCACCTGCGGTTGCGAAAAAAGCTTGACCACCTCCACCACCTTGGATGTGTTTGGCTAATTCACGAACGATTTGCCCAGCATTCCAATCTCTTTCAGCCACCAAATTTTCACTTATTAGTACAGAAATAGTTGGCTTCCCTCCTACTTTTGAGGCTAAAACCATAAACAAGTTTTCAACTTCCCCTTTCAATTGAAAGGCCAAATTCTTGATGGAACCTGCATCTAATTCTACTTCTTGAATAATGGCATTAACGCCATTTGTAGGTTTTATTGAATCGATCAACTCTTGTTTTACATTGCCCGCTGCTTTGGCTTTTAGCTTTTCAATTTCCTTTTGCAGTTGCTGGTTCTCTTTCAATAAATTGTCAACCGATTGCTTTAAATTTTTCGGCTGCTTTAAACTTTGTTTTAAGTCTTCAAGCAAGTCGTTTTGTTCAAAAAAGAGTTTTTGAGCCGCTTCTCCACTAACTGCTTCAATCCTTCGAATACCTGAAGCAACTGCGCTTTCAGAAGTAATTTTAAATAAGCCAATTTCTCCACTTGCTTGTACATGTGTTCCACCACATAATTCAATGGATTCTCCAAATTGGATTACCCTTACCGTATCGCCATATTTTTCTCCAAATAAAGCCATTGCTCCTTTTGCTTTTGCCTCTTCTATGGGAATATTTCGTTCTTCCTCTAAGCTTAAGTTTTCGCGAATACGTTCATTCACAAACTCTTCAATTTGACGAATCTCTTCTTGATTTACTTTCTGAAAATGAGAAAAGTCAAAGCGCAAATAGTCAGGATTAACCAAAGAGCCCTTTTGTTCCACATGTTCCCCTAAAATATTCCTTAAGGCTTGGTGCATTAAATGCGTAGCACTATGGTTAGCCATGCTTTTTTTACGTGCACCTTGATTTACATGCGCTTGAAAAGTAGCCTCGATATCTTTTGGTAATTCTTTTGAAAAGTGAACGATTAATTGATTTTCCTTTTTGGTATCTATAATGCTAATCTTTTCTCCATTAGACTCTATGTAACCGGTATCACCCACTTGTCCACCACCTTCAGGGTAGAATGGAGTCAAATTAAAAATCAATTGATACAACTTCTTTCCTTTTTGCTCTACTTCTCGGTAACGACAAATTTTAACTTGACTACTCAGGTAATCGTAACCAATAAACTCTTCTTTTTCGTCTTCACGCAACACAATCCAGTCGCCTGCTTCTACTTTTGTGGCTTCTCTCGAGCGCTCCTTCTGTTCTTGAAGCCTGGACTCAAACCCCTTTAAATCAACCTTTAAGCCTTTTTCTTCAGCTAAAAGTGAAGTTAAATCAATAGGAAAGCCAAACGTATCGTATAACTCAAAAGCAAATTGCCCATCTACCATTTGATTAGAATTTGCTTGGTAAGTTTCAAAACGTTCAATGCCTTTGGCTAAGGTTCTTAAAAACGATTGCTCTTCTTCTAAAATCACTTTTTGAACTAAGGCTTTCTGAGAAATCAATTCTTCAAATGTATCGCCCATGCTTTCACTTAAAGTGGGAAGCAATTGATTTAAAAATGGCTCTTTTAAATTTAAGAAGCTATACCCATAACGCACCGCTCTTCTTAAAATACGTCGAATAACATAACCTGCCCCTGTATTAGATGGCAACTGGCCATCCGCAATGGTAAAGGCAATGGCTCTTATATGATCAACAACAACTCGAAAAGCAATGTCTTTTTTTGAATCGGTAGCCGTATATTCTAGACCTGAAAGACTTTCTAATTTCCTTAATAAGGGCGCAAACACATCCGTATCGTAGTTCGAAGTTTTTCCTTGAATGGCCATACACAAACGCTCGAAGCCCATTCCTGTATCTACATGTTTGGCAGGCAATGATTCTAGTGAACCATCTTTTTTACGGTTAAACTCCATAAAAACCAAGTTCCAAATTTCCACCACTTGTGGATGATCTTGGTTTACCAAATCAGCACCTTTTACTTTTTGTATTTCTTCATCGGTACGCAAATCCATGTGAATTTCTGAACATGGTCCACAAGGTCCAATATCTCCCATTTCCCAGAAATTGTCTTTTTTATCTGCTTTTAGAATTCGGTCTTTAGATAGTATTTTGGACCAAGCTTCATAGGCTTCTTCATCCTCCCCTAATCCATCTCCTTTATCGCCGCCAAATACAGTCACGTACAATCTGTCTTTACTTAGTCCTAATTCATCAGTTAAAAATTCCCATGCCCATGGAATCATTTCGGCTTTAAAGAAATCACCAAATGACCAGTTTCCAAGCATCTCAAACATGGTATGATGGTAAGTATCTACTCCAACTTCCTCTAAATCATTATGTTTCCCGGAAACCCGCAAACACTTTTGAGTATCTACCACTCGCGGAAATTTTGCTTCTTGATTGCCCAAAAACAAATCTTTAAACTGATTCATTCCTGCATTGGTAAACATTAAAGTTGGATCATCTTTTACCACAATCGGAGCAGAGGCAACTAATTCATGTTGCTTCTTTTGAAAAAAATTAAAAAAGGCTTCGCGGGTCTCTTTTGAGGTCATAGCTGTTGAAAACTTTTGAACTTTACTAACTTTCTTTAACAGTGCATTAACACCTTTGTGTTTTGAAGAAAAGCTTTGGAAGCTTAACTTTGCCCTGCTTTTTTTAAGGCATCAAATTTAATTAAATAAGCCAGCAAAATTGCCTAAGACTAAATATAGATTTAATACAAAAACCCTTAGCTACGAAAAGATTGAGCTAGACTGGAAACAAAAAATTTTCAGAGCTTCTACTTTTATGATTGCAAGCCTTTTTATGGGATTTGTGTTTTATATGGCTGCTAGTAAATTAATTGATTCGCCTAAAGAGAAACTTTTAAAAAAGGAAAACAGTCAATTAAAATCTCAATACGAATTACTCAATAGTCGAATGGACCAAGTCACTGGTGTATTGGAGGACATTCAGCGTAGAGACGATGAGATTTACCGCGTGATATTTGAAGCTGAACCCATTGCGAAAGAGATTCGAGAAGCAGGATTTGGTGGTGTAAATCGCTACAAAAACATTGAGGGTTATAAAAACTCTGAACTGATTATAGAAAGCGCTCAAAAACTAGACAAGATTACAAAGCAACTTTACATTCAATCTAAATCCTACGACGAAGTCTATAATATGGCTTCCAGAAAAGAGAAAATGCTAGCTTCTATTCCAGCTATTCAGCCGGTTGCCAATAAAAATTTAAAGCGCATGGCTTCGGGTTATGGCATGAGAATGCACCCCATTTACAAGCGAAGAAAAATGCACACTGGCATGGATTTCTCAGCGGAAAGAGGAACTGAAATTTATGCTACCGGAAACGGCAAAGTGATTCATGTGGAAAGTAGTCGAAGGGGCTATGGAAATCACGTTATTATAGATCATGGATATGGATATAAGACGCTATATGCGCATATGAGCCGCTTTGATGTTCGCAGAGGGGAAGAAGTTCGTAGAGGTCAGGTAATTGGTTATGTTGGTAACACAGGAACATCTGTTGCACCGCACCTTCATTATGAAGTACATAAAAATGGTGAGAAAGTAAATCCGATCAATTACTATTTCAACGACTTAAGTCCTGAAGAATACGAGCAAATGATTGAGTTTGCATCTCAGCCTACGCAGTCTTTTGATTAATTATGGAAGCTACTCCAAACAAACTTTATTACAGCATTGGTGAAGTAAGCCAAATGTTTGAGGTAAACACCTCATTGATTCGTTTTTGGGAAAAAGAGTTTGCTATAATCAAGCCCAAGAAAAACAAAAAGGGGAATCGTCTATTTACTCAAAAGGACGTTGACAACTTCCACTTAATCTATCACTTGGTAAAAGAAAGAGGTTTTACGCTTGAGGGAGCAAAAAAGAAGCTCCGAGAAAATAGAGATGACACCATGAACCAAGTGGAAATGTTAAAGTCACTCAAAAAAATTAAAGGCTTTTTATTGGAATTGAAAGAAGAGCTCTAATTGATCTTTACCCTTCTTAGTTGATTTAAGCCAAGCCATTGCTTTCCTTCAATCACTACATCAAATTGAATTTCATATATTCCAGGCTTATTTGGAGTAGCCACTTTAATCTCTTGAACAAATTCATGCCAAACATCTACCTCCAAAGGAGTTCGAATTCCATCCCATTGAACAATTTCTCCATCTTGTAACCAATGATAAGAAATAAATAATTGATGGTCTAAATGAGAAGGCAGTGGAACATCTGCTCCATTTTTAATCAATACAGGAAATAGTAAGGTGTCATTTTTTTGCAAGCTAACTTCTGTTGATTGCAAAGCTTCTAACCGCACTTTTTCAGCATATTCCACAATCGGCAACTCAAAATTTGCTTGATTTAGACTTGAATAATCTTCTTGCTTCAATTCAAAAAAACGATCGTTTAGGAAATCATATTCCTCAATTTCAAATCTTCTAAATAGAAAGTTAGTTGAATTCAATTGTTGTGGATTTTTTCCAAATTCAAAATCAGCAGAGGTTATCAAACTAAGTGCATTAGACTTACCATCACAAGCTGAAATTAAAAGTGCTTCAATAGGATTTGCCCAAGTAGGTAGCGAATAATTTTTCTCAAAATTTGAATTATCAATAATGTACTTACTTCCTCCTAAGGTTTGTGCATAATCAACAATTCTTTCCCATTGTTTCATGCGTTCTTGCATGGGTCTTCCATAATCCCAAATCCAATACATTCGTCCAAACAAAAGCAAAGTAATCAGTACACTTGAAAGTTGTTTTACTCTTATAGATTTTGATTCAAAGACAGCATAAGCAAAGGGAACAGCAACTAAAAACACGAGTGGATTATACATGGATTCGAAGTAGCGAATAAAACTTACGGCCGAAGCTTTATTATTCACTGCAATAAGAATGAGCAATATACTACCAAGAAATACCAACAATTTTTTTCCTTCTTTTCTTCGTATAAAAAGAAGAACAACTATTCCAGTCATTAATAACAAATCGGGAAAATAAGTACTGAACAATTCCCATAGTTGCCATAAGTAATCTGAGTCCAATAAATTAGTCCAACTAGCATCAACATCAAACTTTCCTTTGGTGTTACTCCATTCGTATTCGGAGAAGGTAAAGAATTCTACTACTAAACCAATCAGAAAAAAAGAGCCTGTGATGAGATGAATCTTTTTCTGCCAGCCATAATCTAAATAATGAAAGGCAAGGGCTAATCCAATAAGCAAGAAATTCTCTGGATGGGACATCATGGCAAACCATTGCGCCAATAACAAAAGCATTAACCACTTATCATCGCTGTATTTGGCAGAGCGCAAAATGGAATAAAACAAAACTGCAATGGCTGCTCCATAAGCTATCTCATACATGGGACTGTAGTACATCCACAACTGCCCAACCAAGTGAACTAAAAGTAAAGCAAAAGCTCCTGCTCGATCTTTTAATGGATATAAAATAATGAGAAACAAGAGGTAGAAAAACAGTTCATGACCGAAAGACCACAACACCAATAACACTTTTAAAGGAAAGCCTAAGTAATAGCCTATGAGTGGCAATACTTGTGACAGTGCTAGAACTGTTCGTCCATGCTCTATATGAAACCAGCCTTTATTGACCGTAAAAAATGCATAATAGGCTGCATCAGCGTAGAGTCTTTCTTTGAAAAGTAGCACGGACATTACCATTAAACAGGCAAATAGTAAGTGCAGCACCCAATTGCTAATGGTAAAGAAAGACTTCAATTTTAAAAGTACTTATGAGAAGCTAAATAATTTTTCACATAATCTTCCACTCCTTCTTCCAAAGTTGAAAATGCGTCTGTGTAGCCTGCATTTCTAAGCTTGCTCATATCGGCTTCTGTAAAATATTGGTATTTATCTCGAATATCTTCTGGTGTTGGTATAAAACTTATAGAAGCCTCTTTGTCCATCGCTTCAAAAGTAGCATGCACAAGATCTAAGAAAGTTCGAGCTTGACCTGAGCCCATGTTGTACAAACCATTTTCAGGCATATTTTCTCTCAACCATAACATAACAGCTGCCAAATCTTTTACATAAACAAAGTCTCGCATTTGTTCACCATCCTTGTATTCTGGATTATGTGATTGAAAGAGTTTCATCGCACCACTATCCTTTATTTGATTGAAGGCGTGAAAGATAACCGAAGCCATTCTTCCTTTATGGTATTCATTTGGACCATACACATTAAAAAATTTCAAACCTGCCCAAAATGGTGGCGTTTCTTCTTGTGCAAAAGCCCATTGATCAAATTCATTTTTAGAACGGCCGTATGGATTTAAAGGTTCCAATTTATCAATTATCTCTTGACTGTCTTTGTAGCCGTGTTCGCCTAAGCCATATGTGGCAGCCGAAGAAGCATAGATTAAACCGATTTCATGTTTGGCACAAATTTTCCAAATGGATTTACTGTATTCCACATTTAGTTTATTCAGCAAATCGACATCAAATTCAGCGGTATTGGTTCGCGCTCCAAGATGGTAGACAAAGGTTACTTTTTCTGCATTCTCCTCAAACCAATCTATAAATTCATCTCTTTCAATTTGACCAACTATTTTTTTCCCGTTTAGGTTTTTATTCTTTTCAGGAAAACTAAAATCATCTACGACGATTATGTTTTCTCTTTCTTTTCTATTCAGAAAGCTAACCATGTAACTTCCTATAAAACCTGCTGCTCCTGTTACTACTATCATTTAAACAAAAATATCTTGATTCACATTTTCAATTAAACCCTTTTTTTGCGCTTGCGAAAAGAGTGTTTTAACCGCTGCTCTTCCTTCTGTTCCCAAATCTAAGGAATATTGATTAACATATAAGTCTATGTGCTGCTGGCAGACAGCTTCATTCATTTCTTGCGCATGGTCTCTTACAAACTCTTTTGAGGATTCTGGGTTTTCAAAAGCAAAGGCTATGCTTTGGTGAATTAGCTGGTCAATCGTTTTTTTTAGCTTTTCATCCATGCCTCGTTTTACAGCAATACCACCTAAGGGAATTAAACTTCCCGAAACTTCTTCCCAATAATTTCCCAAATCTATCAACTTCACCAATCCTTTTTCTTGGTAAGTAAAGCGATTTTCGTGAATGATTAATCCCGCTTCTACCTCTTCATTCAAAACTGCTGATTCTATATTAGAAAATAACATTTCCTTTTTATCAGTCGCACTTGGATAAGCCAAGCTCAAAAGAAAATTTGCGGTGGTCAATTTCCCAGGAATGGCAATACGAGCTCCATTAACCTCTGCTTCACTTAAATGCTTTTTTGCAATCAATAAAGGCCCTACTCCACTACCTAAGGCACTTCCACTATTTAGAATTTGATATTCGTCGTGTAATAATGCCAAAGCGTGATAGCTTAACTTACTCACTGCCAATTCTCCTTTGAAAGCCTTTTCATTCAACTCTTCTACATCGGCAAATACAGACTCAAAGGTTAAGCCTTGAGTGTCAATTTTTTGATGCAAAAGGGCATCAAAAATAAATGTATCATTCGGACATGGCGATAAGCCAATTTTAATGCTGGTCATTCCTTAGCTGTTTTAAGAACTGCAATGTACTTACAGTCAAATTTTGAATTGCTGAATCAATCTTCCAATTGGCTTTGTTTCTAACCTCCACCTGATTTGATATTGCTCTAAACTGCATGCAATCTTGTTTGGATTGTGCACAAGCATAAAAAAAGGCAGCACCTTCCATGCTTTCAACCGCACTACTGAATTTTTGCTCTAGCTTTTTTATCGATTCTTCTTTTCCATGTACTTTATTCACACTGATGCCATCAATTGTAGGCAAATTGTGCAACTTTCTAAATCCCGTAGGATATTGAGCATAAATCCTTTTTTGCTGAAATGGAAACTTATCTGCTTGTTCAAATTCCAAATCAAACACATCTAAAAAAGCATCTTTACTTTCTGCGCCTAAATCTGCAAAATACTCCGACTCTACCTCTACGACTTGACCCAGCGAATACACCGTTCCAATTTGTCCGGCAATTCCAACATTTAAAGCCAAATCATATTGATTTTGCGCCAAGGTTTTTCCCAAGGCATAAGCCGTTGCCGTTAACCCCACTCCACTTACCAAAAAGTCGACAGTTGGAAAATCATGTGCATTCTTTTCCAACTCCTTTCGAATGGATTGAAGCTCAAAGGCTGTTGCAGCAACAAGCAATACCTTCATTTTTGCTAGGATTTTGGAATCAATTTCAAGGCATCTAAAAGAAAGTCCCAATATTTTTGAATAGAAGAAATTTGGGCTTTTTCATCTGGCGAATGTGCTCCTCGAATATTCGGACCAAAAGAAACCATATCCATTTCAGGGTATTTCGCTCCAATTATGCCACATTCTAAGCCACCATGACCGGCCATTACTCTTGGCTCTTCTTTAAACTTATCTATATACAGTTGACGTAACAACTCAACTATATCAGATTGTGGACTTGGCGTCCAACCTGGATAATCCCCATCAGTGGTCACCTCAGCACCCACTAACTTTAGAGCCGCCCTAATCGCATTAACCTCATCCCATTTTTCAGAATCAACAGCACTTCTGCACAAGCTTAATATTTCTACTTTCCCATTTTGCATAGTAATTTGGGCTAAACTGTTTGATGTTTGCACCGTATCTTTCATCGTTGGACTCATACGATAAATCCCAACCGGAACCGCATAGATAGCTTCAATTAAATCTTGGGTAAACAAAGCAGAAGAAGCTTTTTGCGGAGTGGGAACTTCAGAATATGAAAAAGAAATTTCAGGATCAGTTATCTCATACTCTGCTTTTATTTGGTGGTAGCATTCTTCCAAGGCTCCTTTTACCGCTTCTTTAGTTTCAGTAGAAAAAACAATCAAAGCATCTGACTCTCTTGGAATGGCATTTCGTAAACTTCCGCCTTTCAATTGAGCTAACTGAATCGCTGCGGTTTGATGAGCAGCATGCAACAATCGGTTCATGAGTTTATTCGCATTGCCTAAACCTTTGTGAATATCCATTCCCGAATGTCCGCCTGATAAACCTTTCAAGCTCAACGAAAGCGCCTTAAATCGTTCCCCTACCTCTACCTCTTCATAGTTCACTTCACCATTTACGTTAACACCACCTGCACAACCAATGGTTAGCTCATCATCATCTTCGGTATCCAAATTGAGTAAAATATCGCCTTCTAACCAGCCGGACTGTAGACCAAATGCGCCAGTCATACCCGTCTCTTCATCAATGGTAAATAAGGCTTCAAAAGCAGGATGTGGAATATCTGTAGATTCCAATAAAGCCATCATACTAGCTACGCCAATACCATTATCTGCACCTAATGTTGTTCCTTTGGCTTTTACCCAATCACCATCCACATACATTTGAATGCCTTGGCTATCAAAATCAAAATCGGTGTCGTTATTTTTCTGGCAAACCATATCTAAATGCGATTGAAAAACCAACTTCTTTCGGTCTTCCATTCCCGCTGTTGCCGGTTTTTTAATTACCACATTCCCAACTTCATCGGTCTTTGTTTCCAAACCTAAACTCGCTCCAAAGTTTTGAATAAACTTAATGACACGTTCTTCTTTTTTTGAAGGTCGAGGTACTTGATTAAGCTTGGCAAAATTTCGCCAAACGGCTTGTGGACTAATTGATGAAATGTTATCTGACATAGTTCTATTTTTTGTAATGGTCAAAGGTAAGTGGACTAATTAAAATGGGAAAGGAGTTTAACTTGTTTTGACAGGTATAAATAAGATGAGTAGAGGCAACAAATCTGATAAAAATTCCGTCCTAATCAAATGAGACTAATCCATTTCATAATTCTCCTATTGCTTTGCTATGGCTCATTGTTTTCACAGAGTTTCTACTCCAAATCTTTTACCCCTTTTCTGGCTAATGTAGAACAAGGAATATTCCCTAATGATGATATTGTATTAGCAGGAAATTACGAAAACAATGTACAATCTATTATTCTAAGCCGCTTAAATCCATGTGGAGATACGCTTTGGGTAAAAGAACTTAAGGCATTGCCCTATGATTTAATTCTTACCGACTTAGCCATTGACACAAATCAAAATGTGGTTTTGTTAATTAATTTAATGGAAAATGGAGATCGAAATACAGTAGTTGCCAGTATCGATGAAGCCGGTTCTCTCAATTTTATGAAACGATTTGAAACCACTACTGCTGATATCGCCTACTCACTTGATATCAATACTTCCAATGAAATTCTTGTCTACTTTAAGGCGAATATTGGACAAGCAGGACCACATAGTGAGAATGTACTCGCAAAATTAGATGAGCAAGGCCAACTGATATGGATGAAGCAATATGGAAACACTTTTGTTTGGGGGCAAATGTGTTCAACGAAAGATGGTGGCGCTTTAATTTCAGATTATAAAACTGTAGTTAAAGTTAATTCTGCTGGAAATGTTGAATGGACGAAGGAATTTCAGACTACAGGCTATGCTCAAGATCATTTTGAAACGCCTAATGGGTATCTCTTCTTCAAATATGATATCGGAGCGAACAACTACTCTTTTGCCATAATGTTAAATAAAAATGGCAGTTTAAAATGGAAAAGCCCTATACTTCCCAACTTTAGACCACGAAAAGGAATCTTAAGAAAGAACGGTAATTTACTCTATGTTGGAGACCTTGTAATAGGTAGTATATCAAACCATGTAACCTTAGTTGAAATGGATAGTTCAAATGGGAATATTCTTCAATTGATTAACCATGAAGTACAAAACCCACTAACTCTATTATATGATTTAGATGAACTTGATGATAGTACAATTAGCTATACAGGGAACAGCTCTTTAAGTTTTACCGGCGAAACCTTTTTGGGAAGGATTCCTAAGTCACTTCATCGGACAAGCTGTAAAGACACCTTGATCGATATCAACAACCAACAAGACCCAGGTGGAATAACTAATGTTAGTCCTTGGAGTGCTCAAAACAAATCCATTGTAATCATTAATGAGGCCGTTCAAATCAATGCTTTTACCTTAACCTTAAATGCTACAAATTGCTTGGCTAGTAAAGCTATTCAATTAACCTTAGGACCTGACACAACACTTTGCCCCAATGCTACACTAAGAATTGGGGATAAAAACAATGCGTTTGAAGGCTATTTTTGGTCAAACGGAAGTAATAATTCTCAAATCAATGTGAATCAAGCAGGAACTTATTGGCTGAAAGCTTGGAATGGCTGTGACACTATTTCGGATACCATAAATATTAGTTACCATTCAATTCCTAGTTTGCAATTGGGAAATGACACCACTTTATGCCCAAACAGTACTTTAACACTTAGCACCAATAATGGCGAAATAGCGAATTGGAGTAATGGCCAAACCGCTGCTACAATTACAATTTCATCGGCAGGTTTATATTGGGCTGAAATTTCATCTGTGTGTGGTCCCATACGTGATTCTATAACCATCGATTACTTTCCACAATTACAAGCCACAAATTTTCCTTCAGATACCAGTCTTTGTCCAAATGAATCAATCTTTCTAACTGTGGACCCAAATGCCTCTTATGTGCTTTGGTCAAACGGCGCAACAAGCTCAAGTGTTTTACTTTCAAAGGCAGGCAATTATTCCGTTGTCTATGGACATGAATGTGACACTTTGAGAGATACCGTTTCACTAAATATTCATCATGTTCTTCCACTAAGTGCAATTGTAACTCCGCAAAAAGCACAAGTTTTAGATAGTATTTTCTATACAGTTCACAATGAAAATAACTACCAACAAATTCATTGGAACTTTAAGGATGGCTCTACATCTAGCTCGACACAAGGATTCCACTTTTACAAATCGGTGAATTACTTTGAATTGGAATTAAACGCTATTGATACCATGGGTTGTAAAAGCGACAGCCTTTTTGAGCTTGAAATAACCGAAGCAAGCTATGTTATTCCCAATGTTTTTACACCTAATAATGATGGTATAAATGATGTATTTGAAATACGAGGAAAAGGGATTCAAAATTTGAGTATGGAAATTTTTAATCGTTGGGGTGAGCTTGTATTCCAATCGACTCATGCCCCTTGGGATGGAAGGTCTAAAGAAGGAAAAGCAGTGATGAATGGCACTTATTTTTACAAAATCCAATTTGAACAAACAGGTAGTCCCAAAAGAATTATAGAAGGAAGCATACAGTTATTAAGATAACGAAAAGAACGAACTGATTTTAAATTTCAGAAAATCGCTTCACCAAGTAGTGGGATTCTTTTCTTTCAATTATATAGACTTCATTTTCTTGAATAACTTCAAAAATTTCTGGTATAGGATTCTCAGAATTAAATTCATCTTGAAGCTCGCAACGGCTGCAGTTTGAAGCTAAGAACACCTCTTCCAACATTACTTTCAATTTTTCTGGTTCAGAAACTAAAACAATTTCTAGTCGCTTATTTTCTTTTGCTCCCATAATAAATACCACTTCTGAATTTTGACTAAAAGAGGTTTCAAACATGAGCTTAGTTACTGTCAAGTTCTCACTGTAATTAGCTTGACCAAAGGCAGTAATAGAGAATACAAATAGGGGAATAATTAAATATCGCATAGCATTGAAATAAAAATCAAGGAGAGTTAAACTCTCCTTGGAAATTCTTAAAATTAACATCCATTTACAGCAATATAGCCATAACCTACATCCATTCTTGCACATCCGGTTGCTAGTGCAAGTGCGATGGCTTCATCTAAAGCATCTGCAATTTGACTTGGATAAAGCCAAACCATATCTGTGTTTGGTGGATTGTTGATATTACCTTCATCAAAAGTTATATCATTGTTAATTGAATATTGGTTTTCAGACTCTTCTTGAACTTCTATTGCTGTTTCATCATCCATGTTTTCGATATAATCTATTAATTCTTCTTCCGTCAAAAATCCTGATTTTTGAATTTTAGAATCTTTTGAATTACTTTGAGACTTGTTGATTTCATTAGCTTGAATTGAGTCTTCCTCCTTATCACATGCTGTAAAAAGAGTAGCACTAATGAAGATAATTACAATAAATTTAATTGCTTTCATTATTTTAAAATTTTAATTTTAACATCGGAAGATTTTTCCTTTACTTCCATTTTGTTTTACTGAATTGTCTTTTCCCTTTTTCAATTAAATAGAAAAGTCACCAGAAAGAAAATTTCCCTTTGAATAAGAATCTTTTGTATTCAGGTTTGGCAGAGAGAGAGAGAGAGAGAGAAAGAACTTATCCGCTTGAGCAAATAGGCATGACAAATGTCTCTTTGCAAAAATTATTTTAAAATGAAATGAACTTGTTTTTCCCATCAAAGTCGTTTTCAATTTTTTAAAATTAATCAAAAAAAAATGAATCCCTTATTTTATTCAGGAATAACAATCCAAACACGCACTTAAACTTTCTTACATCTTAACTGTACTCTAAAGCGTTAAACTATATTTGCAAAAAATTTCAAGAATGGTACACATTACCAGAAGAGAGCGCTTTAGTGCAGCGCACAAATTGGCCAAATCAGATTGGAGTGAAGAAAAAAACCATGAGGTATTTGGCAAATGTTCAAATCCCAATTGGCACGGTCATAATTATGAATTATGGGTAACCGTAAAAGGCAAACCAGAACCTTCTACTGGTTTTGTTGTTGATTTATCTGCTTTAGGCGATTTGATGAAAGAAAAAGTGATATCTCAAGTAGATCATAAAAACTTAAACCTCGATGTTGACTTTATGAAAGGGAAAATGACTTCTACAGAAAACATTGCAATTGCCATTTGGGAGCAGCTTGAAAAACCAGTAACTGAACTTGGAGGAATTCTTCATTGTGTGAAGTTGCAAGAAACTGAAAATAACTATGTCGAATACTATGGCGAATAAGTATGCTCATACCGAGCACGATGATGATTTAGAAGGCTACGAACGAGTAGATCAATACAACAAAGAAAAGATTGACTCCCTTTCTTCACATTACCATAAAATTATTACGGAACTAGGCGAAGATGTAAGTCGCGAAGGTTTACAAAAAACACCAGAACGTGTGGCTAAAGCCATGCAGTTTTTAACCCATGGTTATGATTTAGACCCATCGGCTATTTTAAAGTCGGCCATGTTTAAAGAAGACCACAGCCAAATGGTATTGGTTAAAGACATTGAAATTTATTCCATGTGTGAACACCACATGTTGCCTTTTTTTGGGAAAGCTCATGTTGCTTACATTCCCAACGGTTGGATTGTTGGACTGAGTAAAATTCCACGAATTGCCGATGCATTCTCTCGTCGTTTGCAAGTGCAAGA
>CAXFAI010000032.1:0-57828 GCA_964001305.1 uncultured Flavobacteriales bacterium
TATGACATATCGTGCTCTCTAGTAGCAGCATTAATTCTTTGAATCCAAAGTGCTCTAAAGTTTCTTTTCTTTTGCTTACGTCCAACGTATGCAAACTGATGTCCTCTTTCTACAGCATTTTTAGCTACCGTGTGAACATTTTTTCTTCTTCCAAAGTAGCCTTTCGCTTGTTTTAATATTTTTTTTCTTCTTGCTTTTGCAGCAACTGCATTTACTGATCTTGGCATTTTAATTCGTTTTTTGAATAATCGCGGTTTTTCAACACTTTAAGGCGAGTATCCGGGTTTTTGTTACTTAAATAAAAATTTACGATAACCTGGGTTGATCTTACTTCATACACAATTGTAACTTAATGTTACTTTCATCGGCTTTGTGTACCAATGTAGCATGTGTTAAGTTACGCTTACGCTTAGTTTCCTTCTTAGTCAAAATGTGACTTTTGAAAGCATGCTTTCGCTTGATCTTACCAGATCCAGTGATTTTGAATCTCTTCTTCGCACTGGATGTAGTCTTCATTTTTGGCATTGCACTAATTTAATGGGTTATTACTAGGATTAATTTATTTTTTCTTCTTTGGAGCTAACATCATAATCATCCGCTTACCTTCCATTTTGGGCATAGATTCCACAGATGCTATTTCTTCTAAAGCTTGAGCCAACTTTAAAAGCAATATTTGGCCTTTGTCCTTAAACAGAATAGATCTTCCTTTGAAAAACACATAAGCTTTTACTTTAGCGCCTTCTTCAATAAACTTTTCAGCGTGTTTTAGCTTAAAGTTACAATCGTGATCGTCTGTATTTGGACCAAAACGAATTTCTTTCACCACTACTTTAGTGGCTTTTGCCTTCATTTCCTTTTTCTTTTTCTTTTGCTCGTAAAGAAATTTCTTGTAGTCAATGATTTTACAAACCGGTGGGTCTGCATTTGGCGAAATTTCAACTAAATCAAGTTCTGCCTCTCTGGCCATCTCCAAGGCTCTGTCTAATGTATAAACACCTTGTTGAACTCCTTCACCAACAACTCTTACTTGTCTCGAAGTAATTTTGTCGTTGATTTTATGAGGGTCTTCATTTCTTCTAGTGAAACTACGTTGTGGTCTACCTCTGGCTATTGCTTGGTCCTCCTAAATTTTAATTTATACTTAATGTTTCGTCTATTTCTTTTTGTATAAAATGGATAAATTCCTCGATTTTCATGCTCCCTTTGTCACCTTCTCCATGTTTTCGAACGGAAACCGTACCATTTTCTATCTCTTTTTCACCAACAATCAACATGAATGGAACCTTAGATACTTCTGCATCTCGTATCTTTTTTCCTACTTTTTCATTTCGATTATCAACGAATCCGCGAATATCGGAATTATTTAAAACTTTTAAAACATCATCGCAATTTTCATTGTATTTCTCACTCAGTGGCAAAATTGCAATCTGATCTGGGGTTAACCAAAGTGGAAAATTCCCACCACAATGTTCTATTAAAACTGCAACAAATCGCTCTAGAGAACCAAAAGGAGCACGGTGAATCATAACAGGTCTGTGACGTTGGTCATCACTGCCTACATATTCTAGCTCAAAACGCTCAGGAAGGTTATAATCTACTTGAATAGTTCCTAATTGCCACTTTCTTCCTAAGGCATCTTTTACCATAAAATCGAGCTTAGGTCCGTAGAAAGCAGCTTCTCCATATTCAATAACTGTTTTTAGTTCTTTGCCTTTAACTGCATTTTTAATTGCATTTTCAGCCTTTTCCCAATTTTCATCACTTCCAATATACTTTTCTTTATTATCTGGGTCTCTTAAGGAAATTTGAGCTGTAAACTCCTCGAAGCTTAATGCCTTAAATACATAAAGCACTAAATCAATAACTTTCTTGAATTCCTCTTCAACTTGGTCAGGTGTGCAGAATAAGTGTGCATCGTCTTGAGTAAAACCTCTTACTCTGGTTAAGCCATGAAGTTCACCACTTTGTTCATAGCGATAAACTGTACCAAATTCTGCAAAACGTATAGGTAAATCACGGTAGGAACGAGGTTCTGCTTTGTATATCTCACAATGATGAGGACAGTTCATTGGTTTTAATAAAAACTCCTCATTTTCATTGGGTGTTTTAATAGGCTGAAAAGAATCTTCACCATACTTGGCATAATGTCCTGAAGTAACATACAGCTCTTTACTGCCAATATGAGGCGTAACAACCGGTAAGTATCCTGCTTCTTGTTGTGCTTTACGCATAAAGTTTTCTAGCCTTTCTCTTAACTGTGCTCCTTTAGGAAGCCATAATGGTAATCCTTGACCAACTCTTTGGCTAAACGTAAAAAGACCCAATTCTTTTCCTAGTTTTCGATGATCTCTTTCCTTTGCTTTTTCAAGCAATTCTATATATTCATCAAGTTCTTTCTTTTTAGGAAAGGCGGTACCATAAATTCGAGTTAATTGTTTGTTTTTTTCATCGCCACGCCAATAAGCTCCAGCTAGATTAAGCAATTTGATTGCTTTAATAAATCCAGTATTTGGAATATGAGGTCCACGACATAAATCTGTAAAATTACCTTGATGGTAAAACGTTATATCTCCATCGGCTAAATCTTGTAACAACTCTAATTTGTATGGATCTCCTTTTTCTTCAAAATAAGCAATCGCTTTTTCTTTCGAAACTTCTTCCCTTCGATAATCACTTTTTTGCTTCGCCAATTGACTCATTTTTTGTTCAATCTTTGGCAAATCTTCAGCTGTAATTACGCGATCACCACTATCTACATCATAATAAAAACCATTTTCTATGGGTGGACCAATACCAAGCTTAATGCCCGGGTATAATTCTTCTAAAGCTTCTGCCATTAAGTGTGCAGAAGAATGCCAAAAGGTTTCTTTTCCTTGATCATCATTCCAGGTAAGTAATTGAAGGGTAGAATTTGAAGTAATTGGACGAAATGCATCTTGTACTTGACCATTTACTTTGGCCGCAAGAACATTTCTTGCAAGTCCTTCACTTATTTCTCTGGCAACTTCTAGCGGAGTTACTTCCTTTTCATAATTCTTAATTGTTCCATCAGGAAGTGTTATAGCAATCATAGGGTTTAAAAAATTTTGGCAAAGATAATAGCTTGCCTAGGTTTATAAACAAAAAAAGAGCGTCAATTGACGCTCTTTTTTTAATATCAATTGAGTTTTTTTATCCGTTAACAATTTGGGTTCGTATCGTATTGATTTGATTCGATAATTCGGTTATTTCAGCTTCTGTTAATTCTACCTCTGAAATATCGGTATCTGTGCTTTCTAATGTTTTTACAGAATCAAAGCTATTAAAAGTCTCATGTAATTTGGTTAAACTATCTACTAGGTTAGCTAAATCTAAAGAAGAATCTTTTTGCGCTTTTAAAGCTTTAATAATGTCAGAGAGTATGGTCATTTGTTCAACTAAGCGCGCGGCTACTTTACCACCTTTTGCATTGCTATTTGCACCTAAATACATACCTTCAACCCAGGCAGAAGCAAAAAATACAGATTCTTTTGATTTTTCAGAATTCTCTGCCAAATATTCATCAGTACGTTGCTTGATCGTTGTCAAAATGGTTAGAATGGTATCTTGATTGTCAATGTTTTTTTCAAAGCTCTTGATTAATTCACCTGTACCAAAGATGCTTGGCATTCCAATTTCATCAGATAATTTCTTAACGGCATTCAGGTAATCTATGGAAGCTTGTTGTTCGTGATTTAAGACTACATAGGCCAAATCTGCTGAATAAACTCCAAAGTTTAAATACTTAGCCGTTTTGGTATTGTATTTTTCAAGGTTTTCAACTGGGTTTGTAATTCCACTCTTATACTCTAATCCTGCTCTATTAAACATGGCAGCAATTTGAATGGGTGATGGAAGCATAAAAGATAAATCTTCTTCCATCATTTCAGTTTCTTCTACTTGCGTTGTTTCTTTAATTTCTTCTTTTGCAGTTTCTTTTTTGGGAGCTTCTGCACAACTAACTAGAAAGATTGATGCGAGACCCAAGAATAATGCAGGTCTTAGTTTTATATTTTTCATATTTGGAAATGGTCTAAAATTGGATAATAATTATTCTTCGGTAGTAGTTTCTTCTTCTTTTGAGGTATCAATAAATGTTAGTTGATAACCCAAAACAAAAACTAAACAACCACTTTTTACTTCACCATCTGCTTTTGGAATTACATAATTCACATAATGTCTTTTCGATTTAGATGGTTCAAAAGAAATGATATCTCCTGTTGAATTTTCAGAAGTAAACAATGCGGTTCTACCTTCGTGATTTTTGTCTTTGTCGTAAATCTCAATAACCACATCTTTAGGTAAATCCTTTTTATTGAAAACCATCCGGTATTTTTCACCTTTAAATAAAGGGACTTCTATTTCTTTTCTTCGTACCGTATAATCATACTCTATGGTACTAATTTTAGATGTAGAATAGTAGAAGGGATTCAAATTACTAATACCTTCCTTTTTCAGCTCTTTAATATTACAGCTATTTTGATCTGAGATGGCGGCTGTAAAAATAAAGCTGAGGCATGTGATGGCAACCAGCGTAACTATTTTTTTCATGTATAGAAATGAATTGATTAGACTGCTAAGATAGGAAATGTTTTTATTGACCAAAGTGAAAAATCAATCGTTCAATTCAAATTTTACTTCGACCGTTTACTTCTTTGCATTTCATTTTCATTTTGTTTTTGTTCTTCTTTGAATAATTCAAACTTGCTTTTCAGAACTCTTGGAGGCCAATAATTATTTGAACGGTCTATATCAGCTGTTTCAAGATTTGGATCTAAATTAAAGTCAAGGACTTCTTTTGGCAAGAAAAACACTTTGGTCACTTTCTTTTGGTTAAATCTCCATATTTCGGCAGGAATATGTTCTTTTTGTTTGCTTCCGTCTTTAAAAGTAAACTCTATAATGATAGGCATAACCAAACCACCTGGTGATGAAAATTGAATTTCGTAGATATGTTTATTATTTCGGAGCATCGCCTTTTCATCTTCAGTAAGGTCTTCAATATATTCGGTGTATTCCTCACGATCTACTTTTAAAACTTGGTATGGATCATATTGATTATAGAAATCTTTGGTTGCAGGGTCTAGCTCTACAACCGTATTTTTTCGATTAGATTCATTTCTAATATCGCCAATAAACTCTTCTTTTTCGTCTCTTTTTTTATCCAATGGGAACTCTACATCTGGGTTTTTCGAGCTTAAATGCAAATACTTGACTTGGTCAATAGCCAGGTCTACATGGTCAGTTGTAAAAAACCAACCTCTCCAAAACCAATCTAAATCAGTTGCTGAAGCATCTTCCATAATTCGAAAGAAATCAGCAGGGGTAGGGTGTTTAAATTTCCAAGTTTGAGCATACATCTTAAAAGCATAATCAAAAAGCTCTCTACCCATAATCGTTTCCCTCAAAATATTCAATGCTGTAGCAGGTTTTCCATAGGCATTGTTGCCAAATTGAAAAATCGATTCCGAATTGGTCATAATTGGCGAAATTTTGTTTTTATCGCCTTTCATGTAGTCTACAATTTTATAGGCAGGACCTCTTCTTGATGGATAATCAACATCCCATTCTTTTTCGGCTAAATATTGGCAAAAAGTATTCAAACCTTCATCCATCCATGTCCATTGTCTTTCATCTGAGTTTACAATCATAGGAAAGAAGTTATGACCCACTTCATGAATGATAACAGAAATTACTCCATACTTTAATCGTTCTGTATAAGTTCCATCTTCTTCAGGACGTCCATAGTTGAAGCAAATCATAGGGTATTCCATTCCAATGCTAGCGGCATTAACGGAAATTGCAACAGGATAAGGATAATCAAAAGTGGTATTAGAATAACTTCTCAAAGTATGAGCAACTGCCTTGGTTGAGTATTGCTCCCAAAGTGGATTGCCTTCTTTTGGGAAATAAGACATCGCCATTACTGTTCGTTCGTCAAACTGAACTCCCATGGCATCCCACATAAATTTTCTTGAGGAAGCAAAACCAAAGTCTCGAACCATTTCTGCATGATAAATCCATGTTTTCTTGGTTTTTGCTTTTTTCTTTTCAGCACTTTTTGCCTCTTTAGGTGTTACGATAAATAAAGGCTTGTCTGATTTTTTTGCCTCCGCTAGTCGTTCAATTTGTGTTTCAGAAAGGACTTCTTTTTCATTTTGAAGGACTCCAGTAGATGCAACAATATGATCGCTTGGTGCTGTGATACTTACTTTGTAGTTCCCAAAAGGAAGGGTGAATTCTCCACGACCTAAAAACTGCTTGTTTTGCCAGCCTTCTACATCATTATAGACGGCCATTCTAGGGTAGAATTGAGCAATGGTATAAATGTAGTTGTCTTCCTCTTCAAAATGCTCATAGCCGGAGCGGCCTCCAATTTCCATTCTATTATTAATGTTATACCACCAGTTTATATTGAAGCTAAATTTTTCTCCCGGTTTTAAAGGTTCGTCTAGATGAATTCGCATCATGGTTTTGTTGAGCATCACATCTAGGTCATTTCCTTCAATGTCTTTTACAAAGTCAATTTTAAAACCACCGTCAAATTCATTGGTAAGCTTTTTAAGGTTCTTAAAAGAAATTTTGTCTCCAATTGAAGATTCATTGACTTTTTTGGTATCCGAGTCTTTAGCACGCATGTTTTGATCTAGCTGAACCCATAAGTAGGGAAGTATATCAGGAGAATTGTTATAATAAGTCACCGTTTCTTCGCCATAAATTCGTTGTTTTTCATCATCTAACTCTATGGTGATGTCGTAATCTGCTTGTTGCTGATAATAGGCATGTCCAGGCATTCCAGAGGCTGTACGATAAACATTTGGTGAAGGAAGTTCTTGTTTTAACTGGCGGAATTTATTGGTGTTTACATTTTGTCCGTATAGGAAAATGCAACTGCATGATAAACAAAGAAGTAAGAATTGTTTCATAAGATAAAGTGATATTAAGTACGAATTAGAATTCGCACCAAGTTTTAGTTTTCAAAAAGTTTAAGGTTGTTACTTGCTCTTGGTATTTATAATTGACTTGATTTTTTTGTTCCTCAAAAACATCCATCAAAAGTGTTTGCTTCAATTTATGACTTTGATTGGCTTTAAAATTTGGTACTTCAATGTAAAGCCACATGTAGTCTTGATCTACTTCCTTACCAAGAAATTCTAACTCCAAGCTCTTGTCATTTTCAATAATTTCAACATGTTTATAAAAATAACTTTTTAAGAGACTATCGGTCAATTCATGCTCTTGATTACTTCCTAAAAATAGCTTGTAGTCTACCTTTTCTTCGAGTGCTTTTTCAATATCATCTGTAAACAGTTTGACAATAATTTCTAAACTTTTTAGCTGTTCATTGTAATACATTTCAGTAATACTCATGTAAAATTTATGAGCGGAACAAAAAGTTGAACTAAGCAGCAGTAATACAAAAAGCATTGAACGCACCATAGAAAAAGAGGTAAATTTTGAGAGGCGAAAATTAATCGTTTTTTCACCGCTTATCAAAGAGAGTTGAAAGTCCACTTTTGATATGGTTAATTTCGTAGGTCAAAATTTCTATATAATGTTTCGAATTTCATTTACCCTTATTGCAACGTTTTTATTCTCTTTTTCTACCATTGCTCAAGATTGTTATTGGCAACAAGAGGTAGATTATAAAATGGAAATTGATGTTGATGTTGAGAAAAACCAATTCAGAGGTAATCAGAAGTTAACCTACGTAAATCATTCATCTGATACTTTACATCGTGTTTTCTATCATTTGTTTTTTAATGCCTTTCAGCCAAATAGTATGATGGACGTAAGAAGCAGAACCATTGAAGACCCAGACGGAAGAATTGGAAGCAGACTAGAAAGTTTAAAAGAAGATGAAATTGGTTATCAAAAGATAATTAGTCTAAGTCAAGATGGAAACAAACTAGAATACCATGTCAATGGAACCATTTTAGAGGTTCAGTTAGCAAAGCCCATTCTACCGAATTCACAAGCAATATTTGAGATGGATTTTGAAGCACAAGTACCAGTTCAAATTCGTCGTTCGGGAAGAGATAATAAAGAAGGAATTAGATACTCCATGACTCAGTGGTATCCAAAAATGGTAGAATACGATCATGAAGGTTGGCATGCGAATCCATATATAGGAAGAGAATTTCATGGGGTTTGGGGAAATTTTGAGGTTCAAATTACTATTGATAAAAGTTATAAAATCGCGGCAACTGGTGAATTAGAAAGTTCAGAAGAACTAAAAGGAAATGTGAAGAAATGGCAATTTAAAGCTGATAATACACATGATTTTGCTTGGGCTGCTGACCCTGACTATACTCATTTGGAAAGTGCTCTAGAAAATGGAACAAAACTTCATTTCTATTTTCAAAAAGATAGCACTACGAAATACTGGGACTCACTGCCAGAATATACCGTTCAGATTTTCAATATCATGAACCACTATTTTGGGGAGTATCCATATAGTCAATATACCGTTGCTCAAGGAGGTGATGGAGGGATGGAATATCCTATGATTACCTTAATCACTGGAAATCGATCAAAAGGGAGTTTGGTTGGTGTAACTGCCCATGAAGCCATTCATTCTTGGTATCAGCATCTATTAGCTACCAATGAGGCTCAATATCCTTGGATGGACGAAGGTTTTACTTCTTTCGCTACCGACTTTGTTATGGATTCCCTTTGGCCTTCATTTACTCCTTTTAAAAGAAGTTATCAATCTTATTTTAGTTTGATTGAGTCTGGAAAGCAAGAGCCATTAACTACACATGCAGATTGGTATCATACCAATAGGGCCTATGGCGTAGCTTCTTATTCAATGGGACTTATTTTTCTTCATCAACTCAGCTACATTGTTGGAAAACCAGTTTTTATGAAAGCCATGAAACGCTATTTTCATGAATGGAAATTTAAACATCCAACTCCAAACGATTTTATAAGAGTTGTAGAAAAAGAGAGTGGAATGGAATTAAGTTGGTACCTAGAGCAATGGATGGAAAGTACCAATACAATTGATTACGCTATAGATCAGGTTGTGGACTTGAAAGGCAAAACGAAAGTTACTCTAAATAAAATAGGTAGCATGCCTATGCCAGTGGACTTAAAAATAGAACTAAATGATGGTTCAATTCATTGGGTAAACATTCCATTGCGAATTATGCGAGGACAGAAGAGTCAAGATGAAGGAATGAAAGTTATTAAAACAGAAGCAGATTGGCCATGGACATTTCCAAAATATGAATTTAGTTTAGACATTTCTTTAAAAGACATTAAAGCTATTGAAATTGACCCTAGTGAACGGATGGCAGATACCAATAGAGATAATAATGTATATCCATTCCCTAAAGAAACGAACGTTACTTTTAAAAAGTAAGGGAGCGTCTATACAATCTTTCAAAAGTATTTTAACTAGCTTTAGATAAGAAGCGATTTCCCTTTTTATATAGATGCTTGTAATAGTAGTATCTCAGTTGATAGTTAATCCATTTTTTATGGCATAACTGATTTGAATTAAAATAGAATATATACTTTTGCAATTCAGTTGCAATAAAAATGATAAACTGAATTCATAATCGTTTAAAAGTATTTCTATTTAGGTCAATTGAATTATTCTAAATCAATCATATATTTCTTATTGTTATTTGCAGTTGGCGCTAGTTCAATAGAAGGATTTTCTCAAAGTGATAGTTGCAATTATTCAATTAATGGAACTGTGCTAGATGTAGAGACTAACGAAGCGATTCCTTTTGCTAATATTAAAGTAAAAGGAATTAATAAGTTTACCTCATCCAATATAGATGGATATTTTAAGCTTGAAGGCCTCTGTTCAGATCAAGTTGATTTAATCATATCCTGCGTTGGGTTTAGCGACTCTATTTGTACTCATCATCATCAGCATGGTAAAGCACCTCATTTTTATTTGAGTAGGAGTGTGCAAAATTTAGATGAAGTTTTAATAGAAGTAGAAAAGAATAAAGAAAGAGGAACTGAATCTATGGCTCAAAGTACCATTAAACGTGCTGAAATTGCCACGATACCAAGTCAATCTTTAGCTTCAACAATATCAAATGTAGAAGGTGTTAGTTTTACATCAACTGGTTCAAATGTTCAATTGCCAATCATTCATGGTTTATATGGCAACCGGATATTAATTGTAAATAATGGCTTAAAGCATAGTTTTCAAAATTGGAGTAGAGATCATGCACCTGAAATAGATGTTTCTTCAGCCAATTCAATTACGGTAATAAAAGGTGCAGCTGGTGTGCAATTTGGTCCTGAAGCATTGGGTGGGGCTATTATTGTAGAATCAAATCCACTCTATTTAAATAATCCGCTTGAAATTAATGCAGGTGGAGCTTATCAAACAAATGGAAAAGGATATTCTGGAAACTTCTCAATAGCTGAAGGCTTTAAAAAGTGGAGCTATTTTGCTGCTGCCAATTACACTAAAATTGGCGATAGAACTACAGCCGATTATGTGCTTACCAATTCTGGTAAAGAAGAAAATTCTTTTAATGGTGGTTTGAGGTATCATCAGGAACACTTTGATGTTAAGTTGTATTACAGTTATATCGATCAAAATTTGGCTTTCCTTCGTTCCTCAGTGGCTGAAAGTGGAAGCTCATTTATTCGAGCAATTAATGCAGACAAACCTGTAATTATTAATCCGTTTTCGTATGAAATTAATGAGCCTAATCAACTTACCGAACATCATTTGGGGAAGGTTGAAATAGATTGGAGGTATTCAGATGAAGCTAGCTTGACATTTAGAGCGGGCAGGCAAATTAACTATCGACAAGAATATGATGTTAGAAGAAATGCAGATAAACCAATCATTGATTTAGATTTAATTACAGCTGACTACCAAGTAGAGTGGAAGCATCCACATTGGCATCACTTAGATGGTATTGTTGGTGTTCAGTTCTTTAAACAAGAAAATTTAAATAATCCAGGAACTGGTACTACCGCATTTATTCCAAATTATGTGACGGAAAGACTAAGTGCATTTGTGGTAGAAAGCAAAACAATTGAAAAAAACACTTTTGAGCTAGGGCTAAGAATTGATTTTGAAGATGATTTTATAGCTGGAAGAGAAACTAGTCAAGCATTATTTATAGATGACTTTAGTTTTACGAATATCACTTCATCTGTTGGGTTTATTCGAAATTTCTCAGAGAAAACTTCATTTCGTGTCAATTTAGGAACAGCTTGGCGTTCACCTAATATGGCTGAGTTGTATAGCTTTGGTCAACATGGGTTTAAAACCAATTTTGGTCTATTAAGATACTATTACAACCAAAACGGAGACTTAAGAACAAATCGTGTTCTTGAGTTTAATGAAAGTGATGTTCAAGCAGAAAATGGATATAAATTAATCAGTGAATTAGAACTTAAAGAAGAAAATAGTAGGCATGTATTTACGGCATATTCTCATCTAATTCAAAATTTTATTTACACTCGCCCTTATGCAGTAATTGGTACTATTAGAGGTCCTATGCCAGTTTTTATCTTTGATCAAGCTGATGCTTTTTTTGTTGGATTCGATTACAGTTGGAAAAGAAAATGGACTGAAGCCGTAAGTGGGAAATTGGGGGTTAGTTACTTATATTCTAGAAATATTGAAGACGAGGAAGCGCTAATTAATCAAACTCCCATTCAGCTACAATATGATTTAAGCTGGGAAAGTAAAAAGCTATGGAAATTTGATGCATCTACTTTTAGTATTCGACCATCTTATACTTTTCAGCAGTTTCAGGCACCTCGAACAGTTTCACCAGAAAGTCTGATTGAGCGCACGGAAATAATTACTAACGATAGTGAAATCTTTGATTTTATGGATGCACCAGATGCCTACTTTCTTTTGAATTTGTCTTGGCAATTTAAGTGGAAGCAAATACATGGAGGAATAACAATCGAAAACCTGTTTAATCAAGCTTACCGTGATTACTTAAATGAAATGAGATATTTCGCTGATGAAGTAGGAAGGAACATCATTTTAAATATCAGCTATCGGTTTAACGCTAAAAACACACACAAGTAAATCAATTATAGTTCACTAAATTAAAACATATGACAATGAACACATTTGACAAATTTAAAAAGTATAGCATGATTGCTATTTTATTCACCGGAGTTGCTTTAACAGCTTGTTCAGACGACGATGATGATGATAATGTAACCCCCGTAACAAATCCACCAGTTGAGAACGAAGAAGAAGTAATTACTGACGTAAAGCTGGTTTTCACAAACGTTAATGACACGATGGATGTGGTTGAAGCACGTGCTCAAGACCCGGATGGTGAAGGTGTGCAAGAATTGCAAGTTTTAGATACTATCCGTCTAGACATTAGCAAAACCTATGAATTAACCTATGAGATTTTCAATAACCTTGAGACTCCAGGTGAAGATATTGGAGATGAAATTGCAGAAGAAGATGATGAACACCAATTCTTTTATGGATTCACCAACAACGCATTTCTAAATCCATTAGGAGATGGAAATATTGATACAGCATCTGACCCAATAAATTATGAAGACGAAGATTCTGACACCCAAGATGGTTCAGGTAATCCAGTTGGTTTAGTAACAAGATGGACAACATCTGCTTTGGCGACTTCAAATGGGTCTTTTAGAGTAGTGCTTAATCACTTACCGGATATTAAATCAAGTACATCTTCTGTAAACGATGGTGACTCTGATATTGACATAGAATTTGTTTTGGAAATCAATTAAACCATTGATTTTCTGAATGAAGTATACTAAACCAACAATTGTTTTAGTTATAAACCCTCAAATCTCGATTTGAGGGTTTTTTAATTCATAAGCTCAGGCTTATATTTGTTGGTTTTACTTAATTTACTATGATGAAATTTTTGAAATATCTTGTACCTGTGTTGGTAATATCAATGCTTTTCATAAGCTGTAAGGACGACGATGATAAAGACGATGAGTTTCCACCTCTTGATCGGGGGAATATTGAAGCAGATGCTTTTCAAATGTATTTGACAGACATTAATACTCATGAGAGAGATACCGTTGGTTTTGGTTATAAAAGCACCAATGGAAATACGAATGTTGATACCATTTATTGGAAAACCACTGTTAATGCTTTGAGGAAATATGATGTGGAAATTCGCTTTTTTAAAAATGGTACAGATGTGACAGCACAAATAAGAAATATTGATACAAAATATATTAACTGCTATAGAGAGTTTAATACCAATGACCTGAGATTAGAAGAACGTGACTTGGATGCAAATTCAGATATATTAGGTTTACAAACAAGATGGGCATCAGATATTAATTTCAGTACCGATGGAAAAGGAGTAATTAAAATTACCCTTAATTATCAAGCACAAGAGAAAACAAATCTATGTGATTCAGGAATTCGGATTTTTGAAGCCACTGTCCCATATGTTATAATTCGATAAATGTTTATTTGTTATGAAAAGAAATTCAATAGTTTCAATTTTACTTATGACATTATTCCTTTTAAGTATTAGTGTTATTTCAGAATCTTGTGGAAGTAGTAAGGGAACTTCCAAGGTTAAATCTGGAAGCGGCATGGGAAACCATAAACATAAAAATAAACACGTATGGGGTAAGTAACCTCATACGTGTTTGTTTGCTTTACTGAACTATAAATTTTGTTGGTGCGTATCTTTTCGTATCATCAACTATTTTTAAGAAATAAATTCCTGCATTTAGCGATGATGGGATATCAATGATTTGACCATTTAATGTTGGCTTTAAAACTTCTCTTCCATTTAGGTCGAAAATAATGAGTGTAACATCTCTTTCAATCTTTCCTTTAACTAATAATTGGTTTCCCGATTGAACTGGATTAGGAAATAATTCAAGTTTCTCTAATCGTTTATTTTCTTGAATAGAACTTACACCACTTAAACAAAAACTATAAGTTTTTTGACCTGTAGTAAAGTTGTTCTCAAAAATTAAAGTGTCTCCAATAGAGTTAGTTACAAGCAAATACCCATTTCCAAAAGTTCCATTGAAGCCATCGTTGAATGCATCATTAAGCTCAAAAGTAAAACAGCTATCATATAAGCATACTGATTGATTATATAATACTCCACCATTAACGTCTTGATATAACGGACTTTTTATAGAAAAAAAGTTATGGTTGTTTGGTTTGATTAACCAAGATGTTTCTGAGCCATAATCATCTGTTTTTAAGGCTACATTAACAAAATCATTAACCTTATTTACATAAAACTCTTGCTCAAGAGTATCGTTAAAATAATATTGATCAGGATTTGGTCCGATTGAGTCAACATAAATACTTAATTGATTAATCCCATTCCCATATTGTAAGTTAGGAATTGCAATTTCAACAATATCATGTCTATTTAAGTTTCCATTGAAAACTAGTGGACTTTGAAACATTCCATTCAAGACTACTTGCATTTTTATATACTGAACAGATGAATCACCTTTGTTTTTTAAAATAAGCTTTGGAACTTGGGCAGTATCACAACTGTAATTAGAAAGGTGATAAAGATGAATTAATTCGATATCGTAAGCATGGTTAGCACTTGCGGGGTCAAAACCATTCATAACTTGGGTACCGGTATTATTTGGATCAAGCCATGGTTGAAGTTGATTGCTATTTCCAGAAATAGCGTTCCATGATGTAGAAAATTTCCCATAATAGTCTTGAAGATTATCGGTACAAGAAGCATCACCACCATGAAGTTGTCCTACTATACGTTGATACTGATTAAACAAAGAAGAACCTGAACTACCTACTTCAGTAGTCCCTTCATCCCAATTTGATACTTGCCAATGAGTAGTTCCGGAAGAGTAGTAGCCACTGTTTGTTACTGAGTCGTAATCGTGACTTATTTTCTTTACATCACCTGAGGGGTGGTGAATCCCTGTAGACCGTTGAGAAGAAATATCGCGATTATCCCATCCTGCATAATAAACGTGAAAAGAAGCTGGAGGGGTACTGCTTAATTCAAATAGTGTGAAATCTGAATTTCCATGACTTGCTCTTAAAGTTGCACCACTAATTGAATTTGATAAACTTCCATCGGTCGGATTTTTACAATTAGGACTCTCATAATTAAACACAAAAATGGAATTTGTTTGCAGTCCACAATGATTAGCTGTTAAAACAAAAGGTTTACCATCTTCAAGTACGTTATTCACTAAAGCTCCGCTACACCATCTCGTATTGTTTGCTCTTAGGATAAGAACAACAGAGCGCTTTATATCATTCCATCTTTCACCTTTTTCACAGTTTATATCAAGATTGCAATTCCCTGAGCTACCAAAAGATTTAGATGCTTTTTCAAAAATATTTCGATAGCCATATACCACTTGACTGATTGTAATAATATTTTGAGAAACTTCTTGGGTAGGAACAGTTAGTTCTAGGGTTAATTCATCACCTTTTAGCGGTCGAATCGCAAATTTTCCATCTGTTTTATTGTTTCTTGAGGTCAGCGCGCCTAAAACATCATTATAATTGTTGGTAAAAGCAAAAAGCTTGGCATTTTCACTCAATTCAAATTGATCAAAGTTTAAGTTAAGTGAAATAGCATCAGGAACTTTAATGGTAAGCTTCCAGATACTTACCGAACCTTCTTGAATCCATACACCCGAGTTTGTTAAGTTGTAATCAACATCTATGGCTTTCCCAAACCTCCAAGGAATATCTTTATGCTGATCTTCTATTTGGTCCTCTTTTCGGATTTGTTCCAAGTTGGGCTTCTCAATTTGAACAGTAAAGGTGTTTGATTGTCCTGCTAATTTTGCCGATTTGCTAAAAAAAGAAGGAGGATATTCTCCAGTTTGAATTTGTCCTAAAACATGGAATAAACAACTAAAAAGAAACGATGAAGTAAATGTGTATTTTAGAAATGGTTTCATAATCATTTAATATTTTTAATAAAATTACTCAATCCATTGAAAATAGTAGAAGTCAATAATTTTAAGTTCATTGGCACAAATGGTCGCCATACCTTGATAGACGTACTCTATCCAGAAAAAGTTGAAAACATACCTTTAATCATTTTTGCACATGGATTCAAAGGATTTAAAGATTGGGGACATTTTCCACTAATAGCCAGAAAGTTTGCCGAATCAGGATTTGCCATCTTAAAATTTAACTTCAGTCATAATGGAGGAACTATAGAACAGCCTATTGATTTTCCAGATTTAGAGGCATTTTCAAAAAACAATTATATTAAAGAACAACAAGATTTAAGTTTAATTCTTGATTGGGTAAGTAAAGGGCAAAACTTACCAATTAGCAATTGGAATCGAAATAATATTTATTTGATTGGCCATAGTAGGGGTGGAAGCATGGTTACTTTAAAAGCTACGCATGACAAAAGGGTGAAAAAGGTAGTTAGTTGGGCTGCAGTTTCTAATTTATTCGACAGATTGCCAAGTCAAGAAGAAATTCGAAAATGGAAAGAAAAAGGAGTACGCTATATAGCAAACACTCGTACAAATCAACAAATGCCCATGAAATTCCAATTTGTGGAGACGCTTTTTAAGTATAAAGATGAATTAAACATTGAAGCTGCATGTAAACATTCAACTATTCCTCAACTAATTATACATGGCTCTAATGATGAAGCAGTCCCTGTTCAAATGGCTTATGATTTGAAAGAATGGAATCCTCAAGCTAAGCTTAAGATAATTGATGGAGCAGGGCATACTTTTGGTGGAAAGCACCCTTGGAATAAAAGTAAGCTTCCAAAACATACCCTTGAACTATTAAATGAAACGATAACATTCTTAAAGCGAGACTAAAACTTTAATCGTGGGGAAGGGGCATTTGAAATGTCTGAAAAATGATTTGACTCATACAGAAAGTGCCCGGCAATAGCAATCATGGCTGCATTGTCTGTGCAATATTCAAATTTTGGAATATGCGCATTCCAACCTTTATTTTCCATTTGCAACAGTCGGTTTCTTAAACCGGAATTGGCAGAAACTCCGCCTGCTATGGCTACTTCTTTGATGTTGTATTTAAGAACCGCTTTTTCGAGTTTAATCATTAAGGCATCAATAATGCATTTTTGAATGGAAGCACATAAATCGTTCAGGTTTTCTTGGATGAAGTCTTTATTTTTTTCAACTTCTGCTCTTAAGTAATATAATATCCCAGTTTTTAAACCACTAAAACTAAAGTCAAAGTTGTCCATTTCACCCACTTTGAAAAAGTATTTAGACTCATCTCCGTTTTTAGCATATTTGTCAATAAGCGGTCCACCTGGGTACGGAAGGCCCATCATTTTGGCAGATTTGTCGAAAGCTTCTCCAGCTGCATCATCTAATGTTTGACCTAAAACTTTCATTTCCAAAGCCGATTCTACCAAAACAATTTGTGTGTGTCCACCACTAACCGTTAAACACAAAAAGGGAAAAGCAGGAGTACTTGCATTGTCTTTTATGAAATGGGCCAATATATGCGCTTTCATATGATTGACTTCCAATAGTGGTTTGTTTAAACCCAAAGCCAATCCTTTTGCAAAAGAGCTGCCTACCAATAAGGAACCCAACAAACCTGGTCCTCGTGTATAAGCTATGGCATCGACTTCATTTAAAGTGATATTGGCTTTATTTAAAGCCTGAGCCACAACAGGAATAATGTTTTTTTGATGCTCTCTTGAAGCGAGTTCAGGTACTACACCTCCATAATTAGCATGAATTTCCTGATTGGCGATTAAATTGGACTGAATTTCTTGGTCAATCAAAATGGCTGCCGAGGTTTCGTCACAAGATGATTCTATACCGAGTATGCAAATCTTATTATTCAAAATGTAATTTTGTAGAACTTTGAAAAAGTTGCAAAATTAAGACTATCAGAAAGAGCCTAAAACTATTACGAAACATTGTGCTGTTATTACTATTGATACTTCTCAGTATTTGGGGGGCTTTTCAATTGGAGTCTGTACAAACCTATTTTGCAAAAAAGGCAGTGCAATATCTTGAAAAAGAGCTTGATACAAGGATTGAACTAGAGCGACTAAAAGTGGAATTCTTTAATACATTGGTCTTAGAAGAGCTTTACATCGAAGACCAAAAAGCAGATACACTTGCTTATTTACAAAAATTAGAGCTCGATATTTACTTGATTAATCGGTCGCAAAAATCAGTCGATTTGTCTGTTTTTCTTTATAAACCAGTTTTTAAAATCAAAAAAGAAGCGAACGATGAGACTTACAACTTAGACTTTTTGTTAAATTACTTTAATTCTGAGGACTCACAAAGTAGCGAATCATGGACTATAACTTTAAATCAAGTGCAAGTTTTTGAAGGCGCTTTTTCCATGCATAATTTTCACTATCCCGACACTTCTTATGGAATTAATTACAATCATATTGATGTTTCAAAATTGAACCTTCAGGCAGAGTCAGTGGAAATTGATGGGATGAATATTGAAGCTCAAGTAGATTCTTTGAATCTTATTGAATCTTGCGGATTCACATTGAGCAATTTGAATACTGATTTTAAAATGTCTGAAGAAGTTTTGGAGTTTAGTGACTTGGCATTACACACCCCCGAAACAGATTTGTTTGGTTATTTAAAGCTGACTGCCAATTCATTTGAAGATTATAGTGAGTTTGTAGAATTGGTGCACCTTTCTGCAGATTTTAAAAAGACGCAACTTCAAACAAAAGACCTCAGTTATTTTGTTCCTTCCTTGCAACACTTAAATGAAGAAGTAAAGCTAGAGGGAAAGCTTAGAGGAACAGTTTCTAATCTAGAAGCAGAAAATGTTTTATTGGAATTAAATTCTCAAACGTATTTAAATGGAGACTTTAAAGTTAGGGGGCTTCCAGATATAAAGGAAACCTTCATTTATTTGAATGTCAATGAGTTTGCAACCACAGCAAAAGGGCTTAGAGCCTTGCCTTTTCCGCCATTCGATAAAAATAGAAGTTTAGATATACCAGATAATGTTGATCAATTAGGGATTATTAGCTTTAGTGGAAACTTTACCGGTTATTATTATGATTTTGTAGCCTATGGTAATTTTAATACTCAGCTTGGGAGTATTTCAACAGATTTAGCACTAACAGAAAATGATAATGGTGATTTTGCATACAATGGAAAAGTAAGTTCAAAATCGTTTGATTTTGGTGCATTTTTTCAGCATGAAGCTTTAGGAAGTTTGGGGCTAAATGTAGACTTAAATGGGGAAGGTCTTGAAAAGGAGACCATTAATGCAAAGGCTAAAGGAAAAATTTCAAAACTTCAGTATGCAAACTACACTTATAGCGATGTAAATATTGATGGCTCCTTTACCAATCAGACTTTTAAGGGAAAGCTCAATATGAATGACTCAAATTTAGTGATGGCTTTTGATGGGGAATTAACCAATAAAAATGAAGTAACCAAAGCCGATTTTGAGCTAGCTGTAGCAAAGTGCAATTTGGTAAAATTAGGATTGGTAAAAAGAGAAGATAGCCTTACAACTATTGCATTTCAGGCAGATATGGATCTGCAGTATGAAGGCATTGATAATTTTAAAGGAAGTGTTCAATTAGATAGCATTTCTTATCAAGACCAAAATTATACTCTCGCTAATAAAGAGTTAAAGCTAACCGCATTAAATAGTGGATCTAAAAGAGTAATTGGCTTATCGTCTAGTTTTTTAAATGCGGAATTAAGAGGAAAGATTTCTTTTGAAAATTTTCAAGAAGATTTAAAAAGTTATGTTGCACATTATATACCTGATGTTGAAACAAATAATGTGGATCAATCCTCTCAAGATTTTGAATTTGAAGCAAAAGTTAAAAATGCACAAACTATAGCCGACATTTTAGTGCCGGGATTAGTCTTAGATACTGGAATTCAAATAAATGCAAGAATGAATTCGGCATCTCAACTAGCTTATTTAAAAATGCAAGGAAACCATTTGGCATATAATGGTCAAAAGCTAGATGAATTTAACTTTGAAATAGAAGGTGACTTTGATAGCTTGAAACAGCGTTTGAAAGCAAATCGAATGACCGTAGGAGAGGTGAATTATTTGGATACAACCACTCTTTATTCAAGTATTTATCAAGGTAAAATGATTAATCAACTTCATTGGCACTCCACTTCTGAAATCTTAGGTGAGGGAAAGTTAGATTTAAACACTCAAATAAAGAGCTTTGATGAAGCAGAAGTGCACTTTGATGAGAGTTACCTAAGCATAAAAGACTCAATTTGGGATTTCAGTGACAATAATTTAATTCACATTCATCAGGATACCATACGTTTTTCTGATTTTGAAATTTCTAATCAAATTCAATCAGTTAAAGTACAAGGAGCTTTGTCGCCAGATGAAAACGATTCTTTACGAATAGAATTAAATCAGCTTAAACTGCAATATGTTTCGCTAATGCTACCTGAAGATGTAGCTAAAATGAAAGGGGTTGCAAAGGGGAATATATACATCAAAAATGCCTATAAAGACCTTTTTCTATTTTCGAATCTAACCATTTCAGATTTTGAATTGAATAAAGTTCCCATAGGAAATACGGCTTTCAAAAGTATTTGGAGCCCTAAAAAAGAAGCACTTGAAATTGATGGATATTTTGGAAAAGGAGCTAATGAAAAGTTAGCCGTTAAAGGAAACTACTATCCGAAAAGACAAAGCAATAGCTTGGATGTGAATTTACATATGAACCAATTCCCAATTGCAGTCTTACAGCCTTATTTGATTGACTATTTAAGTAATCTAGAAGGAGTAATAGAAGGAGATATTGCCGTAACAGGCGAGCCAAGTCAACCATTGTTAGAAGGTGACTTGCAGATGCAGAATACTGGAATAACAGTGAATTATTTAAATACTCACTATGTTATTAATGATAAGGTTAAAATTCGACCTGATTTTATTGGTTTCGATTTGATAAAAATCACGGATAAGAATGGAAAAGATGCAATTGCTACTGGAACTATTTTTCACAATAATTACAGTGATTTTAATTTAGATGTAGGTTTAGAGTTTGAAAATTTTACAGCTCTAAATACCCAATCAAAAGATAATGAGCTTTTTTATGGAAGCGCTGTTAGTAGCGGAACTGCAAACATTAGTGGCTTTGCAGATCAATTGATCATAAACATAAATGCTACTGCAGAAAAAGGTACTGAGTTTAATATTCCTTTGGCAGATGGAGTAGATGTAGCTTCATCGGAATTTTTAGTTTTTACCAATAGCCCGAAGGAAGAGGAGAAATTAAAAGGCGAAGTGGATTTATCAGGGATTCAAATGAATTTTGAATTAGATATTAAGGAAGAGGCTATTGTAAGAATCATATTCGATGAACAGATTGGAGATGTGCTTGAAGCGCAGGGAATAGGGAACTTGCAGTTGGAAATCAATACTTTAGGTAGTTTTAGTATTTATGGGCAATATGCGATAGAGCAAGGTGAATATTTATTTACCTTGAAAAATGTAATCAGTAAGAAGTTTAAATTAGCGAAGGGTAGTTTAATTTCATGGAGTGGAGACCCCTATCGCGCCAAAATTGATATGAATGCTATTTACAGCTTAAGAGCTCCCTTGGCTGACTTAATGCCTGAAGATACCGTTTCTACATTTAAGCGTAGATCACCTGTTGAGTTAGAGCTTCACATGACCAATTATCTTCTTTCTCCAGATGTTAGTTTTGATATTGAATTACCCAATGCCGATGAATCTGTTAAACAACGTTTACGTAGTATTTTATATGTCAATCAAAATGATGTGAATGAGCAAGAAATGAACCAGCAAGTATTTGGATTGCTCTTCTTAAATCGATTTGTACCTCCTTCTAGCAGTTCAGGTGGTTCTGCCACTACCGGTGCAACTGGTATTAATAATGGTTATGAAATGCTTTCCAATCAAATGAGTAATTGGCTTTCTCGAATTAGTGATCAATTTGATGTAGGTGTGAATTACCGACAAGGAAATCAATATACCAGCGATGAGTTTGATTTTTCATTATCTACAGAGCTATTTTCAGATCGATTGGTGTTGGATGGTAATTTGGGGTATTCAAACAACAATCAGATTGCCGACAATAATCAAGCTAATTTTGTAGGAGAGTTTACGGTTGAATACAAGCTTAGCAAAGATGGTAGATTAAGAGTAAGTGGATTTAATCGCTCAGTCAATAACAACTTATTGCAAACAGTTAGCCCATACACCCAAGGAGTTGGTCTTTTTTATAGGGAAGAGTTTGATACCTTCAATGAGTTATGGCGACGCTATTTTGGAAAAGATAGCAAAGCAACTAAAGAAGAGGATTAATGCCTGCACTTTCGGTAGTTATTCCTACATTAAATGAGGAGGAGTTTTTACCTAAACTTCTGCAACAGTTACAAAAATGGAATATTGATATTGAAATTCTCATAGTTGATGGCGGGAGTTGTGATACTACCGTTTCTATTGCCAAAGAATTTGGAGCAAATGTCATTACTGCTTCAAAGGGTAGGGCCTTACAAATGAATTTAGCGGCCCAAAAAGCGAAATCCCCTTATCTGTTTTTTATTCATGCTGATACCCAACTTAGTAAAAACGTGGAAGCTAAAGTTTTACGGTTTATACAATCAAAAAATGCGGCCGCTAACTTTAAATTAAAGTTTGATGACGAACATTGGTGGTTAGCTTTGCAAGCCTTTTTTAGCCGATTTCGTAGTCTTATTTTTCAATTCGGTGACCAAGGCTTGCTTGTCAAGGCCACATTATTTCACAAGCTAGGTGGCTTTAACGAAAAGATGATTTTATTAGAAGATCAAGATTTTATACGCAGAATTCGAAAAGTTTCTAAAATAAAAAAATTAGATGCATTCTTAATCACATCTGCCCGTAAATACTTAAAACATGGACGCTTTAAGTTGCAATTTTTGTATTACAAACTGTATTTTCTTTATCGATTGGGATATTCTCAAGAGGTACTTCAACAAATACTAGAATCAGCCTTGTCTGAATCGGATAAAGCCCAATAAATGACAAATCCATAGTCCTCCATAAACGGCTAAAAAGTAAGCAGTTGAGGAAAAGAGTAATTCTAAAACAGCTAAAGAATTGAAGTTCACAAATTCATTCGAGAGTAGCGCCAAGGTAAATAGTAACAAACAAATGAAGAATGCACTTATGCGTTTCCAATAAATAACATGAAACACCGGAAAATTTCGCAGAAGAATAATGAGAATAGAAGCCAAATTGGATCCAATTAAACTAGCGGCAATCCATATTGGAAGAACGCTTGCAAATGGGAGCATAATTCCAGGGATCCATAATATACTTAAGCTTTTATAATCATGTGTGCGCTTTTCTAAATAGTTACTTTTTCTAGTTAATAATATCAAGAAAAAGCTTATCAAACTACCCAGAGCAAAGCCTGCCAACACATCTCCTAAAAAGTGATTGCCTAAATACATTCTAGAAATAGCAGTGAGCACAATCATACAAATACCTAAAGTTTTAATCCATCTTTTTCGAAATAAAAACATGAGGCTTAGCCAAAAGGCTGTTTGCACGGATGTGTGACCTGAAGGAAAACCATAACGAACAAATGTATCGTTTCGGGTTTGTACAAGTAATTCTTCACTAAAAATTTCCCAGAATGCAGTAGGTTTTATATCTGATAAATCTGCATCTGTAGGGTCGTAATGACTAACAATGCTTGGATCTACGTCGGTTGGTCTAGGAAAGTCAATTTGTTCTTTTAAGAAAAATGTAAAGAGGGCTGTCCAACCAACTATGTTTATTAACACCAAGCCTCTTTTAAAGCTGATTCCATAAAGCAAAATCAAAGAAATCAACATAATTATTGGGGCTATTCCAAGAAAGGAGATAAGCTCCATTAAAAAATCTAATACTGGATTGCTTAAACGTTGTAAGGCTTGTATTGGGCTTGTTGTAAACATGACTAACTGAGGTAAAAGCTCACAATAACAAAGATAGAAAAGATAACACTAGCCACTCCATTAGTGGTGAAGAAGGCGAGGTTTACTTTCGATAAGTCATTGTGCTTCACCAAAGTATGTTGATAGGCTAAAAGAGTTATAAAGAGGATACTTCCGGTCCAAAAAATCCAATTTCCTTTGGCTTGAAGGGTAGCCCAAAGAATAAACATGGCACTTAGTAAGTGAAAAAAAGTAGACAAATACAGTGCTCCTTTTGCACCAAGCAATACAGGAATTGAGTGTAAACTCATTTTACGGTCAAATCCTTCATCTTGAAGCGCATAAATCATGTCAAAGCCAGAAACCCAAAAGAAAACTGCAAATGAAAAATACAAAGGCAACCAAGCAAAGCTACCTACTACCGCTAAATAAGCTCCAATGGGTGCTAAGGATAAGCCTAATCCTAAGATAAGGTGACAAAGTGAAGTAAATCGCTTGGTGTAGCTATAGCCCAAAATAACTATAAGAGCAATAGGAGAGAGGTAAAAACAAATGGAGTTGATAAAATAAGTCGTCAAGACAAATAAAAGGGCATTTACAATCACAAAAATCAAAGCAGACTTTGGACGAATTGCACCTCTAGGTATTTCCCGAACTTCCGCTGTTCTTTCATTGGCTTTGTCAATATCTCGGTCAATGTATCGATTAAAGGCCATTGCCGCACTACGGGCGAATACCATACACAAGATAACTTTCACCAATAGCAACCAATCAAATGAATAAATCGAAAACTCGATGGCGAGAAAGTAGCCAATTAGTGCAAAGGGTAAAGCAAACAAAGTGTGGCTAAACTTTACCAAGGAAAAGAAATTGGAAATGGATGAATTCTTCATAGAAAAAGAAAAGACCGTTCTAAATTAAAGAACGGCCTTTTGAATACTTTGTTTTTACATTATAAGTGAATCACTTCATCGTAAGCAGCGGCTGTTGCTTCCATTACCGCTTCACTCATTGTTGGGTGAGGGTGAACCGCTTTTAACAATTCATGACCAGTTGTTTCAAGTTTGCGAGCTGCTACAATTTCAGCAATCATTTCAGTTACATTTGCGCCAATCATGTGAGCGCCGAGTAACTCTCCATATTTAGCATCGTAAATAACTTTAACGAAACCATCTTTATGTCCTGCTGCACTTGCTTTACCTGATGCTGAAAACGGGAACTTACCCACTTTAATCTCATGTCCTGCATCTTTGGCTGCCTTTTCAGTAAACCCAACAGAAGCAATTTCAGGTGAGCAATACGTACATCCAGGAATGTTGTTGTAGTCCAATGCTTGTGGATTCTCTCCAGCAATTTTCTCAACACAAATAATTCCTTCAGCAGAAGCAACGTGCGCCAACGCTTGACCAGGTACACAATCACCAATGGCGTAATAGCCATCCATATTAGTTTTGTAAAAGTCATCGACCATGATTTTACCTTTATCGGTAGCAATGCCAACGTCTTCTAATCCAATGTTTTCAATGTTTGCTACAACGCCAACAGCAGAAAGTACAACATCACAATCCAATGTTTCTTCGCCTTTCTTGGTTTTAACTTTTACTTTACATCCGCTTCCTTTGGTATCTACCTCGGTTACTTCAGCTTCCGTCATTATTTTAATGCCATTTTTCTTAAAGCTTCTTCCCAATTGTTTAGAAACTTCTTCATCTTCAACTGGTACAATGTTTGGCATGTATTCTACAATAGTTACCTCTACACCAATAGCGTTGTAGAAATAAGCAAACTCAACACCAATAGCACCAGAGCCAACCACAACCATTTTCTTTGGCATTTTTTCCAAAGTCATGGCTTCACGGTAGCCAATAATTTTCTTACCATCTTGTGGAAGGTTTGGTAATACTCTAGAGCGTCCACCAGTTGCAATGATGATGTTTTTACCAGCTACTTCTTTGGTTTTACCATCGGCATCTGTTACTTCAATTTTCTTTCCTGGCTTTACTTTACCAGTCCCCATGATTACGTCAATTTTATTTTTCTTCATTAAAAATTGAACGCCTTTACTCATGCCATCTGCAACTTTTCTACTTCGCTTTACCATGCCATCAAAGTTTACACTGCTGTCTTTTACTTCAATACCATAATCTTGCGCATGCTGAATGTATTCAAATACGTTTGCACTTTTCAATAAAGCTTTGGTAGGAATACAGCCCCAGTTTAAGCAAACACCGCCTAATGATTCTTTTTCTACCACTGCAGTTTTCAATCCTAATTGAGCCGAACGAATGGCAGCTACGTAGCCACCTGGTCCACTTCCTAGTACAATTACATCGTAATCCATGTAGTTTATTTTATGTGATTTTTACTTTCAATTTGAATTTGGCGAAGTTATGAAAAAGCCTTTATCCTTGGAAATGGATTTTAGCCTTAAATAGGACTACTAAAAATTAAAAAAGGATAGTAAAATAAGGCCTTCTAGATAACTTTAAAATAAGTTTAAAATAATGTGCTAGCAATGGAAAAAGAAATACTTTTGCGCCCTGAAATTAAGGGTATTAGCCCAATTTATTAAAAGAATTAATAAGACAATAATAAGATGAGTGATTTCGCTGCAAGTGAAGCATTGTTACAAAGAAGAAAGGATGCTGTAGCCAATGGGGTTGGAGTATTTAATACGGCCACTGTTAAAAAGGCAAAAAACGCTACCATTATAGATGTAAATGGAAATGAACTAATTGATTTTGCTGGTGGAATTGGTGTGGTAAATGCAGGGCATTGTCCAGAGCCGATTCAAGAGGCTATTATTGAACAAGTGAAAAATTATATTCACGTAAGTTTTAATGTGGTAACTTATGAACCTTATGTCGCTTTGTGTGAAAGGTTGAATGCACTTTTTCCACATGGTGAAAAAACGAAGAGCATGTTGGTAAGTACTGGGGCAGAAGCAGTTGAAAATGCCATTAAAATTGCCAAGCAAGCTACAGGCCGAAATGCGGTTCTTTGTTTTTCAGGTGCTTTTCACGGTCGTACCATGATGGCTATGACTTTAACTTCTCGTACTTCTTACAGCATAGGTTGTGGTCCATTTGCTCCTGAAGTTTACCGCATTGATTACCCTAACTACTATAAAAAAGGAAACGGTTTAAACGAGGAAGACTTTGTAGCACAAGAGCTAAATCGATTGAGAAAATTCTTTAAAACCCATGTAAGAGCAGAGGACTTGGCGGCAATTATCATAGAGTTGGTTCAAGGTGAAGGAGGTTTTCATGTTGCTCCTAAAGGATATGTGGAAGGTTTAAGAAGTATTTGTGATGAGTATGGCATTTGTTTGATTTTTGATGAAGTACAAACGGGATTTGGACGTACAGCGGCTTGGGGGGCAATGAATCATTATTCTGTTAAACCTGATTTATCAACATGGGCCAAATCCATGGGTTCTGGTTTACCAATTTCTGCTGTTATTGGAAAAGCAGAAATTATGGATGCTGCTCAAGCCGGAACTATCGGTGGCACATACATTGGAAACCCGGTGGCTTGTGCGGCTTCTTTGGCCACTATTCAATATATGGAAGATGAGAATATCAATGCCAAAGCAGCTCGACTTGGAGAAATATGCACCAATCGTTTTAAAGCCATGCAAGCCCGTTTTTCATGCATTGGAGATGTAAGAGGATTAGGAGCTATGAACGCCATTGAGTTTGTTAAAAACAATGATCCAAAACAAGCAGATGCCGAATTGTGTTCTGCTTTAATTAAAGCCTGTGCAAAACGAGATTTAATTGTGATTTCTGCTGGTGTGCATAAAAATGTTTTAAGAGTGTTATCACCATTAACCATTTCGGAGTCGCTTTTAAACAAAGGTTTAGACATAATAGAAGAAGAATTAGCCAATTTAGTTGAAGGATAAAAATGAAACCATTTTCGATAGGAGGCATCCAAATGCACGTTTCTGCTGCTTACAGCAATATTGAACTGATGAAACACAAAGTGGACGTTATGTGCTCTGTTTACCCTTGGGTACAAATGGTTATGTTGTCTGAATTGTGTGCCTACGGACCTCTAACACATCATGCGCAAGAGTTTCCTAATTCCGATGAAAAGACTTTTCAAGAATTGGCCAAAAAGCATAAAATCTGGTTGATACCGGGTAGTATGTTCCGTAAAGAGGGAAAGCACATTTACAATACGGCAACGGTAATTAACCCTGAAGGCGAAATTGTAGGACGATACGATAAAATGTTTCCGTTTTACCCTTATGAAGTTGGTGTAACAGGAGGAGATCAATTTCTACTTTTTGATGTACCAGATGTTGGTCGTTTTGGATTGTCAATTTGTTACGATGCTTGGTTTCCTGAAACATCAAGAACCTTGGCCGTAAAAGGTGCAGAGGTTATTTTACACCCAACCTTAACTGGCACTATTGACCGTGATGTTGAATTGGCTTTAATGCAAGCTACAGCAGCTACTAATCAATGTTATGTGTTCGATATCAATGGCTTGGGTGATGGCGGAACCGGTCGTTCAATTGTTTGTGGACCAGATGGTAGAGTGTTGTATCAAGCTAGCACAGGCCCTGAATTAATTCCTATTGAAATTGATATGGAGCGCGTAAAACGTAGCCGTGAAGAAGGAATTTTACGTCTAGGACAACCTTTGAAGAGTTTCAGAGACAAACGCGTGAAGTTTGATATTTATCAGGAAGAGAGCTATCCCTATTTAAATTCTTTGGGAACTTTAACGAAACCAAGTCGAATGAAAGACATTGAGCAAGCTATAGAGTCTCCAATCGTTGATCCAAGCACAAACAGCCAAAGCGATAAAGAATCAATCTAAATTTTTTGTACTTTACACCAATTATCTACTACTATGAAAACACCTGCACAAATGCCGGTTAAAAAAGAAGTGTATAAGAATTTTGTCAGCTGGTTTGAAATTCCAGCGACAAATTTTGAGCGTGCCCTTCATTTTTATCAATCCATTTATGGTATTAAATTGGAAACGCACCAAACAGATAATTTTCAAATGGCTTACTTTCCTGCAGAAGGAGGAATTGGCGGCGCAATAATTTGCGGTGAAGGCTCTAGTCCTAGTGATACAGGTCCATTGGTTTACCTTAATGGGGGGCAAGACCTTCAGCAAATTTTAAATCGCATACCAGAAGCCGGAGGCAGGGTGCTTTTAGAAAAGCAAATTATTAGTGAAGATGCTGGTTGTTTTGCGCTTTTCATAGATAGTGAAGGAAATAAAATGGCCTTACACTCAAAATCATAAAATGGCAAGCAACTCCAATAAGAACAAGTTTAAAGCGAAGAACTACTTTAACATTGCGCAGTACAGAAGCGACACATGGAATAACTTAAAACTTGCAGCCAATCAATTCGTTCAAACCAATTTTGAGGCAATTCAATCCGAAGAATTTGAAGAACGAATTCAAAAGTCTTTTAAATCTCTCAAAGTAATTGAGCGCTACTTTGCTTACCCAGGATTTGCTTATGTGGTTCATTTGGAATCCATGTATAAAAGAGGGGAGTACAGTGCCTTTACCAATAGCATATCTGATGTTGTTCGTTCCTTGGTTAGTGAATCATATAGAATTAATCGTTCGGCTACAGAAACGGAAGAAAAGAGAAAGCGACTTTTAAAGGAGGGTGAAGGAAGCCCTTCGCGTAAGCAAAACTACTTTGAAGTACTTTTTGTAGATGATGTAAAAGATACTGATCGACCTAAACTGCTTGAAAAGTTTCAAGATTTAAAGAATAAGAAAGACCAGTTTACTTATGATGTCGTATTGGTCAGCAATGTAAAAGATGCCTTAATCGCTTTGCTTTTTAACCCTAATATTCAAGCTTGTGTGATTCGCTCTGGAATTCCTTTGAAAACACATGAAAAGTTGAAAGAGATTAAACCCTTTATTTCGAGTTTAGAAAATATTGATATTTCAGAAGAAGGTAAGATTGACTTAGGACATAGCCTTGGAAAACAATTGAAGCAAATGCGAGCAGAGATTGATCTCTATTACATTGCGGATATGGCAGTTTCTCAGCTCGACGATAAAATGCTGAACTGTTTTCGTCGTGTTTTTTACCGAACTGAAGATTTGCAAGAAATACATTTAAGCATTATCCAAGGGATTAAAGATCGTTATGAAACGCCTTTCTTTTCCGCCTTAATGGATTATAGTCGAAAGCCAACTGGGGTGTTTCATGCCATGCCCATTTCAAGAGGGAATTCAATTTACCGTTCACAATGGTTACAAGATTTTGGAGAATTCTACGGTAGAAATATATTTTTGGCTGAGACTTCTGCAACAACAGGTGGTTTAGATTCTTTGTTACAACCTATTGGACCTTTAAAGAAGGCGCAAGAAATGGCGGCTCGTGCTTATAATTCACAGCACACGTATTTTGTAACCAATGGAACATCAACAGCTAATAAGATAGTACTTCAAGCTTTAGTTAAACCTGATGATTTAGTTTTAATCGATAGAGATTGCCATAAATCACATCATTATGGTTTGGTGCTAAGTGGTGCTTTTCCAGTCTATTTAGATTCCTATCCGGTGGAAGAATACTCCATGTATGGAGCTGTTCCATTGGAAGAAATCAAAAAGAAATTGTTGGACTTAAAAGCGGCAGGTAGATTGGAGCGAGTGAAGATGCTATTATTGACCAACTGCACTTTCGATGGAATTGTTTACAACGTTCAAAAAGTCATGGAAGAAGTGTTGGCCATTAAGCCAGACATGATTTTTCTATGGGATGAAGCTTGGTTTGCTTTTGCAGGTTTTACGCCAATCTACAAACAACGAACAGCTATGCATGCCGCTCAGAAGTTAGAGCGCAAATTCAAAAGCAAAAGCTATCGGAAAGCCTATGAGGAAAACAAAGCTTCTGCTTCGCCAAAACCCATGGCCGATCCCGATTTAGTGACACTGCGGGTTTATTCAACTCAATCTACACACAAGACTTTATCTTCTTTGCGCCAAGGGTCTATGATTCACATTCACGACAATTGGTTTAAACGTAAAACGGAAGATTCCTTCCATGAGGCCTACAAAACCCATACATCAACCTCGCCGAATTATCAAATCTTAGCTTCATTAGATGCTGGTAGAAGACAAGTGGAATTTGAGGGTTATGAAATGGTGGAAAAAGCCATTGAAATGGCCATGGTTTTGCGTTCAAAAATTATGACACATCCACGCTTGAAAAAGTATTTTGATGTGTTAACTGTAAAAAATAATATTCCTGAAGAGTACAGAAAATCAGGCATTTCAGAGTATTACAATCCACAAGATGGATGGATTCGTATGGAGGAAGCTTGGGCAGACGATGAATTTGTGCTCGACCCAACAAAGATTAATCTATTTATCGGTAGGACAGGAGTAGATGGGGATACGTTTAAGAATAAGTTCTTGATGGATCAGTTTGGTATTCAGATTAATAAGACTTCTCGGAATACCGTGCTTTTCATGACAAACATTGGCACAACCAGATCATCAGTAGCATATTTGATTTCGGTCTTGCTTAAAATTGCTGATGAATTAGATGCACAGCGTTTAGCCATGAGTGAACCGCAATTGAAATCGGTAGAGAAAAGCATTCATTCTTTAACCAAACAAACGCCACCACTGCCTGATTTTAGCCATTTTCATTCTTCCTTTCAGGCGGTTCCGGGTGTTCCAGGAGGAAATATTCGAGAAGCTTATTTCTTGTCTTACGACGAAACAAAAACCGAATACATACGGCGTACTGCTTGTAAAAGAGCCATGCGTCAAGGAAGAGAAATTGTAAGTGCCTCTTTTGTGATCCCTTATCCTCCAGGTTTTCCCATTTTGGTACCTGGACAAGTTTTAAGTGAAGAAATACTGGACTTTTTCATCAAATTGGATGTGAAAGAAATTCACGGTTACCGCGATGAATTGGGAATACGCATATTTACAGAGGCAGCCCTAAAGCGGAAACAAACCGCTACGGCAATGCTGCATACCAAAATGAAAGATGGCATTCCCATTGGACAGAAAAACGATACTACTAACGAAAAATAAGTCTACACCATGGCCAAAACAAAAAAGAAGACCAAAGCCAAAAAGAAAGAAAAAGTACTACGAGGACTATCTGAAATCAGAAGGTTCTTTTACCGAAATGAGAAACCGATTTACTTCATTAGTGCGACAAATTTTAATTTATTAGGAGCCGATGAATGGGTGCGGAAGTTTCGATTTATCTGCTACATTGAGTGTTTTGATGGTTTGCATCCCAATGTGTTTTCACCAAAAGAAGAATTGCCACATGAAGAATTTGGAAGTATAGAAGATATTAATAACTACTTGCTTGAGCACAAGGAAGTTGTGGAGTATATTAAAAGTCGTGGTAAGGGTGGTAAAGCCTTGTTTTTAATGTTTGATGAACGTACAGAAGAATTGGCTCGAAAGAACAATTTAGAAGTATGTTTTCCTTCCGCAGAAATGCGAAACTTTTTAGACAATAAGGTGAACACCAACCGAATTGCTGAAAAGGCAGGAGTGCCCTGTGTACCTTACATTTTAGATAACATAAAAAGTTACGAAGACCTAAGTAAAAAGGCCAAACATTTAGGAACAGATTTGGTGATTCAATTGCCTTTTGGTGATAGTGGACATACCACTTTCTTTATAAATGATGAAAAAAGCTGGGCCAAGCATGCCGATGAAATAATAGCTGAGAAAGAAGTAAAGGTGATGAAGCGAATCAACTGTAGAGGAGCGGCGCAAGAAGCTTGTGTAACTAGTCACGGTACAGTAGTAGCACCTTTAATGACTGAATTGGTCGGTTTTAAAGAGTTAACGCCCTACAAAGGTGGATGGTGTGGTAACGAAATTTATGCCGATGCCTTTACACCAAGACTTCGCCAAAAGGCTAGAAAATATACCCGACAGTTTGGTGACCAATTGAGAGAAGAGGGCTACAAAGGTTATTTCGAATTGGATTATTTGATTGATCAGGATACTAATGAAATATACTTGGGAGAGCTGAATCCCAGGATAACTGGGGCAAGCTCCATAACCAATCATGCGGTTTTTGCATTAGCAGATATGCCTTTGTTTATGTTTCACTTGTTAGAATGGATGGACCAACCCTACAAAATCAGTGTGAATGCTATTAATGCACGATGGGCACGAAAAGAAAACATTGACGATTGGTGTCAGTTGGTAATAAAATACACCAAGGATGATGTACTGAAAGTGACAGAGGCTCCTAAATCAGGAATTTGGCGATTGGACGATCAGGGAAAGATTCATTACGATAGAATGGATACCCACCGAAGAGCAATTGATAATGACAATGAGGCCTTTTTCTTACGCATAACGCGTGTAGGAGATTACGTTTACGAAGGTGCAGACATTGGAATTTTAGTTTTAAGAGGTCGTTTGATGACTGATAATTTCCAATTGAAAGACAGAGCAAAAACGTGGATTAAAGCGCTTAAGGCAGAATATGTTGGGGTAGAACCAAGCAATGAGCATTTTGCGCAAAAAGAAGCCGAGATTGGTGGCTTTAAAATGATGTAAGTATGATTATTTCGTTGAAGTGTATTGAGGAGGATAAGGCAGGAGAAAAATGGAAAAAACGCTTCAATAAATCTTGGCCTTATTATCAAAAGTGGTTTTTGTCGGAAGGACATACCGCTAGAACAGGTTATTTAAGCTCAGTAGAAGCTTTAGAAGAGCACATGCCTGAGCTTTTACCCACTTACCATAATTTGTGTGAACTAGCAGGTGGAGGTGACATTGCCTCTCGTTATTTGAGTTTGTATAATCCGCCTCCTTTTATGAGCGGTTGTACTCAAGTGGCCTGGAACAAGCATCCGTATAGTTTAATTCGCAATTATGACTACAACCCCAAGTGGTTTGAAGGCAATTTGTTTAAAACGAATTGGTTAAAGCCTGTCATTGGCATGTCAGATTGCAATTGGGGCTTGTTGGATGGAATGAATGCAGACGGATTAGCCATTTCCTTAACCTTTGGCGGAAGAAAGATTTCCGGAGAAGGTTTTGGTATACCCTTAGTGATGCGCTATGTTTTAGAAACCTGTAAAGATGTTCCGGAGGCGGTTTCAACCTTGTTGCGCCTGCCAGTGCACATGAGTTATAATGTGACGATTTTAGATAAAACCGGAAAATACAAAACGGTTTACTTAACGCCTGACAAAGGCCCACATGTTGACATTGAAAAAGTAGCCACTAATCATCAGCAAGACATTGAATGGTTTGAATATGCTGAAATGACTGCCACTCGTGAGCGGAAAGCCTATTTGGATTTTTTGGTGGATCAGCAAGTACATGAGCGCGATGACTTACGACAACGCTTTTTAATGCCACCACTTTACAACAAAGACATTCAACGATCATTTGTAACCCTTTATGGTATGCAGTATGATTTGGAAGCTTTAACAGCTACCGTTTTTTGGCCGAACAAAGAATTGGTACAATCGTTTGAAAACTTTACAGAGTGCAGGGAATTGGTTCAAATTGTAAAGCCTGGAAGAGGAGAATTGACTCAATATCGTTTACATTAAAACAATATAAAACACATCATAAATTGCATTGTAGCAATTAATTTTAACGAATAAAAATCCATTGAAAGATGAGTGAATATAGCAAGCATAATTTTGTAGCCAACGAATGGCTTTCGGAAGGAGACGGGAACTTTTTAAGTGTGTTAAACAAATACACTGGAGATGAAATTGGAAAGATTCCTCAAGCTACAGAAGCGCAAATGGAGCGTGCCATTGTTGCTGCCAATGAAGCTTTTGAAATCACTCGGAAATGGTCGGCCGGCAAGCGAGCCAAAAAGATGGAAAAGCTTTACCATCGCTTAGAGGAAGAAAAGGAACGGTTTATAAACCTCATTATTGATGAAGGAGGAAAGCCGCGTTCGTATGCTACCAATGAAATTGATCGTTGTCTTTCAACTTTAAAAATTGCTATTGAAGAAGCGACTCGATTTGGTGGAGAAGTGATTCCGATGGATTTTGCCAATGGAGAAGGAAAAACCGCTTTTACCAAACGCTTTCCAATTGGAGTTGTGGCTTGCATTACGCCTTTTAATTTTCCTTTGAATTTGGTAATGCATAAGTTGGCACCTGCCTTAGCAGTAGGTTGCACTGTAGTTATTAAACCGGCACCTCAAGCACCTATGAGCTGTCTAGCTTTTGCTGAGCTTATGAAAGAAGTAGGTTATCCTGCTGGAGTAATTAATGTATTGTGTTGCGACATTCCAGTGGCAGAGAAATTGGTAAAAGATGAACGAGTGGCCAAACTATCGTTTACTGGAAGTGATAAAGTGGGATGGTATTTGAAAAGCATTTGTGGAAAGAAAAAAGTAACCCTTGAACTTGGTGGAAATGCAGCCATTTTAGTAGATGAAGACACCGATGTGGAAGCTCATGCGAAGTTAATGGCTGTGGGTTCTTTCTTATATGCTGGTCAAATTTGCATTTCAACTCAACGAATATTTGTTCACGAAAAAGTATATGACCGTTTTGAAAAAGCCTTTCTGCAAGCCATTGAAGAATTGCCTGTTGGAGACCCACAAAAGGAAGACACTTTGGTTGGACCTGTTATTGACAAAGGGCATTTAGAGCGAATCGATACTTGGGTAAAAGAAGCTGTTAATGGTGGAGCTAAGCTATTGTGTGGCGGTATGATTAAAAGTGAGACGAATAATTTATTCATGCCAACGGTTTTAACCCATACCAACAACAGCATGAAAGTATGCGCCGAAGAAGTATTTGGACCAGTTGTAGTAATTGAGAAAGTAGCAGATTTTGAAGCAGGAATACAGGCAGTCAACGATTCAAAATACGGTTTGCAAGTGGGCGTTTTTACTAATCGTATGGACCATTTTAAGCAAGCTATAGAAAAGTGTGAAGTAGGTGGGGTGATGATGAACAACATACCTGGATTCCGCATTGACCACATGCCTTATGGTGGTGTAAAAGATTCAGGCCTAGGTCGCGAAGGTTTAACCTACGCTATGGATGAAATGACAGAAGGACGATTGATTGTTTTTTAGTTATTCTGAGCAACCTATGTCGAGGCTTCGACTCCGCTCAGCCTGACAAATTAGTTTAAAGTGCGATACAACCTGACAATTTTGAACAAACTATGACTCAGCCTGACATTTTTGAATAAACTACGATTCAGTCTGACAAAATTGTCTAAAGTATGGTTCAGCTTGAAAATTTTATATTTTTTCATTCAGATTGGAGTCATGAAGGAGAAGAATCTTGTTATTTCTTGTCATTCTGAGCGGAGTCGAAGAATAAGACGAGAAATAATTACACTAACATTCATAAAGTCAATCTTCTAAGCCTAATATATTAAGTAAATCGAAAACAAAATACTATCTATTCGGTTGATGTTACATTATCTCAGTAATTTTCTATCAAATCTGTTGGCATGAAAAAAGTCCCGAATAGAAGGTTGTTTTTTAAGCAATCGTTTGTATTGACCTTAGGAACACTTCTCAGCTCACGTTTAGGTTTTGCTTTGACCAAGAAAACAGCTGAACCTAAATTAAAAAACATCACAGCTTTAGGTTTTCAATGGCAGACAAAAGACCCTTTTTTATTTTGTGTACATCATGAAGATGCCTACCCCAAGGGCAATGAAGACATGAGTCCCAAGGCAGACTTGAGTGGGCGAGAACTAGGACAGGATTTTATGATCAAAGATGGATTCAGAATGTACCACGGGACCAAGGTGCCGGGTTTTCCTGGACATCCGCATCGAGGATTCGAGACCATAACCATTGTTCGTAAAGGATTGGTTGATCATTCAGATTCCTTAGGTGCTGCGGGCCGTTATGGAAATGGCGATGTGCAATGGATGACAGCAGGCGGAGGTGTGCTTCATGCAGAAATGTTTCCACTTTTGAATCAAGACAAAGACAATCCCTTGGAATTGTTTCAAATTTGGTTGAATTTGCCGGCGAAAAATAAAATGGTGGACCCCCATTTTAAAATGATTTGGAACGAAGATTTACCTAAGCAGACTTATACCGATCGAGGTGGACGAAAAACATTGATTGAGGTAGTGAGTGGAAGTTATCACGATAAACAAGCTCCAGCAGCACCGCCAAATTCTTGGGCTGCCGATGCCGAAAATGATGTTGCGATTTATAACATTAGAATGGAATCAAATGCCAAATTCACTTTACCAAAAGCCAAAGCCGGACTGAATAGAACGCTTTACTTCTATGAAGGAAATGAATTAACTGTAGAAGGGCAAAAATTGCCACACTATCATTCTGCCGAAGTAAAATCAGACGAGGACATTGAATTGGAAAGCGGTAAAGACATTAGCCATATATTGGTATTACAAGGAAAACCCATCAATGAACCGGTAGTTCAACACGGACCATTTGTGATGAACAACCGTCAACAAATTCAACAAGCTTTTGCGGATTACCAACGAACCAAATTTGGCGGTTGGCCATGGAAAAAGTTAGATAATGTTCATCCTAGAAACAAAGGACGCTTTGCCAAACATGCGGATGGAAGAATAGAAGTGAAAGGTTAAACAATCAATTTTCTAGTACTTCCAACAAAGAATTCGACTGATTTTATTAGAAGTATTCAGTTCGATTACTTTCACATCAGAGGCCTTGCTATTCTTTAATAAATGGACCATTTGGTTTAGCGTTTCTTTTTTTGAAATTAAACTCGTACACCAATTGACTTGGCTTGAAAATTCTACACTTTCAGTAATAAGATTCTTGAGAAATTGAAATTCTCCTCCTTTGTACCACAATTCATTCGCTTGACCTCCAAAATTGAGAATTGCTTCTTTGGTGTTTTTTCGTTTTAAGTTGCGCAACTTTTTGATGGCCATTTCTTTGGCTTGTTTGGCAGAAGCATGAAAAGGAGGGTTGCAAATAACGAGATCGTAAAACTCATTTTTTCGAATAATGCCTTTGAGCAAATTCCCTGCATTATATTGACTTCGAATGTCGATTTTCCCTTTTAAGTTGGGATTCTGATTAACAATTTTTCTAGCTGAAATTACTGCCTCTTGGTTAATGTCACTGCCTACAAATTGCCATCCGTATTCCGTTACTCCAATAATAGGGTATATGCAAGAGGCCCCAACTCCAATTTCTAGTGCATTAACTGGAGAATTCGTTTTGTCGAGTAAGTCTGCTACACGGTGAATGTATTCCGCTCTGCCAGGTATAGCAGGACATAAAAAATGTTTTGGAATATCCCATTCTAGTAATCCATAATGTTGGATTAATAAAGCTTTATTGAGCGCTTTTACCGCTAGTGGATTAAAAAAGTCGATGGAATTATGACCATACTTAGTTTGAATGACAAACTTTTGAAGAGCAGGATTAGCCTTGACTAATTGTTCAAAGTTATAGCCTTCAATGTGTTTATTTTTAGGGTGAAAACTTGATTTTTTAGGAGAAGCTTTGTCTGACAATTGGAGAAATTTAGATGGCTAAATTAAAGAATGCAGCTTGAAATTATTTCTAGTCACATCAAGTGATTGCATTGTCATTCTTGATGCAATTTTGATAACTCGAGTGGTCCCGAACCTTCTGTAATGTATCGATGAATATTTAAAACAGTTGGTCTGACATGGAGAAGTGACTTACTAACGGCCTAATACCGAAAGAGGGATGAAATCAAAAGTGTGGATAGAAGAAGGGTTTAGTGAGATATGATTTAAGATAAAATATCAAACTTTAAAAATTTAGTATTATAATCTAACAGTTTTATAATACTAGCTTAAAGTCACTTTACCATTCTTAATTTTAATGGTCAGGAATAATGAACTATCTACTTTTTTCTTCTTTATAGTTGCCGGTTTCCATTCTTTAAAACTGGCTACTATCTCTAACAGTTTTTCATTTAGCGCTTCATCCTTTGTTTTATTTTCATTGTTGTTAAAGGATTGTCTCACAAGTTCACCTTTACAATTAATGACTAAGTTGAAAGTGATTTCTTTCTCAAATTCAGGATGTGATTTCCAATACTCAATTGTGTTGAATCGTTTTTCCATTTCCTCATCGCTTAATAGACTTTTTGCTTTGGTTTGCTTTTTATTTCCAAAAGGCAGAATTACGTAAACACCATTTTGATTACAGACTCCTTCAATAGGTTCTTTTACTTCCATTGTTGCAATAAACTGGGCATTAGCAGTAAAATAGGAGACCAATACCAGAAAAAATATGATTTGCCTTTTCATAAATGTGATTTTATGGGTTTGAAATTAACAAATAGTAATTAGAAACTTGAACTTGAATTCGGAAGAACTCTCGAATTCTAATTTACAACAACAATAATGCAATTCTTGGTCTTATACAAATTCAAAATATGGTTGTTATTTCTTTCTATTACAACTAAAAAGGTTAGCTCTATTTTTCTTCATAGCCAAACCACTTTTTTAGTTTTTTACGAAGTAAGAAGAGGAGTAATCCAAAGAGTATACCCAGAACAGCTCCATAGAATTCGGTAAAGGCATTCCAAGTTAATTCAATGAGTTCATTCAATCGCTCTGTCCACTTTTTCTTAACATCTACATCTACTTGAATATTTAAAGTGCCACTAATTTCTGAAGTGGGCGCATCGGCACAATTGTTTGATTTGTGTAAACGAATGAAGGCCGTTATATCAAGATTCCCAGCTTCTTTGGGTATAATAGTAAATGGAAAGAAACTACCCACTTTCACCTCTTGACAAGCTTCTTCAGGAGGAATGATTTCAACCTCGCCACCACTAATTCGCAGCTCTACACTACCATAATCTTTGGCATGGGTAGCAAAGCTGGTTTGTGCTGATACATGGGTAGTGTTTGAGGATGAAACTTGTAACTTATTCGAGTCTTGTCCGACGTAAACTGTAACGGTGTACTTTTTATTTAGAAGCATTTTCTTCATGGCTTCTATTTCAGCATGGTACTTATTTGCCTTGGGTTGAACAACTGGTGCTGCTTGTATTTCAGGTATTTCTGCATGAATAGCATTTGATCCTTCCAAAGAACTAGCTTCGTTTATTGGATAAACCTCCGTGGCAGTTGTTGTTTCGCCACCAGAGCTACTGTTTGGGATATCTTCATATATTAAGGTGGAATCGAGTGCTGCTCCAACAGCAGGGCATCCACCATCAATAGGTAAACCTGGTTCATCTGGACAAAAGTCTTCATCGTCTGGCACAGAATCGCCATCTCGATCAGCAAAGGGGCAACCGTCAAATGTTCCTGCAGTTTCTGGGCAAAGGTCTTCCGCATCTGGAAATCCATCTCCATCACTGTCAGGGCAACCAAAGGTACTTGTTAAACCTGCTGTATATGGACATTGGTCTTCATCATCGGTTAAACCGTCACCGTCTGAGTCAATTGTAGGATTATCTTCCACTACCGGATCTGTAATTTGATGAATATCTTCAATGGATTTTAATTTTTTAAATAGCCCACAACTCGACAAGTTTAAAAGCGCAAGTAGCAAAAGCACCATTTGCCAGTCTTGAAATTGATTTTTAACTTTTAAATGTTTGATATTCATTGTTCTTTCCAAATTTCACTTCCAAAGATGCAAAATTCTTTTAAAAGAAGTAGGTAATTAAAATAATGATAGGAGTAGGAAACACCAAAGACAAAAATTAAAAATGCATTATTGAATAAACTTTTGTATTCTAGTGTTTTAAATTCTGCTTATGAAAAAAGTTATCCTTCTTTCTCTGATAAGCTTCTTTTTTAGTTCTATTAATTGGGCTCAAGAAAAGACCTTTAAAAATACTTATCAAATCCAATCTAAAGCTTTTGGTGATGAACGAAGTATTAGTATTTATTTGCCACCAGACTATGGTGAATTTCCAGAACAGAAATATACTTTTTGTTATGTGTTAGATGGTCAATTTGAACCTTTTATCAATCAAGTGAGTAGTATTATAGGATACGGAAGCATGATGTTTAAATACATGCCTACTATTGTTGTGGGAATTCATGCTAAAAATCGTGGTTGGGAGTTTTCCATGCCCGATGAAGATTACGATGGCTCACAAGGAGGAAGAGCTCCAGAGCTTCAAGCTCATCTTCTAAATGAAGTTATACCATTTGTAGACTCTTTATATCCTAATCAGATAAATTTTAGGTCGCTACTAGGGCATTCAGCAGGAGGGGAGTTTGTGTATCATACCTTGTTTGGTAAAAACCATTCAGCTTTTCAGGCTTATATAGGGATTAGTCCAGCGATTTACCCTGATGAAGTAGAAAATCTAAGCATGATTAATGAGCAATTAGAATCCTCTGATCCATTGCCTCATTTTGTATACGTTTCAACTGGAACTGTTGGTGAAAATGAAAAAAACTTCATGCAAATGGGCCATTATGTAGACTCTGTGGTTAAGGCCAATCCAACTACTTCAATGGATTGGAATTATCGAAATTTTGAAGGCTTAGATCATTTTACCGTAGTAAGTGCTTCAGTAAATGATGCTATGCTTAGTATGCGCAGAAAGTATGAGATTGATGCATTTCTTATTGCACAATTTTTGCAGAAAGGAGGAAGTCTTAGAGCTGAAGTTGAACAATTTTATGCTGCAGTAGAAAAGCAGTTGGGTTTTTACTTGATACCTCCAGACTATATCATAAAGAGTTTGGCTTTCCCTATAAGTCAAAATGGATATGAAGAACAAGCCTTAGAGCTTTATGATTGGGGTATTTCAAAATACCCTAATAGTTATGTATTAATAAAATACAAGGCAAAGTTGCTTTTACAAATGGGAAGAAAAAAAGAGGCTTTGGTTGCTTTTAAAAGTGCTAAAGAAAAATTAGAATTTCACAAAGAGGATTTTACGGATGAAGTCTTTCAAAAGGAAATTGTTTATCTAGCTAAGAAAATGAAAGCTTGTAAATTGGATTAAATTTAGAGGGTATTGAATAGAAACTAAAAAGCCACAGGATTTTACTTTACTGCTTACTATTCAAAAACTTATTTTTTGAAAGTGCCAAAGCAGCAATAAGGCAAAAGGTGCCAAACGTTATAGTTTTATAATGTTGACTTAAACGGCTAAGCTCTTTACCAATAATTCCATCGGTAGTAAAAACGGCTAAAAGAAAAAACAAGCTAAGTAAAAGGACTATCCATTTTTGTTTTGCCATTTTTTGCTGCACAAATACAAAAGCTATAGTTGCTATGGCCGGCAATAAAAAGAAAAAGGCATATTTCTGTTGGTGCGGAAAAATGAGCGGAACTACCGCTAAAATGTAACTCAATTCCCAAATTTCATGGCCTTTGCTTTTGGCCTTTTGAAAAGGAAGTGTTCTTAGAAAATAAATTGTGAACACTACAAAAAGCAAACGTAAACTGCTAAGAAAAAGGCTTAATTGTTCTTGACTTAAAACCTTTATGATTCTCGCATTTTCAATGCCCCAAAAACTTGGCGTATCTGAAAAATAGGCAGCAAGCAAGGCGGAAAGACTGTGTATGCCATCTCCAAATTTGTTTTGTTCAGCTATAAATTGGGTGTTGTTAGGGTTAATGATTTCCCACCAATCGTGTAGTAAAAGATGGTTTATTTCGAAGCCAAAAAAGAGGGCAGGAGTGAACATAAATAGAGCCATAAAAAGTAAAAAGTAGAAAAGCGGTTGCCAATGTTTGCGAAACAAGAAATAGGGCAGCATCACTAATGGTAGTATTTTAATCACAATTCCCAAACTAAGTAACAAACCGCTGAGCCAATAACGCTTTTGTTGGGCCTGATGAAGGGCTTCTATACAGCAAAAAAGCAAGAATATGGTCATTTGAACCATCTCAAAATTGTGTAAAGCGAATCGGATACTAAGTATCAAGGTCAAAAAAGCCCAAGCGTATTGCTGCACTATGGAAAGCTTTTGCACTTGAAGTCTAATCTTTAAAAAACGAAGAATTCGTTTGATGAAAAAGAGATTAGCTACTAAAAAGAGAAATTCTGCACTTCCTTTAGGCAAATAGGTAAATGGAATCAGCAGAGTCGCAAAAAATGGACTGTAGCTATATTGTCCATAATTATCTCCGCTTAGGTGAATCCATTCGTTGTAGCAGTTTTGACCGGTTCGAAGCAAATCCGCGGCACCCATATAAATCCGAAAATCTCCACCTTTTAGTGCTTGTATGTAACAGTATACAAGCAACAAAACTCCAATTAGGTATCGTGCATAAAGCGAGGCTTTACTCCTATGAAATTGATGAATGATGCCGCTAAAATTCATGTTTTATGAATGGCTAGCGAAAATAAGCAATGCTTGTTTTATTCAAGATTTCAATTTAAAAAATCCATAACAAAGAATGCCTCGTAACTAAGTTGAATTTTAAAACCAAATTTATGTTTAGTAAGAAAATATTGAGTTTAACCTTAATTGCAGCTTCTTTGGCATTTGTTGCCTGTGAAGATGACGATGTTGACAATATGGAAACTCCAGTAACCAACAATCAAAACACAACGCCAACACAATCATTAACTGTTAGTGATCAGATTTCGAACCGCAATAGTATAACAGTAAGTGAAGTTAAAGTAGATCAAGCTGGTTGGGTAGTTGTACACCGAGATAATGGAAACAATGGGCCAGTTGTACCGGAAATTATTTCTACTCCAACGGCTTTAGCTGCTGGAACTAACACCAATGTAAAAGTGGAAATTCCGAATGTAAGCTTAACCGATGGTGAGAAACTTTGGGTGATGGTACATACCGATGATGGTGATGGAATGTATGAATTTGATACTGACCAAAGTGTTGATGGACCAGTTACGGTTGATGGTAATGTGTTAATGACAGATATTGAACTGAGTTCTCCAAAAATTACGGCGAACAATCAAACCATTATGAATAATCAAATGGTGATTGAAAGAGTAGAGGCAGCAGTAGATGGTTGGCTAGTGATTCATCATTATAACAACAATCCGAATGACCCACAATACTTAGCTGGCTTGTCTATTGAGCCAATCGCCGGTAAAGTAGCCGTTTCTGCAGGTGTAAATACCAATTTGACAATTAATTTAAGTCCAGATTCAACATACAGTACAGGTTATAAATTATATCCTATGCTTCATATTGATGGAGATGGAAATTCAACCTATGATTTCCCTGGAGGTACCAGTATGGATTTACCAGAAATCTTCAGCAATAATGCATTTCCAGGAAATGTTATTTTAACGGAAGTTACTGTTCAATAAGAAGTTTCGTTTGTTTGTTTCTCCGTCTGTTTCTTTGAAGCAGGCGGTTTTTTTATTCTAATAAATCCAAATCAAACCGAATGTCGTAAATGAGTTGTTCAATTGAGAACATCGTTCTGTTTACATAAAACTTCACTTGGTTGGTAGAGCCGTTTGCATGGTGGATTTTGCAGGCGGCTCTTTTTTAGATTCAAATCTCTACACAGAATTCTCCTATTAAAATTAAAACCTGAAAAGAATGTGTTAATTTTCAGGTCTAAATTTTTGATTATGAATATGACTTTTCTTGGAGTTCTGATTATTGTTTTAGCGATTATCTTATTTCTTTTATTGCCTGTTTTTAAAAAAGAAGCAAATAATCAATCCGTAAGTTCAAAAACTGGTTTTTACAATCGATTAGCCCAAATTTTATCGAGATTAACAAGTAAAAGTATTTTAGTTTTAATGTTACTAGGGGCTTTAATTAGTACTATACCTTATTTGTTTTTTTGGGCAGAGCCAGGGTATCAATACTTTGTTGTTTCACCAACGGGTTCAAAAGGAGCGATAATGACTGAAGGAATTAAATGGAGAGGATTTGCTCAAATAATTCCTTGGCAAAAATATATTGATGTTAAGGTGGTTGAAGAAGGTGAATCAACTGAAGAAATTGAAGGTGCTATGAAACCCATTCCCATTCGTTTTATAGATCAAGTTACTGCTAAAACAAAGCTTTCAACCCGTTTTCAGTTACCAACCGATGAACAATCATTTATCGATTTGGCAATCGAGTTTAGGTCGCTTCAAAATCTAGTGCATTCCACGCTTGTTCCTACAGTGAGAGAGGTGGTTTCCAATACCGGTTATATGTTTGCTGCACAAGATTATATTTCAGGTTCAGCTTCTGATTTTAGAGTAGCAATTGATGACCAATTAAAGTTTGGAACCTACAGTGTTCAAAAGACAGAGTTTAGAGATACCATTGTTACCGGTATTAAAATGGATGATGAAAATCGTAAAATTAAAGAGATTAGAACCAGATATGATGTTAAGAAAAGGACTGATTCCAATGGCAAAACAATACGTATCGCACATGATATAAATGAAAATCAAATCATTGTAGTTCAAGTAATTGTTGATGATGTAATACTTGAAGAAACATTTAAGAAAAGATTGGAGGCACAACGAGATGAATCAGCTAAAAGGCAACTTGAACAACAAAAGATAAAAACAGCTAAAGATGCTCAAGCTAGAATTGTTGCCGAAGGTGAGAGAGACAAGGCAGCTGAACGAGTAACTCAAGAAAAAGAGCAAGTAAAAGCTTTGATTGCTATTGAAACTAAATTAAAGCAAGAAGAAACAAATAAAAAACTTGCAGAAATAGCCCTTCAAACGGAGAGGTTGAAGGCTGAAGCTGAAAAAGTAAAAGCAGATGCAGAAGCATATAAAAATAAAAAACTTGTTTCAGCCGGTTTAACACCGCAAGAAAGAGCTCAGATAGAAAAAGAAACCGCCATAGGTGTTGCATCTCATATTTCTAGAATTGTATTTCCGCAAACTATGATTATAGGTGGTGATGGAAAAGGTGCTACTCCTTTAGAATCGTTGATAGGTGCTGGTATGGCTAAACAATTAATGCAAAATGGGAGTAAATAATTAATTCATCCCCAAATGAAATAAAGCATCTCCTTGATTAACTACCGGCGCATTATTATGGCCGATGATAATACCTGAAGCTGGGGATTTAATTTTGATTTGTTTGCTGCCAAAAGGATCAGAAATGTAGGCAATCACATCTTTCTCATCTACCCATTCACCACTTTTTACCAAAGATTGGAATAAGCCAGAACGTTTGGCCCTTATCCATTGACTTTGCGTACAATGGGTGCTGTTTTGTAAACTTTCTCCTTCATCAATCATTCCATAATGAGCCAAAACTCGTTTTGCTCCACGTATTCCTTCTTGAATGCTCAATTCATCAAATCTCATGGCCTCACCACCTTCAAAAACGACGATGGACTTTCCCATTTTATAAGCTTCTTTTCGCAGTGACTTGTCAATCAATCCCGATTCTAAACTGATAGGTGCATTAAACACTTCAGCAATTTCTCTAGCTCGGCTATCTTCTGCCGCAAACCGACTTTGAGGATAATTGTAACGATTGGCACCACCGGTATGAAAATCAATGCCAAAATCGATTTCTGCCAAAACTTTGGTGGTGATGTTGTAGGCTACTCTTGCAGCTAAAGATCCATTTTTGCTACCTGGAAAAAAACGGTTTACATCTTTACCATCGGGTACTTCTCTCGAAAAGTTTAAAAACCCATAGATGTTTAAAACCGGAATGGCAATTACAGAGCCGCATTTCAGTTTGTCAAAAGTTTTATTTCGAATTAATCGTCGAATCACTTCAACACCATCTACTTCATCGCCATGTAAGCCGCCGCTTAATAAAACAATAGGGCCTGCTTTTTTACTGCGAAATACATGAACTGGTAGGTCAATTTTTGTTCCTGAAACAAGTCGGGCAATGTTTAAGTCGATAACTTTCTTTTCCCCAGCGGCAACACTAATGCCGTCAACACTCAATCGTCTAGCCATTAAACTCCTACTTTATCTTTTAACTTGGCTGTTTTTCCAACACTGTTTTCCACGTATTCAATAATCTTTCCTGCAATATCAACTTTGGTAGAGCTTTCTATGCCACCTAAGCCTGGTGAAGAGTTTACTTCCAAAATCAACGGGCCACGATCGGATTGCAACATATCAACTCCGGCTATACTTAAACCCATAGCCTTGGCTGCTTTAACAGCTGCTGCAGTTTCTCTTCGCTTTAACTTAATCATGCTACTGGTACCACCACGATGCAAATTACTTCTGAATTCTCCTTCTTTACCTTGGCGTTTCATGGCTCCAACTACTTTACCGTCAACTACAAAGGCTCTAATATCTGCACCACCTGCTTCTTTAATAAACTCTTGTACCAATATACTTTTATCCATACCCATAAAAGCCTCAATTACCGATTTAGCTGCTTTCTGAGTTTCTGCTAAAACCACTCCTAATCCTTGTGTGCCTTCCAATACTTTTAAAATTAAAGGAGCGCCTCCCACAGTTCTAATTAAATGGGGAATGTCTTTTGGACTTCTTGCAAAAGCCGTTTTAGGAATGTCAAGATTTTCTCTTGACATGATTTGAATGCTTCTCAACTTATCTCTAGATCGTGTTAATGCCACCGATTTTACCGTGGTGAAAATCTTTTGCATTTCAAACTGACGAATAATTGAGGCTCCATAAAAAGTAACTGAAGCACCAATTCTTGGAATAACCGCATCAATGTCTTCTATTTTTTCTCTTCCATAATAAATGGTTGGTTCTCTACTTTCATTAACAATGTAGCATTTTGTATGGTCCAAAACGCGCATATTGTGGCCTCTTTCTTGGCCTGCTTCAACCAATCGTGATGTAGAATATAAGTTGGGATTTCTAGAGAGAATTACAATGTTCATCTTAAATTTATGTCTATTCGGTGAATCAAAACTAATATTCTAGCTTTAATCGCATGTAAATTCTGAAAAATAATATTGTAAATATGTTTTTTCTAGCTGGAGAATCCATAAATCCCTTGTGGATGAATGGGTATTTTTATAATATTACCCGATATTTCAAGAGGATGTACCGTTTTTTGTTATTCACATTTATATTCTGCTTTAGCACTACAATATCTTTTGCACAAACTGAAAAAGAGTTTGATTTTAAAGGTAAGGTATATGCTTATGGAGATCCTTTGGAAGGTGTTTCAATTCATGTTTTAAAATCTGGAGAAGTGATTGATTCCATGAAGACTTCTTCCAATGGTAAATTTTCTTTTACTGCTTTAGGTGAAAGTGAATACATGTTAGTGGTTTTTAAAGAAGGTTTTCATAGTAAAACGCTATGGTTAAATACCAAAAAAACCAAGCAGATTAAATTCAAGATTGAAACCTTCAAATTTGATGTGCGCTTGAAGCGAAAGAAAGAAGGGGAGAAAACGGATTTAGAAGGAATTCCAGTGGCTTTAATTAAGTACGATGAAAACAAAAAGGCCTTCTACATGGATGATACTTATGATGATTTAATCGACCGTAAAAAGGCTAAAATCAAAGAAAAGAAACAGTATAGGCCACGACCTAATTAGCTGATTTTCGTTTGGCTTTGTCGATTGCTACATCAACCAAATAACCCTTTTTCAAAACTTTTCTTCCTACCAAAACAGGAAATCGCATTTTACCCCGATTGGTTAAAGTTAAATCGGTGGTCCTTTTCTTACCTCCCAGTACAATCTTGGTTTTCAAAGCAAAACGCTGTTCTAATCTGCCGTTGCTGCTTCTCACTTTCTTTCTTGTAAAGTTTGCTGTTCGAATGGTCAACTTTCGATAGTGCTCTCGATCTGGATCCAATAGCTCAAAATTCAAATATTCTTTTCCATCGATCTCTTCAGTCCAAATTTTATGAGCGTGAATAGCCGTAGAGTAGGCTCCTGTGTCAATCTTTGCTTCTATTCCATTAATTCCCAAATCGGGAAAGTCTACCAATTCAGCTCTTCCAACGATACATTTTGCGGTCTTTTTATTCATGGTCATCAAGGTTAAGAATAAATCTAATTCATGCTGCTTAAAAGCCAATAATTTCACAAATTTGCGTAAAACATAAATACAAGCAGATGTCAGACGATAAGAAGGTCATTTTTTCAATGGTCAATGTTTCAAAAACGCTTCCTTCAGGGAAAGCAATCTTAAAAAATATTTACCTCTCTTTTTTCTATGGTGCCAAAATCGGCATCATCGGTTTAAATGGTTCGGGTAAATCTACCTTAATGAAAATAATCTCTGGTGAGGAAGAGTCTTTTCAAGGCGATGTGGTTTTTTCAGATGGTTATTCAGTGGGAATGTTGCCACAGGAACCTAAGTTAGACGAAGGAAAAACCGTACGAGAAATTGTAGAAGAAGGTGCTGCTGAAACGGTTGCTGTTTTAAAAGCTTACGAAGAGGTTAACGAAAAATTTGCTGATCCAGATGTGTTGGCCGATGGCAATAAAATGGAAGCGTTAATGCAAGAGCAAGCCAAACTTCAAGAGAAAATTGATGCACTAGATGCATGGGAATTAGATACCAAGCTAAATCGTGCGATGGATGCTTTACGTTGTCCGGATGCGGATGCGAAGGTGGAAAACCTTTCAGGTGGTGAACGTAGAAGAGTTGCACTTTGTAGACTTTTATTGCAAGAGCCTGATATTTTACTATTGGATGAGCCAACTAACCACTTGGATGCAGAGTCGGTGTTTTGGTTAGAGCGTCACTTGCAACAGTACAAGGGAACGGTAATAGCCGTAACACACGACCGTTATTTCTTGGATAATGTAGCGGGTTGGATCTTAGAATTGGATCGTGGTGAAGGAATCCCTTTTGAAGGAAACTACACTTCATGGTTAGATCAAAAATCGAAGCGATTGAAAGCAGAAGAAAAGCAAGAAAGCAAGCGAAGAAAGAATTTAGAGAAGGAATTGGAATGGTCTAGAATGAACCCTAAAGCCAAGCGTAGCAAGTCGAAAGCACGTTTGAATAATTATGAAAAGTTGTTGAGCGAAGAAGGGAAAGAGCAAATTCAAAACTTGCAAATTCCAATTCCAAACGGACCGCGATTAGGAAATGAAGTGATTGAAGCCAAAGGGGTAGCCAAAGGATATGGCGACCGTTTACTTTATGAAAACTTGGATTTTAAACTGCCACCTGCAGGAATCGTAGGAGTTATCGGACCTAACGGTGCGGGTAAAACCACGCTTTTCCGAATGATTATGGGAGAAGAAACACCCGACCAAGGTGAGTTTAATATTGGTAGCACGGTTCAAATTGGTTATGTAGACCAAACTCATGAAGATTTAGATCCTGAGAAAACAGTTTATGAAGTCGTTTCTGGTGGAAACGAGCAAATGGATATTGCTGGCAAGGTGATTAATTCAAGAGCTTATTTATCGCGTTTTAACTTTAACGGTGGTGACCAAAACAAAAAAGTGGGTGTGTTATCTGGTGGAGAACGAAACCGATTGCATTTAGCCATGACGCTTAAAACGGAAGCCAATGTTTTGCTTTTGGATGAGCCAACTAACGACATTGATGTGAATACTTTGCGTGCCCTAGAAGATGGGATAGAAAGCTTTGCCGGTTGTGCAGTGGTTATTTCTCACGACCGTTGGTTTTTAGACCGTATTTGTACGCACATTTTAGCTTTTGAAGGCGATGCACATGTGCATTTCTTTGAAGGAGGATTTTCAGAATACGAAGAAAACAGACGTAAGCGATTAGGCGATGAGATTACCAAGTTTAAGTATCGTAAACTGGTGAAGTAGGTTAGAGAATAGAGAATAGAGAGCAGAGAGAAAAGAAGATAGACTTTAGACCTTAGAAAGGACCAAGATTAAAAGACTAAAGAAAAAGTAAAGAGTTACACCTTTATCCTTTTTCTTTAGTCTTTTATCCTAAATCAAGCGAAAGAAGAGTACAGACAAATGTTTACAGTAATTAAAAAGCAGAACATTGAATAAAATCGGAATACCAAAAGGAATGCGGGATTTTTCCCCGAAGGTGATGGCCAAGCGGAATTATATTTTTAATATCATTCGCAAGTCGTTTGAATTGCATGGTTTTGAGCAAATTGAAACGCCTGCCATGGAGAATTTGGAAACTCTTACCGGAAAGTATGGGGAAGAAGGGGATCGTTTAATCTTTAAGATACTTCAAAGGGGTGAGAAATTAGTTAGTGAGGTAACAAGTATTTATCATCATGCTAATAAGGGGTTTAGTGATGAATTATCATTTCCTGAGAAAATTTCAAATAGTATTCTAAATAATCTATCAGACGGAGCCCTCCGTTACGATTTAACGGTTCCTTTTGCACGTTATGTAGTCCAACATCAAAATGAGATTACTTTTCCGTTTAGGCGCTTTCAAATACAGCCAGTTTGGCGAGCTGATCGTCCGCAGAAGGGAAGATACAGAGAGTTTTACCAATGCGATGCAGATATTATAGGTTCTGATTCTTTGCTCAATGAAGTAGAACTCATTAAAATTTTTGATGAGGTTTTAAGTGAATTGGGCTTGCAAGATTTTAGCATTAAAATGAATAACCGAAAAATCCTGAGCGGTATAGCTGAGGTGATTGGAAGGCCTGATAAAATCGTGGACATAACTGTTGCTATCGACAAGCTTGAAAAGATTGGCATTGAAAAAGTAAACGAAGAGTTAAGTCAAAAAGGCTTGAGTGAAACCGAGATAAATCAAATTCAACCATTGTTTGAGTTAAATGGTGATAATGATTTGGTAATAAGTAAATTGAAGGAATATTTAAAAAGTTCTGAAGTGGGCTTAGAGGGTATTGCTGAAATTGAAAAAATACTTGCTACTGTCAATTGTTGGTCTTTGAAAAAGGCAAAGCTTGAAATGGATGTTACCTTAGCTCGTGGGTTAGATTATTACACAGGAGCTATTTTCGAAGTGGTTTCCAACGAGGTAAAAATGGGTAGCATTTGTGGCGGTGGCCGATATGCTGATTTAACTGGGATTTTTGGCTTAAAAGATATGTCGGGCGTAGGAATCTCTTTTGGTGCTGACCGTATTTTTGATGTGATGGAAGAATTGAAACTCTTTCCTGAAAAGTTAAGCCAAAGCACAAAATTGTTGTTTATCAACTTTGGAGAGAAAGAAGAGAACTACGTACTGCCTTTACTTGAAAAAGCAAGAGAGCAGGGCATAAGTGCTGAGCTGTATCCTGATGCTGCCAAAATGAAAAAACAAATGAAGTATGCCGACCAAAAAGAGATTCCCTATGTGATAATGGTTGGGGAAGAAGAAATGAAGAGTGGTCAACTGACATTAAAAAAGATGAAAAGCGGTGAACAAAGCCGTTTAGACTTTACTGAAATTTTAAATCAAATAGCCTAAAATAGAAATGACAGAAAGAGTTCATGCCATTAGTCCGGCTTTTTTAAGCATAGCAGACATTCGCAATTTAGTTGAAGACAAAACAAAGTTGAGCTTGAGCGAGGAAGCTATTCAACGCATAGAAAGTTGCCGGAAATACTTGGACGAGAAGCTAGAACGTTCCGTAGAACCTATTTATGGAATTAATACCGGCTTTGGTTCTTTATGTGATACAGAAATCTCCAAGGCTGATTTACAAAAGCTTCAACGCAATTTGGTGGTTTCTCATGCTTGTGGCATGGGCGATGAAGTTCCTCGAGACATTGTAAAGCTCATGCTTTTGCTTAAAATCCAAGGATTATCTCAAGGGCATTCTGGGGTTCAGCTTAAAACCGTTCAGCGTTTAGTAGATTTCTACAATGCTGATGTTTTACCGGTGGTTTATGAGCAAGGTAGTTTGGGGGCTTCAGGCGATTTGGCACCATTGGCCCATTTGTCTTTGCCCTTATTTGGAGAAGGTGAAGTATACTATAATGGCAAGAAAAGAAAAGCTGTTGAAGTGAATGATGAAATGGGATGGGAGCCAGTTGATTTAATGTCAAAAGAAGGATTGGCCTTGTTAAACGGTACTCAGTTTATGAGCGCCTATGCCACGCATCAAATTATTCGTTTACAGCATTTATGTGCTTGGAGTGATTTTACAGCAGCCGCTTCTATAGATGCTTTTGATGGACGTTTAAGCCCCTATGATGACTTGGTGCACCAAGTTCGTCCGCATAAAGGACAAATTGAAACAGCGGCCGCAATTCGAGCTCATTTGAAGGATTCTGAAATAGCGAACAATGAGCAAAAGCAAGCGGTTCAAGATCCATATTGCTTGCGTTGTACGCCGCAAGTGCATGGTGCCACCAAAGATACTCTTGCTTATGCTACCCAAGTACTTGAAACGGAAATCAATGCCGTTACCGATAATCCTACCATTTTTGAGGAAGAAGACAAGGTCATTTCTGCTGGAAATTTTCACGGCCAACCTTTGGCATTGGTACTTGATTTCTTGGCTATAGCCGCAGCCGAGAATGCTTCCATTTGTGAGCGTAGGGTATACAAACTGGTTAGCGGACAAAGAGGTTTACCGGCATTTTTAGTCAACAATCCAGGCTTAAACTCGGGCTTTATGATTGTGCAATATGCTGCTGCTTCGGCAATCAGTCAAAACAAACAGTTGGCAACTCCAGCTTCGGTTGATTCTATAGATTCTTCTAATGGACAAGAAGATCATGTGAGTATGGGAGCAAATGCGGCAACCAAGCTGAAAAGGGTAGTGGACAACTTTGAAAAAATCGTTGGTATAGAATGGCTATCAGCTTGTCAAGCTTTGCACTTTAGAGATTATAAAACCTCCTCTAGTATTAAAGCAAAGATTGATGTCTTTAGAGAAAAGGTGCCTTTTGTGGCCGAAGATCAATTTATGCAGCCCTTAATGGAAGCGAGTAGGCAGTTTGTGGTAAAAGAAGAATTGTAGGCTAAACTTTTCGAACAAATTCTGATTTCAGACCCATAGCACCAAAGCCATCTATTTTACAGGCAATGTCGTGGTCGCCTTCTACCAAGCGAATGTTTTTGACTTTGGTACCTGCTTTTACTGGTTTAGGAGCACCTTTTACAGGCAAGTCTTTAATTACTAAAACGGTATCTCCGTTTTGCAATTCATTACCATTGGAATCTAGCCATTGAGGTTCAGTTGCTGATTCTGTCTTTTCATTTGGGTTCCATTCAAAAGCACATTCAGGACAAGCATACAAGTCATCATTCATGGCATAACCATAAGGAGATTCGCAATTGGGGCAGGCTAGTAATTCGTCAGACATGGTTGTTTAATTCTTTGTTTTAAAGTGAAATGATAAATTTTATTTAATCCGAACAGCTTGGGTGGTAAACGATAAACCTCTACTAACGGTTGATATCATAATGCCTTCAAATAGGGGAGGGTGTGTATTTTTTGGACAGCTCCAATCAAATATAAAATTGGCACCAGTTCCTCCAGACTGATCCTTTTCATCAATGATGATTTCTACCGTTTCTAAAGGAGCAATGTAAATGCTGTGGCTGAAATAATTTCGCTTTAAATGACCTTTGGTGTCGTAGTATGCCGCTTCATGAATATAAATGGTATCGGAATCGCTGATGTTTCGCATGCTAATGGTGGCGGTTAAATCATAGGTTCGTTGTTCGGTTTCTCCATAAATTTGAGAGTAAACAGAAAGGTATGATTTGCCATGCTCTAGGGTTGAATCAGAAGGTAAATTTGAAACGCTGCGTTTTTCCCAATTTACAGGATTAAAGGAGCTAACTTCTACTTCGGTTTGACAAGCGTTTAATGCTAGGAATACAAATATTAAGTAGATGAGCTTTTTCATGAAATCATTTAGTTTAGGCTAAGTTACTTTTTCTGCACTAAATAATATATCTTGATAATGAGCAGTGGTGAAGTAAGGTAAAATCTTAAGATTCTAATTGCTTATTAATGCAGTTTTTAATCATTTCTTGTTTTACCACTGAAATTTGATTTCACTATTGAGAAGAACTGAAGTGTTGATTACAGAATGTAAGAATTACTCGCTTATTATACACATGTGCATCCGGATGAATAGCAAATTGAATATTTGTGATTTCCTTTAAATATTCTTTAGTCATATTTTTTTGAGACTCTAGTCCATAAGTTGATTTCTCATTTTCACCATAGGTGAATAATAGATGAGTGTTAATTTTTTGAAGCTTTTGCTTGATATATTCAGGTGAATAGATTTTTTGGTTTGGAAGTATTAATTGATCATGAAAACTCATATAAGGTTCTTTTCTCCTAATTGAGTATCCTGAAGCTATGATTGCATAATCTGGGTTGCTCTGAAGCGTGTTAAGCAGTGCTGCGTGTCCACCTTGGGACAGACCACATAACATTGTTTTTGAATATTGTGTTTTTAAATACTTGGTTAATGCTAAACTTTGTATTAAGTAGTGAGCAGAATAGGAGCCACCTTTGTTTAATAAGTAATTGACAAAGGATTTAGGTTCAATTTTTTGTTTTCCGTTGTGAATAGCTAAAAAATCTTCATTGGGTTTTACTTGAATGAAACAATTACCATAGTCTTTCACCAAGTCATCAATATTACATTGATAGTTATCAGTTATCTTGCTTTTTTGAAGAATTGCACTTGACTGGTTTATACCACTACCTGGAATAATTAAAATGCCAAGCTTTTCATTAGTTGTTTTACTTTTGTTTTTAATATAGGCGTAAGCTGTGTCTATTTTTGACAAATACTCAAATGGAACTAAAAGAATATTCCCATCAACCAAAGCAGCTTTTATCGTTATTTTCTCATAAGCGGAATCAAAGTTTTTATAGGGTGTATTTAATTGATTGATTTTTAAATTCAGTTCATCAATAGTGCTAACTTTAGCATATCGTAACTTAATTCCTTTTGCAAGGGGAGAAGTAAAGTGACTATTCAATTCGGCTTTTAAGAGGCTTGCTTCTGGTTTCTTAGAAGAATTTATTTTTGATTTTAAACTAAGAAGTTGATGGTATGGAAAAAGATTAAAGTGAGCAGTGACAATGCCTACGAAGTATATAGAAAAAAACAGCGGGGCCCAAATCAGTAATCTTTTTTTCATTGGATTATTTTAAGTTCTAATTTTAGTAAATGGCTTTGTATAAGAACTATTTATTCTTATTGATAGCTTTTTAGGATTAACTCCTTTAGTTTCCCCGAGTCTCTTACTACCTTAACTACTGAATGCCCTCCTTCTGCAATTGGGTGTAATTGAACATTTCTTAGGCCTCTTAGTCTTTCTGCATGCTTTTTATCGAGTAATTCATTCGGTGAGTAGTAAACATGAATTAAAGTATTGTAACTATTATTCTCTTTTAAATGCTTTTTTAGATCAAAGTATTCGGGTCTTTTGTCTTTAAAATTATAAATATTGTTGATTTGTCTGCTCCAACGTTTATCTCGATAAATAAATCGATTGAACTTATTGATAAAGGTTTGAGGAACAAAAGCAATAACGATATTAATATTTAATAAACTGCCAAATAAAATAGAGGCATAGCCACCCATGGAGTTACCCAAAAAACATACTTTGTCGTATTGATTCTCTTCGATTTTACTTCGAAGAAACTGAATGACTTTGTCAATATGATTAATCTCCGAATCAACACCTTTTTGGTACCAAGCTTGACCAAAATCTCTTAAAAAAATTTTATCGCAGGGAATATCGGCGATAGAATTAAAAAATTCAAATACAGGAATACCTAGGCCTTGACGAATGCCACCAAAAGAAATGAGTAAATTCTTATGACCATTTAAATCTTCAAGAATTCCATTTTCTTTATTTTCTATTTCTGCTCTATCCATAGTTACGATTTTCCATAAATTATTTGAAGTTCACAATTAATGAAAAAGAACTTTTTGATGTTTTGAACCCTTTTGGTTAATCAATTGCACCGTATAAATTCCTGGCTTTAATTTAATGTTTAATTGAACGGTTTTTGCTTGATTTAAGGCTTGTTCAAAAACTAGTTTTCCTTGAATGTCCAAAATTCTAAGCTGCTCAAAATGTTCATTTCCTAAATCAATGTTTAAAATCTCAGTAGTAGGGTTGGGATAAATCTTAACAGTTTCGTTTTGAAGCGATTCTAAACCAACCACATTTACCTTTTGTACAAATTTAGCAATGTAGAAATCTGTGCCTCCAGCAGCGGCAACAAATGGTGGATTCGAGCTACTTCGATCATAAAGAAAGTTTGTTGAAAATGTACCTGTTGCATAAATGTTTCCCAAGGCATCCAAATACATATCCTCTCCTAGGTCAATTCCATTTCCGCCCAATTCTTCCGCCCAAATAAAGTTTCCTAATGAATCATATTTAGCCACAAAAGTTTCTTCATCGCCATAGGCATACAAAGTTTCAACAGGGGTGCCTGGATCAAAGTCAGCACTTAATTCAAAATGTCCACCTAAGTATATATTCGATGAGTCATCTACAATGATGGTTACTCCTTCATCTCGATTAAAGGTTCCAAACTGCTTTACCCAATCAAAGTCTCCATTTACTTTATAGCGCGCCATAAATATATTAGGTAAATCATACTGTCCCGATCCATCAGCTGTTAAAGAAAAGGAAGTTGTGTCTGGGTCAAAATCGGTAGTTAAAGAAAAATTCCCGGTAACGTAAAGATTACCATGACCATCGAGAGCTACATCATTTCCAGTGTCGAATTCTCCGCCACCCAAAACGTGTAACCAATCATAATCACCATTGGCCTGAAATCGGCAAATAATAATATCCGTTCTTCCTGCAGTACTCAAATTCACTCTTCCGTGAACTGGGTGCGTGTAGTAAGTCTGACCTCCAATTAAACCAGCAGCATAAATATTCTCTTGTTGGTCAATTGCTAAACCATGAAAAAGACTGCTACTTGAGCCACTCATTTGCTGATGCATTACATAATTTCCTAAAGTATCTAGTTTCAATAAGAAAGCATTACCATCTGTTGTAAAGCTTGTGCCACCTGAGATGTAAGCATTCGCAATAACTCCAGTTCCTTTTACTACTCCTGATACATATACATTTCCATTCGGACCAATTTCAATATCATAAGGTGTAATTCTTGTATTATGGTTTGTAGAGTTGGTTTGTGCTGCCCAAATTAAATTTCCATTGGGGTCTAACTTTACGACAAATAAATGACCACCAACCGTTGCATGTATACTTGCACTCGGGTTATTGCGATCAGGGTAAATGGTTCTGGTAAAAA
>CAXFAI010000033.1:0-13991 GCA_964001305.1 uncultured Flavobacteriales bacterium
TGGAGTTCTACTTTATTCCGTTGTCCGACTAGGGCTCGAACCTAGACTCTTCTGGACCAAAACCAGACGTGTTGCCAGTTACACCATCGGACAATTTTGATTCGGGCAGACAAAATTAGAAAATTTATTTAAAACTTTTTATTCATTCTTAACAAAAAGTAATCCCCGCTGATTAACTTAAGTTTTTTAAATTCGCACCTTACTCTTGATTTACCTTAAACTCAAGCAATGACAGATTTCAGGAAATTAAATTTAATCGGTGGATGGCTAACTTGGATTATTGCCACCGTAGTTTATCTACTAACTATTGAACCTACTACTAGCTTTTGGGATTGTGGAGAATTTATCGCAACTGCTTATAAATTAGAAGTTGGACACCCTCCGGGAGCACCCTTGTTTATGATGCTCGCTCGTTTTTTCACCCTTTTTGCTAGTCCTGAAAATTCAGCCATGATGGTTAATGTGCTTTCTGCTTTAGCAAGCTCGTTTACCATTTTGTTTCTGTTTTGGACCATTACGGCCTTCGGTAAAAAAATTGCCTTAAAAGATGGTGAGCTTGATGCTTCTAAAATATACGCAGTTATAGGAAGCGGCTTTGTTGGTGCTTTAGCCTATACTTTCAGTGAGTCATTCTGGTTCTCTGCTGTTGAGGGTGAAGTTTACGCCCTTTCTTCTTTATTTACAGCCGTAGTATTTTGGGCCATTTTAAAATGGGAAGGTGCTGCAGATAAAAGCCATCACTTAAAGTGGTTGGTGCTCATTGCCTACTTAATGGGTCTGTCTATTGGTGTTCACTTATTGAACTTATTGGCTGTACCTGCCATTGTACTTGTATTTTATTTCAGAAAATATACCCCAACGCTCAAAGGAATTGTTGTAGCTCTAATCCTTTCTGTGGTTATCCTAGGAGCCATTCAATATGGAATCATTCCTGGAGCGATTATAATTGCTTCTAAGTTCGAATTGCTTTTCACAAATGGTTTTGGCTTGCCTTTTAACACTGGATTCATCATTTACATTATGCTTTTAATTGGCTTAATTGTAGGTGGATTGTTTTACACGCAGAAGAACAAAAAGGTAGTGGCCAACACCATCATTCTTTGTGTATCAGCCATTCTCTTAGGCTACTCTTCATTTGCGGTGATTTTAATTCGTTCTAATGCGGATACCCCCATGGATGAAAACAATCCTGAAAACGTATTTACATTCCTTTCTTATTTAAATCGTGAGCAATATGGAGATCGTCCATTGTTTAATGGTCATTCTTTCAATTCTCCTTTGGATGTAAGAAACCCTTATACTGATGCTTCTCCTTTATATTTTCAAGATAAAGAGTCGGGCAAATACATTGTAATCGACGAGCGCAAAAATGCTGTACCAAACTACGACGAGCGTTTTTTAAGTGTTTTACCAAGAATGTGGAGTCAAGAAGGAAAACATAAATCGCAGTATAAAAAATGGTCTGACTTTGAAGGTAAGCCGGTTCGTTATCAAGATGCGAATGGACAAACCAAAGTCATTAATACCCCAACTTTCGGTGAAAACCTAACATATCTTTTCAAATACCAACTTGGTTGGATGTATTGGAGATACTTCATGTGGAATTTTTCTGGAAGACAAAATGATATTCAAGGACATGGAAATACGGTGCACGGAAACTGGATTTCTGGTATTAAATTCTTGGATGAAGCCAGATTAGGAAGCCAAGATAATTTGCCAGAATACATTTCAGAAAATCCCGCAAATAACAAGTATTACATGCTTCCTTTTATTTTAGGATTGATTGGATTGGTTTTCCAGTTTAGCAAAGACAATAGAGATGGAGCCATCGTTGGCTTGCTTTTCTTCTTTACAGGAATTGCCATTGTCTTATACTTAAATCAATATCCATTACAACCCAGAGAACGTGATTATGCTTATGCAGCTTCTTTCTATGCTTTCGCTATTTGGATTGGATTAGGAGTTTATGCCATTTATGATATGCTTAAAGGAAAATTACCTGCAACTATTAGCGCCATGGCCGTTAGTTTGGTTTGTTTGATTTTAGTGCCAGGCATATTGGCTTCAGAAAACTGGGATGATCACAGTAGAGCTGATCGTTACACCGGTAGAGACTTTGCGAAAAATTATTTAGATTCTTGTGAGCCGAATGCTATTCTATTCACCAATGGAGACAATGATACTTTCCCATTATGGTATGTACAAGAAGTGGAAGAATACAGAACTGATGTACGGGTTATTAACTTAAGCTTATTAAATACGGATTGGTACATCAACCAAATGAGAAGAAAAGCTTATGATTCTGATCCAGTTCCATTGAGTTTACCAGAAAAGAAAATCAGACAAGGAACCAACGACTACTTGCCGGTTTATGAAAGAAAAGAAATCAAAGGTCACATTGACGTTGACGATTTAATGGATTTCATTATTAGTGATAATGGACAAACTAAAATTCCAGTAAACAGCGGTAAGAAAATCGATTATATCCCAACCAAGAAGCTTAAAGTTTCAGTGGATAAAGCCAAAGTATTGGCCAATGGAACCGTTCCTGCTGAAATGGCTGACCGTATTACGGATATTAAGTGGGAAATAAAAAAGAACTACGTTCTTAAAAATGACCTTACTATTCTAGACATATTAGCGAGCAACGATTGGGAAAGACCAATTTATTTCGCGAGTACAACTGGTTTAGCTAGTTATATTGGTTTGGAAGATTACTTCAGAGCTGAGGGAATGACTTACCGTTTAGTACCTGTTAAAAAGCAGGGCAATGGAGATGGAAATCCTGGTTATGTAAACTCTGATATTTTATATAATCGTTTGATGAATGACTTCCAATGGGGAGGCATGGATAAAAACGATATCTACATGGACGAAACTAACCGAAGAATGACCATGAGTTTGAGAATTACCTTCTCTAGGTTAGCAGACCAATTGATTGCTGAGCAAAAAATGGACAAAGCCAAAGAGGTGGTTGACAAGGCTTTTGAAGTGATGCCTGAAAAGAATGTACCTTATGACGTTTTTGTGATGTACTTAGCAGAAAATTATTATGCGATCGGGGAAGATGAAAAAGCCAATGAGGTAATTTCTAGACTTGCTGATATTTACGAAAAGGAACTATCTTATTATCGTTCATTAGAACCTAAATTCAGACAAAGCCTCAGAAGCGAAGAACAGCAAGCTGCGGCAATTTTGAATCGTTTGATTGTGATTACAAATCAGATGTACCCTCAAGGCGAATTCGGACAAAAACTTAAAGATAGGTTAAACCCATACTTTGGTCAAGTTGCCCCTCAAAATAGGTAAATTTGAAATCTATTTGAAAAAGCAATGAAACGTTTAGCTGCCTTTTTATTTCTTAGTCTATTAATTAGCCAAACCTTTGCAAGTAAGAGGGATAGCGTACTTTTAACAGGCAGTGTCTACAGCAATGAAGACAAGGTGACTCATGTGATTATTAAAATTTTCGACGGAAACAATTTGCTAAAATCAGTTGAAGTTGGTCGTTCAAATCGCTTCAGAACTTATTTGCCAGTTAACAAATACTTAACCATTCAAATAGAAGCGCCTGGCTTTCACGACAAACGATTTTCTTTTGATAGTCATATTCCTGATGGCACTATGCCTATCCCTTCTTATGATTTTGACATGGACATTTTCAAAGAAGAAGAAGTGCAAGGAGTTAACACTTCTATTTTAGATTTTCCGGTAGGCTTAGTTTATTACGATGAGAAAAAAGGCCAATTTGTACATAACAAGAGCTACACGAAGAAAATGAAGAAAGAGTACTACAACCTTTTAGAAAAAGCAAAAATGGCTGAGCGCTCCCTTCTTAAAGAAAGTGAAAATTAAGCCGCACTCTTTTCATACTTCTCTTCTTTCTATTATCTTAGCCTGAAATGGAAAGGAATGGATGAACTAGACATAAACACCGCCTATACTTTAATAAGAGATAAACTTATTTTATGGATTGAAAGTCTAATTGCCATGTTGCCCAACTTGGCGTTGGCTATTCTAATCCTTGTTGTTTTTTATTTTGTAGCTAAGGCTGTTAGAAACCTTGTTGGCAAAATGCTTAGCCGGGTATCTAATAACAAGAGTTTAAACAACCTCATAGAAAACATCATCTACATCATAGTAATCATTGTTGGTTGCTTTATTGCCTTAGATGTTCTTGAACTTGAAAAAACGGTTACTTCCCTATTAGCCGGTGTAGGAGTTATTGGATTAGCATTGGGTTTTGCTTTTCAAGATACGGCAGCCAATTTTGTATCAGGTATCTTTTTGGCAGTAAGAAGTCCTATTGATAGCGGAGATATTGTTCAAGTTGGAGACATTATGGGAGTGGTTCAAAAAATCAATTTAAGAGCTACAGAGATTCATACCTTCCAAGGCACTTTGGTCGTAATCCCCAACAAAGATGTATTTCAAAATCCCATTTATAACTATACACACACCGGTAGAAGAAGGGTTGATTTGAGTTGCGGAATTTCTTACGGAGACAATCTAGAAAAAGTTAAAAAAGTAAGTCGAGAGGCAATTGAAAAGGCCGAAGGAGTTATTGAATCTTCAGGTGTTAAATTCTTTTTTACGGAGTTTGGCGACAGTTCAATCAACTTTGTGGTATGTGCTTGGTCAAAAAATGTAGATCAAGCAGGCTATTTAGAAACACAAAGCAATATGATTATGGCTTTAAAAGATGCTTTCGATGAAAATGACATCATGATTCCTTTCCCAATTCGAACTTTAGATTTTGGAATCAAAGGAGGTGAAAAGCTAAAAGCGATGTTGTCTAAATCGGAATAGAATTTCTCAGTGAATTATAGCCAAATATTGAATCTAAAAAATAAGAAGGGCTTACCTTTGAGTTATGAAGAAATCTAAAAAAGTTGCCCTTATTATTTTAGATGGTTGGGGATATGGAAAAAAGGATGATTCGGATGCCATTCATCAAGCCAATACCCCTCATTTTGATCAGCTAATCCACGAAAATCCAAATTCAACTTTACTTACTGATGGAGAAAATGTGGGTTTACCAGAAGGACAAATGGGAAATTCTGAAGTGGGGCATCTAAATATAGGAGCCGGACGAGTGGTTTACCAAGATTTAGTAAAAATCAACAAAGCCATAAAGAGCAAAACACTCTTTGAAAATGAAACTCTAAGAAAAGCTTTTGAACTCGCTAAAAGCAAGAATAAAAAAGTTCATTTTTTGGGTCTCGTTTCCGATGGAGGAGTTCACTCTCATTTAAGTCACTTAGAGGCACTTTGTCAAATGGCAGCTGAAATGGGTGTCAAAAACAGCTACATCCATGCATTTACCGATGGACGTGACACAGACCCTCACAGTGGGATTGATTTTATCAAATCATTAAACCAAAGCATTCAACATACGCCTACTAAAATAGCTTCCGTAATTGGGCGGTATTATGCTATGGATCGAGATTTAAGATGGGAAAGGATTCAAAAAGCCTATGATTTAATGGTTCATGGTAAAGGAAGCATGTTTAAAAGCGCAGAGGAAGGAATTGAAGCCTCATACCAAGCCAAGCTAAGTGATGAATTTATAGAACCCATAGTAATTGGTGATGAGCAAAATAAACCCATTGCAACTATTGAAGCAGATGATGTAGTGATTTGTTTCAACTTTAGAACCGATCGTTGTCGGCAGATTACTAGAGCATTGCATCAAGAAGATTTTCCTGAATTTAATATGGAAAAACTTCCTTTGGAATACATTACCATGACTCCTTATGACCAGAGTTTTAAGGGAGTAGAAGTTATTTTCGAAAAAGACAATTTAGGCAATACCCTTGGTGAAGTATTAAGCAAAAACAAGAAGACCCAAATTCGAATAGCAGAAACGGAAAAGTACCCACACGTTACTTTTTTCTTTTCCGGAGGAAGAGAAGAGCCCTTTGAAGGTGAAAAACGTATCATGGTAGCCTCACCAAAGGTTGCCACTTATGATTTGCAGCCCGAAATGAGCGCCTATGAAGTAAAAGATAAAATCCTCGATGAAATCAATCAGGAAAGTGCCTCTTTCATCTGTTTAAACTTTGCCAATCCCGACATGGTAGGCCATACTGGCGTAAAAGCAGCTGTGATAAAAGCTGTGGAAACGGTAGACAGCTGTTTAGGTGAAATTGTGGAAGCTGGCAAAGCGCACGATTATTCGTTTATCATTATTGCGGATCATGGAAATGCAGACTTCATCATTAATCAAGATGGAAGCCCCAATACCGCACATACGACCAATCCTGTTCCTGTTATTTTAATAGACGAACAATACAAGCAAATAAATAAAGGGAAATTAGCCGATGTGGCTCCCACCATTCTTAAAATGATGGATGTTGAAATCCCTGAAGAAATGAATGGAGAAATTTTAGTTTAACTAGAAGAAATCCTTTTGAATATAACGCATTAAAAAAGAATATGGAAAACGTAAAGTCATACTTAGCCGAAAATAAAGATCGCTTTATCAATGAGTTAGTCGAGCTATTAAAAATCCCTTCAATTAGCGCCGACTCTAATTATAAAAAAGATGTAATTGAAGCAGCTGAGGCTGTTAGAACTCAATTAGAAGCTGCGGGTGCAGACAAAACTGAATTATGCGAAACAGCTGGTTTTCCGGTTGTCTATGGTGAAAAAATCATAGATGCTTCGAAACCAACCATTTTGGTATACGGCCATTATGATGTTCAACCAGCTGACCCGATAGACTTATGGGATAGCCCTCCTTTTGAGCCTGTAATCAAAGATGAAAAAATTTATGCGCGAGGAGCAGCTGATGACAAAGGTCAAATGTATATGCATGTAAAAGCCTTTGAATTTATGATGCAAACCAATCAACTTCCATGTAATGTGAAGTTTATCATTGAAGGTGAAGAAGAAGTTGGTTCGGTAAGCTTAGAAGGGTTCATTAAAGAAAACAAGGAAAAATTAGCAGCAGACTTAATTCTGATTTCAGATACAAGTATGCTTTCCTTAGAAAATCCTTCTATCACTACTGGCTTAAAAGGTTTAAGCTACTTAGAAGTAGAAGTTACCGGTCCAAATCGGGATTTACACTCTGGATTATACGGTGGTGCTGTTGGAAATCCAATCAACATTTTATGTAAAATGATTGGTTCATTAAAAGATGAAAACAACCACATTGCCATTCCAGGTTTTTACGACAAAGTATTAGAAGCTAGTGAAGAAGAGCGTGCCTTGATTGCTAAAACGCCCTTTAGCCTTGAGGAATACAAAAAGAAATTAGACATTGAAGATGTTGAAGGAGAAGCTGGCTATACCACCATTGAAAGAACTGGAATTAGACCTACGCTAGATGTGAACGGAATTTGGGGCGGCTATATTGGCGAAGGAGCAAAGACGGTTTTACCTTCCAAGGCTTATGCTAAAATTTCAATGCGTTTAGTGCCAAACCAAAGCGATGAAGAAATCACTAAGCTTTTTCAAGAGCATTTTGAATCCATTGCGCCTAAATCGGTGAAGGTAAAAGTAAAGCCGCATCATGGTGCCACCCCTTACGTCATGCCCATTGATATACCTGCTTATCAAGCTGCCAACGAAGCTATTGAAACTACTTTTGGCAAAACTGCGGTACCAGTTAGAGCAGGTGGTAGTATTCCTATTGTGGCTTTGTTTGAAGAGGTTTTAGGACTAAAATCGATCTTGCTTGGTTTTGGTTTAGATACGGATGCTATTCATTCACCAAATGAGCATTACGGAATCAATAACTTCATGCTTGGTACCGAGACAATCATTCATTTTTACGAGCGTTATTCTAAATTAAAGTAAGTCCTACCGTCCATGAATAAGCTATTTAAACTGCTCTTTTTCAGCTTGTCTGTTTTCTTTTTTAGTTCCTGTGTGGACTATGAAGAAGTTGAAATTACAGACATCAAAAGTCTTCGATTAGTCGAATTAAATAATAAAGAATTGTTGGTTGAATCGGAAGTCAAAATCAACAATCCAAACCGCTTTGATATTGAAGTAGTAGACTCTGATTTTGATGTAAAAATTGAAAACAAAGACATTGGGAAGGCAAACATTGCTTCTCCCTTAAAGTTAGAAGGCAATAGCCACGACTACCATACTTTGCTTTTAAAAAGTAGCATGGGAAATTTAAAAGACAATGCTTTAATGAATCTTATGGCGATTACTGCTTTAGGCAAAAGCACCATTAATTTTGAAGTGGAGGGTTTTATTGAAGGCAAAGCTATGCTAGTTAAGAAAAAAGTAGAAGTAAAACATAAAGGACAAGTTCCTCTAAAACTATACTAGCTGCTACTCATCAAGCAAAGTTAAGCTGCCTTGGTAATAGCGGTATTCTCCTCTGAAATCTTTAATTTTTATGGAATAGAAATAAATTCCTGAATGGGCTTTTAGACCGCTAATTCTTCCATCCCAAGAAATGTTGAGCGAGTTACTGCTAAAAACTTTAGTTCCGTAGCGATTGAAGATTTCTACCTCATATTCATAAACACCACAAGCCAATGGCGCAAACTCATCGTTTATTCGGTCACCGTTTGGGGTGAAAATGTTTGGAATAATAAATTCAAATTCATCGTAAACAAACACTTCTGCTTGGCTCGTGTCTTTGCATTCAAAGGTATTGGTAGCAATATGACTAATTTGAAAATGTCCGGTATCCTTAAAGGTATAATTCAACACATCAAGCCCGATAAAACGTTCATTATGCACTTCAAAAGCTGAAGACAAATAATCTCTACTTTGGCTAGCATCAAAAGTAAAATTGGCTTCTTTCAGGGGCAAAGCTGAATCTGATATCAAGAGCACAGACTCTGGCCTAGGCAAAGAAACAAAAGTAAAACTCGTGGTATCAATTAAGGTATCAATGCATTTATCTTTGGTAACCAATAGTAATCCTAAAGTGTATTTTCCAGTATCGGTAAAGGTATGTGTGGGATGTCTATCAGTGCTAATCGTTCCATCGCCAAAATCCCAATAATACTCTGCATTGCCTTCATAAATGGATTGATCATTTATTGAAATACTTGCTGGAGAACAAAGAGAATCATCAGAAACTGTAAAATTGATCTGATTATTACTGTAAATCAAAGAGGTATGAATGGCACTATCGATTTTAAAACTCACCGTGTCTTTGCATTTATCAGTCGTTATCAACTCTAAACTAACATCAAAGTAGTCATTGGAAGTATAGGTATTTTGCGGGTTTTGTAAGGTCGATTGATTTCCATCGCCAAAATCCCAAGAAAAAGTAGCATTGCCTTCGAAAATACTTTGATCCAAAAAAGTAACTGGAAGCGGATAACAACCTTGTGATGGATTGTATATAAAATTAGCTACTGGCTCATCAAAAAGTGTTACTACTTGATTCACCGTATCTGAGCAATTATCTTGAGAAACAATTAATTCGACTTGAAATGGTCCATTTCCTGTAAACTTAATATGATTTACCGTATCAGTTGTTGCCTGAGCTGTAGATGCTGCAGAACCAAACTTCCATTCAAATTTGGCATAGTCTTCATAGGTGCCTGATGCAATAAATTGAAAGTCGTTTACACTTTTACAAGCTTTTCCATCAAAGGCAATTTGAGGTTCTAGTAATTGATAAACTTCAAATACTTCTGTAGAGGTATCATTGCAAGGAAGGTCCGGATTTGCAATTAAGGTAATGGTGTACTTTCCGGTATCCGGATAAGTAAAGGTGGGCTCAAACAAACGTGAGGTATCTGCTAAAGTTCCAGGCACTCCAAAATCCCATTTGTAATTTTGAATATTCACATTGGCCGTTGTCTGATTCTTGAATTCTACCGTTAAGCTATCACAAAATTGTTCTTGATCTTGAACAGCAGAAGTAATTACTGGAGTACAATTTGCCGTATTCAGTTGAATGTCTCTTCGAACCGTATTTAATAATACCCCATTGCGATATTCTTCCACACAAAAACCAATTAAATATTGTCCTAAGGCATTCGGAATTCCACTCAACTTACCATTTACAGCATCAATACTTATTGCTGGACTAGAAGGAATGGGAAGAGAAGCCGTAAATGGACTTTCAAAGTTGATTAAATTATAAGGTGGAGGATTAGAAGGATTGGGAAATGAATTTGTAGAAGAAGAATAATTGAAGGGAGCACACAAACTATAACTCAAACTATCTCCATCGGCATCAGTGGCCGACATATCGACATCAAAATCAAATAGTGCACAAAGAATAATGGGAGGAAAATTTTGAAACTCCGGAGTACTGTTGCAACCGAAGGTGTTGAAATTGGGCACATCTACCGAAAAAGTAGACCCCTGATCTCCTGGGTCAGTAATGTTATTAATCGTTCCATTCCGACAACATCTTTGAAAGGTAAAAGTGTAACCTTGAGATGGGTCGAGGTTCACGAAGCCTTCATAAATTTCCTCTTCCACACAAATATCAGGGCTTTGCACCACACAAGGATTGCTCACATCATCTGGGATGGTGTCTCTTTGAATGGGTTGTAAATTCACTACCTGCAATATGCTACCACCTGGTCGAAAAATAGTGACAGGCACAAAACTTTCGCGAGCTAGTGGATCTCCGTTTTCACAATCTCTATACAGTCTCATTCTAATGAAGTAACTCACATCACCTAATTGATTTAAACCACGACACTCATAACTTAAATAACCACCTACAATATGGGTTGCTGTTGAAGACAAACTCAAAAAGAGAAAAAGAATTGGCAGAATTTTCTTCATTGAGAAAGTTGATTTTGAACCATCTAAGTTATTTAATATAAAAACGACTTTCAAGTTCAATTGAAGATAAATCCATTAGAGAAAGCTATTTAATATCGCGAATTTTACAAGGTCGAGAATCGTTTCAACTTCTATGGAAAATCAGAAAAAGCCCAATGCATTAATTCACGAAACTAGCCCTTACCTGCTTCAACATGCTTACAATCCGGTAAACTGGAGAGCTTGGAATGAGGAGACTTTAGCTGAAGCAAAAGCGCAAAACAAGCCGCTCATTATCAGTATTGGTTATTCTACTTGTCATTGGTGCCATGTTATGGAACATGAATCTTTTGAAGACGTAGAAGTGGCTCAATTCATGAACAAATACTTTGTCTGCATTAAAGTAGATCGGGAAGAACGACCAGATATTGACCACATTTACATGCAAGCGGTTCAGCTAATGACCGGGCATGGTGGTTGGCCATTAAACTGCATGGCCACACCAGATGGAAGACCTTTTTATGGTGGAACTTACTTCCCTAAACAGCAATGGATTTCAGTGCTTCAGCAGTTAATCGCACTTTATAAAGATGATCTTGAAAAAGTAAACTCCTATGCCGACAAACTAACCACTGGTATTAAGCAAAGCGAATTGCTTTCCAATCCATCTTCTGATGAAATACTAAGCAGCAAGCTATTAGATAAAAGCATTCAGAAATGGAAATCAAGATTTGATGTAGTATATGGAGGAAGAAATGAAGCTCCTAAGTTTCCTATTCCATCCAACTATCAATTTTTAATGCATTACAATCACTTTAAACATGATAAAGCGATTGCCAATCAACTTGATTTAAGCCTTCAAAAAATGGCCTTTGGAGGCATTTATGATCATGTGGGAGGTGGTTTTGCTCGCTATTCAACAGATGAGAAATGGAAGGTTCCTCACTTTGAAAAAATGCTTTACGACAATGCCCAATTAATTGATTTATATGCCACCGCTTTTCGAAGAGACCCTAATCCCCTTTATCAAGAAATTGTAGAAGAAACCATTGTATTTGCTCAAAGGGAGCTATTGGACGATTCCGGGGCTTTTTATGCAGCATTAGATGCTGATTCTGAAGGCGAGGAAGGTAAGTTTTACGTTTGGAAAGAAGCAGAATTAAAAGCCATTCTAAAAGACGATTTTGGACTTTTTCGAAATCATTTTAATGTCAAGGAGAAAGGCTTTTGGGAAAAGGGCAACTACATTCTATTAAGAGATACTGAAAACAAAGACTTAGCAGAAAAAGCCCAAATTCCATTGGCTGAATATGAAGCAAAAGTAAGAGACTGGAAACAGCTATTAATCGAAAAAAGAAACCAGCGCATACGTCCTTCTTTAGACGATAAGTGCATTACCTCTTGGAATGGACTCATGATTAAAGGCCTTTGCGAGGCCTACTTAAGTTTTCAAAACAAAGCTCATTTAGCACTTGCTAAAAAAACGGCTGAGTTTATTTTAAATCACCAAAAACAAGCAGACCATAGATTGTTACACACCTTTAAAAATGGTCAGTCAAGTATAAATGGGTATTTAGAAGATTACTGCTTTGCCATAGAAGGATTTATTGCTCTTTACCAAGCCACTTTTGAAGAAAGCTATTTGGAACAAGCATACCAATGGGCCAACTATTGCATAACACACTTTTACAGTGAAAAACACAATCTGTTCTACTTCACTTCCAATCAAGATCAAGCTCTAATAAGCCGAACGTTTGAATTGACCGACAATGTCATTCCTTCCTCAAACAGCAGCATGGCTAAAAACTTATTTATATTGGGCAAAATGTATCCCCAAAGCACTTTCTTAAACCTCAGTAAAAAAATGCTTCTTGCAGTACAGTCTAAGTTCGACGAATACTTACCAGCTGCTTCCAATTGGGCACAACTACTGCTTTGGTTTACCGAACCTTTTTATGAATTAGCTTTATGTGGTCGTAAAGCCAAAACCAATCAGCTGGAATGGTATCAAAACTATTGTCCGAATGTACTTACTCTTGGTTCAGAAATTCAAGAAACGAAAATCGAAATCTTAAAAAACCGACTGACTGAAAAACCCATTGTTTTTTATGTTTGTCAGAATAATAGCTGCCAATTGCCCGTTTCTAAACTAGCTGAAGCTAGAAAACAAATTGCTCAACATTCATGAGGATTATCGCTATTGCTCTCCTTCTTTTTTTAAGTCAAACAGCCCAAACTCAACACCTCTTTAATTTCTATGAAGACTGGTTTGGACTAGACAATTACTTTAATCAAGCTTTTGTAAAAGCGAATCAAATTGAAAGCATTCACATTCGAATTGAAGACAAAAAAGATGGTCAGAAATTCAAGAATAAAGGAGCCTTTCTACATTATGAATTTAATGCAGAAGGACAATTGGACCAAAGCATGAAAAGCCTTGTATTTACCAATAGAATTGATACTTCTTTGCAAAATTTGAAATACAATGCCAAAGGATTGATTTATAAAAAAGAAGAGATTCACGGTCCATTTCATTTTAGTTATTATTTCAATTATGAAAACCAAAAACCCATTAGCGAGCTCAAAATAGATGCGAGCAAAGCCAAGCTAGACACCTTGTATTACAGAACATTTACTTACGACTCTAGCCAATATGAGCAGCACATTAGCATTTTAAACGACATTGGAATTTCCTTCAAAAGCATTCAAAAAACGTATACGAATGACTTTAAGCTTCAAAGACAAAAAACCAAGTATACCAGAGGGCATGGCGCCATTAGCTTTGATTACAATTACTCCGATGAGAAGCTTACTACCATAAAACAACTCAGCTATTTTACCAAGCAAGAAGAACAGCTAACGAAGTTCTTTTACAAAGCCAATCAGCTGGATGAAGTGCTATACTTTGACAATGGAAAGCTGAAACGAAAACTTGGATTTTTGTACAAAAGCAACGGCCTAATTGATGCCATTGTAGAACGAAACTTGGATGAGAAATCCGTGAGGATTTATTATTTTATGTATAGGCTTATTCACTAAACTCATTCTTAGCCCATTAGCACTATTATTAAGACTTAAATGTCTATCTTGGCAGTAGGCGATTTAGTTGAGAATTCAAAATTTAAAAATTGAATGGACTAACGCAGGGTTTTAATTAAATGGAAAAACACGAATAGCAATTGATGAAAAAAACAATTATAGCAATATCAATGATAGCTTTTGGCTTACTGATAGCCCTAAGCACTACCGCACAAAACCAACAAGGCTTTAAATGGATAAAA
>CAXFAI010000034.1:0-27095 GCA_964001305.1 uncultured Flavobacteriales bacterium
CTGGTTGGGGAGGCTCATTGTTTGGATCAACGACAGAAGGACCTAAAGTTATGCCATCAAGCATGAGAATCACAAACAACAGTGGTGGACAAAGTACCACAGGAGATGGTGATGCATTTTACATTTATGCCGTAAATCGTGATTTAGATTCTGTACTTTTTGCCACTTTCTATGGAGATCCTACTTCTGATGACCATGTAGATGGTGGAACGAGTCGCTTTGACAAAGAAGGTGTTGTATATCAATCCATTTGTGCGTCTTGCTTGTCGCCAAATCCAAATGGTAGACTTCCAACCACTCCCAATAGTTATGCACCTAATAAAAATGTAACTGTAGGTTCTAACGATTGTAATAATGCACTTTTAAAATACGATTTAAATATATTGCCTGAATCAAATTTTTCAATAACAAAAACAAGAGGTTGTGAGCCTTATTTAGCTACTATCATTGATTCCAGTGCAAGAGCTTCTGAGGTGATTTGGGAGCTTTTTGGGAATCGATTTACGTTTGGAAAAGACACAAGTTTAGTCTTTGACTCTGTCGGCACATTTGTACTCAAACAATTTGCCCGAGATACCATTTGTGACGCAATTGATAGTAGTGAAGTGATCATCGAAGTTTATCCAAATGCCATAAATGTTACCACAAGCTCCGATACCATTACATGTAATCAAGACTCCATTAATATCACTGCATTTAGCAATGGTAGTGGAAAAGAATTTGTTTGGTCTAGCAATATCCAATTTACGGATACGCTCAATGCGACAGAAGATTCCAGCCTAAAAGTAAAACCAGAAATTGCTTCTACAACCTATTATATCATCGTTACTGATACGGCAAACAATGATTGTGAACGAATTGATAGCGTAAGAGTGCAATATGTACCGTTTGACGTTTCACTTGTATTGAGCAGTGACACGAGCTGCATAAATAGTCCGGTAAATCTGAATTCAACTTCTACCAATGTAGATGATTTTACATGGCATTTTGGAGATGGCAGAACAAATACAACTAATGCCAACCCAACAATTAGTTATGCTTCACAAGGCACATATACCGTTAAACTAATTGGCACAAACAATAGTTGTCAAGTTACAGACTCTTCGGATTTACAAATTGAAATACTCCCAAATAACTTATCATTAGTTGGTTTACCCGATAGTATTTATTGTGGTCTTGATAGTGTTCACTTAATAGAAGACTCAAAAGGGACTGCACAAACATTTCTGTGGAGTTCAAGTAGAAACTTTCTAGATACACTCAATAATTATCCTTTAGATAGTTCTATTTCATTTGGAAATGCAGTGAGTGATACATTTTATGTTAAAATCAACGATCGATTTTGTTCATTGATAGAAAAGACCTTTTTAGAGTATAATCCATTCGATTTGGATTTAGGCTTTATTCCCGATAGCGGCTGTACTCCATTCATCTTTGAATTAAATCCACAATTACTTGGTGCTACCAATTTTGAAATAGATTTTGATAATGGTTTAGGAACAACAACAGACCGAACACCTGAAATTATTTATAATACCGATGGTCGATTTACCATTGAAATGATTGGAGAAAACAATCGGTGTAACCGAAGCGATACGCTTAGAGGACAAATTGAAATTCTTGAAAATGTACAACTTCAAGCCATGCCCGATAGTTTAATATGCCTTGGTGATACCATTGAATTAATCGGTAACTCTTTCGGGACGGCCAATGAATTTTACTGGGATACTTCGCCTAATTTCAATACACCACTAAACCCATTAAACGATAGCAATATTATTGTTTCTCCAAATGGAAACCAGCGTTTTTATTTAAAAGGAGAGTATTTTATTTGTCGAGATGAAATTTCGCTTTTAGTCGAAACTGAAGAAGTGATTGTAGACGTAAGTGACCTTGAAAGTATATGTTTTGAAGATTCATTAACGATTCAAGCACAAGCCATACAATTTAACAGCCCTTTATATTACAGTTGGAGTCCATTTGATAGCATTATTAGTGGAGCTAGCACCAACACCATTTTGGTAGCTCCTAAAGGAAATATACTATATACCTTAATCACAACAAGTGATATTGGTTGTCAAGATTTTGATACCACAGAAGTAGATGTTCAATTACCTGCCTTTACTGATGCGATTGTTGATGCTAGCAATGATTCTTTATATCGTGGTGAAATCATCCAGTTAGGTACAAATCGAAACGGTTCAAACTTGGTTTACTTTTGGGAACCTGCAGGACTTTTAGACAACCCCAACTCCCCTACTCCAAATTCAAGCCCTACTACAGACACCACTTTTAAAGTCACTATAACTGACCTTAATACTGGTTGCGAAGTAATTGCCTATAAAAAGGTAAAAGTTTTTGAAATTAATTGTGATGAACCCGATGTTTTTATCCCTTCCGCATTCAGTCCTAACGGCGATGGAATGAACGACGTATTTCTGTTAAGAGCGAATTATTTAGCAGAAATAGACCTTGAAATTTATAACCGTTGGGGAGAATTGGTTTTTCAGACTCAGAACATCAATGAAGGTTGGGATGGCACTTATCAAGGTAAAGAAGTTGATCCAGATGTTTTTGTTTATCATTTAACCGTTAAATGTCTTGATAATCAAGAGTATTACACTCAAGGAAATGTGACTGTTATTCGATGATAAAAAAAGGGCTCATCATATTTCTTTTTGGGTTAAGTATTTCAAACTTAGTGGCTCAGGATATTCATTTTTCTCAGTTCAACCGTTCGTTTTTGAACTTGAACCCTGCCCTAAATGGAGATTTTAAAGGCAGCTATCGTTTTAATGGAAACTATAGAAATCAATGGTCTTCTGTTTCTGAACCTTTTACCACTTTCTCTTTCAGTGCTGAATCCAAAAACCCTTTTAATAAACTAAAAGGCCTAAACTTAGGTTTGCTTTTTTTTAATGATGAAGCGGGACTTGGCGGTTTAACAACTACCTTAATCAATTTAAATACAGCTTATAGTTATGCCTTAAATTCAGACTCTTCTTTGGTTGCAACAGCGGGGCTACAATTTGGGATTACTTCTCGCTCCATTAACTTTAATGCCTTTCGATTTGACCAACAATATGATGGAGTTCAATTTAACCCCAACTTGGCAAGTGGAGAAAACTTTAATACAGACAGTTATCGCTATTTTAATTTACAAGCTGGATTCAAACTATCGTATTTCATTGAACGGAGAAAAAGGGTTAATGCAGGAATTGGTTTGTACAATTTAACCCAAGCTAATCAGAGCTTCTTAGGTTCAAATATTCCATTAGACCAACGCTCAAATTTTCATATCGACATTGATTATATCATTAGTGAACGAATAGACATCCTTCCTTCTGTTTTGTACAGCTCACAAGGAAACTACAATGAACTGGTGTTTGGGACCAATCTTAGGTACAGATTGGAAAACAGCGACTATTACAAAAGAAACTTATATGGGGGCGTTTGGTTAAGGAATGAAGATGCATTCATTTTGTTTTTTGGACTAGACTATAATCAATGGCAAGTTGGAGCAAGTTATGATATCAACACTTCAGGCTTAGATGTTGCCAGTAGCAACAGAGGTGGTTTGGAGTTATCAGTTAGTTATATTTTACAAACCTTTAAACCTACAATTAGGCGATATAAAAGATGTCCAATTTTTCTATAAAATACATTTGTCTTTGGGCAAGTATCGTACTGTTTTGTGCTAAAATGAAAGCACAAAGCCCAGATCAAGTTTTGCATGTTGCTGATGAGCTTTTTGCAAAAAAAGATTATTACGGGAGTATTGGATTTTATGAAAATGCCATGAAAATAGATTCGAATAATGCGGATGTATTATACAAGTATGGAAGAAATTTATATTTAATAAACGACCCCAAAAAAGCAAGTCGTTATTTACTAAAGGCAGAATTACTAGGAGGTGCCGATAAATATCCAAATCTGCACTTTGAGTTGGCGGAATCTTATCGAAAAAGTGAAGATTACCGAAAAGCACGCAGATACTACAATCGTGCAATTAGACCATACAGGCGAGACCGAAAATCACTTGAGTATCGCGAAATCAATCAAGCAAAAGAATCAGCTTCTTGGGCATCTAAACAAAATGAAACCGATAACACCATTGAAAATTTGGGACCTACTGTTAATAAAGATGGCAGTGATTTCGCCCCGTACATTTTTGATGGTAAATTATACTTTTCTGCCTTGGTTGCTGATAGTAGCTTACAAAACTATCAAATAGCAGATACCGATTATCAAAGTCGGATTTACAGTAAGTTTTACCCTTCTGAAGATCAAGCCAATCGGATTTATTTTGAAAGTAAATATGAACAGCAATTTTTAAAATTTGATGTTGCCAACATTTCTATTTCAACAAAAGATGAAGCCTACTTTTCAGTTTGCGATAGTTTGGGCTTTTGCGAAATATGGACTGGAGATTTAAAAGGGAAACTGCTCATGAACCTTAAAAAGCTGAATAAAAACATTAATTATCCAGGTGCAAATAATACCATGCCCGAAATTGTTGAGCTTCAAAATAAAACTTATTTGTTTTTTGTTTCGAATCGTGATAAAGGTTTTGGAGGGCTAGATATATGGTATGCTAAACTTGCAAACTTTGGCTTTGATGAGGCCAAAAACATTGGAGGCAAGATCAACACTCCAGGCGATGAAATTAGTCCACGATATCAATCTCAAGAACAAGCGCTCTATTTTAGTTCAAATTGGCACTTGGGCTTCGGAGGTTTTGACATATTCAAAAGCAAGGGCTTCCCTCCTATCATGAAGGATGCAGGTAATTTAAAGAAACCCATAAACAGTTCTGTTGATGATTTGTATTTCTACCCAAGCGATGAATTTGCTTACTTCTCATCAAACCGAACCAAAAACAATATAGGTGGGAACAATGCATGTTGTAGTGATATTTATAAAACAGATTATTCCCTAATTATTAAGGAAGATACAGCTGAACAAAAAATTGACACTTTAAAACAGCTAGTTAGCATTGAATTACTCAATAAGTATTTACCGCTTGATCTTTACTTCCATAACGACATTCCGAAACCTTCGCTAAATGACAGCACTACTAAAGCTAACTATCTAAAAATAGCTTATGAGTATTTGGATTTAGAGTCCTCTTATCTTGACCAATGGGAAGGTTATGTAAAAGAGGAAGAAGTTGACTTAATTGACAATTTCTTTAATGAGAAAATACAACAGGGTGTTGAAGATTTAGAACGTTTTACTCCTCTTCTTTTGACGGAGTTAGAAAAAGGAAGTGAAATATCCTTAATCATTAAAGGTTATGCGAGTACTCTATCTCAATCAGATTATAACTTAAAACTAACCTTACGACGTATTGAAAGTTTAATTAACTATTTAAGAACCTATAAAAATGGTGTTTTCGTCCCGTACCTTGATCAAGTTGCTGAAAATGGTGGCAAATTAAATATCCAAAAACTTCCTTATGGAGACTATACCGCAGCTCAAACCAAAGAAGGTAATCAATCAACGAAAGAATCTATCTATAGCTTAGCTGCGATGAGTCAGCGTAAAATTGAACTCCTTGCTATAACAAAAAGTAATGACGGATTTAAACGTTTGGATGATCAAAGTGATTTTCAAGAAGCAAAAGTCGGCTTAAACAAAACTTCATATACCGTTAAGGTCAAGAAAGGACAAAGCACAAAGCGAATATTCTTAATTAAGAATACAGGTAATAAGGACTTAGAAATATATAACATTACCTCTAGTAATGACCAACTTAAAATAAAATTTCCATCTACCTTAAAACCTAAAGAAGATGGAAAAATTGAGTTTGAAATAAGCACTGAAGGTTTAGGAGTTGGGAAGTACCTTCTCAATTCGTATTTGGTTTCTAACGCCAATCAAAACTTAATTGAACTTACTTTAGAAGTCGAAGTAACTCCCTAGTTAGAGTTTAATCACATCAGCTTCTATGTCATATTGCTCTAAAATCTCCTGAGTAAACTTATTTTGACCAAAAGGCACGATAATGTGTAGCTTACCTTTCTTCATCGCTGCTATAGTAGAAAGTAATTTCCACTTACTAACTAATGAAGTCGTATCATCCGTTTTCTGAGCAATATCAAAATAAGCTTTACCATGTGATCCATTTGCTGTTATATCTGGTGTGTAGTTAGTTTCATCCCCCTTTTTATCAAAAGAAATAGGATCATCATAACCTTCTAACTTGGATTTAATGTTGGTAAACCCTCTTTTTTCAACAAGTTCAACAGACTCAACTAGCCATTCTTTTGACTTGGTATTATTTTCTACGTGTGTAATCATATTTAGTATTTTAAGGTTATTGTACTAAATATTAATCACTTAAGCAAAAATTTAGGCTTAAGAAGTGTTAATCCACTACACTCTACCTAATTGGTAAAGCATTCTACCATGAGATGATAAAGCTCTAAAAAAAGAAGACTCCGCATTGTACGGCATCCCAAACTCTTTGGCTGTCTTTTTTACAATAGGAGCTATTTTACGATAGTGAACATGGCTAATATTCGGAAATAAATGATGTTCTACTTGAAAATTAAGTCCACCAATCAACCAAGAGAATAGTCTGTTTTGATTGCAGAAATTTAAGGTTGTCTCTAATTGGTGCGCTGCCCATTGATTATTTATACTACCTTCCTTAGGCAAAGGAAACTTGGTGTCTTCCATAACATGAGCTAACTGAAAGATTAATGCCAAGGTTAATCCTGCAACAAAATGTACGGTTAGAAATCCAATAATTAATTGCCACCAATTTATGTCCATTATCATCAATGGAACTACAACCATATATATGAAGTAAAATATTCTTGTTACAATAATCAACCATAATTCCTTAGAAAAACTGGTTTTTAATTGTTTAAGCAATCCCATTTTATTGTATCGCACAACATCTTCAAAGTCTTTAGAAAATGTCCAAGATAAAGTCATTAAACCATACAAAAACCAAGCATACAAAAATTGATACTTGTGGATGCTCTTTTTTTCTGCATGAGGTGAAAATCTTAAAATAGAAGCTGGTGCAATATCTTCATCATAGCCTTCAATATTGGTATATGAGTGATGTAGGATATTATGTTGAGCCTTCCAATTATTTACATTTCCACCTAAGAAATTTATGGAAAAACCTGCAGTTTTATTCAACCATTTTATTCTTGAAAAGCTACCGTGATTAGCATCATGCATAACAGACAAACCGATACCTGCCATACCTAGTCCCATGATGAAACACATAATCCACATGAACCAAACATTACTTACAACACCAAAAAGCATTAAAAAGTAAGGAACGGTATAAAGTAAAAGCATAAACATCGCTTTTAACTTAATTTTTAAGCCTCCTGTTTTTGATAATTTATTCTCTTTAAAATATTGATCTACTCTATTTCTGAGCGTTTTAACGAAATCTCTTTGATCTTGATTTGTGAATCTAAGTGGACTTATTACTCCCATGAAAAATTAAAATTTCTGTAAAGATAATGAGATTAAGACCATTTCTAAAAATGCTTTTTAGTTTATATAAACAATGCACTTTGAATAATTATTAAACTTGTGGATATGAAAGCAAATCATGACAAGCTTAAACTCTTTATACTATTTGCAGTTTCCATTTTGGTTTACAGTAATACGTTGAACCACGGTTATGTTTTAGATGACTTTTCAGTCATTAAAGACAATTTTGTTGTTCAACAAGGTGTTGATGGAGTTAGTACCATATTCAAAACGCACTATAGATATGGATATGGGTTTCAAACTCCAACTTTATACCGACCATTAACACTAAGTGTTTTTGCTTTGCAATGGGAGCTTGCTCCCGATACCCCTGCCCTAGCCCATGCGATGAATGTTCTTACTTATGGAGTTTTAGTATGCTTGATTTTTTTGTTTCTCCAACTTTTATTTCAGCAACAAAGACCATGGTTAGCATTTGTAACAGCTTTACTCTTTGCATTACATCCTATTCATACCGAAGTAGTTGCCAACATAAAAAGCTTTGATGAATTGTTGGCTTTTTCACTCGTATTAATCAGTTTATACCAATTGGTTAAATACGTTGATTTAAAACAAAAAAAATCACTACTAATCAGTCTACTTTTATTTTTACTGGCTTGTATTAGCAAGGAGAGTACAGTTACTTTTTTAGGAATCATTCCCATTATTCTGACTTTGTTTCGGAATGTTAAATGGAACCGTGCACTTCAATTAAGTAGCTTTTATTTAGGGCCAGTTATTGTTTATTTATTAGCAAGAAAATCGGTTCTTGGAAGCTTTGGTGGAAGCAATCAAATTGTGGCTCTAGATAATGTTTTAGTAAGTGCACCTAATGAGTTAACCCGAATTGCGAGTGCCTTTAAAATCATGGGACTCTATTTATGGAAAATGCTCATTCCACATCCTTTGATGAATGATTACTCACTTCAACAAATTCAATTGACGAATTGGTCAGACCCTTTGGTATGGATAAGTTTTATCATCTATTTAGGTTTGATTTATTTACTCTTTAAAACTTGGAATAAAAATAAAATTTTAGCGTTTACCATCGGTTTTTACTTGGTAAGTATTTCGCTATATACCAATTTGGCATTTACAATTGGCACTTCATTCGGAGAACGATTACTTTTTATTCCCTCCTTATCTTTTTGTCTTTTATTAGCCTTTGGGATACTTTACCCATTTCAAAAGCAACTTCAGTTTTCTTCATTTAAAACAGCAACAAAACCATTAATTCTTACTGCCATAATTGGGTTGGTTTATGGTTTCAAGACAATAGATAGAAATGCGGCATGGAAAGACAATTTCACCTTGTATTCTACCGATGTTAAAAACTGTTCTGCAAGTGCAAGATGTCAATACTATTATGCCTTAGGTTTAATGAAGCATAAAGCAAATGAAGTCGATTCTGAAATTGAAAAAAAGGAAATTCTAAATGAGTCAATTCTAGCTTTGAATCAGGCTTTAACCATTTATCCATCTTATGCTGAGGCCTATGCCCAAAGAGGTTTAGCATTTTATCGATTGAAAAATTTTTCGGCTGCTTTATATGATTATCAACAAGCTGTAAAATACAATCCTGGATTATCAAATGCATGGTCAAACATGGGAAGTTTGTATTTTGAACAAAAGCAATATCAGCAAGCCAAACAAAGCTTTGAAAAAGCCATTCAAGTCAATCCTAACCATGTAGATGCCTTAGCAAATTATGCCTCTACACTTGGTACTTTAGGCGATTTTAATTCTGCTATTACTTATTTCAAAAAGGCTTCTGCTTTAAAACCGACTGAGCCTAGTTACTATCAAATGATTGGTGTAACTTATCAAAATATGGGAAGAAATGATCTAGCCACACCTTATTTACAAAAAGCTCAAGCTCTTAGCAGATAATGGATATAAGAGAACAACTTTTATTAGAACATTCTAAGGCAAATACACTGAAAATAGCCACTTACATTGGCAACGACAAAAAGCGTTTTGAAGAATTGTTGAAATTGTTTTTTGCAGATGAATATCGCACAACTCAAAGAGCAGCTATGGCCATTTCAGCTTGCTTTGATTTGCAGCCCAATTTGTTTGAGCCTTATATTCCTGTACTAATTGAAAACCTGACCCAAAAAGAAGAATTACATGTTGCCGTAAAAAGAAACACAGTGCGATTTCTACAATTTTGTCTAATCCCTGAGGATTATGAGTCTATACTGTTTGATTGTTGTTTAAGTTACTTAACAGACGTTGAGGAGACTGTAGCCGTAAAAGCATTTAGCATGACGGTTCTTTACAGAATCTGTCAGAAGTACCCTGATTTAAAACAAGAACTTATTCCTGTAATTGAAGATAATTTGGCCTATAGCGATAAAGCGGGTTTACAAAATCGTGGTAAAAAGATTCTCAAAAAGTTGTATCAACTTTAATGCGAATCTTTTAAAAGTTCAGGGAACTTTGACTTAAAGCGGTTTAAGCGAGGAATAGATACAGATTGAACATAGCTATTTTCAGGGTGTAAACGTTCGTATTCTTGATGATAATCTTCAGCTGGCCAAAACTTTTCAAAAGCTACTACTTCAGTTACAATCGGATTTGAATATGCATTCTTTTCTTCTAACTCTTTCAAGTAAGCCTCAATAATTTCTTTCTCTTTTGCATTGGTGTAAAAAGCAATGGAACGATACTGAGGACCCCGATCAGGACCTTGTTGATTTAAAGTTGTAGGATCATGAGAGCCGAAAAACACCTTAACTAAGGTCTTGAAATCAATTTGTGTGGGATCATATTTTACAGCTACAGCCTCAGCATGCTTCGTTCTTCCACTACTCACTTGTTCATAGGTTGGGTTTTTAATATCTCCACCTGAATAACCAGAAACTGCATCCTTTACTCCTTTTACCGACTGAAAAACGGCCTCTACACACCAGAAACAACCACTCGCAAAATAGGCGGTTTTTAACCCTTCTTCTTGCATCGTTTCAATTGAATGAAAAGTACTTTTATTACTCTCTAACTGACAAGAGAAACTACTAAAAAGCAAACCAAATGTTATCCATAAATAATTCATAATTCCTTTTTTAATTAACACTTAAGACCCTATATACGAACTCAATAAGTCGCCAAACTGAAAGCTTCGCTCTAATTGACTTTTACTTAAATAAGAGTACTCTGCCATAGCATGCAAAAGAAATTCCATCATTAAGTACTTTCCTTCACCAGGCAGATTCGTGAACTTGGTTTCAATCAATTCTCCTAAACTTTGAATTCCATCAAGTTGTTTGTGATACATTTCTTGGGTGGAATCGTTCATTAAGTCCATACGATTGTTTGAAAACCAATTCATAATATTCTTGTAAAAGTTTTCATAACGTTCATCAGGTTTCTTTTTCAAATCTCTCAATTCTGAAAAATAAACGGCCGCCATTGAGCGAATTGCATTTCTTATTAATGCATAGCTAACATTAACAGCCCCTTCTTGCTCCCCTTCGTAAACCATCTCTATTTTCCCAATAATGGCAGGAACTACAGCTATCAAGTCCGAAACTCTTGCGGTTGTGTTTGATTCATTATTTTTTAACATTCTTCGTTCAGCCGCGCTATACAAGGTTTCGTAAGCCGAAATAGAAAGACGAGCCGAAACGCCTGATTTTTCATCTACATACTCACTTTTACGAGCTTCTACCGCGATTTGCTCCAATAAATCTTTAATAATTTCAGGGACTAAAACTTGCTCTTTCACCGATTCACTAACTTTTGCCTCTTGCTCTGTAATACTTTTAGCAATGGCAATTGATTTCGGATAGTGAGTCATGATTTGGCTCTGAATTCGATCTTTGAGTGGAGTTATTATACTTCCTCTGTTGGTATAATCCTCCGGATTTGCCGTAAAGACAAATTGAATATCTAAGGGAAATCGCAATTGAAAACCTCTAATTTGAATATCTCCTTCTTGCAAAATATTGAAAAGCGCCACTTGAATACGAGCTTGCAAGTCAGGCAATTCATTAATCACAAAGATGCTTCGATTAGAGCGAGGTATTAAACCAAAGTGAATCACTTGTTCATCGCTGTAATCTAATTTTAAGTTGGCTGCTTTTATGGGGTCCACATCACCTATTAAGTCAGCTATAGAAACATCAGGGGTAGCTAATTTTTCAACATAACGTTTTGAACGATGCACCCAACTGATTGGTGTTTGATCACCCAACTGTTCAATCATAGTTCTAGCCTTATAGGACAAAGGCTTTAAAGGGTCATCATTTACTTCAGATTCTGCTACAATAGGAATATACTCGTCAAGAAGAGTTGTCATTAAGCGTGCAATCTTGGTTTTTGCCTGCCCTCTTAATCCAAGTAAGTTGATACTATGTCCTGCAAGAATAGCTCGCTCTAAATTGGGCACTACCGTATCTTCATAACCTACAATGCCATTGAAAACTTCTTCGCCATTTTGAATTTTAGCAATTAAGTTTGTGCGAAGTTCTTCTTTTAAGCTCTTTGATTGATATCCCGCAGCTTTAAGCTCACCTAAGTTTTTGATTTCTTGTATATTCATTAAACTCGTCTTTTTTTATTTTTCTCGTAATCTTTAAATATAAAATCGCCTAGACCTTCTAAGCCTGCATAAAAGGCTTTTCCGTTATTGGCCTCAGTAAATTCTTCTACAAACTGCTGCAAATAAGGGTCTTGTGCAATCATAAAAGTGGTAATTGGAATATTCAGCTTTCGACAGCTACGGGCTAAGTTGATGGTTCGATTTAGAATTTTGGGGTCTTGTCCCCAGCTATTTTGATAATACTCTCCATTTTCAATAATACAAGTCGGTTTCCCATCTGTAATCATAAAAATCTGCCGATTTGGATTTCTTCTTCTGCGAAGTAAATCCATAGCCAACTCTAAGCCTGCAACTGTATTTGTATGGTAAGGCCCCACAGTCAAATATGGCAAATCTTTTAGCTGTACTTCCCAAGCATCATTTCCAAAAACAACAATATCTAAAGTATCTTTTGCATATTTCCTTTTAATCAATTCGGCCAAAGCCATAGCTACTTTCTTAGCTGGAGTAATTCGGTCTTCTCCATAAAGAATCATAGAGTGAGATATGTCAATCATTAAAACGGTAGACATTTGAGCACTATGGAATTGCTCATTAACTTCTAAGTCTCTTTCAGTTAAAAAACCACTTTCAATTCCATGGTTTATCTGGGCATTCTTAAAGGATTCGGTAAAGGCAATCTGCTCTGTTTTATCCCCAAACTGAAAAGGTCTACGATCAGAACTTTCTTCTTCACCTAAACCCATGTACTTTGTTTTATGATTTCCTCTACTACTACGTTTCAATTTTCCAAAAATTTGGTCCAATGCTTTCGTGCGTATCAATTGCTCCCCTCTACTACTCAATTCAAAGGAATTCTCATTTTTGGTTATTACACTTTTCGACTCCAGTTCTTTTCTGAAATCTTCTAAGGTATAATCTTCGTTTGTCAATCCATACTCATCATCTAATTGTTCTAACCATTCAAATGCTTCTTCAAAATCTCCAGAAGTATAAGTCATTAATTCGAGAAAGATAGACAGTAGTTTTTCATAAGGTGTTTTTCTTTCTTCTTGCTCTTGAAATTGTTCAAATCGAAAACCTATCATACGTTAATCTAAATTAATTAAACAACTAGCTTTGAATTTCGTTTATACCTTAATAATTCTTAATATCGTATATCTTCAAAACAACATTTGATTGAGTTTTATACTTATCCGTACTACCGCAATTTTCTTTTTCATTTTAAACTGTTTAGCACTTTTTGCAAATCAGCAAGAAGTATTTCATGTAAACACGATAGAGCGCTCAAAACATTTGGCAAAACATGCCGAAATTCTGAAAGACGCGAATCATCAATTCCAATTTAAAGATATTTTAAGTCCAAGTGACTCACTGAAAGAGCAATTTTTTACGGCTGACTCTGATATTCCTTACATGGATTTTACATCATCGACTTATTGGATGAGAATTCAGCTTAGAAATGACACTACAATTCCCTTAAAATTATACATTGAGCTCGCTAGACCATTAACGAATAAAGTCAATTTGTACGTTTTCAATTCCAATAAAGAACTCATTGAAGTCTTTTATGCCGGAGATGAACTAGCGTTTAAAGATAGACCGTATCAACATCGAAAATTTATCTTTCCGGTAAGCTTTCCTGCTCAAGAAACTTTGTGGCTAGTAGCAGAAACCGAAAGTGATGGCGAAATTCTCAAACTTCCTTTCAAACTATGGAAAATTGAAGAGTTTACTCAATTCGCCTCTAAAGAGCATTTCTATCTCGGTCTTTATTATGGACTCTTTATAATCGTAGTTATACTTTTCTCCTTTTTTGGCCTAGCCTTGCGCCAAAACTTGTATTTATATTTTGTAGTTTATGTATTTGTTTTAGGGGTATTTCAACTTTCATTAGATGGCTTAGCTTATAAGTTTCTTTGGCCCTGTTTTCCATGGGTTGGAAATCATGCCATATTAGCCATGGCAGCCATATCCATGACCTTTATGCTTATTTATGTCAAAAAGTTTTTAGAATTTGACAAACAACATAAAAACTATTTAAGGGTATATAATGGATTCATAGTTTTAGTCTTGCTTTCTCTTGCAGCAAGCCTGACAAGTGGAGTTTTATATCAATTCTCTTACCCGGTTCTCAATGGATTATCCTTTATTTCTATTTTATACATTCTTTATGGTTTGTATTTAAAGTATAAAAGTGATGAGAAACCAGATGTACCTGTTTTAATGGCTTTTATTGGCTTAGTGGTAGGTGCTATCTTATTCATAACTACAAATACCAATTTTATTAATAGTGAGTTTTTAGCCTCAAATGCATTAAAATTGGGTTCAGCAACTGAAGTATTCTTTTTATCTATTGCAATGGCAAATAGATACCGAAAAACACAAATTGAAAAAATTGAGGCTCAAGAAATTGCATTTAAGCGACTTCAAGAAGTAGACGAACTTAGAAGAGAGCAAAACGAAAAATTAGAAATACAAGTTAAAGAACGAACTGAGGAAATTAGACATCAAAATGATATTCTTTCTGAGCAAAATAGAGATATTTTAAACAGTATCAATTATGCAAAACGCTTGCAAGATGCCATCCTTCCTTCCAAATCTGATTTGGTAAAAGAGTTGATTAACCCATCTGTACTTTATCTTCCCAAAGACATTGTAAGCGGAGACTTTTATTGGATGGAAGCCACAGAAGAACATGTCTTTTTTGCCGTTGCAGACTGCACAGGACATGGAGTTCCCGGAGCTTTGGTGAGTGTAGTTGGACACAACGCTCTAAATCGTTGCATTAAAGAATTGAAACTTACTGACCCTGGAAAAATTCTAGATGAATTGACATTGATTGTAGAAGCCACCTTTGCCAAAGAAAATACGAAAGTAAGTGACGGGATGGATATTGCACTTTGTGTTTGGGATCGAAAGTCGAGCCTTAAGTATGCAGGAGCTTTCAATCCACTCTATTTAATTAGAAATAATGATTTAATTGAATACAAAGGCAATAAGCAACCGATTGGTAAATTTATTACAAGAAATGAATTTGATACGCAAGAAATTACTTTAGAAAAAGGGGATGCTATTTACCTCTTTTCAGATGGATATGCCGATCAGTTTGGTGGCCCTAAAGGCAAAAAACTGAAGTATTCTCAATTTAAAAATTACCTCTTAGAATTGAATCTATTAAATGGCAAAGTTTTATCTGAAGAGCTTGAACAAAGACTTAAAGCTTGGATGGGAGCTGAGGAACAAATAGATGACGTGTGCTTATTAAAAGTTCAGTTTTAGTTATGTGTGGTCGTTATGTGATCATTTCTACCGTAGAAGCTTATGAGAAAAAATTTAATGCTTCGGCTTTAATGCCATGGAACTTAAATTACAATGTTTCAGCCGGACAAAAAGCGCCAATTATTACTTCAGAGAAGCCCCAAGAAATACAACTTGCTCATTTTGGATATACTCCTCATTGGTCTAGAAAACGCACTTGGGTAATTAATGCTAGAGCTGAAGGTGATCATAACCAAGAGAATCATCCTGATTTTAGGGGTAGCAAAGGAATCTTGAAAAAGCCCTTTTTTAGACATACCATACGCAATAAACGTTGTTTGGTGCTTGCAGATGCGTTTATAGAAGGAACTACAAAAGAGAAACTAAAAAAGCCCTATTTAGTTTATTTAAAGGACAAAAACCGACCCTTTGCCATGGCGGGTATTTACGATGAATGGGTAGACGAAAATAGCGGAGAGATTTTAACTTCATTCGCAATTATTACCTGTCCTCCTAATGCCGTTTTACAAAAAATACCACATCATCGTATGCCAGTAATCTTACATGAAAGTCAGTATAGAAAATATTTAAATTTAAATACTGATTTAAGCGATATCACAGCTATGCTTGAAAAATACCCTTCAAAGGAAATGAACGCTTACCCTATTGACCCTGCAATAAGTAAAGTTAAAACCAATCAAAAAGAAGCCATTCTCCCTATCGGAGAACCCTTATTCAAAGAATTTAATTGGCAATTTAAACAAGACGTAAAACTGTATGGTATGGGAGAAAACAGAACGCTAAAAAAGTAAGGTATTCCTTATGTTTGTAGCATGTACAAATTTCGACTATTCAAACAGATCGCATTTATTCTGTTTCTCTTTTTTTGCCTAACCCCAAATATCAAAGCACAAAGTCAAGATCAACTCATTTCAGTTCGATTTACTGAATATGCTTTCGAAGATGGTCAATTTATCGGCTATATCAATGATAAAAAGAAGATAAAATATCATAGCGATAAGCCTTTTAGGGATTTAGGCTTTCCAAACATCCTTCACCATTATGTAATTGAGGGATTAGAAAGCAATGACATTGAAGCACTGGAAGAGCATAAGCAAAAAAGAAAAATTACAGGACTTACTAAACCTAGAGTTGTTATTCAAGCCATTATTGATTCTGTTTATTTTCACTATTCAGGGAAATATCAACAAGAATATGCAGGCTACATCAGTCTAAAAGGAAAATGGCAACTCTACTCTTCGCAAAATCCCGATGAAATAGTAAAATCATTTCCTTTTAAAGTAACTGAAGAGCGTTTTGCAGGAAGCACCGAATACATTTTAGCTCCCCCATTGCGATTGGCTGCTGAAAAAATTGGCCAAAATGAATTGTTTCTAAAGGCAGTGGAAGACATAGAAGCTAGTTATTTAATTGAAGCGCAAGGAAAAGAAAGCTATTTAAAAACAGTAAAAGAGTACGAAGAGAAGAATGATAAGATAAACATTCAGCGCGCTATCAAAGCGGTTTATACCCTTGAAAGTAAAGAAGGTCATGGCAGTGCGGTATTAGTGTCCGAAGACGGACATTTACTGACCAACTATCATGTAATTCATGAAGCCAAAGAGCTTAGAATAATTAGTAACTCTGGTGAAAAATTTGATGTAAAAGTCCTTAAAACAAATAGCGACTATGACATTGCTTTGCTTCAAATTGAAGCTGAAGATTTAACGCCATTAAAAATTTCAACAAAAGCTAAAGTAGAAGTTGGTGAGAATGTTTTTGCCATTGGCACTCCCCTATTTTCTGACCTGAGTCAATCCGTTTCTAGAGGAATAATTAGTGGTATTAGAGATTTGCCTTACATGAAAATTATTCAAACAGATGTAAGCATTAGCCCAGGAAATAGTGGTGGAGCATTGATGGACGCCAATGGAGAATTAATTGGAATTACCACTTTTAAAATCAGCGATGATCGCGCTGAAGGTATTGGTTTTTGTATTCCTATTGATGAAGTAATTCGTGCTTTAAACCTACAGTTTTATCCATAAAAAAGCCCCGCCGAAGCGGGACTTAAAGATTTTTGAATTACTGATCGATTGAACCTAGCACACGCTGCATAAATGCATTGGCCGCTTCTTTCTCACTCTTTCCTTCTTTTACCATTTTGGCCACTTCAAGGCCTCCATATAAATTGGAAAGAATTTCTCCAATAACGTCTAACTCTTCGTCTTTTAAGTTTTCACTTTCTGACAAATGTTCTAAAAGCTCAATGGCTTCTTCTACGTAATCTTCATCATTTTCAGCAATAAAGCTATTGATGTGTTTAATTAGCGGCAATCTCATCTACTAATTCTTTAAGTTTTTCAGCTTTGTTTGTTTGCACTTGGCTTTTTAATTCCCCTGCCTTAAAACTTGCAAATGTGGGTAAATTATCAACCTTGGCTAACTTTCTAGATTCAGGATACTTTTCAGCATCTACCAAGATAAAAGCGATGTTTTCATTTTCTCTAGCCATCTTTTTAAATTTAGGCTTTATCATGCGGCAATTGCCACACCAGCCTGCAGAGTATTGAACTACCACTTTATCATGGTTTGCCAATTGATCAGCTAAATTGTCTGTGTCTAATTCTTGGTACATAATTCTATTCTTTTATTAATTGTTACTTAAGTAATCAGCTACTCCTGCTCTATCAGCTTTCATCGCAGTTTTTCCTTCTTCCCAGTTAGCAGGACATACTTCACCTTTTTCTTGAACGTGCGTATAAGCATCAATTAAACGTAAAAATTCATTTACATTTCTACCTAAAGGCATGTGATTTACTCCTTCATGAAAAATAACACCATCTTCATCAATTAAGTAAGTAGCTCTATAAGTTACATAGTCTCCTTCTATGATGTCAGCATCTAATTCTTCATTGTAAGTGATTTCTTGAACATCAAGAATATCTAAAATGGTAGAAAGGTTTCTGTTGCTATCTGCAATTAGATCATATGAAACTCCTTCAATACCGCCATTGTCTTTTGCAGTGTTTAACCATGCAAAGTGAACTTCTGCTGTATCGCAAGAAGCACCAACAACCATCACATTTCTTTTCTCAAACTCGGCTAATGCTGCTTGGAATGCATGTAACTCTGTTGGACAAACAAATGTAAAATCCTTTGGATACCAAAAAAGCAATACTTTCTTCTTGTTTTTTGTAGCTTCTTCAAAAAGGTTCAACTCTTTGGTGTCACCTAATTCGTTGATAGCTGGAACACTAATGTTTGGGAATTTTTTTCCGACTAATGCCATTTTCTTTCTTTTTTTGGGTTATGATTAGATAAAAATTAATTCAACTTTTTGTTTAAATACAGGACAAATTTAGGTCGCTTTATTCATAGAACCTAACGAATATTTCTATATTTTTGATAGATATTATCTATCATGAATTTTCAACAATTAAGTTATGTTTTAGCTGTTCATAGGCACCAACATTTTGGTCAAGCAGCAATCAGTTGTAACGTTACGCAGGCTACTTTAAGTGGCATGATAAAACGCTTGGAAGAAGAAATAGGCTATGCGCTTTTTGATCGAAGTAAACATCCGATTCTAACCACAGATAAAGGCATAAACTTTATTCAAAAGGCAGAAAAAATCATGTTACTTCAGCAACAGCTTTATGAATTAAAAGACAGTAATGGCCGTTTAAAAGGTCAAATCAAAGTGGGAATAATTCCTACTATTGCTAATACTTTATTACCACTAGTACTTCCTAGCTTTTTACCCAACCATCCTGAACTTAGCTTAAGTATTGAAGAAATTACTACTGAAGAAATTGTTTCTAAACTGAGGAAACGAGAATTAGATATGGGAATTTTATCAACCCCACTGCCCAATCAAATGGAACTACCCGTTGAAGAAATTCTTTATTATGAAGCCTTGTTTGTATATGGAATAGATGGTAAAAACAAGGAAGTCAATTTATCGGAATTAAAAAACAAAAAAGTGTGGTTACTCGATAAAGGACATTGTTTTCGGAATCAAAGTATGGCCATTTGTGGTTTGGAAGAAGAAGATCCAAACAATGCTCAATTAAATTTCAAGAGCAATTCGTTTGATACTTTGCTGAATCTTAGTGATCAATTTGGAGGGTATACGCTTTTACCGGAATTATACTACCGTCAATTAAGCCAAGTAAGAAAAAAGCGCTGCAAAGCCTTTAAATCACCCATTCCAGTACGAGAAATTAGTTTAGTTAGTACCACTTCATTGCTAAAGCAAGATGCATTAAAAAGTTTAGCAGAACATATTAGAAGCTTGGTACCACAGCAACTAAGTACTGCTAAAAAAGCCAATAAGGATTTGGATATTATAGCGATGTAAATAGTTAAAATAATCTATCTTCATATTGAATTTTAAAGATGACATAAGAAAGACGAATTTTAGCTATTCATGAATAAGGAAATGGAATGAATTTTATTTTAAAAGTAACAGCTGTGAAGCTTATATACTGTATAACTTTAGTAATCTGTGTCTACCTTTCTCCTAGTAATCTTTATTCCCAGCAGACTTTGAAGTCAAAAAATAATCAAGCTGCAATAACAGATTATATTGATTTCTATCAGAAGTACATTAGTTCAATTAGAGGCTCAAATTGCCAAATGCATCCAAGTTGTTCCAATTTTGGTCTAAATTCTTTTAAATCTTTTAATCCTTTTGAAGCTACTATTCTAACTGCCGATCGAATGTTAAGGTGTAGTCATGATGTAAGATTCTATCAAAAAACTCTTACCTCTGATGGCTCTAGACTAGTCGATTTTTCTTTAAATGATACTTCCGAACTGAATGAAATTCTTTATCAGAATGAAAATGTCATTTTATTTAGTGCAATAGATACTTCTGAAAGTGGACAGTTCATTAGCTATCTTATTATGAACAAACATTATCGAGAAGCTTTATTGGAGATTAATCGTATTATTTATTCTAGCAAAATAGAAATAAGTAAATCCATATACTTAAATTATTTAGTCTGTAAACGAGCTTTAAATGAACAAGAATCTGCCATATTTGAATTTCAAAATTCGTTTCCCATAAAGATTCAAAAAGAACCAGAAATATTGAATGAAATTGGAAAATTATACTTTGATATTAACTCCTATAGTACCGCTTTAGAATACTACAACAGAAGTATTAATAATAGTAGAGATAGCGCAATTATAGACAAGGCTCTTTTGTTAAAAGGCTTACTTCTAGCTTGTGAAAAAAAGTGGACCGAATGCAATAATAATTTTGAACTTATATCGAATACAAGTCCTTATATAACAAGTAAAATAAATAGCTTATATGTGCTAAAACAACATGAACAAGAAAGATACAAAAAGCCATATTTGGCAGGATTATTATCCATTATACCAGGTATGGGGTATGCTTATGCAGGACATAATCAAACTGCCATTTCTTCACTGGTTATTAATGGTCTACTTGGGTATGCAACATATTCAAATATTAAAAATGAAAACTATGGAATGGCCGCATTAACCGGGCTATTTTCATTTAGTTTTTATATTGGTAATATTAATGGTTCAATTCAAAGTGCAAAAAGATATAATTCTACTATTGATAAAAGAACAATACGTAAACTTAAAAAATCCATTTTCTATTAAATTTAATATAATGATAACTACAATTAAAAAATCCCTACTTTTTAAAATGCTTTCTATTTTCTTAGCTTTTAATCTATTATTTGTCAATTCCATTTCGGCCAATGAAAAAGTTACCTTAAATGCGGGTACTTCTATAATTCTTGAAACCGTTTCTTTTCTGAAATCTGATTTATTAGTTCCAGGTCAATTGATTGACTTTAAAGTAAAATACGATGTTAAAGTGGACAGCAAAACGGTTATAAAAGCAGGAACAATTGCAAAAGGTCAAGTAACTAGGTCTCAGAAAGCAAAAGGATTAGGAAAAGCAGGACATTTAGAAATTCAAGTAAGCAATGTTGCTGCAGTTGATGGCACAATAATTCCTTTAGCAAGTTCAAATCTATATCAAGAAGGAGAAGATAAAGAATCTACTGCCATAGTACTAGGCTTACTAATATGTATATTATTTTTAACCATGAAAGGTAAAAATGCTGAAATTCCTCCTGGCACTGAGATTAATGCTTCTTCGGCAGGTACAGTTTATATCAATATAGATTAAGACAGTTCTTTTATATTCCAATACTAATTCTATTTAGCAGTAATAATTAGCAAACAATAAGATTTATTTAAGCTCACATTTTTGATGTATAGTTAAAAGCTTCATTACTTTTGCGGCTCAAAAAAATACGTTATGTCAGGAAACAGAACTTTTACCATGATTAAGCCTGATGCAGTTGAGAAAAACTACATCGGTGCAATTTTAGAGAAAATCAATGCTGCTGGATTTAGAATTGTAGCTATGAAATACACTAAGCTTTCAAAAGAAGGTGCCGGTGCATTTTACGAAGTACACAAGGAGCGTCCATTTTATGGCGAATTAGTAGATTATATGTCAGGCGGAGCTATAGTAGCCGCAATTTTAGAAAAAGACAATGCTGTAGCAGACTTCAGAACTTTAATTGGTGCTACAAATCCAGAAGAAGCTGCTGAAGGTACAATTAGAAAATTGTATGCTGAATCGATTTCTGCCAATGCCATTCATGGTTCTGATAGTGATGAAAACGCTGCAATTGAAGGAAATTTCTTCTTTTCTGAATTAGAAAGATTTTAAAAAATACTTAATCTCAAGAAAAAGCCATTCGAATACGAATGGCTTTTTTATTAATTAGACATTAATTTCACCATGTTTTAATAAAAAGGCTGTGCAGTAATTGCACAGCCTTAAAACTACTACACTCGACCTCTCGGTCAATCAATCTTCTAACTTTCTAGCTAAAGAAGACCAATTTCCTCCATTGTAAGCTTCAATGCCTGCAGCCTCTAATTGTCTTTTAGCAGCACCACTTCTCGCTCCTGAAAGGCAACAAGTAATTATAACTTTACTTTTCTTTTTCAATTTTGGAATTTCTCTTCCAATTTGATCTAATGGAATATTTAAGGCCTTTTGATAATGCCCTTGATTGAATTCTTGTTTACTTCTAACATCAACAATTAATGCCCCTTGCTCTTTCAACGATTTAAAATCAGTTGCGGATTTTCCAAAACCAAAAACATTTTTTATCAATTCTAGCATACTTTTCTTATTTCAATCAAAAGTATGAAGTGATCTTAAGCTAATAAGTAACTTTTGTTACATCTAAAAACTAAACCGCCTTTTTAGGACTTATATTTTCGTTTTTAGTCAAAGGAATTGTCTTCTGTTTTGATTCTGAAGAAAATGTGCTCATTTCTGCCAAATCTTCTTTATGCTTATCTACTGGGCTTCCAAACAAGATCGTCCACATCTCCTTTATCGAGCGAGCTTTCCCCAAGTCTTTAAATACTTCAAGCCATTCGTGAAAAACCAAGAAGACTGGATTATAAGAATTCACTGGTTTGGTTATTCCATACACGGCTTTTTCATCCTCCTCTTGAAAGGTTCCAAACATTCTATCCCAAATAATGAAAGTCGAGCCGTAGTTTTTATCAATATATCTTTCGTTTACTGAGTGATGAACTCGGTGGTGTGAAGGTGTTGTAAAAATATACTCAATTGGAGCAGGAAGCTTTCTAATTAGTTCTGTATGAATCCAGAATTGGTATAGCACTTCAATTTGATGAATGATGAAAAACACCAAAGGATGAAAGCCCATTAAAATTACTGGAAGGAAGAAAACTAACTTCAAATTTTGAGTCCACGAAAGTCTAAAAGAAACAGATAGATTATAATGCTCAGATGAGTGATGAACCACATGGGTTGACCACCAAAAACGCTGCTCATGAGCAATACGATGTGCCCAATATCGGCAAAAATCCAACACTACTAAACAAAGTGCATATGACCACCACGTATGTGGAATTCTGAGTGGTGATAGATTGTAAAAAAATAGGAATACGGTAAACATTCCCAATTTCATAAATCCATTCAGAACCACATTTACCAATCCAATGGTTAGTGATGCAAGAAAATCCTTCCCGTTGTATAGGTTCTCGTATTTCTTTCTACCAACAATAAATTCAATTAATACAAATGCAAACATAAAAGGTGCTGCAATCCATATTACGGTTGTAAAATCGAGTTGATTAATATCGTGTAAAGTCAGAATTTCCTTCTCCATGAAATAATTTTAATGTTTGCAAAAGTAAGCCTTAAATATGAACCTATAAAGAAAAACGACAACTATGCATGCATAACATACCTTCTACGTTCACTTTCATAAAATGTATTAAAAAGCACTTAAATAAAGGGACTTATTAAAGCATTGATTCATTATTATCCTCATTTTTGTTTCATATGAATTTAAAATTTCAGCTTGGTAAAACTATTTCTCTCGGCGAAAAACGATTTTCAAAAGAAGAGATTATTAGCTACGCTAAACAAATGGATCCTCTACCCTTTCACCTTGATGAAACAGCAGCAAAGGCAAGTAGATTTGGTGGCTTAGTTTGTAGTGGTGCTCAACCCTTTTATTTCTTTTATGTAAACAAATGGTTGCCAAAATATGCGAACACCATTGAGGCCGGTATGGGAATTGATCAATGGAAACTTATTGCCCCTGTTTATGTAAACCATAAAATTGAATGCCGATACACTTTAAACTCAAGCAAAAAAACCAAGAGCAATAGAAATATCATTAACCAATGGAAATTTGAATTTTTTGATCATGAAAAATCACCCAAATTGGTTCAATCTTTGTTGCTAACTATTCTTCATTCAAATTCAGATAGTCATGAATAAAATTCTCACAATAGCTTTCTTTTTGGTTCTTTCTCACACTATTTCAGCACAAGAAGAAACTGGAAATTCCCAACAAATTGAGTGGTTAAGTTTTACCGAGGCCGTTGAAGCCAATAAAACAGAACCAAAAAAGTTTTTAATAGACGTATATACCTCATGGTGTGGCTGGTGTAAAAAAATGGATAACACCACATTTAAAGACCCTGAAGTAGTTGCTTATGTTAAAGAGCATTATCATGCGGTTAAACTCAATGCAGAGAGAAAGGATACCGTTTATTTAAATGAGCAAATATTTGTAAATGAAAAACCGAATGGAAGAAGACATCCTCATCAATTAGCAATCTCATTAATGCAAGGAAAAATGTCTTACCCAACTATTGTCTATTTGGATGAATCTGGAAATATGCTTCAACCAATACCGGGTTTTCAATCCAAAGAAAACATACTACCGATTTTGTACTTCTTTGGTGAAAATGCATATCGAAATGGAAGTTGGGAAGACTTCCAAAAAGAATTTACCAAACGAGCAAATTAAAGTAAAACAAAACGTTAAGCGTATTTTATATTTTTATTGAGAATCAAATATTTAAGGATTTAATTACTTACTTTGTGTTCTTACTAATACTATCGCTATGAATATCTACGTGGGAAATATCCCCTACAAAGCAACCGAAGATGATTTAGGAAATCTATTCGCAGAATTTGGAGATGTTAATTCTGTAAAAATTATTACCGATAAATTTACAGGACGCTCTAAAGGTTTTGGATTTGTTGAAATGGCTGATGAAGGTGGTCAAAAAGCCATTGAGGCCCTTGACGGATTTGAACATATGGGCAGAAACTTGAGAGTTAGCTCTGCCAATTCTAACGATTCTTAAAACAAATGCCTTGCTCTGAAGCAGGGCTTTTTTATTTCCCTTTAGCAGCTAAAATTGTATTCTTTAATAAAGAAACAATAGTCATTGGCCCTACCCCACCTGGAACCGGTGTAATGAAAGCCGCTTTTTCTGCAACTTCATCAAACTTTACATCTCCATATAATTTGTAACCAGATTTTTTAGTTTTATCAGGTTTTCGGGTAATCCCTACATCAAAAACAACCACACCTTCTTTTACCATATCTGCTGTGATAAATTCAGGTTTACCTAAGGCTACAATTAAAATATCCGCAGTACGAGTTATTTCCGCTAAGTTAACCGTTCGGCTATGTGTGAGTGTTACCGTACAATTTCCGGGGTAGGCATTTCTGGACATTAAGTTTGAAACCGGACTTCCAACAATGGTACTTCTACCAACCACAACGCAATGTTTACCATTCGTTTCTATATTGTGTCTTTCTATTAATTGCATAATTCCGTAAGGAGTTGCGGGCAAAAAGGTTGGTAAATTGAGCATCATTTTACCAATGTTCCAAGGATGAAAGCCGTCTACATCTTTCTTTGGGCTTATGGCTTCTGTAACTTTTTTTTCATTGATGTGTTTTGGTAAAGGAAGTTGTACTATAAAACCATCAATTTCAGAATCTTGATTAAGTTCTTCTACTTTTTCAAGCAACTCAGATTCGGAAATGGTATCGCTTAACTTAACTAAGGTAGACTGCATACCTACTAATTCGCAAGCTTTAACTTTAGCATTAACATAGGTAATACTTGCTCCATTATTTCCAACTAATACAGCAGCCAAGTGAGGTATTTTCTTCCCTTTTTCTTTTAAGGCTTTTATTTCTTCAGCAACTTCTTGCTTGATTTCTGCCGATGTCTTCTTCCCGTCTAGTATTTGCATATCATCTTATTTACCTAAACCGCCTGGCATTTTAGGCATATTACGCATCATTTTAGCCATGTTTTGCTTATTGCCCATCATCTTCATCATTTTACTGGTTTGCTCAAACTGTTTTAACAATTTGTTCAATTCCGGTACAGATGTCCCGCTACCTCTTGCAATACGTTTTCTTCTAGAACCATCTAACATTTTAGGATTCGCTCTTTCTTCCGGAGTCATCGAATGAATCATGGCTTCAATATGCTTAAAGGCATCGTCATCAATATCAATGTCTTTCATGGCTTTTCCAACGCCCGGAATCATTCCCATTAAATCTTTTACATTACCCATTTTCTTTATCTGACCGATTTGGTCTAAGAAGTCATTAAAGTCAAATTGATTTTTCGCAATTCTTTTCTGTAATCTTCTTGCCTTCTCCTCGTCGTACTGTTCTTGAGCTCTTTCTACTAATGAAACAACATCACCCATACCCAAAATACGATCAGCCATACGTTTTGGATAGAAAACATCTAGTGCTTCCATCTTTTCTCCCGTACCAATAAACTTAATGGGTTTATTTACTACCGTGCGAATAGAAAGTGCTGCTCCACCTCTAGTATCACCATCTAATTTGGTTAATACTACTCCATCATAGTCAATTTGCTCATTAAAAGCTTTTGCCGTATTCACAGCATCTTGACCTGTCATAGAGTCCACCACAAATAAGATTTCTGTTGGATTGATTGCCGCCTTTACAGCAGAAATTTCCTCCATCATTTTTTGGTCAACCGCCAAACGACCAGCAGTATCCACAATAACCACATCATGGCCCTTTGATTTGGCTTCTTGAATGGCTCTTTGAGCAATGTCAACTGGATTTTTGTTTTCCTTATCCGAATAAACCTGAACTCCAATTTGCTCACCAACTACATGCAACTGATCAATTGCCGCAGGTCGGTATACATCACCAGCCACCAACAATGGATTTTTCGCTTTCTTCTTTTTTAAGAGATTGGCTAGTTTTCCTGAAAAGGTAGTTTTACCTGACCCTTGCAAACCTGCTATTAAAATAATGGCAGGATTTCCTTTCAAATTTATTTCTTCTTGCTCGCCTCCCATCAATTGCGTTAGCTCATCATGGGTAATTTTAGTAAACAACTGACCCGGAGAAACAGAAGTCAATAC